>JAHDQY010000044.1 GCA_018433595.1 Synergistales bacterium
AGCCGATCAGAAAACCTCCCAGGACGTCCGATAGCCAGTGGGCTCCAAGATAAAGGCGGGAGGTGGCCATGGCGAAGGAGATGAAGAGCACCGTCGTAAACAACCCCCAGCGCCTTTTGTGGGAAAGCCCGGGGGAAAGGATTATTGCGAGAAAACCGAAGAAAATGACGCTCATGGTGGTATGGCCGCTGGGAAATCCATAGGCGGAGGCCCCGTGATAAAGGGTAATCGGCCGAGGCACATGGATCAACTCTTTCAAAAGCTGAACACCCAGAAAGCCTCCGAGCGCCGCTGTGATGAAAAAGATTGCGGTTCGGATGCAGCGTTTGAACAGAAGAAGAGCCGAAAGAGAAACGGAAAGGCAGATAAGGACGAAATAGTCCCCAAATTCCGTGACGATCACCATGAAATGGTCCGTCCAGGAGGTCCTCAACGATTGGAAAAGGTTGTAAATGGCCTCATCGGCAGCAACAAGAGGGTCTTTGGCCAGAACATCCTGCAGTACTCCCAGGAACCCCCACAGGGTGCCCAGAAGGAGGATAACGAGAAATGCCAGGAATAGTTCCTCCCCCTGCCTCCTGAGAAACAGATAGGCGAAAAGGTCTTTGGCCTGACGGGTCCTCCCTGGGACCGGAGTTTCTATTTGGGCCCAGTGCTTCAAGGCAGCAAAAAAGGCCGGCCCCAGCTTCACGACGAATGCTGTCACTTTACGTCCCAGCCAGATGAATCCCCAAAGGGAGACGATGATGACGAAAAGAAGAACAGCCAGACGGCTGCTGACAGTTCCGGCAAGTGCCAGAGAGGTTCCGAAAAACACTCCGGGCAGAATGTAGACGAAGGCCCAGCCGATGGCTGAGCAGACATTGACGATGGCGAATTTCAGCGGATGCATGCCGAGAATTCCGACCACTACAGGGATGACCGGACGTACCGGTCCCACAAAACGACCGAACAGGACGCTTTTCCCACCATGACGGAGAAAAAAGGTTTCCCCGTTTTTCAGAATGCCGGGGTAGCTGGAGAAGGGCCAGACTCCTTTCAACTTTTCCTGGTAATGGTGACCGAGCCAGTAACTGATGCCGTCTCCGGCAATGGCTCCCACGGCCGCCAGCAATGGGACCGGTTTCAAGGCCAGACTGCCCGTCGCCACAAGGGTCCCTATGCCGAACATGATGACCGTGCCGGGAATAACCAGGCCGATCACAGCCAAAGATTCCGAAAGGGCTACCAGAGAAATGGCCGCATATGCCAGTGTGGGGTGAAGTTCGATAAAGGCCATTAACGCCTTCAGATAAGACATGGACGTGATCTCCTCCCCTAGCAGTCCAGAGACAGCCGACGAAGAGGGCGTCTGCTTGCTCGAAGAGCTCCAATCCCCTTATCTGCAGCCCTCGGGACATCCCGATCAGGAAGGATGGAAAGAGCCCCGAAGTCCTACCCGTGTCTTCAGCTTTCCCGTCAGAAGCACATAGGGGATCAGGATGGCCAAAAGGACAGAAAAAGGAATCCCGGGAAGAGGGGCGGCTTCCTCTTCCGGAAGTCCCTCGGGTGAGGCCATCAGCAGGCTAAGTCCCGTCCCCGTATCCGTTCACGGTGAGCTTATTTCATCGTGGGATTCTTCAGCCTTTCATGAAGTTTCAGAAGGTGTTCCTCATAACGTTTCATATGCATTTCGGTTTCTTCCTTGCCCACAGTCGCCTTTTCCCACAGATTCTTTGCCAGATCTCGTGTTTTTGCCAGGATGTCCTGGGATTCTTCCAGGAATTCCCGCCCGACGTATGTGATGCCTCTTTCAAGATGGGCAACGGATTTTTTCAGCTCCTTACCGGCAAGCTGAAGTTTCTGCTCGGTCCAGAGAACCATCGCCTTCAGATAGTGATGGTGAGCAAGGGCCTGCTGGGTTCTCCCGAAAGCCTGGGTCAGGTCCTGCAACGTATGCGGTTCGCCCCTGCTCAGACTATCGGCAAGCCCTTCCAGTTCCGTTATGGAACGGTCGAGTGCCTCTTTTCCCTTATCCTCGGCTCGCAGCGTCTCGAGTTTCAGGTAGGCCGCACCCTTTCGGATCTCTTCGGCTGCCAGGGCGTGATCCTGCTTCATGAAGGCTTCAATCGCGAGAGAGAAGTGGTGATTGGGCTCGTCCTGCAGAATATCGGATAACTCTTCCACGATAGGTTCTGCCTCCGACACGGCGGCAACCGAGGGGGAATGGCACAGCAAAAACGATATCCCGATCCCCCAAAGGCAGATCCACATAACCCGATTCCGATTCACTCTCATCTCTCATTCCTCCTTGCCCTAAGGGAGCTTCAGGCCAAATGGACACTGATCCTGATTTCTATTATTTTATGATTAAAAACTTAAATTCTCAAGGGGACCTCGGATTGAAGGGCCATCGGTGAAAAAGCGTCGGCATTGGAAATGACGCAAATGCCTTTTAAGGTTACTCGGGAAGGTTTGTTAATTTCTTAATGTGGGGCTGCCTCCGGAAGCCCGTGACATGAGGAACCGTTTTCAGGGGGCTCCTATCCGCAGACAAGCCCTGGATGTTTGACACTTTCACGACTTGTCCGATAGACTGTATAGGTACGGATCAGATGGTTGCCTGAAGAACCGTCGGGCCCGCAAGGGCAGTGGGGATCGTAGACCCACGGGACTGGACAAACCGAGCCCCGTGGGTTTTTTGTACCCCGAAACCTGCGGTCAGTTGGGTTCGGAATCGTGCGAAGGCGAGGGGTTCCGAAATGAAGACGCGGGACTTGTTCGAAGCAGCGAAGGTATCGGGCCTGTCCGAGGAACAGGCAGCCCGAAGATTGGCGGAAGAGGGACCCAACGAACTTCCCTCGGCCAGGCGCAAAAGCACCCTGCACATTGCCGGAGAGGTCGCCCGGGAACCCATGTTTCTCCTTCTTGTCGCCTGCGGCTCTCTCTATCTCTTCCTGGGAGAACGTCAGGAGGCGGGGATGCTTCTGGGGTTCGTCTTCCTGGTCATGGGAATCACGATCTATCAGGAACGGAAGACCGAACGTGCCCTGGAGGCCCTGAGGGATCTCTCCAGCCCTCGGGCGCTTGTCATCCGAGAGGGAATCCAGCGGCGCATTCCCGGTCGGGAAGTCGCCCCTGGGGATGTCGTCGTTGTCTCCGAGGGAGATCGGATCCCTGCCGATGCCTGCCTTCTGGCGAGCGTCAGCTTGTCCGTTGACGAATCCATGTTGACCGGTGAATCCGTCCCTGTCCGCAAATCTCCCCAGGAGGAAGCGGTACGCGACGGGAAACCGGGAGGTGACGACAGCCCCCTCCTCTTCTCCGGAACCCTTGTGGTCAGGGGACAGGGAATTGCGGAAGTGACCGCCACGGGTTTTCGAACGGAGATCGGAAAGATCGGCAAGGCGCTTCAATCCTTGAAGGAGGGGGAGACTCTTCTTCAAAGGGAGACGGAACGGATCGTTAAGATCTTCTCCGTCATCGGCGTCGCCTCCTGCGCTCTTCTGATCCTGATCTACGGCGTCACTCGCGGGAACTGGATTGAGGGAATCCTCGCCGGAATCGCTTTGGCCATGGCGACGCTCCCGGAGGAGTTCCCCGTGGTGTTGACCATTTTCCTGGCCATGGGGGCTTGGCGGATTGCCCGGGAAGGGGTGTTGACCCGAAGGGTTGCCGCAGTGGAAACCTTAGGGGCAGCAAGCGTCCTTTGCGTCGACAAGACGGGTACGCTGACGCAGAACCGGATGGTTCTGGGTGGGCTGTGGGGCAGCGGAGACAATCCGCTGTTCGAGTTGAAATCGGACGACCTGTCCGAGACAGCTCACGTCCTGCTGGAGCACGGCATTCTGGCGAGCCAGAAAGACCCCTTCGACCCGATGGAAAGAGCCATCCTGAGGGCCGGTGAGGAACTTCTGGCCGGGACCGAACACCTCCACGAGGGGTGGAGCCTGATCCGCGAATATCCGTTGACCCCGAATCTGTTGGCCATGTCGAACGTCTGGCGCTCTCCCGAAGGGTCGGACTGGGTCATTGCCGCCAAAGGAGCGCCCGAGGCGGTGATGGACCTCTGCCACATGAACGAAGAGGATCGAATGCGGACGGAGGAAGAGGTTCGCGCCCTCGCGGAAGAAGGATTGCGTATCCTGGGGGTGGCGAAGGCGACCTTCCGATCCGAGAATCTTCCGGAGGAGCAGCACGATTTCCGATTCGAATTCCTCGGTCTTCTGGGACTTGTCGATCCGATCAGACCGGAGGTGACAAAAGCCCTGAAAGATTGCTACGCCGCCGGAATGCGAACGATCATGATCACCGGAGACTATCCTGGAACGGCGCGCCATATCGCCAGGGACATCGGCCTTCGCAGTCCGGACCGGATTGTCACCGGTCCCGAATTGGACGCCATGAGCGAGGAAAACCTGAGGGAACGAGTCAAGGCCATCGACATCTTCGCCCGGGTTGTCCCCGAGCAGAAACTTCGCATCGTGGAGGCATTGAAGGCCAACGGCGAGATCGTCGCCATGACCGGAGACGGCGTCAACGACGCTCCGGCCCTCAAAAGCGCCCACATCGGCGTCGCCATGGGAGGGCGAGGCAC
>JAHDQY010000038.1 GCA_018433595.1 Synergistales bacterium
GACTTCGATCGTCACCGTCGAAACCGTCGTCACGACCGGCGAACCGCTGGAGGAGCTCCCCCGCATCGCCCGAAGCGAGGGCTGCTCTTCGGCGATCCTTCTTGTCGACGATCCCGAAGAGGCCGCCCTGATCGTCCCCTCCCTGGCCCTTCCTCAGCTGCTTTTCCGAAAAGGAAGCCTGCCTCGGGAGGAAGAGAGGCTCTTCCGCGCCGTCACCGTCGCTCTCGATCTTTCGCCGGAACGGACCGACTCCCTCATCGCCTCTCTCAGAAAAAACTTAAGCGCAGAAATCACTTCTCTGAAACTGGTCCACTCGCTCCCTCTGGAGAACCCGGAAAGTGCACCGGAACTTCTCCTCACCGCAGATTCCGCCCTTAAGGAACTCCAGGAGGAGCTGGCGGCGTCTTTCCCCGACGTCCGGTCGACGCTGCTTACGGGAACCCCGGAAGAGACGCTTCCGCTCCACCTGATCCAGTCGAAGGCGAGCCTCTTCATCCTCGGGCTTTCGCGGCACAGCGATCTCTGGGAGCTCTTTCTGGGAGGGACGGCCCAGCGCCTCCTTCAGCGGGTCACGCTACCCGTTCTCCTCCTCCCGGTATGAGACAGCCGCTCCGCCTGGCTCTTCGGCAATGGCACGGGCCCTGCCGGCTATGACCAGAGCGGCCCACTGAAACCGATACCCCCCGTCGCTGCACCGGCTCATTATACCGCTCTCTTCAGATCTCCCGCCGAAATCGAGGCGGCCCTTCCCGATAGAGGTCCCCTCCCCAGGCATCGGCGGCAACGACAAGGGGAAGGTCGATCACCTCGAGGCGACGGATCGCCTCCGGGCCAAGATCGTCGTAGGCGACGATCCGACAGGCTCTGACGCAGCGGGCGAGAAGAGCCGCAGCCCCCCCGGTGGCCCCGAAGTAAACGGCTCCCCTGTCGGACATCGCCTGCAGAACCGCCTGGGACCGGGTACCCTTGCCGATCATGGCCCGCAGTCCCTTCTCCAGAAGGGTGACCGTGAAGGGATCCATCCTGCCGCTTGTCGTCGGCCCTATGGAGCCGATCACCTTTCCCGGAGACGCCGGTGCCGGACCCGCATAGTAGATCACCTGATCTTTCAGGGGGATGGGGCTTTCCCCTCTTTCCAGGGCCTCGACGAGGCGCCTGTGGGCCGCATCACGGGCCGTATAGATCGTCCCCGAAAGAAGGACTCTCTCGCCGGATCGAAGCGATCGGGCCAGCTCCTCGCCGAAGGGGGCCTCTATCCGTTTTGCCTCTTTCATCGTTCGACTCCCCTTCCTCACAGAACGATCTCTCCGTGGCGGCAGGCGTGACAGCAGATATTGACGGCCACGGGCATCCCGGCGATGTGGGTGGCGGCGAACTCGACCTGGACGGCCAGGACCGTCGTCGTCCCTCCGTAGCCGGCCGGACCGATTCCGAGGCCGTTGATGCGCTCCAGAAGCTCTCCCTCCAGCCGGGCGTAGCGGACATCGCCATTTCGAACGCCCAGGGGACGCAGAAGGGCCTTCTTCGCCAGAAGCGGCGCCGTCTCGAAGTTGCCTCCGATACCGACGCCGACGATGATGGGAGGGCAGGCATTGGCGCCGCCGCGGCGGACCGTCTCGACGACGAAATCCCGGACCCCTTCAGGCCCGTCGGCAGCCCTCATCATGGCCAGGGCACTCATGTTTTCGCTCCCCATCCCCTTGGCCGTCGCCAGAAGGCGCACCTTGTCCCCGGGGACCACGTCAAAGTGCACGATGGCCGGCGTATTATCTCCGCTGTTCTTCCTGTCGAAAAGGGGATCGCAGACGACGGACTTGCGCAGGCAGCCCTCGGCGTAGGCACGGCGGACCCCGCCATCGACGGCCTCTCTGAGGGAGCCTCCGGTAAAAGCCACTTCCTGTCCCACCTCAAGAAAAACGACGGCCATGCCGCAATCCTGACAGAGCGGCACCTCCTCGTCGGCGGCGATCCGTGCGTTTTGCAGCAGGTCCTCAAGAACGGAGCGGCCCAGCTCAGAGACCTCCTCTTCTCTGGCTTTTTCGAGCGACGTGCGGACATCAGGCAGCATGTGGCAGTTCATCTTCAAAAAAAGCCGTCTGACGGCCTCTTCGACGCGAGCGACCTCCACTTCCCGCATGGTCCTTCCCCCAGTCTTGTTTCGAGTCTTTTAACGCAAAGAGGGACACAGAGCGAGCGCCCCGTGTCCCTCGTCGACGCCGATCCTTCCTCAGTTCAGGAGCAGGGTGAGCATGGTTCCGGCAGCCACGGCGGTGCCGATGACTCCGGCCACGTTGGGACCCATGGCGTGCATGAGGAGGAAGTTGCCCGGGTTCTCCTGCTGGCTGACGCGCTGGACGACGCGC
>JAHDQY010000063.1 GCA_018433595.1 Synergistales bacterium
GAGGGGGCCTCCCAGACGCGCCAGCTGACGATTCAGCTTGCCGAATACCTCCGCTACGTCCTGCGCAAGCAGTCCCAGGAGGAGCTCGTCCCCCTTGCCCAGGAGCTCGAGTGCATCGGCCACTTCCTGGAGATCTACAAGGTCCGTTTCGGCGAGCGCCTCTCCTTTTCCATCGAGGCCACGGCCGAAGCCGGCCGGGTCCGGGTCCCCTTCATGGTCCTTCAGCCCCTCGTGGAAAACGCCGTCGTCCACGGCATCGAGCCCTCCCTGGATTCGGGGGTCCTCGAGGTCTCCTGCCGTCTCGACGAGGGGTACCTCGTGGTGAGGATCGCCGACAACGGCGTCGGATGCGATATGGATCACCTTCAGGCGGGGCTGGGCATCGCCAACGTCCGGGAGCGGCTTCAGCTCCATTTCGGCGACGATATCGTCGTCGCCATCAAGAGCGCCGCCGGTCGGGGGACGACGGTCGAGGTCCGTCTCCCCGTGGCCGAGGAGGCGACGGCATGAAAGGGAATTCCTACCGGGTTCTCATCGTCGAAGACGAGCCGCTGGAGCGTCGCGCTCTCGAGATGACCCTGGAGGCCTTCGAGGCCGACGGGACCATCGAGGTCAAGAGCGCCGCCAACGCCCCCCAGTTCGAGGCTCTGGCGGTCGAATGGGTCCCCGACGTGGTCCTCCTCGATATCCGGATTCCAGGCGGCGACGGCCTCTCCAGCCTGCGCAGCCTTCGGAGCCGGGGTTTCTCGGGCCAAGCCGTCGTCCTCACCGCCTTCGACGTTTTCCAGTACGCGCAGAAGGCCATGGGACTGGGCGTCACCTCCTTTCTCGTCAAACCCGTCACGGAGGAGACCTTCAGGGAGACCCTGACCAAGGTCTTTCAGAACGTGGCCGACAAGCGGAACCACAAGGCCCAGTTCGACCGGATACAGGAGTTCGTCGAGCGCAACCGCGGCGCCTTCGCCATGGGAATCATTCAGGACCTCCTGCGGGAGAAGGGGATCGAGGAGAGCGTCGTCGGCATCATGTCGAACCTCGGCCTGCCGCCGGCCCGCCCCTGCTTCCTTTTCGGCGTCGTCTGCCTCGCCGAGGAGGAGGGACGCAAAGGGGAGCAGCTCTTCCTCTGGGAGGCCTTCGAGCGGACTCTGGGGCCCGAGGTGATCGTCGTCCCCTGGCGGCGCTCTTCGGCCCTGCTCTTCATCCCCTCCGGCGAGGCCATCGCCGAGCCCGACTTCGTCGCCTCCCGGCTCTTGGGCATCATCTCCAGCCGGGGTTTCGACGCGAACATCGTCTACGGCGGCCGCATCCGGGTCCTGGAGGAATTGGCCCCCGCCGTCGCCCAGGTGGAGGAGGGGCTTGAGGAGAGCCTGCTGGGCGGAACGGGACGCATCATCATGCGCGACGAGACGCCCGAGGGGGACGCGGTCTCGGACCTCTCGCCGGCCCTTACCCAGCTGGGACTGCTTGCCTCTCAGGCCCAGATCGTCGAGGGCTTCTCCTACGGCCAGCCCGACCTGATCACCCGGGGGAGCCGCTCTCTCTCTGCGGCGCTGAACAAGATCGCCTTTCAGGATGTGGAGCTGGCCAAGATGCTTATCCTGGGGCTCATGGGGCAGGTCTGCCAGGTCCTGTTGAGCCTTAAATGTGATTCCGGGTCGGTCCGGGCCTGGACGCGCCGCCAGCTCCTGAACCTGATGGCACCGAACACGCCCGTCGGCCTGAACCGGATCTTCTCCCAGGCCCTGGAGCAGGCCTGGGGCGTCCGCGGCAGCGCCAGCGACACGGGATCGATGATCATCCAGCAGTCCCTGGCCTACATACGGGAGCATTACGAGGAGGTCACCCTCGAAAGCGTGGCCGAAGCCGTCCACGTCAGCCCCTCCTACCTGAGCCGCCTCTTCCGCAAGGTCCTTCATCGCCGTTTCGTCGACGAGGTCAAGGCGATCCGCATCGACCGGGCCAAGGCCTTCCTGGCCCAGGGCCACTCCGTGCGGGACGTGGCCATCTCCGTCGGCTACGGCAACATCGCCTACTTCAGCACCCTCTTCCGGCAGATGACGGGACAGAGCCCCAGCGAGTACCGACGCGATCAGACCTGACGATGAAGACAAAAAAACGAAAACATTAAAGAGGGGGGCGCCGATTCCTCGGGAATCGGCGCCCCCCTCTTTTTTGATTGGACAAGTCTTCGGCCGTCGGAGTGAATGCATTTCCTTTCCGCTGCGGCGAGACTGGAAAGCGGGAGAGGAGGAACGAAGGTGACGGAAGAGAAGCGACGGGTCATCCAGGAGTATGTCCCCGGCAAGCAGGTCACCCTGGCTCACGTGATCTGCAACCCCCGCAGGGAGCTCTGCGAACGGATCGGCGTCGACAGTCCCGGCGCCATCGGCGTCATGACCATCACGCCCGGCGAGGGGGCCGTCATCGCCGCCGACATCGCCGGCAAGGCGGCTTCGATCCACATGGAGTTCGTCGATCGTTTCACCGGCTGTCTCATGGTCACCGGAGATATCTCCTCCGTCGAGAGGGCTCTCCAGGCCACCGTCGGCGCCCTCCACTCCATGCTGGGCTTCCATTCCGCCGAGGTCACCCGTTCGTGAGGCCCCGGTTCATGGTCATGGGGCCGACGGGGGCCGGCAAGTCGACGCTCATCGCCGCCCTTTGCGGGAGCAGGGAGCCCGTTAAAAAGACGGAGTCGGTCGTCTTCTCCGACGATGCCGTCGATACGCCGGGCGAGACCTTCGATCTGCCCCGACTCCACTTCGTCCTCATCAACAGCGCCGTCAACTCCGGTCTCGTCCTCCTCGTCTCCGACGCCACGAAACCGCGGTTTTTCCCCCCCGGCTTCGCCAAGGCGATGAGGGCTCCCGTCATCGGAGTCGTCAATAAAATCGACGCCGCCGGCGAGAAGGGCATCGACCTCTCCCGGAGGGCGCTCAAGGTTGCAGGTGTCAAAGAGATCCATGTCGTTTCCGGCAAGGGAGGACAGGGTCTCGAAGCGTTGAAAGGTCGAATCGAAGAAATCCTAGGGAGGTGCTGTGCGAATGAACGGTGAAGCGCTCGGAATGGTGGAGACGCGGGGCCTCGTCGGCTCCATCGAGGCGGCGGATGCCATGGTCAAGGCCGCCAACGTCCGGCTCGTGGGCTACGAGAAGATCGGGTCGGGGTATGTGACCGTCATGGTCCGGGGGGACGTGGGAGCCGTCAAGGCGGCCGTCGACGCTGGAGCCGCCGCGGCCAAGAGGGTGGGGGAGATCGTCTCCGTCCATGTCATCCCCAGGCCTCATGGGGATACGGAAAAGATGCTGCCGAAGCTCGGCTAGTTCCTGACCGGTTGATGGGGAGGTGCAGTAGATGGAACAGGATGTCATGAAGAAGGTTATGGACGAAGTGATGAAGCGTCTCGGGACCGAGGCGTGTCCCGTCGCACCGGAGGCGAAGCCGTCAGGCTCCGGCACGTCGGCCCAATTCGATCCCATCGGCGTGACGGAGTTCGTCGGCACGGCCATGGGCCACACCATCGGCCTGGTCATCGCCAACGTCGACGCCACGCTTCACGAGAAGATGGGCATCGACAAGCGTTTCCGCTCCATCGGGATCATCTCCGACCGCATCGGCGCCGGCCCTCAGCTCATGGCCGCCGACGAGGCCGTCAAGGCCACCAACACGGAGATCATCTCCGCTGAAATGCCCCGCGACACCGAAGGGGGCTGCGGTCACGGCTGTCTCATCATCTTCGGCGCCGAGGACGTCTCCGACGTGCGCCGTGCCGTCGAAGTCACCCTGGCCAACGTGGAGACCTACTTCGGCGACGTCTGGGGCAACGAGGTGGGCTACCTGGAGCTCCAGTACACGGCCCGGGCCTCCTACTGCCTCAACAAGGCCCTGGGCGCCCCCGTGGGAAAGGCCTTCGGCCTTGTCCTGGGCGCTCCGGCCGGCATCGGCGTCGTCATCAGCGACACGGCCCTGAAGGCGGCCGAAGTGGAGGCTTTCGCCTACTGTTCGCCCGCCAAGGGGACCTCCTTCACCAACGAGTCCTTCATCATGATCACCGGGGACTCGGGCGCCGTGCGCCAGGCGATCCGCTCGGCCCGCGAAGTGGGTGTGAAGCTTCTGGCCACCCTCGGATCGGAGCCGAAGTCGGGCAGCGTCTCCTATATCTAGGAGGCGCTGGAGACCACTTCAGGGGGTGAAGGCAGTGGCTGTGACCAAAAAAAGCAAGCGTTTCGAGATACTCAGTCAACGTCCCGTCCACAAGGACGGCTTCATCGGCGAGTGGAAAGAAGTCGGCCTGATGGCCATGGGCAGTCCCAACGACCCCAGGCCCTCGATCCGCGTCGAGGGCGCAAAGGTCGTCGAGATGGACGGCAAGAAGAGAGCCGACTTCGACATGATCGAGCAGTTCGTCGCCGACTACTGCATCGACCGGGCCGTGGCCGAGGAGGCCATGGCCAAGACGGAGCGGGAGCTGGCCCACATGCTCGTCGACATCGACGTCTGCGCCAAGGAGGTCCGCAGGCTCTTCCTCGGACTCACGCCGGCCAAGCTGGCCGCCGTGTTGGACTGTCTCAACATCGTCGAGATCATGATGGCCATGCAGAAGATGCGGGTCCGTCAGACACCGGGCAATCAGGCTCACATCACCAGCGCCACCGACAACCCCATCGCCCTGGCCTGCGACGCCGCCGAAGCGGCCTATCGGGGCTTCCTCGAGATCGAGACGACGGTGGCCGTCACCCGCTATGCCGCCTTCAACGCCCTCTCCCTCCTCGTCGGAGGCCAGGTGGGGCGGCCGGGCATCCTCTCTCAGGACGCCCTGGAGGAGTCCTTTGAGCTTCAGATCGGCATGAAGGGCCTCACGGCCTACGCCGAGACCGTTTCCGTCTACGGCACGGAGAGCGTCTTCGTCGACGGCGACGACACGCCCTGGTCCAAGTCGTTCCTTGCCTCGGCCTACGCCAGCCGGGGATTGAAGATGCGCTTCACCAGCGGCACCGGCAGCGAGGTCCAGATGGGCGCCGCCGAGGGCAAGAGCATGCTCTACCTCGAAGCCAAGTGCGTCATGATCACCAAGGGCGCCGGTGTCCAGGGACTTCAGAACGGCTCCATCTCCTGCATCGGCGTTCCCGGAGCCGTGCCCAGCGGCATCCGCGCCGTCGCCGCCGAGAACCTCCTCACCATGATCCTGGGACTGGAGGTCGCCTCGGGCAACGACCAGACCTTCTCCCACTCCGACCTGCGCCGGACGGCCCGGACGATCCCTCAGCTCTTTGCCGGGACGGACCTCATCTTCTCGGGCTACTCGGGCGTTCCCAATTACGACAACATGTTTGCCGGTTCCAACTGGGACATCGAAGATGTCGACGACTACCTGGCCCTCCAGCGCGATTTCCGCGTCGACGGGGGCCTGCGCCCCGTCATGGAGGCCGACGTCATCGCCGTGCGGAACAAGGCGGCCCGGGCCCTCCAGGCCGTCTACGACGAGCTGGGCTTCCCCGCCATCACCGATGAGGAGGTCGAGGCCGGGACTTACGCCAACGGCAGCAAGGACATGCCTCCCCGGAACATTCCCGAAGACCTCAAGGCCTCGGAGCGCATCATGAAGGAGAACCTCACGGCCGTCGACGTCATCAAGGCTCTGGCCAAACGGGGCTTCAAGGATGTGGCCGAAGCTCTGATCATGATGATGCGGCAGCACGTCTCCGGCGACTACCTCCAGACCTCGGCCTGGATCGACAGCCAGGGCTACGTCTGGAGCGCCGTCAACGATCCCAACACCTACGCCGGACCGGGCACGGGCTATCGGATGAGCGATGAGCGCTGGGAAGAGATCAAGGCCATTCCCTGGGCCATCAATCCTGAGGACGTCTAGGGAAAGGGGGTTGCCACAGGATGAACGAAGAACTGATCCGCAAAGTCATCGCTGAAGTCATGGCCGAGGTCATGGCGGGAGAGAAGCGGGCCGCGCCCAGGACGGAGCTTTCCGCCCCCGCCGCGGCGGTCAAGATCACCGAACTCGAAAAGGCGACGAAGGGGGTCAACCCCAAGGAGGTCGTCCTGGCCATCACCCCCGGATTCGGCGTCCACTTCCAGGGGACCATCATCGACGTTCCCCACGGCGAGGTCATCCGCCAGATCATGGCCGGCGTCGAGGAGGAGGGTCTCACCTGCCGGGTCATCCGGGTCTACCATACGGCCGACGTGGCCTTCATGTCCCACTACGCGGCCAGACTCTCCGGATCGGGCATCGGCATCGGCGTCCTCTGCCGGGGGACGGCCATCATCCACCAGAGGGACCTGGCTCCCCTCAACAATCTGGAGCTCTTCCCCCAGTCGCCCCTGCTCGATGCCGAGGTTTTCCGCGCCATCGGGCGCAACGCCGCCAAGTACGCCAAAGGCGAGCAGCCCATTCCCGTGGCGACGCGGAACGACCCCATGGCCAGGCCCCGCTTCCAGGGGTTGGCGGCTCTCCTTCACAACAAGGAGATGCGCTACCTCGATCGCAAGCGGCCTCCCATGGAGGTCAAAGTCGAGTTCACCCGCTAGGGAGGAGGTGTCCCCATGGCAATGGAACTGAACGAACAGATGGTGGCCGAACTGGTCCGCCA
This sequence comes from Synergistales bacterium, assembly GCA_018433595.1. Lineage (GTDB taxonomy): Bacteria > Synergistota > Synergistia > Synergistales > Aminithiophilaceae > Aminithiophilus. The sequence continues at coordinate 6,609 of JAHDQY010000063.1, forward strand.
GGTCCTTAAAGGCGTCAATGGAACTCAAAAGGCGGCCCCCGAGGCCGGAAACGGCGGCCTGACCGCAACGGACTTCCCCCTCGCCTCCAAGCGGCCCGACCTTCTCACCGGCCCCCGGGGGAAGAAATTCGAGGAGCTGACGCTGGAGAACGTCATGAGCGGCGCCGTGGGCTTCGAGGATTTCCGCATCACCCCTCAGGCTCTGGAGTATCAGGCCCAGGTGGCCGAGGCCGCCGGGAGCCCTCATGTGGCCCGCAATCTGCGCCGTGCCGCCGAAATGACCCGCATCCCCGACGAGCGCGTCCTGGCCATGTACAACGCCCTGAGGCCCCACCGGTCCGACAAGGCCGAACTGCTGGCCATGGCCGACGAACTCGAGAAGCAGTACGAGGCCAGGATCTGCGCCGAGTTCGTCCGTGAGGCCGCCGACGTCTACGAGCGCCGCCACCTTCTCAAGGGCGACCTGCCCGAGGCCTAGCCTCATTATCGAAGGAGGCGAGCGGTCGTGCCCATCGTCGCAGGAATCGATATCGGAAACTCGACGACGGAGGTCGCCCTCGCCCGGGTGGAGGGCCGGGAGGTCACCTTTATCGGCTCGGCCCTCCATCCCACCACCGGCATCAAGGGAACGGCACAGAACGCCCGAGGCGTCGTCCTCGCCCTGGGCAAGGCCCTTGAAGCGGCCGGATGGAGCCGCGAAGACTTCCGTCGCGTCGATCTGGTCCGCCTCAACGAGGCCGCGCCCGTCATCGGAGACGTGGCGATGGAGACGGTGACGGAGACGATCATCACCGAATCGACCATGATCGGACATAACCCCACCACACCCGGAGGCGTGGGCATCGGCCTCGGCGAGACGGTTCTCATCGACGACCTCGCCTCGGCGCCGGAAGACAGGGCCCTGGTCGCCGTCATTCCCGCCGACTGGGATTACGAAAGGGCCTCGGAGGAACTCCGAAAGATCCTGGGACGGGGAGGCAAGGTGAAGGCCGCCATCTGCCAGAGTGACGACGGCGTCCTCATCGCCAACAGGCTTCCTTCTCCCGTTCCGATCGTCGACGAGGTGCGGGCCATCGACCGCGTCCCCTTAGGGATGCCCTGCTGCGTCGAGGTCGCCCCGCCGGGACGGGTCGTCGAGACTCTGGCCAACCCCTACGACGTGGCGACCCTCTTCGGTCTCTCGCCGGAGGAGACCCGCCAGATCGTTCCCGTCACGCGGGCCCTCGTGGGCAACCGCTCGGCCGTCGTCATCAGGACGCCTCTGGGCGAGGTGAAGGAACGGTCCATTCCCGCCGGAGAGCTCTACGTCGAAGGTCCGGCGGGACGGAGGACGCTCAACGTGGAGGAAGGGGCCGGGGCCATCATGGCCCTCGTTGCGGAAAGCGAACCCCTCAGAGATATCTTCGGCCAGCCCGGCACCAACGTCGGCGGCATGATGGAGCGGGTCCGGCGGACCATGTCGAACCTGACGGGCATCCCCATCGGCGACGTCCACATCCGGGATCTGCTGGCCGTCGACACTCTCGTGCCTCAGAAAGTCGTCGGCGGTCTGGCCGACGAGTTCTCCCAGGAGAGCGGCGTCGCCCTGGCCGTCATGGTCGAGACGCGGGAGCTGCCCATGAAACACCTCGCCGAGGCCGTCCGGACCGAGACGGGAATCGCCGTCGAAATCGGAGGCGTCGAGGCCGAAATGGCCATCAACGGCGCCCTCACCACGCCGGGCACCAAACCTCCCCTGGCCATCATCGATCTGGGGGCGGGGAGCACCGACGCCTCCCTCATGAGGGAGAACGGCACCGTCGAGCTGATCCACCTCGCCGGAGCGGGCAACATGGTCAACACCATCATCACCAGCGAGCTGGGCTTCGACGATCCCGAGCTGGCCGAGTCGATCAAGCGCTACCCCCTCTGCAAGGTGGAGAGCGTCTTTCACATCCGCCAGGAGGACGGGACGGTCCGCTTCTTCGACCGCCCCCTCGAACCTCACCTCTTCGGTCGGGTGGCGCTCATTCACGAAGGGGACCTTCTTCAGCCGATCCCCCTGCGGACGACCATGGAAAGGGTCCGCCAGGTCCGCCGCAAGGCCAAGGGGGAAGTCTTCGTCACCAATGCCGTGCGTGCCCTGGAGCGGGTCGCCCCCGCCAAGAACGTCCGCCTCCTGGACCACGTCGTCCTCGTCGGCGGATCGGCCCTGGATTTCGAGATCCCCACGATGATCACCGACGCCCTCTCCCGCTACGGCGTCGTCTCGGGGCGAGGCAACATCCGGGGCGTCGAGGGGCCCCGCAACGCCGTCGCCACAGGGCTCGTCCTGACCTGGGGGAGGGAAGGGACATGAACCTCTGGTGCCGCCCGGCGAAACAGTCGCCCGCCGAGCGCCCGGCGATGGTCCTTCTCGCCTCTCCCTCCGTCTCGGAAGAGGAGATCCTCGCCCTGGGGGCGGGAAGCGAAGAGGAGGGAATCCCCCTCGTCTGGGAACGGCTTGAAGGTGATGCGGCATCGCTGGCCCGGGAGGCCGCCGGCCGCTCCCGTCTTGAAGTGGGCGTCGGACTCGACGGTGCGGCGGGGGCCGTGACGCTGGCCAAGTTTCCCGAAGAGCGGGGCGTCTACCTCCGCGAGGAGGGGCCCGATCTGCCGCTGCGATGGATCGGACAGGCCGCGGCCTGTCTCGTCAAGGGAGAGCCGCTGCCCCGAAAGAGGAAAGGACCCGAAGAGGAGCCTCGGTGGGAAAAGACGCAGGGTTTCCCGTCACCGTCCCCTCCCGAAGAGCCTGCCGGGGACGAGGCGATGCTCACCCGCATCACCCGCCTGGTGATGGAGGGGCTGGAACAGGAAAGGAGGCGGTGAAGGAGATGAAGGAAATCGGCACCGCCCTGGGCTTTATCGAAACCCTGGGCCTCGTCGCCGCCGTGACCGCCGCCGATGCCGCGCTGAAGGCGGCCGATGTCCGCCTCGTCGGCCGCGAGATTTCCAAGGGAGAGGGAAGGGTCACCGTCAAGATCCGCGGCGACGTGGGTGCTGTCAAAGCGGCGCTGGCGGCGGCTTCGGCCGAGGCGAAAAAGGTCGGCAAGGTCTTCGCGGCTCACGTCATCGCCCGGCCGGGGGCGGAGCTTGACCCGGTCATGGTCCGCAACAGAGAGACCCTCGGAGCGGCAGATCTCCTCAAGCCGCCGCCGGGTCCCGTCGAGGGCGCTCTTCCCGAGGAGCCGGAGCCGTTCGAGGCTCCTGAAAGGGCCGAAGAAAAGGCTACGTCCTCCCCGGCCGAAGCCGGAAAGAAGGAGGCGCCCGCGACGGAAGGCCCTGTCCTGCCGCTGAAGGCGGAAGACGGGCCCTCGTCGGAAGAAACCCGCAGGGAAGATTCCGCTGGGGGCGGAAAGAAGGCGCCGAAGAGGCGGAGTTCCCGCGCCAAGGGAAGCAGAGAGATCAAGGGCAAGCCCTAGTGTCCCTGGCGTCGAAGCGAAAACAAGAGTTGTCGGAGGAGGTCGGAAAGAATGGCTCAGGAAGCTCTCGGCATGATTGAAACCAGGGGATTCGTCGGCGCCGTCGAGGCCGCCGACGCCATGGTCAAGGCCGCCAACGTCTCTCTCGTCGGATCGAAATTGACCGGCGGGGGACTGGTGACGGTCCTGGTGCGGGGTGATGTGGGCGCCGTCAAGGCGGCCGTCGACGCCGGATCGGCCGCCGCCGGCCGGATCGGCGAACTCGTCTCGACTCACGTCATCCCCAGGCCGCACGGCGATACGGAAAAGATGCTCCCCTCCTGTGAAAAGGCGGCCGAATCGATCGACGTCGCCAAGGACTAGCCGGGAAGGGGGTCCGGTCATGAGCGCCTCTCTGTGGCTCACTCCCGCA
>JAHDQY010000006.1 GCA_018433595.1 Synergistales bacterium
CCCGCCAGGCTCAGGAAGCCCAGCATGGCCATGAAGCTGAAGGGCTGCCGCATGAGAAGGAGCCCCGCCGTCATGCCGATGACGGAGAGGGGGAGGCAGAGAAGGACGAGTCCCGTCTCCCTGAGGCCGTTGAAGAGGAGGACGAGGATGACCACGATGGCCAGAAAGCCCAGGGGGATCATGCCCATGAGTCCTTTCTGGGCGTCGGCGGAGCTCTCGTGTTCGCCGCCCCACTCCATGCGATAGCCGCTGGGGAGCGCCATCGCTTCGACCTGGGGACGGAGGCGGCCGAAGAGGGAGTCGGCGTCACCGTCGACGGGGTCGCATTCGACGGTGAGGGTTCTCAGACGGTCCCGGCGGCGGATGACAGGATCTTCGGCGACGGTGGCCAGACGGTCCGTGACCTGGCTCAGGGCGATGTAACGCCCCATGAGGGGACTCCAGACGGGCGTGTCCAGGAGGGTTTCGCTGTTGTCCCGTTCGGCGGCGGGGAAGCGGGTGACGATGGGGATGAGGCGGTCTCCTTCCCGGTAGAGTCCCGACCGTGTGCCGCCGAAGGCCAGCTCCAGGGCGCCGGCGATATCGCGGCGGCTCAGGCCGGCCTGACGGGCCCGGGGTTCATCGATGACGGGGCGGATGACCTTGAGGCGGTTCTCCCAGTCGTTGCGGATGTTGACGGTGTAGGCGTCGACGATCATGAGGCTTCGGGCCTCCTCGCCGAGGCTTCGGAGGGTGTCGCCGTTGGGGCCGGTGAAGCGGACCTGGATTTTGGCGCCCCCCGAGGTTCCCTTGGCGAAGGCCCTGATGCGGGGTTCCACGTTGGGCAGAACATCGAGGGTGGCCCGGCGGACCTTCTCCATGAGGGGCCGGGTGAATTCGGGATCCTTCGCCTTGACGATGATCTGACCGTAGTGGCTGCCGGGATCGCCGGGCGTGTAGGAGAGGATGAAACGGAGGGCTCCCTGGCCGACGAAGGCCGTCACCGATTCCGTCTCGGGCTGTTCGAGGAGGTAGTTCTCGATCCGGGCGAGCTGGGTCGAGGTCTCCTCGATGCGCGTTCCCTGGGGCCACCAGAAATCCATGGCGAACTGAGGGCTCTCCGAGTCGGGGAAGAAGGCCTTGGAGACATGGCCGAAGCCGACGAAGGAGAGGATCAGAAGGCCCGCCGTGACGGCGACGGCGGCGCCCCGACGCCTCAGGCATAGGGTCAGGAAGGCGCGGTAGAGGCGGTAGGAGGGGCTGTCGTAAGGATCCCTGCCCTCCTTGGCCGGCGAGGCCTTGAGGGTCATGACCCCCAGCAGGGGCGTGACCGTGACGGCCAGGATCCAGCTCAGAAAGAGGGAGATGCCGACGACCTGGAAGAGGGTGCGGCAGAATTCGCCCGTCGAATCCGGCGAAAGTCCGATGGGGGCGAAGGCGAGAATGGCGATGAAGGTGGCGCCCAGGAGGGGGAGCTGGGTCTGGCTGACGACATCGTCCGCAGCGCCGTTGCGATCCTGTCCCCCCTCGATGCGGACCAGCATCCCGTCGGCGACGACGATGGCGTTGTCGACGAGCATCCCCAAGGCGATGATGAGGGCTCCCAGGGAGATGCTCTGAAGGTCGATGGCGGCGACCTTCATGGCCACGAAGGTCGCCAGGATCGTCAGGAGGAGGATGGCTCCGATGAGAAGCCCCGTCCGGAGGCCCATGAAGACGAGGAGCAGGGCGATGACGATGGCCAGCGCCTCGATGAGGTTGACGACGAAGTTGTTGATGGCCTCCTTGACCGTGTCGGACTGGTAGTAGATGAGGCCCAGGTCCATGCCCAGGGGAATCTGGGGCTCCAGCTCGGCCAGGCGCCTTTTGACGGCCTCGCCCATGGTGATGACGTTGCCGCCGGGAACGTTGGCCACGCCCAGACCCAGGGCCGGTCTGCCGTCGAAGCGCATCAGCGATTGAGGGGGTGCAATGGGTTCGCGGCTGATGGCGGCGATGTCTTCGAGGCGGATGAGGTCGCCCTTTCCCCCTCGGAGGAGGAGACTGCCGATCTGCTCGACGGAGGTGAAGGCGCCCGTGGGGTCGATGCGAAGCCGTTCCGTGCCCACGTCGACCTTGCCGGTGGTGACGACCAGATTCTGGGCCTGCAGGGTCTGAACGATCTGGCTCAGGGGGATGCCGATCTGGGAGAGGGTGGCCCGGGGAATCTCGACGAAGATCCCTTCTCTCTGAATGCCGCCGATCTCGACACGGGCCACGCCCTTGACGAGGAGGAGCTCCTTGCGGAGGAAGTCGGCCGTCCGGCGGAGCTCCTCCAGGGTGTAGTCCTCGCCGGTGAGGGCGAAGTAGACGCCGTAGACGGCGCCGTAGTCATCGTTGACCAGCGAGGGCCCCGCCCCGGGAGGGAGGTTGCGCTGGCCGTCGTTGACCTTGCGGCGGAGTTCGTCCCAGATCTGGGGCAGATCGCGGGCGGTGTAGTCGTCCTTGATGTCGACGTAGACCGTCGAGAGCCCCTCCTGAGAGAGAGAGCGGACCCTCTTGACCTGGCCCAGCTGCTGGACGGCCGTTTCGATGGCGTCGGTGACCTCTTCCTCCACTTCGCGGGGCGTTGCGCCCGGGTAGGAGGTGATGACGACGGCCGTCTTGATGGTGAATTCCGGGTCCTCAAGCTTTCCCAGTCGTCCGTAGGCCAGGACGCCTCCGAAGGCGATGAGGACCGTCAGGAAGAGGGTGATCGTTTTTTTCCTGATGGCGAAGGAGGCGATGTTCATCGACGGCGCCTCAATCGGTTTCCTTCAGGATCGCGATTTCGTCGCCTTCGGAGAGGAGGGTCACTCCGGCCGTGACGATGCGGTCGCCCGCCTGGAGTCCCTCGACGAGGACGCTGTTGCCCTTGTAACCTCTGACGGTGATGGGTCTGCGATGGACGGTGAGGCTTGCGGCGTCCACCTTCCAGACGGACTGGCTCTCTCCGCTTTCGGCCATCAGAGCTGACGGCGGCAGGGCGAACAGGGTGACGTCGCTGCCGCCCCCTTCGAGGTCGAGGAGGACCTCGGCCGTCATCCCGGGCAGAAGAAGGAGCTCGCTCGGTTTGGGCATGACGAAAGTGACGATGTAGGCCTGGGTCTGGGGGTCGGCCTGGGTGGCGACCTCCTTCAGGGTCAGGGCGAAGGTCCTCCCGGGGAGGGAGTCGAAGCGCGCCCGGATCCGGGGGTCGGGGACGGAGCGGGCTCGGGCCAGATCCCGTTCGGGGAGGGCGATGGTGAGATCGATGGCGTCCAGCCCCTGAAGGGTGACGATGGGCTCATTGGCCCGGACGGTCTGGAAATTCTCGACGTAGCGGTCGCCGACGAGCCCCCGGAAGGGGGCTCGAAGCTCCGTGTCCTTCAGGGCCGCCTCGGCGGCCTCGACCTGAGACTGGAGGCCCCTGAGGGTCGACTCCATGGCCCGGATATCCTCGGGCCTGGCTCCGGCCTGCCCTTTCCGGAGATCCTGCGTCGCCTGATCGACCTGGGTCTTGGTCACTTCGTAGCTTGTCTTGACGCGGTCGTACTCGACGGCCGAGACGGCGCCGTCCCTGTAGAGGGCCTCGTAGCGATTGAACTGGGCCTGGGCTTCGGCGAGCTGGGCCCGTGCGGCCGAAAGTTGGGCCTGGAGGACGGCCAGGTCCTCCTCGCGGGCTCCGGCCTTCATGGCGGCCAGCTGGGCCTGGGCGTTCCCGAGGACGCTTTTCGTGTTGGCCAGGTTGATTTCGAAGTCGCGGGGGTCGATGCGGGCCAGCAGTTCTCCCTCCCCAACGATCCTCCCCTTCGTGGCCGGAAGCTCCACCAGCGGGCCCGAGACGCGGAAGGAGAGGTCCGCCTCCTGGTTGGCCTGGACCCTTGCCGGGAAGGTCCTCAAGGTTCCCCCCTCACCGACACCGACGACGACGGTCTTGACGGGCCGGATCGCCCGGACCGGTACCTGGGCCTCCTCATGGCCGCGGAAGACAAGGAAAAAGACGATGGCGGCGGCGAGGACCGCAGCGGCGATTGTCTGTCTCTTCGTCACTCTCATCGCCCATCATCTCCTCAGGAGGGCGGCTGTCATCGACGACCGGTTTCATCGCCGCCACGGCGGCGCTTCATGGCCAGTGCGGTCGGGCAGAGAGCCAGGCCGCCCCGGGAGGTGCACCGCAGCTCCTCGGGGAGCATGCGGCCCACCGAATCGACGGCGTCGATCGTCTCGTCGAGGGGGACGGGGTTGGTGTAGCCGCCGAGGATCATGTCGGCGCAGAGGAAGGCCTGGGAGGCCAGGGCAGCGTTCCGGCTGTGGCAGGGAACCTCGACGATGCCCTGAACGAGGTCGCAGACGGAGCCCATCATGTTCTGGAAGACTGTGGCGGCGGCGTCGCAGGCCTGAAGGGCCGTCCCTCCGGCGGCCTCGACGACGGCCGCGGCGGCCATGGCTCCGGCGGCTCCGATCTCGACCTGGCAGCCGCAGACCTCGGCGGAGAAGGTGCTTCTCCGATCCAAAGCCAGGCCGATGGCGCCGGCGGCCCACATCGCCTTCACCGTCGCCTCCCGGGAGATGTTCAGGTCCTCCATGAGCGTCGCCGTCACGGCGGGAAGGACTCCGGCCGATCCGCCTGTCGGGGCGGCGCAGACGACGCCGCTGCCGCCGTTGGTGTGCATCGCCGCCAGCGCTCTGGCGGCGGCTCGGGCGTGAGGGCCGCCGAGGAACAGCCCGCCCGATCGCTCCGAGGCGAGAAGCCTGGAGGCCGTCGGCTCCAGAAGCTGCATGGGCGGGTTGTCCTCGATACCCTGTCGGATCGACTCGATCATCACGGCGAGACGGGCGTCCATCTCGGCCATCAGGGTCTCCCGCGGAAGCTCAAGAAGGCGTTCCTCATAGGCCAGGGCCGCTTCCGCGAGGGACCAGCCCTTTGTCGAGGCCATCTCGATCAGGCCGGCCGTATCCTTGAAAAGGATCTCTCCGCCGAGGGGGTGCATGACGGGCCGGGCGTGGCGAAGCCGCCTCAGTCCCGGCAGCTTCCGGAGCGAGGCGAGAAACCCCTCTTCGGGCGCCCGGGGCGAAAAGCCGTGGAGGAGGACCGTTGTCGCCCCTTCGATCCGCGTCGCCTGGGGGTCCCAGGCGAGAAGCCGTTCCAGGAGGGCCGATGCCGCCGCGGGTTCGGCCTCGACGAGGAGTTCGTGGCTGTCGCCGACGAGATGCACCGGGAAGCCGTCGACGGAGGCGATCTCGATGGAGCCGCCTCCGACGGACCGGGCATGGAGCCTCACCGTGGCTCCCTCGACGCCTTCGAGGCGGATCAGGACGCTGTTGGGGTGGTCCGCCTCGTCGAAGGGCTCCAGGGCGAAACGGAGACCGAGCCCCTCCTTGCGGGCCTCGTCGAACATGGCGTGAAAGGCGGGATCGGTCAGCTCCCGTTCGAGCAGACCCGTAACGAAAGCCAGATCGCTCCCCTGATCGTGGTAGCAGACGGCCAGGGAGCTGGAAGGATCGATCAGAAATTCCGCCTTCAGCGGCTTCTCGCCGAGCAGGCCCCGGGCGACCCGGCCGATCCGGTGGGGGCCGGCGGTGTGAGAGCTCGAAGGTCCTCTCATGATGGGGCCGATGACATGGTTCAGAATGCTGACGTGTTTCATGGACTTCTCCTCTCTTCTAATCGTTTTCTGCCGGAAGGATGTCCAAGAAGTATACCTTACCTGAAGACAAAAGGAAAAACAGCGGCGCCCGGCGAGGGTGATGGCGAGGCAAGGTGACGGGAGGCTGCCGCTGTCAGGTCGGCCCTGAAGGGCGCTCCTAAAAAACGGCTAGCGCGTTAAAAAATTTGCCGGATCCGTCGAAACGACGTGAGTCAGTCGTTTTTATAGGTTGTGTTATCGTAGTCAAATTTTATCATGCCATATAAATAACAGTTACAGCAGATGTCCACCAACTTCCTGTAGCTGATATACCTTTCGCGCTAAAAGCCAATTTTCTCAAGCGTCTTATGAGAAGCGACATTAATGGAATATATATCCTATCGTAATCGTTGTAGCTCTTCATCCTCAAGAAACTGAAACCACGTAATAAAGCTTCCGACATAAGGTTTTTGTCCTGATAAATAGAAGAAACCTTAAACGAAACTTTGTTAATGCTATTGTTCTCAATAAAATATACCATATTCCATTGATATAGAGAACTGCCACCTGTTATTCTTTCAAATCTTCAGCGTCATCAGGTGCTAATGTGAGCAAAAAAAGCCTTTTTGTCTGAAGCACGTGTTTTTATAGACATAATCTTCTAGTTCCATAAAAATTCTCATTAAAAATTAAATTCTTTTTCCCATGAAAAACAAGCCGATTCTTCCGTGCTTTTCGGCCAATGGCTGCACCATGCAGGAACGTCGGGCGTTTCTACTCTGTCTAAACTTGGAGTATAGGGCTTGATATCAAGCACAGGGGTGTTGTTGTTGGCATCGATAAACTCAATCTTGATAATTCCTTTTTTGAAGTCGATATCAATAATTTTAGTTGTGGTTAAGGCAATCGGGTTAGGGCGTTCTGGCGATCTCGTGGCAAAAACCCCCATGATTTCGGGAGCCCCTTTGTATGGTTGCTCCGTTTGTAGGACGGAACGGGATTGCTCTTCATCTAAATCGTCAAACCACCAAAGCACATTGATATGGCTAAACCCATCCAGAGCTTGCAGAGCGGGGATATATTTTTTATCTATAACAATAAAAGCATCGTCATCTTTGTTGATAATTTTACCTACAGAATGAACAGAAAAATCTTTCATGATTTTGCCTCCTCTTGTTGTTTTAAAATAAAAACAAGATATAAGGTTGCGTGAAAGCAAGACCATAGAACAAAACTTAAATAATTAATCTCATTGCAATGTCGGTATTTTGTGCTTATTGTTTGTGTGAGATTTGAAAGCCATCATACCTTTGACATTTCATCACCCCCTTCCCGCCTAGAATTATACGCATAGTGTTTTATACTTCAAGTTAACTTACGTAAGGGTCATGAAGACATTGACTTTGCTTCTGGGTGTCTCTAAAAACCGACTGACGCGCTAAAGATTTTTCCGACTCCGCCGAGGCGGTGGGGTGCAGTTTATCAGGGCCTCGTTTCTGCAGGCCCTGTAGAATCCTCAAATGACACGATGGAGTGCCAGATCGGAGTTTCGTGCCGTTGATATCTCTCCGGCCGACAGGGTTCCTGATGCCGGGATGATCCGGTTCTTGCGGGAGCCTCTCACGGAGGCGGGACGGATTGAGGATCTCTTCCGCCGCTTCGAGGTGAAAAAGGGAGCGGCCCTGCATCAGGGCCGCTCCCTTTTTCAGAGGCGGGAAGGAATCGAGGCTTCAGTCGTGGTGGTGTCCGTGGCCTTCGACAAGTTCGTCGTGGCTTTTTTCCTCCCAGGGCTCCAGCCCCCGGCGGCGTCGATAGTCGTTGATGGCCTTGTGGATGGCCTCCTCGGCCAGGACGGAGCAGTGCATCTTCACGGGAGGCAGTCCGTCCAGCGCCTGAGCCACGGCCAGGTTCGTCAGGTCCCAGGCCTCCTCGACGGTCTTGCCGAGGATCATTTCCGTGGCCATGCTCGACGAGGCGATGGCTGAGGCGCAGCCGAAGGTCTTGAACTTGACGTCGGCGATGCGCCCCTCCTCGACCTTGATGTACATCTTCATGATGTCGCCGCACCGAGCGTTGCCCACCTCGCCGATGCCGTCGGCGTCCTCGATCTCCCCCACGTTGCGGGGGTTGCGGAAATGGTCCATGACGATCTCGCTGTAGAGCATGGCTTCAGGCCCCCTTTGACCGTTCCTTGAGAAAGTCCTCCCAGAGGGGGGACATGGCGCGCCTCCTGGCGACAATCTCCGTCAGGGCGGCGACGACGCTGTCGACCTCGGCCTCCGTCGATGTCTTGCCCAGGGTGAGCCGGACCGACCCGTGGGCCTCCTCGTGGGAGAGCCCCATGGCCATGAGGACATGGGAGGGGTCGAGGGAGGCCGAGGCGCAGGCGCTCCCCGTCGATGCCGAAATGCCTGCCAGGTCGAGATCGAGGAGGAGCGTCTCCCCTTCGACGCCGACGAAGCTCATGTTGACGTTGTTGGGAAGCCGTCTTTCCCCTTCGGGGCCGTTGAGTCGAACGTAGGGGACGGCCCGGCGCAGCCTCTCGATGAGGCGGTCCCTCAGAGTCGAAAGGCGCTTCCGCTCGGACTCCATTTCGGCCATGGCCAACTCGGCGGCCTTGCCCATGCCGACGATGAGGGGGACGTTTTCCGTGCCGGCCCGTCGTCCCTTCTCCTGGCCGCCGCCGTGGATCAGGTTTTCCAGGACGACGCCCTTGCGGATGTAGAGGGCCCCGACTCCCTTGGGACCGTAGAACTTGTGGGCCGCCATGGAGAGAAGGTCGATCTTCATGGACGCAACGTCGATGGGCACGTGGGTGGCGGCCTGGACGGCGTCGGTGTGAAAGAGGATGCCCCTTTCGCGGCAGAGCCGTCCCAGCTCGGCGACGGGCTGGACGGCTCCCACCTCGTTGTTGGCGAACATGACCGAGAGGAGGATCGTGTCATCCCTCAGGGCGGCCTTGACCTCGTCGAGCCTCACCAGCCCCTTCTTGTCGACGGGCAGGTAGGTCACGTTGAAGCCGTTGCGCTCCAGAAAGTGAGCGGTCTCCAGGATGGCCTTGTGTTCCACCGACGTCGTGACGATGTGCCGCCCCTTGCGGCGGGGCGAGAAGGCGGCGCCTTTGAGAGCCCAGTTATCGGCCTCGGAGCCGCTGGCTGTGAAGAAGATCTCCTCGGGCGACGCGCCGATGACGCCCGCCACCTGACGCCTCCCCTCGGCCAGGGCCTTGCGGTTCCGGTCGGATCGGGAGTAGAGAGAAGAAGGATTTTCGAAGGATTCGCTGAAATAGGGGCGCATCGCCTCAACCACTTCAGAAGCCGTAAAGGTCGTCGCCGCATAGTCCATGTAGATCCCGGCCGTCATTTATACCCCTCCCTCGGAACGGGTTCCGTCGTCGATGAGATCCTGAAGCGTCGTCGTTGACAGAACCTCCTCAATGCCGGCCTGAAGCCGAGTCCAGAGCCCCCCGGCCGGACAGATCCCCTTCCGTCGGCACCCCTCGCCGACGGCGCAGTCGGAAAAACGGATCGCCCCTTCAAGGACGGAAACGACCTCGGCGACGGTGATCGCCGAGGGCTCCCTCCCGAGCCTGTATCCTCCCTGGGCTCCCCGGACTGTCTCCACCAGATCGGACCGTCTCAGGCAGGACAGAAGTTTTTCCAGGTAGGGCTCGGAGAGAGACTGTCTCGCGGCGATCTCCTTGAGAGACACGGGGAGGCCGCTCTCATTGCGGGCCAGATCGAGCATGGCCCGAAGCCCGTAACGCGTCTTCGTCGACAGCTTCATCGTCTCACCTCCTATACCCAACCAATTAGGTCGGATTTAGCGCCTACACAGTAGCGCCCTTGACGGAATCTGTCAAGGGCCGAAGCGGAGAGAGCGCAAGGACTTCTGCACAAGAGGCGGGGAAAGCTGTCGAGCCTCACGTCGTGCTGCGTCGCCATGCCGTCGGGCGAGAAGCAAGCTCCCCTTGCCGAGTCCGTGGCACCGAGGCAGGGCCCTTCTTGTCCTTTCGCGGGGTCTGTGGTAGTCTCTGTTTGATTTATCAAACAGAGGGCGCTTTTGCCGCTTCCGGAGGAAAAATTTCCCCCTGGGCAATGCCATGAGCAAGGAGGAGAGAAAGTTGAAAAAGAGCATCGTCCTTTACGGCAGCACGACAGGTGCCACCAAAGAGGTGGCGGAGACGATCGCAGAGGCACTTCAGATCCCGGCCGTCGATGTGGCTCAGTGTGACGTCAGGGACCTCGGGTCCTACGAAGTTCTCCTTTTGGGGTCGTCGACATGGGGCTCCGGCGAGCTTCAGGATGACTGGGCCACCTTTCTGCCCGCCTTCGAGAAGCTTTCTCTAAAGGGGAAGAAAGTGGCCCTTTTCGGCACGGGCGATCAGGAGGGTTTCAGCGATACCTTCGTCGAAGCCCTGGGCGTTCTCTACGATGCCGTCATCAGGGCCGGGGCCGAAGTGATCGGGTCCTGTCCTGTCGACGGCTACACGGGACGAAGCCTCGCCGTGCGTAATGGCTCTTTCGTCGGTCTGCCCCTCGACGACGACAACCAGCCCGAGGCGACGGCCGAGCGGGTCAAAGGCTGGATCGATCGGCTCCGAACGGAGCTTTGAGACACGGAGGAAAGAGGGGCCCGCGGGCTCCTCTTTCCTCCTGCTCTTCGGGCGGATTGTCGTCGTCGAGGCCGGGTTCCTTGTCAGCCTCTTTCCTCCTCGTCTGTCTCCGCCGCTCTCTTTCTTGCCTCCACGTAACCCAGGGCGATTTCGCCCCAGTCTTCGCAGCGGCTGCGGTATTTCTCCCGCTCCTCGTTACCCTCCTTACCCCGGGACTCCTCTTTCGGACGGCTCATGGCGGGGCCTCCTCTCGGCTCGGCTGTTCCCTGATTTTTCCCCTTCAGTCTTCAGGCGACGTTCCGGATCCGCACGGCCTTCCCTTCGGAGCGGCTCAGGCTTCCGGGCCCGACGAGGCGGAAGCCGACGCGGACGCCCAAAAGCGCCAGGAGCTCCTGCCGGCTTCTTTCGGCGAGGAGGGCGGTCCCGTCCCCGTCGAGTCTTTCCGCCGCTTCGCAGCAGACGGTGAGCTCTTTGAGCCCCTGTCGGTCGCTCACCTCCAGAAGGTAGTGGAGGGAAAGCCCTTCGACGCGGCCCAGGGCCGTTTCGATCTGGGAGGGGTAGACGTTGACGCCGCGGATGATGAGCATGTCGTCGCTGCGGCCCCGGATGCGGGCGATGCGCGTTCCTTCGCGGCCGCAGGAGCAGCGGCCCGGCAGGATGCGGGTGATGTCGCGGGTGCGGTAGCGCAGCAGGGGCATTCCTTCCTTGCCGAGGGTGGTGAGGACCAGTTCGCCTTCCTCTCCTTCCGGCAGGGGGGTCCCCGTCTCGGGGTCGATGATCTCGGCGTGGAAGAGGTCGTCCTGGAGGTGAAGCCCCTCATGGCGTGGGCATTCGATGGCGACGCCTGGGCCCATGACTTCGGAAAGGCCGTAGATGTCGACGGCGGTGATGCCGAGACGCCTTTCGATCTTGCGGCGCAGCTCCTCCGACCAGGGCTCGGCACCGAAGATTCCCAGGCGGAGATTGAGCTTCAGTCCCCGCTCTTCGATCAGATCGGCCAGATGAAGGGCGTAGGAGGGAGTGCAGGCGATGACCGTCGTCCCCAGATCTTTCATGAGAAGGAGCTGGCGCTCCGAGAAGCCGCCCGAGGCGGGGATCACCGTTGCGCCCAGGGCTTCGGCCCCGTCATGGATTCCGAGGCCGCCCGTGAAGAGACCGTAGCCGAAGGCCACCTGGACGATGTCGTCGGAGCGGATCCCCGCCGTTTTCATGCAGTCTCTCACGGCTCCGGCCCAGGCGTCGAGGTCCTTCCGGGTGTAGCCGACGACGGTGGGTTTCCCCGTCGTTCCCGAAGAGGCGTGGAGGCGGGCCAGTTCGGTCCGATCGCAGGCGAGAAGGCCGTAGGGGTAGGCGTCGCGCAGGTCCTGCTTGACGGTGAAGGGAAAGAGGCTGAGGTCCTCGGGGCTTTTCATGTCGCCCGGAGTGACGCCCAGAGCCTTCATTCGGCTCCGGTAGAGAGGGACCCGGTCGTAAAGTTTTTCGATAAGGGTGCGAAGCTGGGATGTTCTCGATTCCGCCGTCATTGTCTGTTCCTCCTCACAGTCTGAAAAGCCAGGGTTCAAAGCCCGATTAAAGAAAACAAAAAAAGGACCCTCACCGCGGTGAGGGTCCTTCGCTCGCTGGAGTTCAGCGCGTCTTCACGCCGACCCCGGAGCGGGACCCGCGTTGGTAAAGGAGAAAACCATGGTGAAGACGCTGCGACGTGACATTGAAAATCCTCCAGATGAAACGACTTTCGCCCGGGGGAGAATCCCCGAAGCGGATTGGAGCCTTTATAGCACGGCTTTCTTCGATCGTCAAGGCCGCTTTAAGATCGGGCTGTTATCTTGTGGTTCCATCCTCCAGTGGTTATATTAGATGCGTCAAACGGGTCGGGAGCCACGATCGGCTCGGAGATTCGCCTGACCAGGCGGAAAGGAGAAATCCCTATGGGACGCGTTTTTGGGGTCATGCTCCTCATTCTCAGCCTTGCCGTCGCTCCGGCTGCGGCGATGACGGTGCGGATCGGTACGGAAAGCACCTACCCGCCCTACGAGTTTCGGGACGAATCGGGCGCTCTCGTCGGCTTCGACGTCGATCTCGTCGACCTTCTGGCCGATCGTCTCGCCTGGAAGGTCCGCTGGGTGGAGATGCCCTTCGACGCGCTGATTCCCGCTCTCGAAAGAGGCGAGGTCGATCTCATCGCCGCCTGTCTGAGCTGCACGCCGGAACGGGCCACCCGGGTGGTTTTTTCCGATCCCTACGAGATTATGCCGAGCACCTTCGTCGTCCTTGACGGCGGCTTTTTCCCGACAGGCCCCGAATCGCTCAGAGGCCGAATCGTGGCCGTCCAGCCCGGAACGGCCGAAGACCGCTACATCAGCGATCTCGGAAGCCCCATGCGGGTCCCCTTCGACCGCCTTGACGTGGCCTTTGCGGCTCTCGCCGTCGGGACGATCGAAGCGGTCTTCGTCGATGCTCCCGTGGCGCGGAGCTACATCGACAGATGGAAGAAAAAGAAAACCTTCCGCCAGGCCTTCACGCTCAAGCTCGTCGGCGCCGAGAAGGCCTTTGCGGTGCGGAAGGAATCCGGCGGCCTCGTCGACGGAATCAATTCCACCCTTCAGGCCCTTCGCAGTGAAGGAGCCCTGGATGAATTGGCCCGCAAGTGGAAATGATTGTTCCGACTTTTTGAGGGGTTTTGATTTTGCCTCAAGGCTGGCTTATCATTGGAGCGGAATGGATCCAGCTCAACCGATCCGAAAGGAGGGCTTCTGCATGTATCACGAACCGGTAACGGAACTGACCCCCGAAGCAAGAGATATCGTTCGGGCCCTGAACAGCCTGAAGGAGGAGATCGAGGCCGTCGACTGGTACCACCAGCGCATGACCGCTAGCAAGGACGAAGCGATCCGGGCGATCCTGAAGCACAACCGTGACGAGGAGATCGAGCACGCCTCCATGATGATCGAATGGCTCCGCCGGACGATGCCCGAGTTTGACGAGGCGCTTCGGACCTACCTTTTCACCGAGGCTCCCATCACCGAGATAGAAGAAGCCGCCGGAGGCGGAACGTCGCCCTCCGGAGCCGCCGGTGCCCGAGGCCTGGGGATCGGCAAACTGGCTCGTTAGGATTTTCTCGAAAAAGGAGGTATCGATTCCATGGATATTCTCAAGCGTGCACTGGCTCCGGTATCGTCAAGGGCCTGGGAAGAGATCGACGAGCAGGCCGTCAAGGCCCTCAAGGCTCATCTCTCGGCACGGCGCTTCGTCGACGTCACCGGTCCCCTGGGCTGGGATTATGCGGCCGTCCCTCTGGGAAGGCTCAACGTGGCCGAAGGTGGCTACAAAAAGGAAGAGGTCTGCTGCGGCGTCCACTCCGTCCAGCCTCTCGTCGAGGCTCGGGTCTCCTTCGAGCTCGACCGCTGGGAGCTCGACAACATCGAGCGGGGCGCCAAGGATCCCGAACTGGCTCCCGTTATCGAGGCGGCCGTCAAGATGGCCCGCTTCGAGGAGAAGGCCGTCTACGAGGGCTTCGAGAAGGCTTGCATCGTCGGCCTCGTCAAGGCCGGCGAGGAGCAGGCCATGGATCTCTCCGGCGGGACGGGAGCCGAAATTCTGACGACTTTGGCCAAGGCCGTCCGCCACCTTCAGGACGAGGCCGTCGAGGGTCCTTATGTCCTCGTCGCCGGCCCTGCCCTCTGGGATGTCCTCCAGACCCGTGCCGAAGGCTACCCGCTGCGCAAGCGCGTCGAATCCCTTGTCGACGAGGTCATTCTGGCCCCCCATTTCGACGGTGCCCTCGTCGTCTCCCTCCGGGGCGGCGATTTCGAGCTCGTCGTCGGCCAGGATTTCTCCGTCGGTTTTGAAGAGGCGGGCAACGGCAAGGTCCGCTTCTTCCTCTCCGAATCCTTCACTTTCCGTGTTCTGAATCCTTCTGCCGTCGTTCCCTTCAAGCTCGTCTAGATCGAAAGGATCTCTTGGCGATCAGCCATGAAGGGGCCGGCCCGCGCGGGCCGGCCCCTTCATGCGCTCTCTCTTTTCGCCGTCGTCAGACCTCCTTCAGCAGGGCCCGGGCGGCCACCTGTACGGGGTCCCAGACGGGAGAGAAGGGCGGGGCGTAGCTCAGGTCCATGTCGACGAGCTCCTGTACGGTCATCTTGCCGTGAAGACAGGTGGCGATGACGTCGATCCGTTTGGCTGCCCCCTCGACACCGACGATCTGCCCCCCCAGGAGGCGTCCCGTCCCGTTTTCAGCGAGAAGCTTGACGTGGATCCTCCCGGCGCCGGGGTAATAGCCCGCCCGCGTCCGGGTCTTGATCGTCGCCGTGCTGTAGTCGAGGCCGAGCTTTGCGGCCTCCGCCTCGAGGAGCCCCGTCCGGGCCACCTCGTACCTGCAGATCTTGCTCACCGCGGTGCCGACGACTCCGGGGAAGCGGGCTTCGCCCCCGGCGAGGTTGACCCCGGCGACGCGTCCCATCTTGTTGGCCACCGTGCCGAGGGCGACGTGGAAGGGCTGACGGCTGACGAGGTGGAAGGTTTCGGCGCAGTCTCCGGCGGCCCAGACCCCTTCCGTCGGCGTCGCCATCCTGTCGTCGACGCGGATGGCGTTGCGCACGCCCAGGGCGAGGCCGGCCTCTTCGGCGAGAGCCGTATTGGGACGGACGCCGAGGCCGAGGACGATGAGGTCGGTCTCGATCTCCCCCTTGTCGGTGACGATGGCCCGAACCCTGTCGGAGGAGGTTTCGACGGCCTTGAGCGTCTCGCCCAGCCTCAGGTCGATGCCGACGTCGCGGATCGCCTCGCCGACGAGAGCCCCCATGTCGGGGTCGAGAGTGCCCATGACTTGGGGCGCCCTCTCGATGAGGGTCACGTTGACGGCCCGGTGGCAGTTGAGGGCCTCGGCGATCTCCAGGCCGATGTAGCCGCCTCCGACGACGACGGCCCTTCGGGGGCGCTTCTCCTGGAGAAAGCGCTCCAGGGCGATGCCGCTTTCGAGGGTGTTGACGCCGAAGACACCCTCGGCTTCGATGCCGGGGACGTCGGGGGTGAAGGGAAGGGCTCCCGTGGCGATGAGAAGGTCGTCGAACTCCATGCCGTAGCTCCGGTCGTTTCGGTGGTCCCTGACCTGGACCGTCCGGCCCCGGCAGTCGACGGCCGTCACCTCCTGGAGCGTCCGGGCGTCGATGTCGTATTTTTCCCGGAACGTGTCGGGCGTCCGGGCGATGAGCTGCTCGGGTTTTTCGATGAGGCCGGCGACATAATAGGGGATGCCGCAGGCGGCGTAGGAGGTGTGGGGTCCCTTTTCGAAGACGACGATCTCGCGTTCCCTGTCCAGACGCCTCAGCTGAGAGGCCGCACTCATGCCGGCGGCGTCGCCGCCGACGACGATCAGTCGTTTTCTGACCATGACTCGGCACCGTCCTTTCCTGTCCGATCAAAATAGGCCATTCCACGGAGGACGCCTTTCCGCTTCCGTCCTAGAATAATCATGACCTGTAAGACAAAGACAGGCAATTCTCCTCTACTGGCCCGGGGGGGCCCCGATTCCGGCGGGGCTCCCCCGGGTTACTCTATGATACTATGGTGATAGTATAAACAGACTTGAAGCGACTGTCTTTTCAAGCTCTTACAGCCGGATAAGGTAGGTGAAAGCCATGGAAAAGAAGAAAAGGCGTCTTCTTCTGCTCGGCTCTCTCGTCGCTCTCCTGCTCCTGGCGTTTCTGGTTATCTCCCGGGTCGACGTGGCCACCGATCTGATCGCCCGGAAGGCCTCCGCGGTTGTCGAAGAGATGACGGGGCTCCATCTGACCTTGGGCGACGTGCGGGGAAACCCCGTCGCCGGTTACAGCTTTCACGATCTTTCCCTGAGGAAGGGCGAAGGGGAGCCGCTCCTCGCGGCCGAGAAGATCGGAGCCTCCGTCGCCTTCGGCTCCCTCCTCTCGGGCAGCCCCGCTCTGGACGAGATCGTCGTCGAAGGGGTCCGGGGCGATATGGGGCGTCTCCTATCGGCGTTGCCGCCTTCCGAGGGGCCCTCCCCCCTGGAGGCCATGCTGGAGCAGATCCGGCGGGAAGGGCGCCTCGACGTTCCTCTGAAAAGGCTGGGCCTGAAAGACGTCGTCGTCACGACCCCTGCCGGCGACGTCGCTGTGGCTTCGGCGCGGACGACCTTCGGCGGCGATGCCATCGCCTCCGATCTTGACTTCGCCTTCCGGGGTCTGCCCGTCAAGGGCGACCTGAAGCTCGATTTTTCCGGCAAGGCTCTCGCCGTGAAGGATCTCGATCTTGCCGTCGGCAAGGGCAGAGTCACCGCCGAGGGCCGGATCGACCCGGAACTGGACGGGACGGCTGAACTCAAGGACTTTGACGTGGCCGAACTGCTCAAGCTCTGGCCGGAGATGGCCGACCGGGGTTTCGCGGGCACCTTCGGCACCACCGTCAAGGCTGCCGGCGACTGGCGCAGTCCCCGTCTCGAAGGGGAACTCACCTTCGACGGCGGGCGCGTCGCGGCGATTCCCTTCGACGTGGCCCGCACCTCCTGGAGCTACGATGTGAAGAGCCTGAGCCTTCCCGACGTGAAGGCCCGCCTGGCCGGCATCCCCCTGGCGGGAAAGATGAACTTCGGCTTCAGTCAGCTCCCCCCCGATCTCGACATCAGCGTCTTTGCCCGCGACGTGGCCGTGACCGCCCTGGCCGAGAGCTTCCCGGCCCTCAAGGGGGCGACGGGGACGATCGAGGCCGTCACGGTCAACCTCGGCGGCCGCAGCGACGCCGTCAGGGGCAAGGCCTTCGTCCGGGCTCCCCGGTTCGCCTATGAGGGACAGACCGTCGAGGCCGTCTCGGCGGAACTGGCCTTCGGCGCCGACGGCAGGGCTAAGCTGACGGGCGGGGCCTCGTGGATGGGGGCCCCCGTCCAGGCCGAGGGCGACGTCGTCTACTCTCCCGAGATCCGTTTCGATCTCTCCGTACGGGCCGCCGAAGTCGATCTGGCCCGTCTCGGTGTCCTTCAGGAGGGATTCCGGGAGCTCCAACCCCAGGGCAAGGCCGGAGTCATCCTGCGGCTGCGAGGCAAGCCCTCGGAGTATGCCGTTACGGGGACGGCCGAGGCGGCTCGGGCCCGTCTCAAGGGAGAACTCTTCGAGGACACCCGGGCCGAGTTCGGCTACGCCCCTTCGGGGCTTGACCTCAAATCCTTCCAGTCCCGCTGGGGCCAGGCGGCCCTCTCGGGCTCGGGACGGGTGACGGGCATCGCCGAGGGCAAGCCGCGGCTTTCCCTCTCCGGCCGGGTTCAGAACCTCGACCTGGCTTCGCTTTCCGCCTTCGCTCCGGCTCTGGCCGACCGGAAGCCTTCGGGCAGGGTCTCCCTCGACTGGAAGGCCGAAGGCGACGCCGCGGCACCGACAGTCACCGTATCGGCCGCATCGGACCGCCTCGCCCTGGCTCCGGTCGGAGCTGAAGGGGTGATCGCTTCGGGGAGCTTCAATCCCGGCGGCAAGACCCTTCTCGCTGGCCCCTTTCGGCTGGCGGCCAGGAAGATCAGCGCCGCCGGAGCCGTCTTCGAGGAGGCCCGGGCCTCGCTGCTCATGGAAGGCCCGCTGGTGAGGCTCTCCGACGTGGCGGCTCGCATCGGGGGCGGCAGCCTCACGGCTTCAGGGACGATCGATACGGCCAAGGCCCCCCAGGCCCTGGACATGAAGGGAGCAATGAAGGGTGTCGACCTCGCCGGGGCTCTGGCGAAGGGGCTCGTTCCCGTCGATCTCGGCGGAAAGGTCGACGCCTCCTTTGCCCTGACGGGGACGACGGAGGCCCCGGCCTTCTCCGTCCAGGCCTCGTCGCCGGCCCTTACCGTGGCGGGTCTGGCCGTCGATCAGGTCAAGGTCGACGTCGCCGGCACCCCCGCAGCGGTCAGCGTCTCCCGGGCCGAAGCCGTCGTGGGCGGCGCGCCCTTCACCGCCACGGCCGACGTCTCCCTCGGCGACGAGCTCAAGGCCACCTTCGCCGCCTCGGCCTCGGCCGTCGACCTGACGATGGTCACGGCCAGGCTTCCTCAGGCCGCCGACCTGGCCCTGGCGGGCAAGGCCGATTTCTCCCTCTCCGGTTCCTACGGCGGCGGGGTGCTGGCGGGGGAGGGCGATCTCTCGTCAACCGCCCTCAGAGTCAGGGGCATCTCCGTCGAGAATCTCAAGGTTCCCCTCGCTCTCGACAAGGACGCCCTGCGCGTCGACGCGGCGACGGCCCGCGCCGCCGGCGGCGAGGTCAAGGCCTGGGCCTCGCTGGCATTGGAGCGCATGACCTGGACGGCCGAGGCCTCCGTCAAGGGATCGGACCTCAAGACCGTCACAGGGGCTCTCTCCGAGGGAAAGGGGAGTCTCAGCGGCCCGGCCGATCTGACCTTCAAGGGAAACGGCAACCTCCGGTACGGCACGATTCTCGGCGACGGCGTCCTTTCCGTCGGGGAAGGGGAGCTGGAAGGATTCAAATCCGCCGAGATGCTGGCCAAACTTCACGGCTCGCCCCGCTTCCGCTACCGTTCCCTTCTGGCCAACTACACCGTCGACAGCTCGGGCCTTCAGCTTCTGCCGGGGACGCGGGCCCTGGCCCTGCCCGGTGACGCTCTCTACCGGACCCTCGAAACGGAGGGCGCCGTCGGCTTCGACAAAAAACTCGACCTCAATGTCAGAGGCAACGTCAACGTCCAGGCCCTCAACGCCGTCCTCGGCGGCGTCGAGGGGCTCCTCACCAGCGGCGGCCAGACGCCGGAAGCCCTCCTCAAAGGGCTTTTGCAGGGCGTCACGGGCGGAGGCTCCCAGCAGGATTTCCGTAACGTCACCTTCCACCTGGGCGGGACGACGGATTCCCTCAAGGTCTCGAATCTCAAGATCGAGCAGCCTCTCCAGCAGCAGGGCGAGCCTCCGGCTCAGGGAAAGGAGATCCAGGCGGCCCCGGAAAAGACCCAGCCCACCGATCCGGCGCAGATCCTTCAGCAGGAGGTCCTCAAGAAGATTTTCGGCAACTAGGCCGTCAGACGGCGAGGTCAAAAAAGAGGGGCGCCCCAGGGGCGCCCCTCTTTTTTGATTCGAGCTATTCGAGAAAGTCGGGCCGGGCCGCGCCGGCGATGTCGGGCAGCTCCTCGAGGATCGTCTGTCCCTGGAGGAAGCGGGCCGTCCGTTCCAGACTGGAGAGGATGGCTCCGTCGAGCCGGATCCTGTACCGATGGCGCTTCATGGCCTCTTCGGCGACCTTCGGGGAGAGCCCCGTTCCGTCTGCCATGATGGCGGCCGTTTCGTCGGGGTGGTCGGCCGCGTACTGCTCCGCCCGTTTCAGCGCCTTCAGGAAGGAACGGATCTCCCCCTCCCGGCCGGCGAGCCTCTTCCTGTCGGCGACGATGAGAATGGGGTACTCGTTGCCCAGACCTCCCAGGGTCATCAGCTGGCGCGCCCCCTTCGTTTCGGCAGCCGACGGCGTCGGCTCGCTGGCGACGAAGCCGTCGAGGGACCCGGCCAGAAGGGCGTCGACCATGGCCGGGGGATCGAGATCGATGATGTCGATCTCGTCAGGGGAGAGCCCCTCCTTGTCCAGGGCGGCCAGCAGGCCGCCGTAGGTCGAGGTGCCCTTTTTCACCCCCAGCCGCTTTCCCTTCAGGTCCTTCAGGGCCCTCGCCTTGGAATCGCTGCGGACCATGAGGCGGTGCCGGTCCTCTCCCGTGGCGTTGCTGGCGAGGATCACGAACTCGGGGTTCCTGGCGACGGCGATGACGGCGGCCGTGTCCCCCATGGTGCCGATGTCGGCGGCCCCGGAATAGAGCGCCTCCGCGCAGGCTGGCCCGCTGCTGAAGCGTAGGGGCTCGACATGGAGCCCTTCGTCGTCGAAGAAGCCCATCCTTGTGGCCACGATGGGGATCACCTCGCCGATCCGATCCTGGAAGGCGAACCGGATGACCGTCTCCTGAGCGGCTCTCCCGGTCCCGGGCGATCCCAGGAGAACGAACAGGGCCGCCAGGGCCGGCAGAAGGGAAACAGCCTTGAGTCTTTTCATCGATGAAATCCTCCTTCGAGATAGGGTGAGATGTGAGATCCGACGGAGCGGAGCGGGTCGGAAAGGACGCCGCGCAGCCGCTCTCTCATCGCCTGAAACTCGTCCGAGCTGCGATTCCGGGGGCGCTTCTGAGGGACGGCCAGCTCGGCGGAGCCGCCGGGAGGGGCATTCAGGACGAGCACCCTGTCGGCGAGGTAGGCCGCCTCCTCCACGCTGTGGGTCACGTAGACCACCGTCGTCCCGCGGGCCGCCCAGAGGCGCAGGAGTTCGTCCTGAAGCCGCTCCCGCGTGTCGACGTCAAGAGAGCTGAAGGGCTCGTCCATGAGCAGCGCCTTCGGCTCCAGGGCGAGAACCCGTGCGAGAGCCACCCGCTGACTCATCCCGCCCGAGAGGGCGTGAGGGTATTTGCCGCCGTCCTCCTCGGTGAGTCCCATGATCGCGAGGTACCTGGAGACGGTTTCCGTAAGGGAGCGGCCCTTCATTCCCTGGAGCTCCAGGCCGAAGGCGATGTTCCGGGAGACCGTCAGCCAGGGGAAGAGAACGGCATCCTGAAAGACGACGGCGCGCTCCGGGCCCGGAGCGCCGATCTCGGCTCCTTCGAAGAGGACCCGCCCCTTCGTCGGCTCCGTAAACCCGGCGATCAGGTTCAGGAGCGTCGTCTTGCCGCAGCCGCTCGGTCCCAGAACGCAGAGGAATTCCCCCTCGGGGACATTGAGGCTGAGGTCGGAGAGGACCGGTTCGCTCCTTCCGTCGTCAAGGCGGAAGGACTTGGAGACGCCTTCGAGGGTGATCATCCTTTTTCGGCGGTCGGCGCCCAGTGGTCGATGGTCCGCTTCTCGAGACGGCGGAGAAGGATGCGCTCGAAAAAGAAGCCGATGCCGCAGATGACGGCGATGCAGGCGAAGGAAGAGGTGTAATCGAGGGTCCATCGTGCCTGGATGAGCGAGTAGCCCAGCCCCGTTCCGCTGCCGACGACCATTTCGGCGGCGACGAGGACGCGCCAGCTCATTCCGAGGCCGACCCGTAGCCCGCTGAGGATCGACGGCAGAGTCGCGGGCAGAAAGACGCGCAGAAAAATCGCCCCCTCGCCGGCGCCCATCATCTCGGCGGCGCGGAGGAGGCGGACATCGATGTTCCTGGCTCCGGAGAGGACGCTCACGGCGATCGGCGCAAAGGCCGAGACGGCGATCATGAAGAGCGTCGCCGTCTCGCCGATGCCGAAAAGCAGGATGGCGACGGGCACCCAGGCCAGCCCCGGGACCAGCAGAAGCAGCTGGGGAATCTCCGATGTGGCCAGCTCCAGCGCCCTGATCCGGCCGGCGGCCAGGCCGTAGCCCACCCCCGACAGGGCGGCGACGGCAAATCCCGCCGCCCATCGCCTGAGGCTGCTGAAAAGGTGGACGTAGAGGGAATGACCGGCCAGGCCTTTCCCCGAGAGGAGCTCCAGAAGCCGCAGAAAGGTTTCTCCCGGCGTGGGGAAAGAGACCCCCCGAAAAAAGTGGACTCCCTCCGCGGAAAGCTGCCAGACCGTCAGGAGAAGGAGCAGGGAGAGGGTCGGCTTGGGCAGCTTTTTCAGGAGCTTCGTCATGACGTCGGGCGGGACGGCGGAAAGACGGAAATCGCCGGAATCGGAACTTCGGGCAGGCTCTTGCCGGCGTGGTCGAAAAAGCTCGCTATCAGCCTGGCGTGGGAGGCCAGGGTCTGCACCCAGTTCTTCAGGCATTCCTCGCCCTCCGGGGTCAGGGAGTAGCTGCGTTTCGCCAGCCCCCTGTCGGGCCTGTCCCACTGGGAGAGAAGCATTCCCCGCTGCTCCAGCGCGTAAAGATGACGGTAGAGGCCCGTCAGGTTGAGGCCGATGCCCAGGGCCTCGTGATGCTTTTTGATGATCCTTGCCAGCTCGTAGCCGTGGGTCGCCCCCTCGCTGTGGAGGGTCAGCAGAATCCAGGGCGCCATCAGGTTGCTCATGCTTTTGCCCGTGCAGGGACAATCTTCCAGCTCAGCGGCCATTTTCATGTATCCCCCAACGTAGAATATTTTACATTGTAGAATAGCCGGATCGGTTTTTCAAGGGACGTCGGGGGAAGCTGCCCTTCAGGATCGCCCTCCGGGGGCTCTAGCGGCTGGAGAGCAGAGCCTCGGCGGCGCGCCTCAGGTTTTCGTCCCAGTCTTCGGCCAGAGGATCGAGGGTCTCCACCGAGGCGCCTGTCGCTCCGGCGAGGACCTTTGCGGCCTTTTGCGAGAACTGGGGCTGGACGAAGAGGACCCGGATCGCCTCACGGCGGGCCAGTTCGACGAGGGCGGCCAGCTCGCCGGCCTTGGGTTCCTTGCCTTCCATCTCGACGGCCAGCTGTTTCAGCCCGTAATCGCCGGCGAAATATCCCCAGGAGGGATGAAAGACCATGAAGGGCGTCCCCTCGGGGAGGGACGAGAGGCGCTCCATCAGCTCCAGGTCGAGATCGACGACGGC
>JAHDQY010000040.1 GCA_018433595.1 Synergistales bacterium
GAAGGCCGTGAAGTCGGCAAAGCCCGCCTTCGACAGCACGTAGGTGATGGCCGCCGTCGTCGTCGTCTTGCCGTGGTCGATGTGACCGATCGTTCCGATGTTCAGATGAGGCTTGCTTCTCGAAAAATGCTCCTTTGCCATCTTACAGGAGACCCCCTCGCAATGGTTTTCTTGGCTATAAGTATGCACCTCAAAAGGAACCTTTCGGTTCCGGTCATCCGAAGGTGATTGTACCATAGGGGCCGAAGTGTAAGAAGAGGCATGAGCCGAGGACCTCTGCGTCGCATCCGGCCCGGAAGAAAAAGATACGCCACAAGGACAGATCCCGTCAAGGGCCGGTTCGACAGAACCTCCCCTCAAGGGAGGGCTCCTCTGCTGCGGAGGCAGCGGTGAAATTCCGCACCAGTTCTCCCCTGCCCTCAAGGTATTCCGTCAAAACGGCCACGGTGCTCAGAGCCTCGGAATACTCCTCAAGCTCCACCGTCCACCACCGGACACCGGCCTCGACGGCCACATCGGCCAAGGGAGCGATACGCCCCATCTCGGAAAGGGGCCAGTGTCTGTCATCCTCCTCTTCCCCGTAGAAATGCACCTCCCGCAGAAGGGGAGCGAACTTGCGCGCAACGGCCGCCCCATCGACAGCGCCTTCTTTTACGGCGTCCGAGGAAACGACATGCCCCACATCCAGAGTGATCGCCGCCCCAGCGAAGGAAGCCCAGCGCAGCACGTTGTCAGAATCGCTCGCCGGCCCCGACCTGAGGTTTTCCAGACAGACGGCGACACCTCGATCCTGTCCGTATGCCGCAAGATGTTTCAAATTCACTTCCAACGTGGAAAAATCAAGCCCGACACCCCGTGTAAGACCGGCGTGAACGGTAAGCACCGAACCGCCTGCGGAAGCCACCGCATCAAGCGTCCGACGATGAGCGGCAAAGGCTCTTTCGGCCTTTTCCGGTCGGGCATCACCGAACTCCAGGCCGAAATAGCGAGCGTGATAGCGGACAGGGATTTTACGGCGATGGAACACACCGGTGTGAAGAGACAGCCGATCAAGCCTCTCGGGATCCGGAGTATATTCAAGAGCGAGGCCACGATCAAGAGCCCACTCATAGCGACTGCCCGGATCTGAGGCCTTGACGGAAAGAGCGATGACATGACGGGAAGACGTCGGCATCATGTGATTCCTCCATGCGGTAAATCGTGCACCACTGATCTTAGCCGCTCTTCTTGAAATTCTCAAGAGGAATATCTTCTATTTCAAAAACGCCTATGGCCTCCCCGCAATTTGAGACGGGGCAAAGAGTTTCTGCGGTTTAACTGGTCCGTACAACGCGCGGAGCGAGACCGGCGGCAGGCATTTCCCGCTGCCGAGATAAAAAGCAGGGGTTCGGAGAGCGCTCTCCGAACCCCTGGCACTGCCGAAACCAACTTTCCGCTCGGGATCGTAAGGCCTGCACCGACCGTCCGAGGTCTACCAGGCCATCCATCACGAGTCCGAGGACGGACCCCTGCGATGACCCGCCGCCAGGCGCCCCACCGAAAAGCGAAAGCACCGTCACGCCCGGAAGGGACTTCCTGCGGGATTCTTGCCCTTTTCTACCCTTCGATCTCCCCTATCAGCCGCTCCAGCGACATTTTTGCGTCGCCGAGGAGCAACTCCACATGAGGCATCCCGTAGAGGGAGTTGTCCACCCCCGAGTAACCGGGATGGGTATCGAGGTTGCAGACGATCACATGTTTCGCAGCGGCGACGTCGAGAACGGGCATGCCGTAGATCGGCGTGCCTTCGGCCGTGTTGGCGGCGGGGTTGACGACGTCGCAGGCTCCCACCACCAGGACCAGGTCCGTCTCGGGGAATTCGGGGTTGACGTCGTCCATCTCGCGCAGCTTTTCATACGGCACGTCCACTTCGGCGAGAAGAACGTTCATGTGGCCCGGCATACGGCCCGCCACGGGGTGGATGGCGAAGTCGACCTGCACGCCCCTCGCCTCCAGGACGTCGACGAGTCGCTTCACCTGACCCTGGGCCTGGGCGATGGCCATCCCGTAGCCCGGAACGACGATGACTTTCCGGGCGGCCGCCAAAACCTTCCCCGGCTCTTTCCGATCCGCCGCCTGAACGGTCGCCCCCAAGTCCTGGGCGGACACGTCGGAAGCTCCCCCCTCGATCTCCCCTATCAGCCGCTCCAGCGACACTTTTGCGTCGCCGAGGAGCAGCTCCACATGAGGCATCCCGTAGAGGGAGTTGTCCACCCCCGAGTAACCGGGATGGGTATCGAGGTTGCAGACGATCACATGTTTCGCAGCGGCGACGTCGAGAACGGGCATGCCGTAGATGGGCGTGCCTTCGGCCGTGTTGGCGGCAGGGTTGACGACGTCGCAGGCTCCCACCACCAGGACCACGTCCGTCTCGGAGAATTCGGGGTTGACGTCGTCCATCTCGCGCAGCTTTTCATACGGCACGTCCACTTCGGCGAGAAGAACGTTCATGTGGCCCGGCATACGGCCCGCCACGGGGTGAATGGCGAAGTCGACCTGCACGCCCCTCGCCTCCAGG
Source organism: Synergistales bacterium (assembly GCA_018433595.1). Lineage (GTDB taxonomy): Bacteria > Synergistota > Synergistia > Synergistales > Aminithiophilaceae > Aminithiophilus. The sequence continues at coordinate 2,558 of JAHDQY010000040.1, forward strand.
ACGTCGACGAGCCGCTTCACCTGACCCTGGGCCTGGGCGATGGCCATCCCGTAGCCCGGAACGACGATGACTTTCCGGGCGGCCTTCAGGATAGCTCCGGCGGGTTCCTCCCGCACCGCCTTCTCCGGCTGATCAGCGGCTTCTCCTGTTCCAGCCGCAGGTGCTTCGCGAGCCGGAGCCTTATTCGCTCCGGCGGGGGCACCGTTATTGAAGGGTTTGGCAATGGCCCCGCTCAGGACATTCATCAGAGAGCGGTTCATCGCTCTGCACATGATCCGGGTCAGAATAAGGCCCGATGCTCCGACGATGGCCCCCACGGCCACAAGCAACGGCTCCGACAGGGTGAAGCCCACGATGGCTCCGGCAAGCCCTGAAAAGGAGTTGAGAAGCGAGATGGTGATCGGCATATCCGCGCCGCCGACCCGTATGGCGAAAAGGACCCCGTAACTCAGCGAAAGCAGCATGACCAGAAGCGAAAGGGACACGACGGCGGACTCCATCGACAGCGAGAAGACCGCCATCGCCAGCGCCAGCACGATGCTTCCGTTTGACAGGACATTATGCCCTGCAAGACGCACGGGCCGCTGCGTCATGCGCCTGTCCAGCTTCGCCGCGGCAATCAGGCTGCCGCTGAGAGTCAGGCCGCCCACAATGAGAGCAAGCTGGCTGGTCAGCTTGGTGAAAACGGCCATCTGACCGTATTTGTCCAGGATTTCGGACATCGCCACCAGAGCCGACGCTCCTCCGCCAAGCCCGTTCAGCAAGGCGACCATTTGAGGCATCTGTATCATGGTTGTGCGCACCGCCATGACGTAACCCAAAACGCCGCCTATCGCCATGGCCGCCCAAAGCAGGGGCACGCTCAGGATGCCGTTATTCCAAAGCACCAGCAAGACCGCCGCCGCCATGCTGAGCGCGCTCAGCCGGTTGCCTCGAACGGCGGTACGGGGGGAACTCATCCATTTGATGCCGAGGAGAACCAGCCCGGCAAGAACGACCGATATCACGGCATAACAGGTTTGATTCATGTCGGATACCCTGCTCAGCTCTTGAACATTCTCAGCATGCGGTCGGTGACCAAAAAACCGCCGACCAGGTTGACGCAGGCGAGCACGATGGCGATGAAACCGAGCATTTTGCTTCCCAGGTCCACCGCCAACGCGGCAGAAACCAGAGAACCGAGAATGGTCACTCCCGAAATGGCGTTCGTCCCTGACATGAGAGGGGTATGAAGCAGGGAGGGGACTTCACTGATCACCCTGTACCCCAGCCAGGTCGCAATCCCGAAGACCAGCAACAGAAAAAGCGCGTTCATGATTGCGCCACTCCTTGCGTTTTTAGTTGAGGCCCATAGCCTCCCTTGCTCCGGCGTGAACGAGCTTGCCGTCCTTGCAGACCAGCGAAGAGGCGGTGATCTCGTCGCCGAGATCGATGAAGATCTTGCCGTCTCTGGTAAAGGTCGAGGTGTAGTGGAAGATGTTTTTCGCAAACATCATGGTGGAACTTGACGGCATCATACCGGGTATGTTTTTTGTGCCGTCGATGCTGATGCCGTATTTTTGGGTGAGTTCTCCTCCTGCGGTAAGCTCGCAGTTCCCGCCCTGGTCGATAGCCACATCGACAATGGCCGAACCGGGTTTCATCGCCTTCACCATCTCTTCGGTCACCAGGACGGGAGCCAGCCTTCCCGGGACAAGGGCCGTGGCGATGACGATATCCGAGTTTACGATGGCCTCCTTGATAGCTTCTCTTTCCTTAAGCAGCCACTCCTGGGGAAGGTGCCTGGCGTAACCACCCTCTCCCGTAGCCACCTGGGCAGGAACTCCCGTGTCGACGACCTTCGAGCCGAGGCTCTTGGCATGTTCCGCCGCGTCAGGGCGAATATCCACGGCGTGAACGACGGCACCCAATCTCTTGGCGGTCGCGACAGCCTGAAGGCCCGCGACTCCCGTGCCCAGCACGGTAACGTTTGCCGGGGGGATCATGCCTACGGCGGATCCGATCATCGGGACGAACTTCGGAAGGCGGTTTGCCGCCATCAGCACGGATTTGTATCCCGCGACAGTGCTCATCGACGTGAGGGCGTCCATAGCCTGGGCTCTGGAGATTCGGGGAATGCCGTCCAGCGTGAGCGCTGTCACGCCTTTCGCCGCAAGGTTCTTGATCATTTCGTGGTTGACAGGAGCGGCAGGGTGCAGGAAGGTCACCAGGACCTGACCTTCATGCAACATGTCGACCTCGTGCTTGCCCTTCGCGGAATTGAAAAGAGGCTCTTTAACCTTCAAAACCACATCGGCCTGCGCGAAGAGCTCTTCAACATCGCCCACGATCTGGGCGCCGGCGCTCGCATACTCCTCATCAGCAAAATAGGCCTTTGCGCCCGCCCCTTTCTCCAACAGCACCCTGGCGCCACCAGCGACAAACTGTTTGACCGTTTCAGGGATTGCAGCGACCCGCCCCTCTCCGTGCATGATTTCCTTTGGGATCCCGAAAGTCAAACCCTTGAACTGCATTACCCGCAGCCTCCTTTGCATCCGCGACAAGAAAATCCGTTTCACCACAACATTTCCCAACGTTCGCTGAGATCCAGGCCGCCACTGGAAATTTTCGCCGGCCGCAGATGACTCATCACCGCAGGGTTTAATCTCAGCGACAAAATTGCCTTGCCAATAGAGTCCACCATATCGATTTTATGCCTAGGTGCTTAAAAAGCAAGTAAAGGAAAACCGCTGCCGAGGCATCCTCTCTTTCGACTGATCTGGCAAAAAGGCCGACTTCCGCAAAACGACAAGAAGTCGGCCTCTGATCACTTTTTCTTTGATGCCCTTTCGCCTATCGGGGCAGCTGATAATCATATTTTCCAAGAACCCATTTGGGGAATTCAAACCGAACCGTTTTCCGGGGATCGACGACCTGGCAGAATTTAAGGTGCCCGACCAGGCTCATCAGCATGCCGGCATCATTTAAGGGCATGCCGGCAATATCCGTCAGGAATCTTGCCATCCGCAGCGTGGCCTCCGTCGCCGCCTCATCAGTCGTCGGGGCGGAAAAAACGGTCGCCACGAGATCCTTCGTTTCCAGAAAGGGGGTCGGCAAACCCGGCATTGGGACGGTTTCCGCCTTCATCCGCACAGTCCCGGCAGCTTCCGCGCCGCAGACGACGACTTCGCCGTCACCCATCACCGAATGCATATCACCGCACCCGAAGAGCGCCCCATCCACTCCCGCCGTGAAAAAAACGCTCGTCCCCTCGCCGATGAGGGTACAATCCATATTGCCGCCGTGAGTGCCCGGCACTCCATTGGGGATGCGCCCTTCCGCCGGAGCCACTCCGATCACGCCGATCATCGGCTTCACCGGGATACGTACTTTTTCCTTGAAAACGACGTTTCCCGAATCAAAGCCGAGAATCGCCGTCTCCATATCGCGGATCATACCGCCCAACACGCCTTCTCCCGGGACGGTGACCATGACGGCATGATCGGCCACCGACACCTCCAGCAGCTTGACACGCAGAACATCGCCGGCCTTGACGCCTTCAATATACACCGGACCGGTTGCCGGATTGACGTGATCCCAATCCAACGATTCCACCAGATCGGCCTCGCTCTGGAGCTGACCTTCGAAGCAATCATGCGTTTCCAGCAAGACTTCCTGCCCCTGGGAAACACGCAAAGCCGGTTCCAGATGGGGGTCAAAAGCAAAAAAAAGCTTATCTCGCTTGACGGTATGAATCATGCCCTTACATCTCCTTTACAGAGCCACTCTCTCTAAGGATCTCAAATCCCTCCGCGAAAATATCGTTTGCCATTTTTCCGCCAGTCGTGGCTCTTTACTATTTTTATTAAATAATACTGTTTTATGGGCATAAAATAAAGGGGATTCGCGAAAAAAATCGCGCACCCTCTCAATTACTGGAGACAACTTCCGGACTCGAACCGGAGACATCATCCCTGCCACGACTTAACAGGGCAAAAGCGCCTGCCGACATGATGTCGTTGGAGTACATATCCGAACGTCGGGAAGCAGTTGCCCCATGCCCTGGCGCAACCCATGTATTCAATGAAGGGAAGGGTGAGAAAATGCCCCAAAGACCGGCAACACCATCGAATCCCACTGCCATCGAAGCTTCCGGCGCGTTCGTCGAAACCGTGTCACTGAAACCCTTTCAATCCGGCACACTCGACGGCCTCACCTTTACCGTCAAAGACAACATCGACCTGGGAGGACACAAAACTTCCTTCGGGAACCCGAGCTGGCGGGACGAGCATCCCGCAGCGATCCACAATGCGCTCTGCGTCGATCAGCTCCTGGCTGCCGGCGCAACCTGCATCGGGAAGGTCGTCGCCGACGAATTCACCTATAGCCTGGACGGCGAAAGCCACTTCTTCGGCACTCCGCTCAACGCAAAGGCTCCGGACCGCATACCGGGAGGATCTTCCAGCGGTTCGGCTTCATCGGTTGCCTGCGGGCTCGCCGATTTCTCGATAGGGACGGATTCGGGGGGATCGATCCGAGTTCCGGCGAGTCTATGCGGGATCTGGGGAATGCGGCCTTCGCTCCACCGGATATCCGAAGCGGGCGTACTGCCTTTCATGCCTAGCGTAAGCACGGTCGGTGCCGTGGCAAACGACTTCGAGACCCTCAACCGAGTCATGCGGGTTCTGCTCAGGAGCGGGATCGAGGACACCGCCAGGCTGGAAAGGATCGTCATGCTCGATGACGCGTTCCACATCGCAGACGAATCCGTCCGCGACGCTGCGAAAAACATGATCAAGCGCATGGCAAAACGCGCCGCCATCACGCTCGAACATGCCGGTTTTTCCGACGTCGCCGATCGAGATATGGACCTCTCCTCCTGCAACGAGGACGCTTTGCGGAACCTGCAAACGATGGAATTCGAAAATACGGTGGGGGACTGGATTGAGAGCTACAAGCCGAAGCTCGGATCCACGTTTTCGATGGCCTACGGGAACGTGAAATCCTTCGACCGGACAACGGTCATGGAATCCCTCGATCTGTGCGAACGCCTTTTCCGGGGAATCAACCGCTTTCTGAAGACCGGGACCATCATCTGCTTCCCCACTACGCCCACGGTGGCCCCGCCGAAGGAATCTCTCAATACGATGGAAGCAGTTCTGGATTTCTACGACCGGACGATGGCCGTGACATCCTTTTCGGGAGCAGGGCGCTTGCCCGAGATCTCGGCACCTCTACTGTCGATCGACGGATGCCCCGTCGGGTTGTCCTTTGCGGCCGCCCATTACCAGGACGAGTTCCTTTTGAAGGCCCTCCGGGAGCTGCTCCACCCCTGACTCCTCATCGCATCAAAGGACGTGCGGAACACCAACGGCATCCCGGAGGGACTGGACAGTCTCTTCGCCATCTCCCTGTCAAAGCACGGTTCACCAGGTCTGCAAATTCGGCACGGGCGTCGGTGGCGGTCATCGTTGTTCCCTCGCTCATCTCTATCCCCCCTTCCGAGGCATCTGTGCGTTATGTTCCTTATGTGCTTTATTGATGCTCGTGCCATCCTCGCTGAAGTCCTCCATACGGAACACGGGAAAAAGAAAGCAAGAAAAGGGCTCAGGCGGAATCGCCTGAGCCCTTGCTATTACTGGAGCCGACTTCCGGACTCGAACCGGAGACCCCATCCTTACCATGGATGTGCTCTACCTGCTGAGCTAAGTCGGCCTATCGGCATAAATATGGTGGTGGGAGTAGGATTTGAACCTACGTAGGCGCTAGCCGGCAGATTTACAGTCTGCTGCCTTTGACCACTCGGCCATCCCACCACATCGACTCCGCCCTCGATACGGCCTCTTGCAAACCCTTGCCGTTACTGGACCTGAGGTATATTACCCCAGACTCCCCCGTCTGTCAACCGCACCGTTCGAAGTGCGAAAAAAGCCCTGGAGCCGGCGGCCGGACTTGAACCGGCGACCTGCTGATTACAAGTCAGCTGCTCTACCAGCTGAGCTACACCGGCCCGGCTACCGTATTATAGCGTACCGATGGCGACCGTCAACGCGCAGGTTCGAGCATCGCCAGCCATAGAAGATAGAGTGCCTCTGGGCGCTGTCGTACCCAGGCTCAAAGGCTCTCCTCGACAGATTGGACGAAGGCCTTGATGCCGGCCCGGTGCACCTCTTCCCTTTCCTTGAAGACCCGCAGCTTCTCCAGAAGCCCCGCAACGGTTTCTTCGTCGCCGACGATGAAGAAGGCCCAGTTTTTGCCGGGGAAGACGGCGTCGTTCCAGTGTGTCTTACAGCCGTGGTGACAGCCGAGGACGTCGGGCCAGGTCGTATATCCTTCGACGCCGTCACGGTCCAGGAGGTCAAGGACTTCTTCGACGAGGCTCTCGTTACAGAAGATCCAGACTGCCTTCACGACGCTTCGCCTCCTTCAGCTCCTGAAATCGCGGGGTCCTGCGGATCCGCTCTTCGACGATGCTGTACAGGACCGGGACGAGGACGAGGGTGACCAGAGTGGAGAGGGAGAGCCCCCCCATGACGGAGATGGCGAGGGGACGCCAGATTTCGGCCCCTTCTCCCCGGCTGATCGCCATGGGCAGCATGCCGAAGAAGGTGGTGAGGGTCGTCATGAGGACGGGGCGAAGGCGCCGCTCCCCCGCTTCGAAGAGCGCCTCGCGAAGGCCGACCCCGCGGGCCCGAACGAGGTTGGTGTAGTCGACGAGGACGATGGCGTTGTTGACGACGATGCCGATGAGCATGATGATCCCCAGGAAGCCCTGGATCGAGAGGTTGACGCCCGTCAGCAGGTAGGCGAAGACGACACCCGTCAGGGCGAAGGGGACGCTGAACATGATGATGAGAGGGTCGAGATAGGCCTCATACTGACCGGCCATGACCATGTAGACAAGGATGACCCCCAGCAGGGCCATGAGAGCCAGTTGGCGGAATGCCTCCGACTGCTCTTTTACCTCCCCCCCGAACTCGACGGAGATGTCTCCGGGAAGATCCATGGCAGCGACGGCACGGACAGCGTCAGCTGTCACCTGTCCCAGAGCCCGCCCATGGACATCGGCTTCGACGGAGATGGTCCGCCGCCGGTTTTTACGGTCGATCTCCGGCGCACCTCGGGTCACCTCCACCCGGGCAATCGAAGAGAGCCGGTGAGGCTGCCCCGATGCGGAAGGCACCATGAGGCGGTCGAGGACATCCATGTCGTCCCGTTCGTCCTCGTTGAGGCGAAGCCGGATGGGGTAATCGTCCTCCCCTTCCCAGAAGCTCTCCCGGGTCTTGTGACCGTAGAAGTAGCCTCGCAGGGTCTGCGCCACCGTGGCGGTGCGGACGCCAAGGAGAGCGGCGCGGTCCCGGTCGACGTCGACATGAATTTCGGGACGGTCCGGTTTCTGACTCAGGATGACGTCGACGGTTCCCGGGACGGCGCGGATCCGTTCGGCGAGATCTCCGGCGACGGAGAGGACCTGGCTCAAATCGTCTCCGTAGACTTCGATCTTGAGCGGCTTGGAGCCGAGGAACATGGACTTGACGGGCGAGGAGACGATTACGGTCATCCGCTCGATGCCGGGTTTGGCGGCAAGCCAGGAGCGGATCTGCTGTGCCACGTCGAAAGCGGAGCGCTTGCGGTCTGACTTGTCGAGAAGCTTGATGCCGACGGTACCGACGTTGGGGCCTTCTTCCTGTCCCACTGCGGATCCGTAGCCCTCTTCGGTCTGGCCGTCCCACCCGAAGATCCAGCGGGCCTCGGGGACCTCTTCCTGACAGTAGACGATGATCTCCCGAACCAGCCTGTCGGTCACTTCGTTTTTCGTCCCCTCGGGAAGGCGGAAGGAGATGGAGATCTCTCCCGTATCCGGGTCTCCCATCAGTTCCGTTCCGATGAAACGGAAACCCAGGAGGGTCAGGACCAAGAGCAGGAAGGCCAGGAGAAGGATCTTTTTCCGGTTCCCGACGGCCCATTGCAGGAACCTTCTGTAGCCGCGCTCAAGCGCCGACAGGAAGCGCTCGGCCAGGCGCTGGAAACGGGAGGGCCGCGTTTCTGCCCGGAAAACCTTGGCGGCCAGGACAGGGACAAAGGTGAGAGCGACGGCCAAAGAGGCTGCAACGGCCAAAACCATGACGATGGAGAGAGCCGAGAAGACGACGCCGACGAGGCCGGAGACCAGGGCGAGGGGGAGCAGAACGACGACGGTGGTCAGCGTCGACGCGATAAGGGCCGAGCCGACCTCTTCGGCCCCGAGGACGGCGGCGACATGGCGGCGCTCCCCCTGTTCGATGTGGTGAATGATCTGGTCCGTGGAGACGATGGAGTTGTCGACGACCATGCCGCTGGCAACGGCCAGGGCCGAGAGGGTCATGATATTGAGGGTGAAACCGAGCTGTCTCATGACCATGAAGGTCATGATGAGGGAGAAGGGGATGGCCGTGCAGACGACGAGAGAGGCCGAAAGACGCTGCAAGAAGGCCCAGGTGACGAGGAAAACCAGGATGATGCCCGTCACCAGGGAAGTCGTCAGATTTTTCAGCGACATCATGATGTAGTCGGCGGTATTGAAAACAACGTCGTAGGCCACGTCCGACGGCAGCCGGTCCTTCATCTTTTCGAGACGATTCATGACGGCCCTGGTGACCTCGACGGTGTTGGCGTCACTGTTTTTCAAAACGACGAGGACGACGGCAGGCTTCTGCCCCATCCAGCCGTTGACCTCGGCCTCTCTGTAGCCGTCGACGACGGAGGCCACATCGGCGACGCGCACGGGACGCCCCCCGACGGAACCGACGATGACCTGGCCGACCTCTTCGAGAGAGCGGAAACGTCCCGGAACACGGAGGTGGTATTGCAGACTGCCCTCCTTGAGGCTCCCGGCGGGAAGGTTGAGGTTTTCCTGTTCCAGGGCGGCGGCAATGGACTGCAGGGAGAGACGGTATGCCTCAAGGCGCTCAAGATCCACGTCGACTCGGATTTCCCTCTCCATGCCGCCATAGAGGAGGATCTGGCCGACACCCTGGACCTGTTTGAGATTTTCGACGATGGTCTTGTCGGCGAAATGGTAGAGGGCGGGGTAGGAGCGCTCCGCCGTAAGAGCCACGATCGCGACGGGAACCGTTCCTGAAGAGACCCGCAGGATGATGGGCTCCTCCACGTCATCGGGAAGCTTCCTTTTGGCGAAGGTCACGGCATCTCGGATGTCGCCGACTTTCACATCAAGATCGGAGCCCCATTTGAATTTGACGGAGACGATGGAGAGGTTGTCGACGGATTTGGAGTGAAGCTCGTCGACACCCTCGATGAGGGCCATCTGATCCTCCATCTCCTTGGAGACCCGCTGCTCCACATCCTCAGCCGAGGCTCCGGGCCAGGTGGTGAGGATCGTGACGACGGGAGGCTCGATGTCGGGGAGCATGTCGAGCTTCATCCCCCAGAGAGCGACAATCCCCAGCAGGAGCGCAGCGACGAAAATCATCGTCGTCGAAACGGAACGCTTGACGGCCAGTCCGGGCAGCTTCACTCCCGAGACACCTCCAGGAGGACACCGTCCCGCAAGGAGCCGGAACGGGTCCGAACGACGATATCCTCCTCGCTGAGGCCATCGATGATTTCAATCCAGTTGCCCTCTTCGAAGCCCGTCTTGACGATACGGCTGCGGGCCCTTCCGTCGCCGTCGACGACGTAACATATCTGTTCTCCCGTGCCTTCCAGGCGGAAGAGGGCCTCCCGAGGAAGAGCCCTGCCCCGGCGCTCGCCGGCATAGATCGTGACTCTGGCAAAGAGCCCCGGCCGAAGCCTCCCGTCGCTTTCGAGAAGGACTTCGACGTCGCCGGTTCGAGTGGCCCCGTCAAGGGCCGGAGAGAGACGGCTGACGGCCCCCTGAAAGGTCTCGCCGTTCAGGGCGTCGATGGTGAGCGTCACCTCCTGCCCCGTTTTGATGCGCAGAAAGGAACGCTCCGGAAGGGCTCCCTTGACCTTGACCCGGTCCTGGCGATTGATGACAAAGGCCGGCGAGACGACATTGGAGCTGTCGCCGGGATCGATGAGGCGAGCGGCGACAACGCCGTCGACGGGAGCGGCAAGGCGATGGTAGCCCATCTGCGTGACAAGCTCTCCCTTGGCCTCCCGGGCCTGGAGAAGCGCCTTCTCCGCCGCCTCCCGGACCGCCGTCGCGGCCTCGTGTTGACCCTTGACGTGATCGTAGCTCTGGCGGCTGACGACCTCCTCTTCGAGAAGGCTCCGGAACCGCTCGTGATCAAGGCGCAGCGTCTCCTCCTGGGCACGGGCCTGACGCAGCCCGGCCGAGGCGGCCGCGACGGCGGCCTCGGCCTGAGCCAATCCGGCACTCAGCAGCGTGTCATCGAGAAGGGCCAGCACCTGGCCCTCGCGAACGACATCGCCGACATCGACGGTAACGGAGAGGACGGTCCGTCCCGGAAGTTTGGCGACGACGGCAGCCGATTCCTCGGGCTCAAGGGTCCCGACAAAACGGAACGTTTCCCGGAAAAGATGCGGCTCCAGTCGGGTGACCTCCACGGGAAGGCTTTTCTCCAAGCCGCTCTCATCGACAAGATGACGGGCCTGAAAGCCGCGAAAGACGACCAGGCCCAGAAAGAGCAGGACCAAGGAGAGGGGGAGAACGATTCGCTTCATTGCCTGTCGATATCTCCTTTCATGCTCGAATCTCTTCCCAGACCAACAGCGTAGGCAAGATCGGCATCGGCCTGAAAGGCGTCGTAGACGGCCTGAACCAGCTGCGTCCGGGCATTGGTGAGGGCCACCTGGGCGTCGAGGACGTCAAGGTTGGTCCCGACCTGAGCCTTGTAGCGCCGCAGGGCCATGCGATGATCCTCCTCGGCCAGAGTCACCTGGTCGACAGCGACACGGAAGCGCTGCAAGGCCGAGTCGAGAGCGAGGCGAGCCGTCGAGACTTCAAGCAGAACCTGCTGGCGGAGGTCGTCCATTCGCGCCATTGCCTCCTGGGCCGCCGCTTCAGCTCTCTCCACGTTGGAACGGACCTCCCCGGAATCGTAGAGACGCCACTGAGCGGCCAGGGTCACCTTCCACTGATCCTGCAGGTCGGGATAGAAGGTATCACCGACATCGCTGGCCTCGGCCTCGAAAACAACCTGAGGCCTGGCCTGCCCCGCCGCAGCCTTGGCCGTAAATTCGGCAATGGACCGAACCGCCTGGAGCGCCTTCAGCTCAGGCCGGGAGGCAATGGCCGCCGCCTCGGCCTGGGCGAGATCAAGCAAGGCAAACTCCGGCAGCTCTTTGAGCGGCTCGGGTAACAGCATTTCCTCTCCCAGGGGGACACCGAGAGCCCGCTCCAGCCCTTTCCGGGCCACCTCCACGGCATTGGCCGCCCGAATCCGCCCCAACTCGGCGTCGGAGAGGGAGACCTGGGCCCTGAGGAGCTCGTTTTTGGCGACAAGACCGTTGGCGAAGAGCGCCTCGGCATCCTTGCGATGCCCCTCGGCCAGAGCCACCGCCTCCTGGGCGACCTCCAGAGCGGCCCGGGCCTGCTGGAGACCGAAATAGGCCCGGCTGGCGCCGTTGAGAACCGTCTGAACGGTCCGGATCTCCTCCGCCCTTCGGGCTTCGGCCTCCAGCCGGGAAGCCGCCAGGTTGGCCTGAAGAGTGCCGCCGCTGTAGAGAACCTGGGTCAGCGTCAACGCCGCTTTCCAGGTCTCCTTGAAGCCGTCCCGGACAAAGCCGGGGCCCGGAATGACGGGTTTTAGAGGTTCCTCATTGTAGCGGATGACGGCGAGAGAGGCGTCCAGGCGGGGCCCCAGTTTGGACGCCTCTTTTCGCGAAGCCGCCTCGGTCTGGCGGACCCGTTCCCGCGCCGCAGCGATCTGACCGTTGTGGCTTTCAGCGAGATCGAGGGCCCTTTCCAGCGTCAGTACCTCTCCGGCCCACACCCGCCGCCCCAAGGCGAGCGTCACGACGCAGAGAACCACCAGCAGGGCCATTCTCCACAGGCGGAACCGATGGAAATCAGACATAACTCTCTCCCCCCTCGATGATCCTTTTGACGGTATAACGCCAGAGATGCTTGGCTCTTGCGACGTCGAGGTTGACGCCCAGCTGGAGAATGAGGCCGTCGAAGGCGACGCCGAGGCTTTCCAGAATCTCGTCGACCCGCTTTCCGTCGACCTTTTCGTCAAAACGCGTGAAAGCCCTGACGAAGAGCGCCTTCAGCTGGAGAAAGATGGCCCCGGTCATCTCTCTGTAGAGATCCCGGATCTCCTCTTGTCCCCTTTTTGCTTCGATCCAGATGTTGGCCCACAGAAGCAGCAACTCTCTTTCTTCAAGAAAGGTCTCGAACCTCCGTTCGCCGCGCCTGATGATAAAAGCGACGGGGTCTTTCGGCCAACTTCCTTCCTGACCCGGATCAAAAGCCTTACGGATCGTTTCGGCCTCCACTTCGAGAATGGCCCGATAAATCTCCTGTTTGCCCTTGAAATGCCAGTACAAAGCGCCCTTGCTGACTCCGGCCTCACGGGCGATCTGCTCGACGCCTGTGGCGTGAAACCCGCCGAGGGCGAAACAGCGCCTCGCCGTCTCGAGAATCTTCTCCCTCGTCACTGTTGAGTGATCGACCATGATCTTTCCCCCAATGCCATTGACATTCATGTGATCAAACTACAACATACCAACCGGTCTGTCAACTCCAAGGAGATCGAAAAGCCGGGGGCCCTTTTGAGCCGGCCCCCGGCTTTTCGGCTACAGGATCATGCTGTCACGAAAACGTTCAGATTGCGGCCTTTCTGGCCTTCAGCCACGAAGAGAGGAAGGGCCAAGCGATGGAAAAGATCGCCAGGGCGAAAAGGACCCAGCAGATGCCGTTGCGGAAGAAGACGGAGAATCTGCCGTCGGAGAGCATGAGAGCCATGCGGAAGTTCTGCTCCATCGCGGAGCCGACGACGACGGCCAGAATCAGCGGCGCCGTGGGCACCTTGTATTTTTTCATGGCATAGCCGACGAGACCGAAGATGACGAGAAGGACGAATTCGACGACGCTGAAGTTGATGGTGTAGACGCCGACGAAGGCCAGGGCGACGATAAGTGGATAGAGCACTCGGGGGGGCACGGCCAGGACTCTCACGAGAAGCCCCGCCAGAGGGATGTTGACGATGGCGCAGACCACGTTGCCGAGGAACATGCTGGCAATGACGGCCCAGGCGACATCGGCATGCTGCTGGAAGAGGAGGGGCCCCGGCTGGAGGCCGAGGATCATGAGGGCCCCAAGCATGACCGCCGTCGTTCCCGAGCCGGGAACGCCCAGGGTCATCATGGGGATGAGCGCTCCGACGGAGCAGGCGTTGTTGGCCGCTTCGGGGGCGGCCAATCCCTCGATGGCCCCTTTGCCGAAACGCTCAGGCTCTTTGGAGAGCTGTTTCTCGTTGTTGTAGGCCATGAGAGCGGCGATAGTGGCTCCCGCTCCGGGGAGGACGCCGACGAGAAATCCGACGGGGGTCTGGCGAAGAATGGGGACGATGCTCCGTCTCCAGTCGTCCATGGAGATCCAGATGCGGCTGAATTTCTTCTGGATAGGCTGGAGACCGCCGCCGGAGGCGATGTTCTCGAGATTCTTGAAAACCTCCCCCAGGCCGTAGATGCCGATGATGACGACGACAAAATCGATTCCCGTCTGAAGTTCCATCATGCCGAAGGTGAAACGCAGGACGCCCGTCTGGTAATCGATTCCGACGGTGGAGATCATCAGTCCCAGCAGAAGGGAGATGAATCCCTTGAAAAGAGCCTCTTTTGAGATGGCCGCCGTCGCCGAAAGGGCAAAGACCATGAGCATGAAATATTCCGGCGGGCCGAAGCGCAGGGCGAAGCGGGCCACGGGGATGGCCACGACAACGAAGGCGACGGTAGCGATGAGGCCTCCGATAAAGGAGGCGATAGCCGATATGGCCAAAGCCGCCTCGGCCCTCCCCTGCTGGGCCATGGGATAACCGTCGAAACAGGAGGCCACGGCGGCGCCGTCGCCGGGGACGTTGAGAAGAATGGAGCTCCGCGAGCCGCCGAACATGGCTCCGTAGTAGACGGCGCACATGGTGATGAGGGCCGTCTCGGGCCTCATGGTGAAGGTCAGGGGAAGCAAAAGAGCGATGCCCGTCGTCGGTCCCAGGCCGGGGAGCATGCCCAGGACCGTGCCCAAGACGGCTCCCCCCACCATCCAGAGTATGTTGAGTGGGGTTAAGGCTATGGAAAAGCCGAGAAACAGATTTTGGATCAGCTCCATCGTCAATCACCTCGATCAGGGAAGGTTCATGTAGAAGATCTTTTCGAAGACATACCAGACGCCCAGGGCGAAGACGACAGAGATGACGCTGTTGATTTTCCAGGCCCGAGCCCCATTGATCATAAAAAGCAGGCCGCCAAGGAAAAGAATCGTCGAGGCGATAAAGCCGAGGTGATCGAAAAGAGCCGTGTAGCCGAGGCAGATCAACACAGTGAAGACGATGAGACGTTTGGAGCCTTTCTCCCTGGCCTTTGGCGGGGCGACATGACGCAGGCCCTGCAGAATGACGACAACACCGATAACCACGAGAAGGAGGCCCAGGGCCAGGGGAAAATAGAGAGGCGCCCAGGGGTTACCGATCATGGCTCGGGGGAGATGAAACGCTTGAAAGGTGTAGGCCGTCCCGAAAAGAACGGCAAAGGCGCCGACAAGACAGTCCGTTCGCACGGAGCCACCTCCTCTGTTCATGGAGGGACCGGGAAGAAGGTACCCCTCCCGATCCCTCCTCTCTTAGGAAGGGATTACTTACTGGGCCTTGAAAAGCCCGATCTCGGTGAGGAGCTCCTTGTAGGTTCCGTTCGTCTCCTCAAGGAAGGCGGCGAATTCATCGGCGGGCATGAAGGCTTTGACCCAGCCGTTTTTGGCGCAGACGTCGTTCCACTCCGGCGTCTCCGTCATCTTCTTCAGGGCTTCGACCATGTAGGCCTTCTCCTGTTCGGGCATTCCGGGAGCGCCGAAGAGTCCCCGCCAGTTGATGAAGGTCGCGTCGATACCCGATTCCTTCAGAGTCGGGACCTCTCGGAGCACATCGGCATCAACACGCGTCGACGACGTAAGGGCAAGCACACGGATCTCGCCCGCCTCAAGGGGGCCGACCGTCTCGGCCATCCCCGTCGAAAGGAGATCGATGTGGCCTCCCATGAGAGCCGCCATGGGGCCTTCCTGGAAGGAGATGTAGGGGATGTTCTTGATGTCCTTGACTCCAGCGGCCTTGGCCGCCACAAGGAACTGGATGTGATCCATGCTGCCGAAGGCGGAGTTGCCGCCGGTTTTGACCGACTTGGGATCCTTCTTGAGGGCCTCCATGACATCCTCTATGGTCCGGTAAGGCGAATCCTTGGGAACGGCGAAGGCGCCGAAGTCGTTGATGAGCATGGCCAGAGGGGTGACATCCTTGAAGCTCAGGTTGGTCTGCCCTGTAAGATTGATGAGAATGAGGGGGGGCGAATAGACGATGACGGAGTAGGGATCTCCCTTTTTCTTCTGCATGTAGGCCAGCCCGACGCCGCCGCCGCCACCGGGCTTGTTGAAGACGGGCATGGGCTGGCCGATGATGCCCGTCTCACCGAGGACCTTGGCGGTCATGCGGATGGTCGTGTCCCAACCGCCTCCGGCTCCTCCGGGAGCAATAAACTCGAAGGGGCGCGAGGGGAAATCGGCCGCCAGGGCCGACGCCGCAAACACCAGGGCGAAGAGAGCGGCCAGGAGGCCGAACGCCAAAAGCGAACTGCTCTTTCTCTTCATGTGCTGTTCCCTCCCTTTTCCGGATTGAACCGGAATGATTTCTTTGATTGTCTACCGCAAGAAAGGAGGGAACAAGAGTTTAGAAATTAAAAAAACATTTTGTACCGTTTTGGTCATTCCGTAAGCCGGTATCGGTGGAGGGGCCGGCCGACCTCGCGATAGCTCCGCTCGACGAGGGCCCGCCCGGACACGACGAGGTGCTCCAGGTAGCGCCGGGCCGTGACTCGGGAGACGCCCAACGCATCGGCTGTCTCGTCGGCGGACAGGGAAGAAGAACTTTGCTTGAGGTGGGCGATCACTTTGTCGAGGGTCCCCCGATTGAGCCCCTTGGGGAGGGTGACGAGATTTTTTCGGTTTCGCAGGCGCAAAAGGCCGTCCACATCTTCCTGGGTCAGACGGCGATCGATGCTTTCAAACTGAAGCCGCATCTGGCGGTAGGTAACCAGAGAGGCGCCGAGGCGCTCGAAATTGAAGGGCTTGACAATGTAGTCGAAGACTCCGCCCTGAATGGCCTCGGCCAGGGTCTCAACGTCGTGAGCCGCCGAGACGACGATGACATCGAGGTTGCAGCCGGTGCCGCGAAGGGCGCGCAACGTGGCAAGGCCGTCCAGGTCGGGCATGAAAATGTCAAGAATGAGAAGGTCGGCTTCAATGAGACCGATCATGTCGATCGCCTTTCTCCCGTTGGAAGCCGTGCCGATGACGCGGAAACCTTCGAGGGAATCAATGTAGCGGCGACAGATTTCGGTGACCATCGGATCGTCTTCGACGACGAGGACATCAATGTCCCCCATGGATCTCCACCTCCCTTGAAAGAGCTGTCGGCAGGTTGACGACCCACTCCGCTCCCCCGCCGGGGACGGAATGGAGGGTGATCTCTCCCTTGCAGGCTTCGACGAGGGTCCAGACATTGTACAGGCCGTAGCCTCTGGGCATTGGACCGCCTTTGGTGGAATAGCCCTTCGCGAAGACCCTGGAGGCCTCCTCCGGAGGGATGCCGGGACCTCGATCGGCAACGGAGATGAGAATCCGGTTCGACTCGTCGTAAATCGAGAAGGACACTTCTTTCCTCTCTTCAGGAAGAGAGGTGACGGCCTCGATGGCGTTTTCCAGAAGGTTGCCGATGATGACGACAAGGGTCCGACTGTCGACGCCCCGTCGATCGAGGCAGTGGCTGTCATCGGAAACCCTCAGAGTAACCCCGAGTTCACGGCAGCGCCCCATCTTGCCCAGGAGAATTCCGCCGACGGCAGGATTACGGATCTGCCGCGTCACAAGGGTATCCTGGGAGGCTCTCATCTCGAAGGTTTCGGCGATGAAGTTGAGGGCTCGATCAGGCTCGCCCAGCTGGATCAGGCCCGATATCGCCTGAAGTTTGTTCCTGAATTCGTGATTCTGCACTCTCAGGGCTTCCAGATAAAGCCGCACGCCGGTGATCTCTTCGGCGAGGGAGCGCAGTTCCGTCATGTCGCGAAAACTCGCGATGGCCCCGACGACGCGGCCCCGATGCATGATGGGGAGACGGTTCGTCATGATCCTCCTGCCCAGGAGGTTGATCTCCTGGTTCAGCTCCGCTTCTCCGCTCTTGAGGACAAGAGGGAGCCCCGTGTTCGGTATAAGCTCCTCCACCAGGTTTCCCGGCGCATCTTCCGCCAGCCCCAGAAGACGTTTTGCCGCGCCGTTGACAAGCGTGAGCGAGCCCCCTTCGTCGACGGCGATGATGCCTTCTTTTATGGAGTCGAGCATGCTCTCCCGCTCATGGAGGAGACGGGCGATCTCGTGAGGCTCCAGGCCCCAGGTGCTCCGTTTGATGTTCCAGGCCAGGAAGATCGCACCGACAAGAGCGATGAGAAGTCCGGGAAGCAGGGCGACGACGAGGCGGAGGAGAAGATCGTCGAGAGCCTCATCGATATCATCGATCAGGATGCCGACGGAAACGCCTCCGACCTGTCGCCCCTCATGATAGATGGGGACAAGGGCTCTCATGGAAGGCCCCAGAGAGCCGACGGCCCGGGAGATGTAGGCCTCCCCTCGCTCCAGGACGGGGCCGTGATCACCGCCTACGGCTTTCTTGCCGATCCGTTCCGGCAGGGGATGAGAGTAGCGCCGGTCCTGCATGTCGAAGACGACGACAAACTCGACACCCGTCTCCTTGCGGATGCCATCGGCGAGAGGCTGGATGACGCCGGCCCCTCCCGGACGCCCCACGTTGAACTGAACGGCGGGAATCGAAGCGACGGAGTGGGCAATGGACATGGCCGTTCGAGCAAGGCGGGACTCGAGCTGGCTCTCGACGAGCTCCCAGGAGAACAGCCCCACGGCGAGAAGACTCGCTGCGGAAACGACGATGGCGAGGAAAAAAAACTGTGTCCGGATCTTGTGTGGACGTTTTGATAAGCCGAGAGGAACGCCCATGGAACTCCTGTCTCCTTCCGTCAAGCCCGAAAGAGGACGAGTCGAGCGATCTCGAAGTAGACGACAAGGCCCACGACGTCAACGACGGTGGTAATGAAGGGACCGGACATGATGGCCGGGTCGATCTTGAAAGCGGTGGCGATGATGGGAAGAGCCACGCCGGCCAGGTTTCCCAGGAGGACGACGGCAACGAGAGCAACGGCGACGGTAAGGGCAAGCCCCGGGCCCGTTCCCAGCAGAAACGCGCGCGCCACGGCAAAGACCGCCATGGCCACACCCAGGAGCAGCCCCGTCGTCGTCTCACGAAGAAAGACCCGGGGGAGATCCTTTTTTTCGATGTCCCTCAGAGTCATGCTTCGGATGAAAAGGGTCGCCGACTGGGTTCCCGCATTCCCGCCGGCATCGATGATGAGAGGGATGAAGAAGGCCAACGCGATAACCTGCTGCAAAGACGCCGAATAGCGCTCCAGGATCGTCGCCGTCAGAGTCTGAGTGACGATGCAGACAAAGAGCCAGGTGAAACGTTTGCGGACCAGGGTGAAAAGCCCCGTGTCAAGATAGTTCTCGTCGGTGGGCTCGATGCCGGCCATGCGCTGAAAGTCTTCAGTGGCCTCCTCTTCGACGACATCGAGGACGTCGTCGAAGGTGAGGATGCCGACGAGGCGACGCTCCCTGTCCACGACGGGAAGAGCCTGAAGATCGTAGCGGGAGATGACCTGGGCAGCCTCTTCCTGGTCCGCCTCCGTCGAGACATAGATGGGATCGTCGTCCATGAGGGTCTCGATCCGCGTCTCGGGATCGCTCAGGATGAGATCTTCCAGGCTGACGACGCCGAGAAGATGGCGTGCGCCATCGACGACGAAGCAGGTGTAGATCGTCTCCTTGCTCCGGGCCTGACGCCGAATCACCTGGAGCGCCTCCATCGCCGTGATGTCGGCCTTGAGGTCGATGTACTCAGGCGTCATGATGCGCCCGGCCGACCCCTCCTTATAGTTCAAGAGACTATTGGCCAGGCTTCGCTCCGCAGGAGGCAGATGAAGAAGAAGTTTTTTGACCGTCTTGGCGGGAAGTTCGTCGAAAAGTTCCGTCCTGTCATCGTCAGACATTTCGGAGATGATTTCAGCGACCTCACGATCGGTGAAGTGATTCAGCAGCTCCTCCCTTTCGGAGCCTTCCATGAACTCGAAGACTTCGATCGCCTGGTTCTTGGGAAGAAGGCGGAAGAGAAGGACCCTTGCCGGAGGCGCGGCCAGGCTCAGGAAATCGGCAACGTCGACGGACTCCTGCGAGGAAAGCAACCCTTTGAGAGCGCTGTATCGCTTGGTGCCAAGGAGGCCGGTGATCTCTTCGTAGATCTGTTTCAGCCGCTCATCCAAGAGGCTTCACCTCCTAGTCCCGGTATCACCGAAAACTCCTCGAAGAGGAAGGAGCTTCTCTCTTTACTTGCAGCGACGGCAAAAGAAAGCCGCCTGTCTTTTATCCTAGGACCCCGAAGCGGAAAGGGGAAGCCTCAAAAGCAGGAGGGGGCGCACCAAGAGCGCCCCCTCGCTGAAAGACAATTTCGCGGGAAAAAATCAGCGCTTGGAGAACTGCCTCCGACCGCGGGCGCCTTTGAGACCGTACTTCTTGCGCTCCACCATGCGGGAATCGCGGGAGAGGAAACCGCCCCGCTTCAGGACGGGACGAAGTTCGGGGTTCATCTTGATCAGGGCACGGGCAATGCCGAGCCGGACCGCTCCGGCCTGGCCGGTGAGACCGCCGCCTTCGGCCTTGACGATGACGTCAAGCTTACTCTCCATGCCGCTGGCCCGAAGAGGCTCAAGGGCGCTGTTGGCCCAGATGAGACGGGGGAAGTAGTTTTCGACGGACCGACCGTTGACGAGGACTTTCCCCTCGCCGGAACGAACGCGTACACGGGCAACGGCAGTCTTCCGCCGACCGGTTCCCCAGAAGAAGTCAATCGTTTGCATTCACAGGACCTCCTTCCGTGCTGTGTCGACGGAACTAAACTTCAAGCGGTTCAGGTTTCTGAGCCGCATGAGGGTGATTGGGACCGGCATAGACCTTGAGCTTGCGGTCATGAGAGAGCTTGCCCTTGGGGAGCATGCCTCGGATGACCTTCTCGACGAGGCGGTCGGGCCTTTTGGCCATTTCCTCGCCGTAGGTGCGGCTGCGGAAGCCGCCGGGGTGACCCGAATGGCGGTAGATGCGCTTGCGCTCGAGCTTGTTGCCGCTGACGTGAACCTTGTCGGCATTAACGATGACGACGAAATCGCCGGTATCGACATGAGGGGTATAGATAGGCTTGTGCTTGCCCATCAAAACCTTGGCAACCTGCGCGGCCATGCGTCCAAGAGTCTTGTCGGCGGCATCGACGATGTACCACTTCCGCTCGACCGTCTCCTTTTTGGCCATGAAGGTACGGCTTTCTTTCATAAAACCTTCACTCCTTCATTCAATCCTATATCAACTTTTGAAGGCACGAGGATCTATCCCGTCGCCCTGATCGCAAAGGCGACGTCAATTCTATAAGAGGCCTCGGCGGGTGTCAAGGCAGAAGACACCTTGAGCCGGTGTGTAGGGGGGCCGGCCCTCGAGAGGCTTCCTATAGAAAAACCGCCACGGTAAAGGTTCGTTTCAGCTCAAGCTCTTAGAGGGAACGGAGGTTCGGGTTTTCGATGATGCCCGGAATCCGGCCCCTTTTGGCGATAGGGTGACCGTCGACCACCTTGAGATCCATCGTCATGTCCCGCGGCGTGGCATGGGCGATGTAGCTGCCCACACCGAAACCGTTGGCTCCGGCTTCGGCCAGAAGGGCGATGCGGTCAGGGTCAAGACCTCCGGAGACGAAAATCCCCACCTTGTCAAATCCCTCACGGTCGAGGCGGGCCCGGATCTCCCGAACCAGATCCGGCGTGACCCCCCCTCGCTCGCCGGGAGTATCGAGGCGGATTCCGGCAAGCCTTTCCTTGAGAGCGTGAGCCACTCGAAGGGCTTCTTCCGCCTCGTCTTTGAACGTATCGACCAGGATGGTCCTGGCCTCTCCTTCGGGGAGATACTCATCGTAGAGCCGGGCCAATTCGACGGTGTCACCGACGATGAGAATCGCCGCATGAGGGATCGTCCCCTGAGGCTGATGTCCGGCCATATGGGCACCGAGGATGCAGCTCGCACCGCTGCAGCCCGCCAACAGCGCCGCCCGCTCCATGGCGGGGGCCACGGCGGGATGGACATGACGGGCGCCGAAACAGAGAACCGGCTTGCCGGCGGCAGCGGCGACACAGCGGGAAGCGGCCGTCGCCCAACCAGTCGAGGAAGCCAGCATTCCTAAGAGAACCGTCTCGTACACTCCGAAGGCCTCATAGGGTCCCTCAAGGCGCACGAGCACGTCCCTGCCTTCAAAGGCACTTCCTTCAGGCAGGGCTTCGATGCGGATCGGAGCCCCTTCAAGGAGATGGAGCAGATCGGGCATTCCGGCGAAAACGCCGCCCTGGCGACAAAAAACCTCCGCCACGACAGGCACTCCTGCCCGCCCTGAAGCCCTTAGAAGCTCCAGCGTCTTGACGAAATAGATGTCCGTCGTATGACCGGCAAGAATTTCCCCGTGAGTGGCGGAGAGGAAACGCTCCGGAGCGACTTTAAGGTCTCTGGCCTCGGCGATTCTCTCCAGTCTATCGAGCCGTTCGGACGTCATCGCCTCTCACCCGATCAAAGGACGACGAGAACCAGCGAGGAAGTCATAAAGAGAGCCGTCAGGATAACGGTCACTTTGGTCAGGAAGGAAAAGCGCTGCCACGAACCTCCCGTGTCAGCCTGGGTCCCTCCCCCGAAAATACCGGAGAATCCACCGGTCTTGCGCTGCTGAAGAAGGACGACAGCCATCAGGCCTACGGCAAGGAGAATGTGGATGATGCTAAGGAAAACCTTCATGGTCTGAACCCCCTAGCGACGTTCTGTTGCAATCAAGAAGATATTGTAACACGAAAGGATCATCAAGCCTACGGGCAAGAAGGAGCGCAGCAATCCCCCGGTGAGAATAGCTCCCTTTTTCTTCTCCGTCCATCTCGGCAAAGGTTTTCGTCACCCCATCGGGGACGAAAAGAGGATCGTAGCCGAAACCGCCGTCACCGCGGGGAGCCTCGACCAGGCTGCCACGGCAGCAGCCTGTCGCCGTCCAGGATCGTTCGCCCGCGACGAGAGCGAGGGCGGCGACAAAACGAGCCCGCCGATTTTTGTGCCCCTTCATCGCACCAAGAAGCCAGGCGATACGGCCGTCATCGTCAGCGGCAATCCTTGCGGAGCGGACACCGGGCGCTCCGTCGAGGGCTTCCACCTCCAAACCGCTGTCATCAGCCAGAGCCGGAAGACCGGTGAAGTCGCTCCAGGCGGAAGCTTTCAGAAGAGCGTTGCCGACATAGCTTTCGGCGTTTTCTTCAACGTCGATGGAACCGAAGGTCTCCCCGGGAACAAGGTCCAGGCCCAGCGGTGCAAGAAGCGTCTTAAGCTCCAGAAGCTTGTCTCGATTGGAACTCGCCAAAACGACGACGGCCTTCGGCAAGAGCCTCCTCCTCCTCCTCGACAAATTGGAGACTTCCCTTCTGAAGCACCCGGATGCGGGAGAGGCCAAGGTCGGCGAGATCGAGAAATACCTGAAGTTCGTCTCTGCTGAGAGTCCCTCTCTCTCCCGTCGCCTGCACTTCGATGAAGCGCCCCTCTTCGTCGGCAACGATGTTGGCATCGACGTCGGCGCAGCTGTCCTCGTCATAACGCAGGTCAAGAAGAGGAAGCCCCTCGACCTTGCCGACGCTGACGGCGGAAACGAGAGAACGGAGGGGAATGCAGGGGAGCCGCTCCTCTTTCCAGAGCAGACGCAAGGCATCGGCAAGAGCCACCGAGGCTCCGGAAATGGCGGCCGTTCGCGTCCCTCCATCAGCCTGGAGGACGTCACAATCGACCCAGATCGTCCTTTCTCCCAGCAGGGGGAGAAAGACGGACGACCGGAGGGAGCGGCCGATAAGACGCTGGATCTCCTGACTCCTCCCGCCGACGTGGCCACGCACACCGTCCCGAATCGTCCGGGTATTCGTAGCTCGCGGAAGCATGGCGTATTCAGCCGTAATCCATCCCTGCCCCGTTCCGCGCAGAAAGAGAGGGACTCTCTCCTCGATGGAGGCCGTGCAGAGAACCCGCGTATCCCCCCAAGCGACAAGAACGGAACCTTCAGCGTAACGGTTGACGCCCCGCTCGAAGGCAAGAGGTCTCAGTTCATCGGGAAGGCGGCCATCGACGCGCACCGCAGTCAAACTCATGAACCGGCCCCCAAAGTCCAGGCGACGGTGAAGTCAATGGGCGTTTTTTCCACCGGATCCCGACCGTTGATAAGAAAGCGGACTCGGGAAAGAGGCGAAAAGTTTTCCGACAGGGTTCGGACGATGCCCGTAACAAGAAGCAGCCTTTGTTCGGGGGAAACCGCCTCAAGAGAGGCGACAAAAGGAGAGTTGACATCGACATAGGCCGTCTCACCGCTCCGGAAGAGATGGAGGACCTGGACATCTTCTTTGAGCGCGTTCCGGTTCCTGAGCTGCGCGAAAAGCGCCTCAAGAGCCCTCTTTGCGTCGTCTTCGAAGACTCCGGGAACAACTTCCAGCGTCTGGACCTTGAAGACATCTCCCTCAGGGACAAACAGGCGGATGGCCACCCGCTGAACCGACCCGTTCGAAATGCCGACGGAGCCGCTTTCCGCCAGGAGACGGGCGGCGTCGCTGCCGCTGGAAACGACGTCCTCCTCGGTGACGACACCCCGTTTATCAAGATAGCGAAGGACAAGGGAGGTCGCCCCGTATCCCGCAGCAAAGCAGAGGGCGATCACCGAAACCCAGGCGATGATCCGGTAGGGCAGTTTCGCCTTAGGAGTTTCTTCATCCCGACTGCGTCTCGGGATGATTGTCTCCAGTTCCTGCTGATCAATCGGTTCTTTCATCATCATCCGCCCTTTCACGGCAAGGAACCCTTAAGGCCCCTTACTGATGTAATCAAGGATTCCCGGAGCCATTGAAGTGACCAGGCGCTGCTGATAATTGGGATCCGCCAGAAGGCGGGCCTCGGAGCGTTCCGTGAGGAAACCCATCTCCAGAAGCACGGCAGGCATCGCCGCTCCCCTGAGGACATAGAAGGGGGCCTGGGCAACCCGCCGCATCGGCAACCTGCCTTGCCGCCCCCGGTGAAACATGGCTTCGGCAAGCCCCGTACTCTCGCTGATTTTGGCGTTCTGCTGCATGTCGCCAAGAATTTTCAGCAGCAGATTCGTCCTTTTGTCGGCGCCGCCCGAGCCGTTGCCGTCAAGTTCTCTGTTTTCTATCAGAGCCAGCTGCATGGCATCCTTGTCCGTAGGGAGGGCCATGAAATAGATCTCGACGCCCGTCGCATGCCGCCCGGCGGGCAAGGCATTGATATGAATGCTGACAAAGACGTCAGCTCCCCAGGCGTTGGCCAGCTCCGTTCGCTCAGAGAGTTTAAGGTAGCGGTCGTCGCGGCGCGTCAACCTCACATCGGCACCGAGCCGCTGAAGTTCCTTTTCCATTTTGAAGGCAATCTGAAGGTTCAGGTCCTTTTCTCTCAGGCCGAAAGCGGCGGCTCCCGGGTCTTTGCCGCCATGGCCGGGGTCCAGAACGACGAGAGGTTTCCCTTTCGCGCCGGGGCGCGGCTCTTCCCGTGCGGGAACCGGAGCCGGCGACGAGGCGGACGGAGTTCCTGAGGACTCCGAAGCTCCGAGGAGGAAGTCTACCACATATCGCGGCGGCTCGGGGAGGAAAAAGTGCTTGACCTCGCAGGCGGGATGGTCAAAGGCGAAGGAGACGCTGTCTCCCTGATTGATCACGGCCAAGGCCAGTTCCGATGCGGGGCAGCGCCTGTCGAGATCTCTGGGAGCCCCCCCTCTGAAGATAACGGTCGTCTTGCCCGGCTTGAGAAAGACCTTCGGCTCCTGAGCGCCGTCGAGATCGAAGACAGCCCGGAAGGCCTCTCCCTGGTCACCCCAGCGAAGGCCGGTAACCCCCTTCGCCGAGGCGTTCGTTGCCGGAGGCGACACGGGACAATCGGTTTCTTCTCGCTTGAGGACATCCGCCATTTGCTCCAGGCGCCTGTCGATGTCGCTCATTGCCGAAGAAGGCTCTTCCTGCGGCGGCTCCGAGGAGGCCACGGGAATATCCGCCGACACCGAGTCGAGAGGAGGGCGGGAAGGGGCCACTCCCTCCCCTGCCCAGCGGAAACCCCTCGCCGGAGACACCCCTTCGAGGAGATTGAGGAGACGTGCCACCGAAGCCGCCTCAATCCACCAGAGGCCGCTCTCCGGTTCGACGGACGAGGCCAGAGGGATAATCTGAGCGTTCAGGCGGGCAACGGCGGCATGTTTCACAAATTCCATTTCGCCTTTCGCGCCGGAGAGGAAGAGGCTTTCCTTATCTTCCCTGAAGGGAAGCCCCGTCAAGGCAGCGACGTCACTCAGGGCAACAAGGTGAAGTGTCCCCTTTTCCCGAACCTCGACCGCTCCGAGAAGGTCGTTCCCCTTCCAGAGGTTTCGGGCCGACGCCGCAACCGCCGGGTACGAGGAGAGCAGGAGGAAGGCCAGCGCGAGCGAAAACCTAAAGGCCGGCGATCGCCGCATCATCAACGACAAGAGTGCAACCTCCGATGGTCCCGAAAAACCGCAAGTCGTCACCAACGGCCCTGACCCTGGAAAGAAGCTCCAAAATCGTCCCGGCCACGGTCACGCCGGCGACGGGCTCTGCAGGAAGGCCATCGCGGATGAGAGCTCCCTTGATTCCGAGGGAAAACTCCCCGCTGACCGTATCGACGGTATGAAGACCCAGCATCTCGGTGACAAAGAGAGCTCCCTGACAGGAGCGGTAGATCGCCTCAGGCTTCAAGGAGCCGGGAAGCAGGAACAGGTTGTGAGGCCCCACATCGGGAAGCGTCCCCACGCCCCGAGCGGCATTGCCCGTCGATGACCGTCCCTCCAGCCGGGCATGGCGAAGATCGTAGAGGAAGGAAGACACCTTCCCCTTTTCCATGAGAACCGTCCGGCCCGTCGGGACCCCTTCTCCATCAACGAGAGTGCTCCCCATGGCGCCTGGAAGACGTCCGTCGTCAACGAGAGTGATTCCAGGTGAACCGACGGTCTCTCCCAGCCGCCCCCGCAAGAGAGAGCTGTTGCGGCGGATATTGGAGGCCAGAAAAAGCTCCCCTAAGAGGTCGACGAAATCCGCTGTGACCTCCGGGTCAAAAACGAGAGAATATCGTCCCGTAGGCAACGGCCGCCCTCCCAGGACGAGACCGGCCTTCCGAACGGCCTCGACGGCATGAAAGGAGGGAGAAAGGCGGCTGAGGCTTCTCACCTCACCTTCGCTGCCCCCCATCTCGACGGCATCGCCTTCCTCGAGCACAACGGCGACGCCACAAGCGGCAAAGGTCGCCCGATGCCAAAAGGAGCGGCCTTCCGTCGACGCATAGAACTCCTCGCCCCAGCCGTCGTCCCAGGAGGCGCTGCGCACCGAAACGACGCGGCGATCCGCCTCGCCGGCGATCGCGCTCATCCGACGGCAGAAATCGAGGCGATCCCTGGAAGAAAGGGCGTAAACCGCGGGATCCTCCAGCTCCAGGTCAACGGTCTCGCTGACGGGATCTTCGTCATAGAGTCCCAATCCCTCAAGGATCTCGGCATTGCGGCAGTTGTGAAGGCTCCATTGAAGGAGATCGCAGAGGCGGTCGCGGTCCAGGCTGTTGACGAAGGCGACACCCTGCCGCCCGACTCCATCGAGAAGGCGCAGTCCCAAGCCCTGAGCGGATCCCATCCGATCTTCCTCCGGTTCACCTCCGGAGAGAGAAAAGGCGTTGTGAACCCCCCAGCTCCAGAGTAGATCGGCCTGCGCCGCTCCGCACTTCAGGGCTTCATCGAGCAGCCATGAGGCCGCTTTCTCCACGTCGGCACGGCGAAAGCCTTCAATCAAAGCGAACGCACCACCTCGACAAGGGTTTTACCCACCGCATCAATCACCTCGGCAGGCACGTCGAGATGAGCCACCGCCCGGACAAGTCCCGGCCCGGCGATGCCGACAAGCACGCCCTCATCACGGCAGGCCGCGATGAACCGTTCTTCATCGCTCCCCGAAGGAAGATGGAAATAGACCATGTTCGTGGCATCAGGAACTTCCATGAGGGAGACGCCCCCCTCTCGGAGGACCTTTTCGAGACGACGGGCCTTTTCGTGATCCTCACAGAGGCGGTCGACACGAGACCGGAGGGCGACGAGGCCGGCCGCAGCCAGGACACCGGCCTGACGCATGCCCCCTCCAAGACATTTGCGCCACTTGCGGGCCCGCCCGATAAAGGCCTCTGTGCCGCAGAGGAGAGAGCCGACAGGGGCCCCCAGTCCTTTGGAAAGACAGACCTGGACGGAGTCGACGAGAGATCCGTATTGCGCCGCGTCAACGCCGAAGACGACGGCGGCGTTAAAAAGGCGGGCTCCATCGAGATGGACGCTTAAGTCTCTCTCGTGAGCAACGTTACAAATCTCGGCGATCGCCTTGGGAGAAAAGGCTCTGCCGCCACAGGCGTTGTGCGTGTTTTCAAGACAGAGCAGCGTTGTTTTGACGGCATGAACATCTCGGCCGTCGTTGCAGAGCGCAAGGAGACCGTCAACGGAAGGAAGCCCCCCGGCGTCGTCAACGACAAGGGGCATGATGCCTCCCAGGGCAGCCATGCCACCGGCTTCATGATGGTACGTATGGGAACGGGATCCGACCACGGCTCCTTCCCCTCGACCGCAATGGGACAACAGGGCAAGGAGGTTGCCCATCGTCCCGGACGCCGCAAAAAGGGCGGCCTCCTTGCCGAGACGACAAGCGCCCTCTCTTTCCAGCTCTAAAATCGTCGGGTCCTCCCCGTAGACATCATCGCCGACAACCGCCTCGGCCATGGCCTTCCTCATGACGGCACAAGGCCTTGTTACCGTATCACTTCTGAGATCCCACAAAGGCACCTTGATCCCTCCCGGGCGTATACATAACAGTCACTGGCTCCCTCCGGCGAGAGGCCGAGAAAAACCCTCTCCGCGGGAAGCCAGTTCCAGTAAAAAGCGGAACGGGAAACACGTTTCATCTATGTCAACGCCCAGATCGGCAACCAAACCGTTGGCACCATGAAAGTCCGATCCGGCGGTCGGAGCAAGACCGAGGCGACCGGCCAAGCGGAGGAAGCGAAACCGTTCCTCCGCCGAATGATGGCTCGAATAACACTCAAGCCCCCAAAGGCCGACATCCTTCAAACGGGCCAGAAGCGCCGCCAAGTCGTCATCGTCAAGCCGCGTCTGCCCAGGATGAGCCATAACCGCAACCCCTCCCGCATCGACAATCGTCTGAATGCAGCTCTCCACACCGAGACGGCGGCGGGGGACATAAGCCGCACCCTCTCGCCCCAGGAACCGTCTGAAAGCGGTCGTCAGATCGGAAACGTACCCCCTCCGGACGAGAGCACGCGCGATATGAGGCCTTGCGATGACTTCACCCGCAGCCTCCCGTTCGATCTCCTCCGTCATAAGAGGGTAACCGAGATTCGCCAGCCGAAGACGTATCGCCTCGTTGCGCTCCCTTCGGCAGTCACGAAGGCGGGTCAGGTGCTTTTCCAGGGCGAGGCAATGAATGTCGATGCCATATCCGAGGATATGCAGGGTGTAAGGAGCCTCGGCAGAAAGTTCGACGCCCGTCAAGGCCGGGACGGAACGTTTTCTGCAGGTCTCCAGAAAAGCCGCCAGCCCCGCCGTCGTATCGTGGTCCGTCAAGGCGACAAGGTCAAGGCGGGAGGCCGCCGCCTTGACGGCAAGCTCCTCCGGCGATATCGTTCCGTCGGAAGCGGTGCTGTGAAGGTGAAGGTCGACGCGTCTCAAGATGCCACCCCAGGCTGGAAGTCTAGCTGTCTTCTTCGCCCTCGATGATTTCTCGGATGCCGAAAAGGCGCGAGAGATCAAGGAGACAGATGAGACGTCCATCGTCGATCTTCGCCACGCCTCCCAGATATTCCGCCTCGACGTTCGTTTCCACGCGGTCGGCACTTTCGACCTGCGAATCGTAAATCGTCCGAACCTCTCGGACGGCATCGACGATGACACCGAGGTTGAGATCCTCAAACTCGGCGACGACAATGCGTGAATCCGCACCGGCCTGCGAGGGTTCTCTCCCCATCTTGACGGACATGTCAAGAACCGGAATGACCGTGCCCCTCAGATTGATGACACCTCTGATATACTCAGGAGCTTTCGGAACTCGCGTGATCCGGCCGGGGACACGGACGATTTCGCGCACAAGATTGACGTCGAGGCCATAAAACTCCCCGTTCAAATCGAAAACAAGTATGATCCGCTCCTTGCCCCTCATCTCGGGATCAAGGGTTATCTGCTCCGCCACTGACGTCTCGAGCATTGACATGAGGCCACCTCCTGGGAACGCGTATGAACTCCCGTCTATTGTAACGATTGGGGGAACCGGGAGCCACCGCCTGAGAAACGATCGTGAGAGAATCTTATCATGATAGAGAGAGGAAGCACGACAATTCTTCCGGAGAAACCGCTTCGAAGAAGTCGGTTCACCTAAGCCTAATTTGAATGAAATCTTTGAAGATCCGTGTTATGCTATTGAAGAAAAAACGGGAGGTCATCCACATGTCAGAGAAAGATCCGTTGCAGGGCTATCTGGATTCGTGCCGCCTTGTCACGGCACGGCTTGTAGACAGCATCACCAGAAGCAGCCAAATGGCCTCTTCGAGGACTCCGGAAATGGAAGAACTTTTCTGCCAGTGGCGGGATCTCATCGCCCGGGAGATCCTTACCCATTCCACCGATGGCCGCTTAGAGGTGGACCGCGTCGCCGAAGCCATCGGAATATCCCCTTCAACGGTTTTGTCGTTGTTTCTTGCGCTCCATCGGGCCGGCGAGGTCACCATCTCTTCCGTTCAATTCAGGAAAGGGCCCGGCATGAATAGAGAGATCTGCGACTGTCTGAGAGAGAACTCCGAGCAAATCGAGGGGGAGGGACCTGACAATGACGGATATTGAATTGCTGGCACAACGGGCAAGGAGGAAAGCCGCCCTGGCTGAGGCGGGACTCCTGGCCCGTCCCAAAACGGAAGAGCTTCGCCCCTTGATCGATCACACTCTGCTCCGAGCTTCATCCAGAGAGGAGGACATCCGGAGGCTCTGTCGTGAAGCCTGTCAGGAAGGCGTCGCTTCGATCTGCATCCCCTCTGCCTGGGTCCCCTTGGCAGCCCAAGAACTCTCCGGGGAAAAAATCAAGGTCGGCACCGTAGCCGGGTTCCCCTTAGGAGCTCTGCCTCTGGAAATCAAGATCGCCGAAATGAACTGGGCCATCGCCAACGGAGCCGAAGAAATCGATGTCGTGATCCATGTCGGCAAGCTCCTCGACGGCAGGAAAGACGAAACGCTCGCCGAAATGGAGGCCCTGAGGAAAGCGTCTCAAGGAATCTGCCTCAAACTCATCGTCGAGGCCCCCTGCCTCAACGATGAGCAGAAAGTCACCGTCGCCCGGCTCGCTTCCCAAGCCCGAGCGGACTTCATCAAAACCTGCACCGGGTTTTCCGGTGCCGCCACGCTCTACGATATAGCCCTGCTCAAATCGGCAGCCGGCGACGAGGTCAAAATCAAGGCCTCCGGCGGCATCCGCACCGAGGCACAGGCTCTCGCCATGGCAGCCGTCGGCGCCGACCGCATCGGGACCTCCCACATGCTGGCCATCCTGGGGCGTTCGTGACGGGGCGCGCCAATGCAGGAGGAAGCGCAGATACAGAGGGGGGGAGGTCCTTTCAGGACCTCCCCCCCGTCTGTCTTATAAGGTTTTCGGCAGCGACCTACTCTCCCGCGGGTTCCCCCCGGAGTACCATCGGCGCTGGAGGGCTTAACTGCCGGGTTCGGCATGGAACCGGGTGTGACCCCTCCGCAAAAGCCACCGAAAAC
>JAHDQY010000001.1 GCA_018433595.1 Synergistales bacterium
GACCCCGCCTCTCCGCTCACTGTCAGAAAAGGCTTTCCAGCTCGCGGGCCGTCGTGTCGAGAGCGTCCGAGGCGGTACAGAGCTGTGAGATGAGCGTCTGAAGCCGACTGGTATGGTCCTGCTGCTCCTCGCCCATTCTGGAGATCCTCTGAAGGGGCTCCGTGAGGGCCGGAAGGGCCTGTCCGAAGGAGGAGAGGACCGCCCCGATGGTTCGGGCCGAATGGTCCGTGTCCTCGGCCAGACCTTTCACCTCGCCGGCGACGACGGCAAAACCTCGTCCCGCCTCGCCGGCCCTGGCGGCCTCGATGGCGGCGTTGAGCCCGAGCATCTTCGTCTGTCTGGCGATCGCCTGGATGGAGTGGACGATCTCGTCCATCTTGGCGGCTTTTTCTGTCAGCTCCGTCATCTGGGCCACCAGGGGGGTGAAGGTTTCCTGAACCTCCCGGTTCCCGTCGGCGAGGGAGCCGGACAGCTTTTTCAGGGGATCGACAAGTTCATCGATTCCCTGACGGAGATTGCCCAGCATCCTGACCTGGTCTTCGACGATCCGGCGGCGCTGTTCCTCCCGGGCGATGATTTCGTAGATGAAGCGGCAGTCCGATGCCGTCAAAAGGCCCACGTTGTCCGGTTTCCACTGACTGAGCTTTTGTGCGATCTCCGGAACGCCGGTGACCTCCAGCAGGAGATCCATGGGCCGTTCCAGCAGGCGATCCATCTCCCGGGTCGTGAAAATGTCGTGTTCACGAGCCAGCTTGAGGGCGGGTGCGTCGTGATTCCGGTCCATGACGCCGGTAATTTCCAGCTTGAGGTTGAGAAAGTGTTTCAGCAGCGCTTCAGCTCCCTTGCCTCCTCCGACGAAGGCGATCCTGAAGGTCATGGCGGCCCCTCCTTATATCGATGATGGTTTTTCGGCCTCGGGTCCACCGACCGTGGCGGGAGGCAAGGACAGTGTACGATTAAACCGATGGGCCGCCAAGGCCCTCTGTATTTTGTCAACATTTTATTATGCAACTCTGTTGCGCGATGTGGTCGACTTGCTATAATGCGCAGGGGCATTCCTTATTCGGATCATCCGATGAAGTCGTGTCGTTGAAGAAAGATAGACAGTGTATTGACAAAAAGAATAAACAGTATTAGTTATACAAATATCTCCTTGCTCTAGGGTCAGCAGTATAAGAGGTCGGTTCTATCGCCGAAAAGGAGGAACCTTCAAACCGTGACGGCAGCAAAAACGGAGATCGCCCGCCTTTTGGCCCGTCCGCTGGAGCACCTTGTGACCGCGGCCGATGCCCTTCGCGCCGCCCGACATGGGGACGGCGTCTGGATCCGGGGCCTCCTGGAGTTCACCAATCGTTGCCGCTGCAACTGTCTCTACTGCGGTCTTCGTAGCGGAAACGACAGGATCGCCCGCTACAGCCTGACCGAGGAGGAGATCCTCCGCACCGTTAAGGCGGCCTTTCTTCGGGGAGTGAGGACCTTCGTCCTCCAGGGAGGAGAAGATCCGGACTGGACGACGGAACGGCTCTGCCGTCTCGTCGAGGGCATCAAGGGGACGGTTTCCGCCGAGGCTGCCGTTACCCTCAGTTGCGGCATCCGAAGCAGAAGGGAGTACCGCAGCCTTGCTGAAAGCGGTGCCGATCGCTACCTGCTCCGTTTCGAAACGGCCGATCCGGTCCTTCACGAACGCCTTCGGGAAGGCATCCCTCTGGCTCGTCGTCTCGAGGCCCTCTCCGACCTGCGGGAGACGGGTTACGAGGTCGGTTCGGGGTTCATGGTCGGCCTGCCGGGGGAGACGGAGGATCTCCGTGCCGCCAATCTCAAGCTCTGCGCCGATCTCGATCTCGACATGGTCGGCATCGGCCCCTTCATCGCCAACCCCGACACGCCGCTGGGCGACCTTTCTTCGGGGACGTTGGAGGAGACGGTGCGGATGACGGCGGCGTGTCGGATTCTTCTGCCCGACGCCAACATTCCCGCCACCACGGCGGCAGGTTCCCTGGCCGCAGGTGGCCGAGAGGCGATGCTCGCCGCCGGGGCCAACGTCCTCATGCCGAACGTGACGCCCTTGGCCTATCGGAAGCGTTATCTGCTCTATCCCGGCAAGGATACGATCAGGCGGGACGGCATTCAGGAGCTGGAGACCATCGCCGGCCGGCTTCAGGAGATGGGAAGGCGGATCGATCTGGGCCGAGGGGATTCGCCGGCTTTCCGAAGGCGCCTGATAACTCAAAATGAATTTAGAGATGGACAAAACTAACCAAAAGGGTACTTTCTGGCAGGCTCCTTTACGTCGGTGGCCGTTCCTGTTACACCTGTGATGCATGAGATGGGAGAGACTTCCGATTCGTCGTTGAGGGGGCTTGAACCGCGCGGGAGCGACGGGTCGGCCCCCGTGAGCTAAAAAGGCGCGACCTCAACTTGTGAACGTGAACCCTAACATAAACGTTATTTCAGAGGGGATAAGGAGGAAAGGGAATGAGCACTTGCTGCAAGACGGACCGCCGCTACGAGGAGCTGACGGCCTTCATTGAAGGCCTGCCCGACAAGAAGGGCGAGCTCATCACCGTTCTCCACAAGGCTCAGGGAGTCTTCGGTTACCTGCCCCGGGAGGTTCAGGAGTTTGTGGCCGATAAGATGGAGCTCCCTCTCGCCAAGGTCTACGGCGTCGTCAATTTCTACTCGTTCTTTCACATGGAACCGAAGGGCCGGTTCCCCATCTCGGTCTGCATGGGGACAGCCTGCTACGTCCGCGGCGCTGAAGATGTCGTCGACGAGCTGGAAAAACAGCTCAAAATCAAGGTGGGAGGCGTCACCGACGACGGCAAGTTCTCCCTCGACACGCTCCGCTGCGTGGGAGCCTGTGGCCTTGCCCCCGTCGTCATCGTAAACGGGAGAGTCTACGGTCACGTCACGCCGTCGCAGATCTCGTCCATTCTGGCCGAGCACGCCGACGCCTAGATTTTGGGGAGGGATCGTCATGGCAAAGATCGGTTCTCTTGAAGAGCTGCGCAAGTTGAAGGACCAGGTTCGGAACGCTACGGAGCTTCGCGAAAAGGGCCACGATATCGAGAAGCTCATTCAGGTCAAGGTCAGCATGGCCACCTGCGGCATCGCTTCAGGCGCCCGGGAGACCCTCGCCGATTTCATGCGGCTGACTCGGGAGAAGGGCATCGAGAACGTCGTCTTCACTCAGACGGGGTGCATGGGCTACTGTCACAGCGAGCCCACCGTCGAGGTGACCAAGCCCGGCGAGGAGCCCGTCGTTTTCGGCAACGTCAAGGGTGAGAGAGTGCGCGAGATCGTCGAGAAGTACATCCTCAAAGGCGAGCTTGTGGCGGACATCATCCCCTCCGCCTACAGGACCATCAACGAATAAGGCCGCTGCAGAGAAAGGAGAGTGTCTTCCTCAATGGCTGACGTCAAGATGCACATTCTTGTCTGCGGCGGAACGGGCTGCATGTCCTCTCAAAGCGACAAGATCGTCGACAGCTTTCACCGCTGTCTCAAGGAACAGGGGCTGGAAGAAGAGGTCAAGGTCCTGACGACGGGCTGTTTCGGCTTCTGCGAGCAGGGCCCCATCGTCAAAGTCGCTCCCGACAACACCTTCTACGTCAAGGTGACTCCCGAAGACGCCGAAGAGATCGTCGCCGAGCACGTCATCAAGGGGCGCAAGGTGGAACGGCTCCTTTTCGTCGATCCCGAGACGGCCGAGCATGTGGCCGACTCGAAGCACATGGAGTTCTACAAGAAGCAGATGCGCGTGGCCCTGCGGAACTGCGGCTTCATCGACCCCGAAAATCTCGGTGAGTACGTCGCCCGCGACGGCTACCTGGCCCTGGCGCAGGTCCTGGAATCGATGACGCCTCAGGAGGTCGTCGACACGGTCAAGAAGTCGGGTCTCCGCGGCCGGGGAGGCGGCGGCTTCCCCACCGGGCTCAAGTGGGAGTTCGCCTCCAAGTATCAGGATGATCAGAAGTATGTCATCTGCAATGCCGACGAAGGCGACCCGGGCGCCTTCATGGACCGCTCCATTCTGGAGGGGGACCCCCACTCCGTCGTCGAGGCCATGGCCATCTGCGGCTATGCCATCGGTGCGAGCAAGGGCATGGTCTACATCCGGGCCGAATACCCCCTGGCCGTCAGCCGCCTGCGGAAAGCCATCGAGGATGCCCGCGAAGCCGGTCTTCTGGGCGACAACATCCTGGGCAGCGGCTTTTCCTTCGACATCGAGCTTCGCTACGGTGCCGGGGCCTTTGTCTGCGGCGAGGAGACGGCGCTCATCCGCTCTCTGGAGGGCGAGCGCGGCGAGCCGACGAGCAAGCCGCCCTTCCCGGCCGAGAAGGGCTTCTGGGGCAAGCCGTCCAACGTGAACAACGTCGAGACCTTCGCCAATATCCCCGTCATCTTCCTCAAGGGGGCCGACTGGTTCGCCTCCATCGGCACCGAGAAGAGCAAGGGGACCAAGGTCTTCGCCCTGGCCGGAAAGGTCAACAACGTCGGCCTCGTCGAGGTCCCCATGGGAACGACCCTGCGGGAGGTCGTCTTCGACATCGGAGGCGGTATCCGGGGCGGCAAGAAGTTCAAGGCCGTCCAGACCGGCGGTCCCTCCGGCGGCTGCCTCACCGAGAAGCATCTCGACACGCCCATCGATTTCGACAACCTCATCGCCGCCGGTTCCATGATGGGCTCGGGCGGGATGATCGTTCTGGACGAGGACAACTGCATGCCTTCGGTGGCCAAGTTCTACCTGGGATTCACCGTGGAGGAATCCTGCGGCAAGTGCACCCCCTGCCGCGTCGGCAACAAGCGCATGTACGAGCTGCTTGACAAGATCACCAGCGGCCGGGGCACCGAGGCCGACCTGAAGCTCCTCAGGGATCTGGCCGCCACCATCAAGGACACCTCCCTCTGCGGCCTGGGCCAGACGGCTCCCAACCCGGTCCTCTCGACGCTGGACAACTTCCGGGACGAGTACGAGGCCCACGTGAAGGAGAGGCGCTGTCCCTCAGGCTCCTGCAAGAAGCTCATCTCCTTCGAGATCCTCGCCGACAAGTGCAAGGGCTGCACCCTCTGCGCCCGTGTCTGCCCCGCCGGAGCCATCAGCGGCAAGGTCCGTGAGCCCCACGTCATCGATCCGGAGAAGTGCGTCAAATGCGGCGCCTGCAAGGATGCCTGCAAGTTCGGCGCCATTATCAAGAAGTGATTCGGGGAGGGCAGGCGAAATGCAGCAGATGATCAATCTCAATATCGACGGCAAATACGTGAAGGTGCCCAAGGGCAGCACGATCCTTGAGGCTGCCCGTAAGCTGGGCATCGATATTCCCACTCTCTGTCACCTCAACCTGGAGGGGACGCCCATGGTGAACCAGGCCGCCTCGTGCCGCATCTGCGTCGTCGAGGTCAAGGGGCGCCGCAACCTGGCCCCGGCCTGCGCCACCCCCGTCGCCGAGGGGATGGAGGTCCACACCCACACGATCCGGGTGCTTCACGCCAGGCGGATGGTCCTGGAGCTGCTCCTTTCGGATCACCCGAAGGACTGTCTCTCCTGCGCCAAGTCCGGAAACTGCGAGCTCCAGGATCTGGCCGAGCGCTTCTGCTTCCGCGAGAACCGCTTCGAAGGTCCCGATTTCAGCCAGAGCCATTACGTCAAGGACGTCTCTCCGGCACTGATCCGCGACATGGACAAGTGCATCATGTGCCGTCGCTGCGAGACCATGTGCAATACCGTCCAGACCGTCGGCGCTCTCTCGGGCATCAAACGCGGCTTCGACGCCGTCGTCGCCCCGGCCTTCGAGATGCCTCTGGAGGAGTCGGTCTGCACCTTCTGCGGCCAGTGCGCCGCCGTCTGCCCCACGGGGGCGCTGGTGGAGCGGGACTACTCCTGGGACGTCATCGAGGCGCTGGCCGATCCCGATAAGGTCGTCGTCGTCCAGACCGCCCCGGCCGTCCGGGCCGCCCTGGGCGAGGAGTTCGGCTTCGAGCCGGGCACCCTCGTGACGGGCAGGATGGCCGCCGCACTGCGGGCCCTGGGATTCGACTACGTCTTCGACACGGATTTCGCCGCCGACCTGACCATCATGGAGGAGGGCAGCGAGTTCCTCGACAGACTGACCCGCCACCTCCAGGGCGACGAGTCGGTGCGGCTGCCCATTCTCACCTCCTGCTGTCCGGCCTGGGTCAAGTTCTTCGAACACCAGTATCCCGACATGCTCGATGTCCCTTCGACGGCCAAGTCGCCCCAACAGATGTTCGGCGCCATCGCCAAAAGCTACTTCGCCGAGCAGCTCGGCGTCCCTCGCGAGAAGCTCGTCGTCGTCTCCGTCATGCCCTGTCTGGCCAAGAAGTATGAGGCCGGCCGGGAGGAGTTCTCCGTCGACGGCAACCGCGACGTCGACATCTCCATCACCACCCGTGAACTGGGCCACCTGATCAAGCGGGCCAACATCGACTTCGCCAACCTCGCCGACGAGGATTTCGACCGCCCCCTGGGCGAGTCGACGGGAGCCGCCGTCATTTTCGGAGCGACTGGGGGCGTCATCGAGGCGGCCGTCCGCTCCGCCGCCGAATGGGCCACGGGCAAGCCGCTTGAATCGGTCGACTTCACGGCCCTCCGCGGCCTCGAAGGCTGCCGCTCCGCCAAGGTGCCCGTGGGGGATCTGACGCTCCATATCGGCATCGCCCACGGTCTGGGCAACGCCCGCAAGCTTCTCGACTCGATCCGCAAGGGCGAGGTGGAGCCCTTCCACGCCATCGAGATCATGGCCTGCCCCGGCGGCTGCATCGGCGGCGGCGGCCAGCCCTACCACCACGGCGACATGGGGATCATCAAAAAGCGTGCCGAAGCCATCTACCGCGAAGACGCCGACAAGCCGATCCGCAAGTCCCATGAGAACCCCTACATCAAGAAGCTCTACGAGGAGTACCTCGGCAAGCCCTTGGGAGAAAAGTCGCACCACCTGCTTCACACCCACTACTTCAAGCGCCACAAGATCTGATCCGACCGGGGTCGACTTCGCCCGAGTCCGGCCCCCCTCAAGGGGGGCCGGACTTCCAGGGCGACGGGATAGGAAAAGAGGCATGCTCATGGCAGTTGCAACGGATGTCCGAAGCTGGATCGCCAACCGCATCAGGCAGGACGAGATCACCCGCTACATGGACGGTGACCGCTGCTTTATCGACGACGGCGCCATCGAAGGGGCCCTGGAACGGGGCAGGAACCCCGATGCGGGACGGGTTCGGGAGATCCTGGCCAAATCCCTGGCCATCGAGACGCTGACGCTCGACGAGGCTTCCTGCCTCCTCCACGTCGAAGATCCCGATCTTCAGGAAGAGATGAAGGCGGCCGCCGGTGAAGTCAAGCGTCGCGTCTACGACAACCGCATCGTCACCTTCGCCCCTCTCTACATGGCCAACCTTTGCGTCAACAACTGCGTCTACTGCGGTTTTCGCCACGAAAACAGCGCGGAGCGGAGAAGGGTCCTCACCATGGAGGAGATCGCCGAGGAGACCCGGATCCTCGCCGGGACGATCGGCCACAAGCGCCTCATCGTCGTCTACGGAGAGCATCCCGCCAGCGATTACGACTACATCGCCGACTCGATCCGGACCATCTATGGCGTCAAAGTCCCCACGAAAAGGGGATACGGCGCCATCCGTCGCGTCAACGTCAACGCCGCCCCCATGGAGATCGCCCACCTCAAGGTTCTTCACGACGTCGGCATCGGCACCTTCCAGGTCTTTCAGGAGACCTACCACCGCTCCACCTACGAACGGCTCCATCCGGCGGGGACCATCAAGGGCGACTACCTCTGGCGCCTCTATTCCATGCACCGTGCCCTTGAGGCGGGCGTGGACGATGTGGGCATCGGCGCCCTCTTCGGCCTCCACGACTGGCGCTACGAGGTCCTGGGGCTCCTCCGGCACGCCTGGGAGCTGGAGGAGAAGTTCGGCATCGGCCCCCACACCATCTCCTTCCCCCGCATTGAGCCCGCCGCCAACACGCCCTATGCCGACAGCCCCGAAGCCGTCGTCGACGACGACTCCTTCGCCCGTCTCGTCACGGTCCTGCGCCTGGCCGTTCCCTACACGGGCATGATCCTCACGGCCCGGGAGCGGGGCGACCTGCGCCATAAGATCCTCCCTCTGGGCTGCACCCAGGTCGATGCCTCCTCCCGCATCGGCATCGGCGCCTACGCCGACGTCGAAGAAAAGCAGGAGGGAGAGCGTCAGCAGTTCATCCTGGGTGACACGCGGAGTCTCGACGAAGTGGTCCGCCAGCTGGCCGAGGACGGCTACATCACTTCCTTCTGCACGGCGGGCTACCGGTGCGGCCGGACGGGCAGGAAGATCATGGACCTCCTCCGCAGCGGCCGGGAGGGACACTTCTGCAAGCTCAACGCCGTACTTACCTTCCGGGAGTGGCTTGACGACTTTGCCGGCGAGGCGACGCGGGCTGCCGGAGAAAAGATCATCGTCAGGGAGCTCGATGAGATCTCCCGGCGTTTCCCCGAGGTCTATCCCAGCCTTTTGGATGCCTATGAGAAGGTGGCTCAGGGTGCCCGGGACATCTATTTCTGAAAAGGCCCGGGAGACATTCTCCCTCCTGGCTGAAAACCTTCTGCGCGACCGCGGGGTGGGCATGGAGCTGACGGCCGTCGTCGGACGGCGCTGGTCCGCCGTCGCCGGTCCTCAGGGAGACCTCCCCCTTGCTTCAGCCGAAAGGCTCCCCCTGGCCGATGGCTGGGGGCTCGTCCTTTACGGGGTTTCCCGCCTTAAGAAGACGGAGCGGGAGGCGCTCCTGAAGAAGGTCGAAGGAATTCTCTCCGTCGGCCCCGCCTGATTTTGAAAAGGTTTCGAGTGACAAGCGCCGCAGCCGAGGGTAAAATAGTATGAGACTTCAAACACACGTGCCGTCCTGAAGGCAGCGCCGTAGTGAAGGAGCGATGATCGTGGCGGGTATGGAGAAAAGCCAGAGCTGGGTCGGGGCGGGATCAGAGGGTGAAGGAACCTTCTTCCCGGCCTCTTTCGGCTTGGCCGGGGGCCTTCTTTTCCCTCTTGCCGCCCTGATCGTCTGGTGGATCGGGAGCTCTCTCGGCCTTTGGAACGCCTTCCTTCTCCCCTCTCCGGCCGGCGTGACTCGGGCAGCCGTGAAACTGGCCGCAAGCGGTGAACTTCTTCACCACATCCTTTCCAGCGCCCTCCGCATCGCCTGGGGGTTTTCCCTCT
Organism: Synergistales bacterium; assembly: GCA_018433595.1. Classification (GTDB taxonomy): domain Bacteria; phylum Synergistota; class Synergistia; order Synergistales; family Aminithiophilaceae; genus Aminithiophilus. Next base: position 9,226 of record JAHDQY010000001.1, read on the forward strand.
CCTGTCTGACTGCCTTCCCGCTCGGCGTTCTTCTGGGGGTTCGTCCCGGCCTGGGGCGCTTTTTCAACCCCACTCTCGAATTTCTGCGTCACGTTCCGCCGCTGGCCCTTCTTCCGATGCTGATCCTCTGGTTCGGCATCGGAGAGGCCTCCAAGACGGCCGTGATCGTTCTGGCCACTTTTTTCCCCGTCTTCCTCAATACCGTCGACGGCGTCTCCCGCTGCGACCGGAAGCTGATCGAGGTGGGACGCACCCTGGGACTCACCGAGAGAGAGCGCTTCCTTCGCATCATCCTTCCGTCGTCCCTTCCATCGGTCCTCACGGGGCTCCGTCTCGGTCTGGGCTACAGCTGGCGGGCCCTCATCGGAGCCGAGCTTATCGCCGCCTCGTCGGGGCTGGGGTACCTCATCCACGACGCTCAGGCCCTTTCCCGGTCCGACGTCATCGTCGTCGCCATCCTCGTCATGGGCGTTCTGGGCGCCTTGACGGACGATCTTTTCTTCCGTCTCGCCCGACGCCTTGTCCCCTGGAGAGGAGAGGGCCGTCGTGGCGGGAGGAATTAGGCTTCAGGGGATCACGAAACGCTACCCCCTGGCGGAAGGAGAGATCCGGGCCCTTGACGGTCTTTCCCTTTTTTTCCCCAAGGGGAGCTTCACCGTCGTCCTCGGCAGGAGCGGTTCCGGCAAGACGACGCTCCTCCGCCTTCTGGCGGGCCTGGAGGAGCCTACGGAGGGGCGGATTCTCTTTTCCGAAGACGTTCGGAGGGGGGGCCGTTGCGGCGACGGTGTCGGCATCGTCTTTCAGGAACCCCGCCTCATGCCCTGGCTCACCGTCGAAGACAATGTCGCCTTCGCCCTCAAGGGCCGGTTGGAAGATGCGGAAATCGCCGCCAGGACGACGTCGATCCTCGCTCTTCTCGGCATGGAGACCTTTCGTTCGGCCTATCCCGACCAGCTTTCCGGCGGCATGGCCCAGCGCGTCGCCCTGGGGAGGACCTTGGCCTTCGACCCCGAGGTGATTCTCATGGATGAGCCGCTGGGTGCTTTGGATTATTTCACCCGCCGTCGTCTTCAGGGCGAGATCGCCGGGCTTCATCGTGAGACGGGCAAGACCTTCCTTCTCGTCACTCACGATGTCGAAGAGGCCCTCGCTCTGGGGGACAGGGTCGTCGTTCTCGAGGCCGGCCGCGTCACCGACTGCTTCTGCATCCCCTTCGACCGGCCCAGGGAGACGGGATGCCCCGAGTTCCTGCCTCTGCGTCGGCGGGTACTGGAATCCATCGCCGGAGAGCAATGTCTCACCGGCGGTCACTAAGGAGGTTTCTGTCATGCGCAAACTGCTCGCCCCGCTCCTTCTTGTCGCCTTTCTGGCCGCCCTTCCCGCCGGAGCGGCCGAGACGATCGCTCTGACCTACGTCAAGGCTCCGCTCAACGTGCCTTCCATCGTCGAAAAGAAGCTGGAGCTTTTTGAAAAGGCCTTCGCCGCCGACGGCCTGACCGTCACCTACCCCGAAATCACCGCGGGGCCGGCCCAGACCCAGGCCATGGCCGCCGGATCGATCCAGTTCGCCAACTGCCTCGGCGGCACGTCGGCCCTGCTGGCCGCTTCGGCCGGCGTCGATCTCAAGATCATCGCCGTCTACAGCCGGGCGCCCCAGGTTTTCGTCCTCCTGGCCGGGAATGAGGCCGTCACCTCCGTTGCCGACCTCAAGGGGAAGACGGTGGCCGGCCCCAAGGGGACCGTCCTCCACCAGCTCCTGGCGGCGGCTCTCAAGAGGGAATCGATGAGCATCGATGACGTCCGGTTCCTCTCCATGGGGCTCCCCGAAGGGGTGGCCGCTCTCCTCTCGGGAAGCGTCGATGCCGCTCTCGCCGCCGGTCCGGCCGCCTACAAGGCGCAGTCGGCCGGGGCTCATGTCGTCGTCGACGGCCGGGGGCTTGTGGACGCCACGACGGTTATCGCCGTCTCCGGCCCCTTTTTGAAGGAACACCCCGATCAGGTGCGGCGTTTCCTCGACGTTCACCGTCAGGCCCTTGGCTTCATGAAGGAGAACGAAGCCGAGGCCTTCGCCCTCACCGCCGAGGAGACGGGGCTGACGACGGAGGCCGTGGCCGCCATGTTCCCTCTCTATGACTTCGATCCCGAAGTGCGCTCCTCCGACGTGGAGGAGATGAAAAGGACGCAGGAATTTCTCCTGGAGAACAGCCTCATGGAACGGGCTGTCGACGTGGAGTCTCTCTTTGCCGCCTTTTAGGGGATTGCGGCGACAGGCGGAGGCGGAAGAGGATTTTGCGATCGCCCTGGACGGGAAAGGATCGGGATGGTGTCGCCCTGTGATTGACTGAAATGGCGCGGCTGTCGCTGCGGAACGGACCCGGAGGGTTGTGCGGAGGCGCGCGCGACCCTCCGGGTCAAACTGCTTTCGGGCCATCCCGTCCTTTGACATCGTGGCCTAAGGTTGTATGATGTAGCGCGGTCATCTGTGCACTTGAGTGCACAGATGAGCAGGCAGATTTGTTCGGCTTTTTTGGACCAGGGCAAATTCGAAATGAATATAAAGTAAAAACAGGGCAGTCCTTGCCACCCCTCAAGCGTTGGTGGTATCGTCATAATGCTCTTTTCTTAGGTTCAATGCTTCTCAATAGCGGCGACTCCATTCGGACAGAGAGGTCCGGAAGGAGCGGTGGAGTTTGTTTGCCTTGCCATGTGCAGATAATCACAATCGGTGAGGCGGCGAGTCGGTGGGGTGTCCGGGTTTTCACCATTTCATTGTGGTTCTAGGAGGGAGAGCATGATAACGACACAGGAGGAGGTCCTCTCCAAGGTCAGGGAGATCGTCGCTCCGTGGAAAGGAAAGGCGGGCGGCCTTATCCCGATTCTCCAACAGACTCAGCATGAATTCGGATATCTGCCGCCGGAGGCGGTAGAGGCGATTTCCGAAGAGATGCTGATTCCGTTGGCCGAGATCTACGGAGTGGCGACGTTCTACGCGCAGTTTCATCTCACGCCTCGGGGACGTCACATCGTTCGCGTCTGCCGGGGAACGGCCTGTCACGTCCGGGGGAGTCTCAAGATTCTCGAGAAGCTCAAGAAGAACCTTCACGTCGTGGAAAACGGGACGACGGAAGATCTCCGCTTCACCCTGGAACCGGTGGCCTGTCTCGGAGCCTGCGGTCTTGCGCCGGTCATGACGATCGATGAGCAGACTTTCGGTCGCGTGACCCCCGATGCGCTGGAAGGCATTCTCGAAAAGTTCGAATAGGTTCGATTCGAGACTCTCCCAGGCCAAGAGCCGATCCCGCTGTTTCGGGGGAGAAGTCGGCAGTTGAACGATCACAACCGACGGGAGAGCCTGAGGCGTCTCCGCCGTCGGGAGAATTGTGGAGTCGGAGGTGGAAAGAGTGCCCAAGATCAGGACTCTTGAGGATCTGAAAAAGATCAAAGAGAGCACGATGGATCTGACCGGTGCGCGGTCCCAGGGGAAGACGCGCATCATCATCGGCATGGGGACCTGCGGAATCGCGGCCGGAGCCCGTGTCGTCATGGAGGCGGTCATGGCCGAGCTCGCCAAGCGCGGTCTCAAGGATGTTTCCGTCGAGACGACGGGCTGCATCGGCATGTGCCAGGACGAGCCCCTGCTGGATGTCATTCACGCGGGCGAGCCCAGGGTTACCTATGGAAAGGTCGCTCCCGAAGACGTTCCCCGCATCATTTCGGAACATGTCGTCAACGGCAGGGTCGTTAACGACAAAGTCATCGGTCGGACGGACTGAGGAGGCGTAATCCATGGGGCTTTACAGATCTCACGTTCTTGTCTGCGGTGGGACGGGCTGCGTTTCCAGCGGCTCCCAGGCGGTGTTGGATGCCTTGAAGAAAGGCCTGGCCGACAAGGGGCTCGATAAGGAGATTCTTGTCGTCGCCACGGGATGCCACGGCATGTGCGAGATGGGACCCATCGTGGTCGTCTACCCCGAAGGGACCTTCTACTGCCGCGTCACCGCCGCCGACGTCCCCGAACTGGTCGAAGAGCATCTTTTCAAGGGGCGCATCGTCGATCGGCTCATCTACAAGGGAGAGGGAACGGTCGCCGACGTCCCTCACTACACGGATATTCCCTTCTACAAAAAGCAGCATCGCATCGCCCTCCGCAACTGCGGCTACATCAATCCCGAGAACATCGACGAGTACATCGCCCGAGACGGCTATGTCGCTCTCGTCAAGGCCGTGACGGAGATGACGCCCGACGATGTTATCGAGACGGTCAAGGAATCGGGTCTGCGCGGCCGGGGGGGCGGCGGATTCCCGACGGGGCTCAAGTGGAGTTTCTGCGCCCGCTCCGCCGGCGACAAGAAGTACGTCATCTGCAACGCTGACGAAGGCGACCCGGGCGCCTTCATGGACCGTTCCCTTCTCGAAGGCGACCCCCATGCCATTGTCGAAGGCATGCTGCTGGGCGCCTACGCCATGGGGGCCAGCGAGGGCTACGTCTACTGCCGCGCCGAGTATCCCCTGGCCATCAGGCGTCTGAAGAGGACGATCGAACAGGCGACGGAGTACGGTTTCCTGGGCGACAACATCCTGGGGACGGATTTCAGCTTCCACCTCCACATCAAGGAGGGCGCCGGCGCCTTCGTCTGCGGCGAGGAGACGGCCCTCATGGCCTCCATCGAGGGACAGCGGGGCATGCCCCGCCCCCGTCCGCCTTTCCCGGCCAACAAGGGACTCTGGGGCAAGCCGACGAACATCAACAACGTCGAGACCTGGGCCAATGTCGCCTCCATCATCCGTAACGGAGGAGCCTGGTATGCGGCCCTGGGGACCGAAAAGTCCAAGGGGACCAAGGTCTTCGCCCTCACCGGCAAGGTCAATCACACCGGCCTCGTCGAGGTTCCCATGGGAACGACGATCCGCGAGATCGTCTTCGAGATAGGCGGCGGCATCCTGAACGGCAAAAAGTTCAAGGCCGTTCAGATCGGCGGTCCTTCCGGCGGCTGTCTGACCGAGGAGCATCTTGACATTCCCATCAGCTACGAGTCTCTCTCCCAGGTGGGCGCCATCATGGGCTCGGGCGGTCTCGTCGTCATGGACGAGGACAACTGCATGGTCGACGTGGCCAAGTTCTTCCTCGAGTTCACTCAGGCCGAGTCCTGCGGCAAATGCCCTCCCTGCCGGGAGGGGACGAAGAAGATGCTCGACATCCTCGGCCGCATCGTCGCGGGCAAGGGCACGCCGGAAGATCTTGACTCGCTGCAGTATCTGGGCACCATGATCAAGGAGACCTCTCTCTGCGGTCTCGGCCAGACGGCTCCTAACCCGGTTCTGACGACGCTGCGCTACTTCCGCGACGAATACGAGGCTCATATCAACGAAAAGCGCTGCCCTGCAGGAGCCTGCGTGGAACTGGCACGCTACGTCATCGATGCTAAGAAGTGCATCGGGTGCACCAAGTGTGCCAAGGTATGCCCCGTCGGGGCCATCTCCGGCACGGTGAAGCAGCCTCACGTCATCGATCAGGACAAGTGCATCAAGTGCGGCGCCTGCGCGGAGGCCTGCCCCGTGAAGGCCATCGACAGACGGTAACAGGCAACAGATTCAGGGGGAAAATGGTTTGGGGGGTAAAAAGGCATGCAAGGCATAGATCTGACAATCAACGGCAAGAAGGTCGTCGCCGAGCCAGGGATGACGATTCTTCAGGCCGCCCGAAAAGCCGGCATTCACATCCCGACGCTCTGCGAGCATCCGGCCCTTCCCGTCGCGGGAGCCTGCCGGGTCTGTCTCGTGGAGGTCGAAAAGAACCCGAAGCTTCTTACGGCCTGCTCTTCGCCGGTGGCGCCGGGCATGGTCATCCACACCCATTCTCCTAGGGTGCTGGAGGCGCGAAAGGCTGTCGTCGAACTGATTCTCATCCGTCACCCTCTGGACTGCTTCTCTTGTCCCAGCAACGGCAAGTGCGAGCTCCAGGAGGTGGCCTACGAGCTGGGAATCAGGGACTCTTCCTTCAAGGAAGAAGGGGATACCTGCAACAGCTACGCCCTTGAGGACGCCAATCCCTTCTACGTGCGGGACATGAACAAGTGCATCCTCTGCGGCCGCTGCATCCGGGCCTGCGACAGCCTCGCCCGCTACCACGCCATCGACTTCCAGAATCGCGGCATCAAGGCGATGGTTCAGCCTCCGGTCGGCCGGGACCTGGAACACTCCGACTGCACCTTCTGCGGCCAGTGCGTTCAGCTCTGTCCCGTCGGAGCCCTTTCCGAGAAGGCCTCGGCCGGCCAGGGCCGCCCTTGGGAGCTCGAGTCCGTCAAGTCGACCTGTTCCTACTGCGGCGTCGGCTGCGAGCTCAATATCCAGGTCAACAGGAAAACGGGCCGCATCGCCAACGTGACGACGGACTACCAGAGTCCCACGGGCATCAACGAGGGGCGCTGCTGCGTCAAGGGACGCTTCGCCTGGCAGTACGTCCACAGCGAGGATCGTCTCACCAGGCCTCTCATCAAGGAAAACGGCTCTTTCCGTGAAGCCGGCTGGGCCGAGGCCCTCAGCGTCATCGCCGGAAGAATGAACGCCATCAAAGAGGATTTCGGATCCGACGCCGTCGGCTTCTTCTCCTCGGCCCGATGCACCAACGAGGAGAATTTCCTCCTCCAGCGCCTTTCGAGGGAGGTGATGGGCACAAACAACGTCGATCACTGTGCCCATCTGTGACATTCCGCCACGGTGAAAGGTCTCGGTGAGACCTTCGGAAGCGGCGCCATGACCAACGATTTCAAATCCATCAAAGAGGCCGACGTGCTTTTCGTCGTCGGTTCCAACACGACGGAGACCCATCCCGTCATCGGCTCCTGGATCAAGGAGCGCAAGGCCGACGGGGCCAAGCTCATCGTCTGTGATCCTCGGAAGATCGAGCTGGCCAAGTACGCCGACGTCTACATCCGCCACAACAGCGGCAGCGACGTGGCCCTCGTCAACGGCATGATGCACGTCATCCTCCGGGACAACCTCCACAACGCGGCCTTCATCGACGAGCGCGTCGAGAACTTCGAGGCTCTCAGGAAGGTCGTCGAGGAGTACACTCCCGAGAAGACGAGCGAGATCACCGGCGTTCCGGCCGAGCTCATTGAAGCGGCCGCCCGCACCTACGCCGCCGGTCCCAACTCGGCCATCTTCTACACCATGGGCATCACTCAGCACCAGTCGGGGACGGACAACGTCCGCTCCCTGGCGAACCTGGCCCTCCTCTGCGGCATGCTGGGCCGTCCCGGCACGGGCGTCAACCCCCTGCGGGGACAGAACAACGTCCAGGGCGCCTGCGATATGGGGGCTCTCCCCAACGTCTTCACGGGCTACCAGAAGGTCGAGAACGCCGATGTCCGGTCCAGGATGAGCGGTCTCTGGAAATGCGGCGAACTTCCCGCCGCCCCCGGCCTGACGCTGGTGAAGATGATGGAGGCCGCCGGCACGGGCGACCTCAAGTGCCTCTACATCATGGGCGAGAACCCCATGGTGACCGATCCCGACACGAACCATGTCCGCCACGCCCTGGAGAACCTGGAGTTCCTCGTCGTCCAGGACATCTTCCTCACCGAGACGGCTCAGCTGGCTGACGTCGTTCTTCCCGCTGCCTGCTGGGCCGAGAAGGAAGGAACCTACACCAACACGACCCGTACGGTCCAGCGCGTCCGCAAGGCCGTCGAGGCTCCCGGCGAGGCCCGCTCCGACTGGGAGATTCTCACCGATCTGGCGAATCGGCTCGGCGCCGCCTGGGAGTTCAAGAGCGCTTCGGAGGTTTTCGACGCCATCGCCGCCTGCACGCCCAGCTATGCCGGCATGAGCCACGAGCGCCTCGACGAGGGGCCGCTCTCCTGGCCCTGTCCCGCCGTCGATCATCCCGGGACGCCCAACCTTCATGTGGGCAGGTTCTCCCGCCCCAACGGCAAGGCGACCTTTGTCCCCTGCGAGTGGAAGGAGCCTCACGAGTGGCCCGACGAGGAATTCCCCTTCCTGGCCACGACGGGTCGCATCCTGTACCACTATCACTCGGGCAGCATGAGCCGTCGCAGCGCCCCCGGCGAATTCGTCAGGGAGCTCTTCATCGAGATCAACCCGAAAGACGCCGAGGCGCTCCATGTGGAAGAGGATGCCATGATCCGCGTCACCTCACGCCGCGGCTCCGTTTCGGGCAAGGCGAAGATCACCGACCGGGTGCCGCCGAAGATGGTCTTCCTGCCCTTCCACTTCGCCGAGGCCGGAGCCAACGTTCTGACGGCGGCCGTCATCGACCCCGATTCGGAGACGCCGGCCTACAAGATCAACGCCGTCAAGGTCGAAACGGCCTAGTTTCAGTGCTTTCGTGAAAGTCGGTGGACCCGGGGAACTTCCCGGGTCCACCTTGAGCAAGAGGTGCTTTTCAGACGCAATCACTGAGAGGAGGATTTCTGTAATGAACTTCAAGACTCCCGTTGAACTCGCCAAAGGCGCCTGCGCGGCCGCCAAGGCCAAAAGCAGCTGGACGGTCCCCCAGATGATTCTGATGGGCATTCTCGCGGGGTCCTACATCGCCTTCGGCGGCTTCCTCATGACCGTCGTCACCCAGGATCTGGCCAAGTTCGCCGGCGTCGGGGCGTCCAAATTCCTCGGAGGAGCGGTTTTCTCCGTCGGCCTCATGCTTGTCGTTATCGCCGGCGGCGAACTCTTCACGGGCAACTGCATGATGCCCCTGGGGACCTTCGCCGGATGTGCCCCCTTCGGCGGCGTCGCCCGCAACTGGTTCTGGGTCTACATCTCCAATTTCCTCGGCTCCGTCCTCGTCGCCTTTTTCATCTATCAGTCCGGTCTCTGGAAAGGCGCTGTCGGCGTCAACGCCCTCAATATCGCCGTCGGCAAGACGAGTATCCCCCTTTCCGAGGCTTTCTTCCGCGGGATCCTCTGCAACTGGCTCGTTGTTCTCGCCGTCTGGATGAGCATGGCCGCCACGGATATCGTGGGCAAGATTTTCGCCATCTTCTTCCCCATCATGGCCTTTGTCGCCTCCGGTTTCGAACACAGCATCGCCAACATGTACATGATCACCCTTGGCCTTTTCATCAAAGGCGACGCCGCTTTTGTCGCCGCCTCGGGCATCCCGGCCGAGAAGCTGGCCAATCTCTCCGTCGGCGGCTTTTTCCACAATCTCATTCCCGTCACGCTGGGCAACATGGTCGGCGGCATCCTTTTCGTGGCCGTCTTCTACTTCCTCGTCTTCCGCAACAAGCTGGAGGAAATGAACTAGGTGAAGCTCCGAACCGCAAGGCTCCCCGTTTCCGCCGTCATTTTGGGCGGCGGCCAAGGGAGGCGGATGGGAGGGAACAAGCTCTTCCTCTCCGTCGACGGAACGCTTCTCCTGGAGCGGGTTCTGGATCGTCTTGTTCCCTCCTTCCAGGAGGTCGTCATTGCGGTGGGACCTGAGGACGAGGAGCCGCTGCGGCGGCTCCTCGGTTCCGTTTCACGGCGGCTTTCCCTGAAGATCGCCGTTGACGCCAGGCCCGGCTGGGGCCCCCTCGAAGGGCTGGCGGCGGCCTTGAGGGCGATGGAAAGCGAGTGGGCCTTCGTCGTCGGCTGCGACATGCCCTGGATCCAGGAGGCCGTCTTCAGGGAGATGTGGAATTGCCGTCGGGAAGGCAGCGACGTGCTCTGCGCCCGCATCGACGGCTATCTGGTCCCTCTCCACGCCTTTTACCGGAAGAGCTGTCTCGGGGCCGTCGGGAAGGCCCTGGCCGCCGGAGAGCGGCGGCTCAAGGCCTTCTATGACGATGCCAGGATCACCGTCGTCGAAGAAGAGGCCCTTCGCCCTCTCCCCGGCTATCGCCGTTCCTTCCGGGGGCTCAACACGCCGGAAGAGCTTCGTGACTGGGTCACGCTCTGATCCGGTATCTCCTCCAGCCCCAAGGTCCCATGCGGCGGAGAGACTCTAGAGTCCGTTCCGGGGCGCCAGCTCCCTGATTCTCTCAGGAGCGCTGTAGACGTTCATCCGTCCGTCGCGGACGAAGCCGATGAGCGTGATGTTGCCGGTGTCGGCGGCCTCGATGCCTGACCCGGTGGCGGCCGAAACGCTGGCCAGAAGAGGGATGGCGGCCCCGACGGCCTTGTAGACCATATCGGCGGGCAGCCGTCCCGAAAGAGCCATGAAGCACTCCCCCAGGTCGATCCCTTCCCGTACCGCCCAGCCCACGGCCTTGTCCATGGCGTTGTGACGTCCCACGTCTTCGACGCGGAAGAGATTCCCGTCGCGGTGATGGGCCAGAAGGGCGACGTGGGCGCTCCCGGTGCGCCGGAAGAGCGGCGCTTCGGCCAGGGCATCCACGGCCGCTTCGACGGCGGCGAAGGGGACGGCCCAATTGACGGTCAGACGCCCTTGCCGGTCTTCACGGAAGACGTCGCCCTCGATGAGACGCGTCGAGGCCGTGTGGATGATGCGGCTTCTCAGGGGAAGACCGTTGCGGGCTGTCGTCCGACGCAGGGAGATTCTCTCGGGCCCGACCTCGACGGAGGCCACATCGGCGAGGCCGGTGATCATCCGCCGGCAGAAAAGGTGTCCCATCGCCCAGAGCGCTTCATCTCCGGGCGAAAGGATGACGGCGGCCTCTTCCTTTCCGTCCACTTCGAGAACCAGGGGCTTTTCCAGCAGCACCTCGTCGACCCGCCTCTCCGCCTTTCCCGAGGCGAAAACCTTCCAGACGCTCCTGTTCCCCACGGCCTCATCCATTGTTACGTTCCCCCTTGTTGATCGTTGTCATGGAGACCACCTTGAAAAGCCGGCGACCGGACTCCATCATCCCAGTATAGGTGACGGAGGATCCTGCAGGTCCCGCTGTCTCCTGCTTTTAGAGCGATCTTTTGATCAGGCTGAAGACGATTGATGGGCGTCGCGATCGGCTTCTACCGGTTAGGCTGAGGTTTTGCGGCCCGGCCGCTACTCTCTGCGGCACAGCAAGAAGAAAGGGATCGCGGCAAGCTGCAGGATCACTGAAAGCACGACCGCCGCGACAACGGAGCTTCCGTAGAGCAGGCCGAACAGTGCGCTCCCCACGAACCAGCTCACTCCGTAGAAGACGTTGAATATGCCGTAGGCCGTCGCCCGCTTCTCTTTCGGCGTGAGGTTTCCGATGGCCGCCCTCATGATGGATTCCTGGGCTCCCGTGCCGATTCCCCAGAGGAGTACCCCAGCAATCACCGTGCCGGAATTGCCGAGAAAGGCGAGGGGTGCAAAAAGAGAGGCGAGAAGAGTGGAGAGGATGAGGACCGGGATTCCCCTCCGGTCGTACCATCTGCCGAAAAGAAGGGCCGTCAGGGCGTCGACGCCCATCGCCGCCGCGTAGAGCGCCGCGATCCGGGAGAGAGGGAGGCTGCCTTGGCGTCCGATGTGATAGGCGATGAGGGGGAAATCGACGAATCCTGCCGCTGCCAGAGATGCGGCGGCGATGTAGATCCAGAAGAGTCGAGGAAGCTTTCCGGCTCCGCAGGATTTTTCCGTCTCGGCTTCAAAGGTTTCCGGCCGAGGAAAACGGACGCGGGCGGATACCAGAATGAGCAGGGCGGCGAGGGCAGGGAGGAGCAGGAAGGCGAATCCACGGCGGTAGGACCCCCCCGATGCCATGATGAACGCGATGGAGAGCGGACCGATCACCGCACCGATCTGGTCGAGCGCTTCATGAAGGCCGAAGCCGACCCCTCGCCCCATCTCGGCCGTCGCATGGGAGAGCATGGCATCGCGGGCGGGGCTTCTGACGGCTTTTCCCGCGCGCTCCAGGATCATGAGAAAGGCTGCCAAGGGCCAGCTTCCCGCCAGCGCCAGAAGGGGAATCGCCAGGAGATTCACGACGTAGCCTACACCCGTGAGGAGCCAGTAGCGTTTTGTCCTGTCGCTGATATGGCCCGAGAGGAGCCTGAGGGCGTAGCCGACGAACTCGCCGAAGCCGGAGACGATCCCAACCGCGACGGCGCTGGCCCCGAGAGAGCCGAGGAAGGGACCCGTGACGCTCCTCGCGCCTTCGTAGGTCATATCGGAAAAAAGGCTTACAGCTCCGAGGAGCAGGACAAATTGGAAAGCTTTGGAGTTATCCGGTTTCAACGGTCGTCACCTTCCCCGGTCGTGCCGCCGGACAAGGGGGCATGGATCGGCGCCTCAGGATCCGGCGCTGTCGAGCCAATCGAGGAAGGCCCGGGCGGTGAACGCTCTCATGCCTTCCTCGAAGAACAGGTCGGCCTTGAAAAAAACCTCGTCGCTGACGGGCAGAAGGGTCGGGATGGCCACGACGGGCATTCCCGCCCGAAAAGCCGCCTCGACGCCGTGGGACGAGTCCTCGACGACGACGAGAGACTCCGGTTCGAGACCGAGCCGCGAAGCGGCCTCGATGAAGATGTCCGGCTCCGGCTTGGGCTGTTTTACCTCCTCGGAGGAGACGAGAGCCTCGAAGGAAGAGAGGATGCCGACCTGGGCGAGGACCTCCTCGATCACCTTGGGAGACGATCCCGAAGCGACGGCCAGGGAAAGTCCTCTCTCCCGAAGGCGGGGCAGAAGCGCGGCCATTTCGGGGAAGAGGGGGGTCTTTTTTCGGGCGAGCTCCATGTAGATCGCGTTTTTCTTCACCAGAAGTGTCGCCGCATCGTCAGGGAGCCGGAAGGCCTCCTGGATCTCCTCCATCATCCTGGCGTTGCCGTAGCCCACGTAGCGTTGCTTCATCTCCTCCGTGAAGGTGATGCCGTAGTGAGCCATCAGGCGCCGGTCGGCCTCCATGTAGTTGGGTTCGCTGTCGACGAGGGTGCCGTCGAGATCGAAGATGACGCCCTTGATCGGGCCTTTCGGTGACTTCATGCCCATTTCGCCTCCTTGCCTGTGGCCCCAATGTCGGGCCTGCAAGGGCATTCTCACCTGAAAAGGGCTCTTGAGCAAGCCCAAGGCCCCTCGATGTTGCCATCGGGGCAACTCCGGCCTTTTGTGAAGGCGTTGACAGAACGGGGCCAAGTAGTTATAAAATTCTCAAACGGATGGAGGAGGTCGAGGCATGAAAAAAAGCCTCTCTATCACTCTCTGCATGGGGAGTTCCTGCTTTGCCCGCGGCAACGGCGTCAGCCTGGAGGTGCTGGAGCGCCTTATCGAAGATAGAAACCTTCAGGGAGAGGTGGAGCTCCGAGGCAGCCGCTGTGAAGGATGTTGCACGGAGGGGCCGAATCTCCGCATCGGCGATCGTCTCTATCACCGGGTCGCCGCCGAAGACCTCGAAAGGATTTTGGACGAGGTGTTGAACGGGAAGGACGGTCTCTGAGATGGAAGCCCTCTATCCCGTTTTCACGACCCGCAACGACTGTCAGGACTGCTACAAGTGTCTCCGGGCCTGCCCCGTCAAGGCCATACGGGTCGAGGGCGGTCATGCCATGGTGGTTCCCGACCTCTGCGTGGCCTGCGGCACTTGCGTCGAGGTCTGTCCCGTGGGGGCGAAAAAGATCCGTGACGATCGTTCCAGGGTCAGGGCTCTGCTCGATGAGGGCCGCTTCGTCTGCGTCTCTCTGGCTCCTTCGTGGGTCGCTGATTTTCCCGGTCTTTCCCCGCAGAAGATCGTGGCGGCCCTGAAAGCCCTCGGCTTCGACAGGGTGAGCGAGACGGCCCTGGGGGCTCAGGAGGTGAGCGCCGCTCTGGCGAGACGCCTTGCCTCGGCTGCGCCCGGCCTCTACCTTTCCACGGCCTGTCCCAGCGCCGTGGCCTATGTGGAAAAGTATCTGCCGCGACTGGCCTCCTCTCTCCTGCCCCTTCCCTCTCCTCTTCTGGCCCATGCCGCCCTTCTCAAGGAGCGCTACGGCGAAGGGACGGCCGTCGTCTTCTTCGGTCCCTGCATCGCCAAGAAGAGCGAGAGCGACAGTCACCCCGAGCTGGTCGAGGGAGTGCTGACCTTCGACGACCTGCGCCGGTGGCTCGAAGAGGAGTCGATCTCCTTCGACGACCTTCAGCCTGGCCCTGAGGACCGTTTTCTCCCCGAACCTTCGGAAGAGGGGGCCCTCTATCCCATCGAGGGAGGGATGAACGAGACGATCCGGGCCCATGGCGGCCTGGAGGGAGTGCGTCTTTTTTCGATCACGGGGCTGGAAAACATGGACCGCTTTCTCAAGGGGCTGCGGCCGGAGGAGCTCCCCCACCCCGTTTTCGTGGAGTGCCTCGCCTGTCCCGGCGGCTGCATCAACGGCCCCTGTTCCAACAGGGAGGAGCCGGCCCTGCTTCACCGGTCCCGCGTGGAGGCCTTCGCCGAAATGCCGCCCCTCCCCATCAGGCGGCCCTTTTGGCGGATCCCCGAGCTGGACTACCCTTCCTGCGCCGTCAAGTCGGTGGACATTTCCGAAAGGGAGATCGCCGAGGCTCTGGCCCAGGTCGGCAAATTCGCTTCCGAAGACGAGCTCAACTGCGGCGGCTGCGGTTACGACAGCTGCCGCGCCTTCGCCCGGGCGCTGATTATGGGTCGTGCCGAGCCGACGATGTGCGTCTCCCACATGAGAAAACAGGCCCAGAAGAAAGCCAATGCCCTGCTGCGCTGCCTGCCGGCGGGCGTCGTCATCGTCGATGCCGATCTGGAGATTGACGAATGCAACAGACGCTTCGCCGAACTCTTCGGCAAGGAGACGCTTCTCGTCTACGAGATCTACCCCGGCCTCAAGGGGTGCCGGCTGGCCAAGGTCCTTCCCTTCTCCCATCTTTTCAGGATCGCCCTGGAGACCGGCAAGGACATCCATTTCGACCACCTCCGTCACGGCGATCTCCTTTTCGACGTCACGATCTTCACCATCGATCCGGGACAGACCGTGGGGGCCGTCATCCTCGACGTGACCCGCCGCGAAATCAAGCGGGACCAGATCGCCCAGCGGGCCAACGAGGTCATCCGCAAGAACCTCTCGACGGTTCAGGAGATCGCCTGCCGCCTCGGCGAACACATGGCCGAGACGGAGATTCTTCTGCGCTCCATCGCCGAAGGTTACGGCGACGAAGGAGGAGAAGACCGTTGACGACGGACTCCCTCTTTCTGGAGGTCGGCTGCGCCCAGCGCGTCAAGGAGGGGGAGCGGATCTGTGGCGACAGCTTCTTTTCCCGCAAAATCCAGGAGGAAAACCGCGTCCTCTCCGTCCTCTCCGACGGATTGGGGAGCGGCGTCAAGGCCAACATCCTCTCGTCCATGACGGCGACCATGGCGCTGCGCTTCGTGGCGAGCAACATGGAGTTTCTCCATTCCGCCGAGATCATGATGGAAGCCCTCCCCGTCTGCAGCGTCCGCCGCATTAGCTATGCCACCTTCACCATCGTCGACTCCGTTCTCCACGGCTGGACGAAAATCATCGAGATGGACAACCCCGGCTTCCTTCTCATCCGTGACGGCGCCGTCCTTCCCGCCGAGAAACGTCGCATGTCGTCGCCCAAGTGGCGCAATCGGAAGATCTACCTCAGCGAAATCGTCACCCGTCCCGAGGATCGTATCGTCCTCTTTTCCGACGGCGTCACCCAGGCGGGCATGGGCTCCTGGCCGACCCCCCTGGGATGGCGCGAGGAAGGGTGCGCCGATCTCCTCCTGCGGGAGACGGCCAGAAATCCACGGATTTCGGCACGGCGGCTGGCACGGGCCGTCGTGGACGGCGCCTTCAGCCGCGAGCCGGACGGCAAGGCCGGTGACGACATCACCTGCGCCGTCATGTACTTCCGCTCTCCCCGCCGCCTCCTGCTTCTGACGGGCCCTCCCTTCGCCCGCGAGCGGGACGGCGAGTACGCTCACCTTCTCGACGGCTTCGAGGGGAAAAAGGTTCTCTGCGGCGGAACGACGGCCGATATCGTCGCCCGTGAACTGGATCGCCCCATCGAAACGGACCTGAACGCTCCCCGAGGCGGTCTGCCGCCCGTCGCCGTCATGGAGGGCGTCGATCTCGTCACCGAGGGGATTCTCACGCTGACGCGGAGCTGCCGCTACCTTGAAGAGGGCCTCCCGCCGGCGGAAGACAGCGGCGCCGTACGTCTCGTCAACCTTCTCCTCGAAAGCGACGTCATCGACTTCGTTGTCGGAACCCGCATCAACGAGGCTCACCAGGACCCCTCCCTGCCCACGGAGCTGGAGATGCGCCGCAGCATCGTCCGCTCCATCGCCCGTCTTCTGGAGGAAAAACACCTCAAGAGAACGACGATCCGCTTCATCTGAGAGAGCCGCCCCGGTTTTCCCGACTCCGGAAAGGAAACGGCAGCTCCTTGAAATGCTAGAATGAATAAAGAAAGTATCCTTGCAGAAAAAGGAGGGGGCTTTCATGGCGGAGACGAGGACCCCCGAGGAGCGGGAAGGGGAGCTCGCGGCCCGATTGGAGACACTTGCGGAGGAGGTGGCGGCGCTCCGAAACCTCGTGGAGCAGGAGGCAAGACAGCGGATATCCGGACCGGAAGCCGATCGCGTCGAAGATCTTCTGGAAGAGGCGGGGCGGCGCATGACGGCCCTCTGGAACCGGGGCATGAAAGAGGTGGCTCAGTCGGGACGGGAATCCCCCCTGACCACGGCGGCCCTGGCCTTCGGAGCGGGACTCCTCCTGGGAGCCCTGACGCGGCGGAAATAAGATGGAGTCCCTGGCCCGCCTGGTGGTGACCTTCTGCGACCTCCTGGAGGCCGAGGCCCGGCTCCTCCGCCGCAGAGCGGTGGAGGCGGCCGGGGGCGTGGCCCTCGTCCTGCTGGCGCTCTTCTGCGCCGCCCTGGGGGTGGCCTTCATGGGAAAGGGGCTCTATCTCCTTCTCTCGCGCCACTGGGGGCCCCTGGCCGCCTCGGGCGCTTCGGGGGCCGCCTTTCTCCTTTCGGGAGGGGTGCTGTGGTGGATCGCCCGCAGAGATGCACGCAGCTAGAGGCGGACCAGGCCAAGGCGCGCTTCCTTGAAGCCGCCCGCGAGGCCGATCCTCTGGATTCGATCCGGCGTCATCCCTGGAGGACGCTGGGAGGGTCGATAGCGGCCGGCTTTCTTTTGGGGAGGATCGGCTTCCTCCCTCGCCTGCCGTCGTCCTTTCTGCCGGGTGTCGGGCTCCTGGTGCCGTCTCTGTCCCGTCTTCTCGCCCGAAGAACGACCCGGCGGAGAACGGATGGGAGCGGATAGCGGTTCCACGGCGACGCCTTCTCCATCTCACGGAACGGACTTCCCTTGAAGCCTCTCGGTCGAAAAGAACGGTTCGGAAAAAGAGCGAAGAAGTCTTCTCAGCGCGGGCGCTTGACGGCGCAGGGCGAAAAAAGATGCTTTTTGGGGAATGCCGAGGAGGAAGGAAGATGCAGGGAAAGTTCAGACTCAAAGAGGATCACGTCTACAAAATGCCCGTGCACTTCGGGGGCAGCCCTTTTTACCCGGTGCGGACCGTCTACGGGGACATGACCATCATCTCCGTGCAGTACGAGACCGAAGAGGAGGCGCTGCTTCAGCTTCTTCCGGAGGACTTCGACCTCCTGGAACCGCTGGTGAACGTGCAGTACGCGAACTGCCGCGAGGTGGACTGGATGGCGGGCGGCGAGTACCGGCTCATCCAGGCGAGCGTGCCGGCCCGGTACCGGGGCAACGACGAGGGGCTTCTCGGCGAATACGTGCTCGTCATCTGGGAGAACAAGGCCTGCCCCATTATCGGGGGGCGCGAGGAGGACGGCATGCCGAAGATTTTCGCCGACATCCCCGTTGAACGCCATGTCGGGGATCGCTGGCATACCGGCGCGAGCTACGAGACGCATCAGTTCCTGTCCCTCGAATTCCGCAAGCAAGGTGCCCTCAGCGAAAAAGACATCGAGAAGAAGAACGAGCACCCCGGGATCAACTACTTCGGGTGGCGCTACCTGCCCAACCTCGGCAAGGGCGGCGCGGCCTTGAGCCACGCGACGCTCTACCCGCAGGAGATGACGGCCGATCAGATCTGGACCGGCGAGGGCGAAATCCGATGGACGCGGCTCACCCAGGCTCAGCATCCGCTTCAGTTCTACATCATCGACGCGTTGGCGGGGTTGCCCCTGCTGAAATACACGGGGGCGGCGATGATGAAGGGCACGTCCCGGCTCAACGTCGGCGACTCCAGACGTCTACCGTAAAAGGAGGGCTTTGTGATGGTCGGATATTTCAAAGGCAAGGTAGCCGTCGTGACCGGTGCCGCCTCGGGCATCGGCCTGGGATTGACCGAGCATCTGCTTGCGCGGGGAGCCAAGGCCGTCTTCATGGGCGACGTGAAGGCGGAAAACCTTACGAGGGAATCGGAGCGGCTGAGTCACCAGTACCCGGACAGGGTTTTTCCCATGCTCACCGATGTCACCCGGCTTGATCAGGTTGCGGAGCTGATCGGCGCCGCCAAAGCCTCCGACGGCCACCTCGATTTCGTCTTCAACAACGCTGGCATGGGCATGACGCTTCCGACGGAACAGATCACCTTCGACATCTGGAGATTCATTGTCGACCTGAACGTGATGGGCGTCGTTCACGGCACCTACACCGCGATACCCATCATGCGGGAGCAGGGAGCCGGTCACATCGTGAACACCGCCTCTGTGGCGGGGCTCGTGCCGATCCCCTATCAGGCCGTGTATACCGCGAGCAAGAGCGCGGTGATCTCCATGACGGAGAGCCTCCAGTACGAGCTGAACGCCGAGGGCCTTCAGTTCAGCGTCTTCTGTCCGGGCAACGTCAGAACGGCCATCTTCGCAGAGATAACGCCCCCGGCCGACGCGATCAGCGTGGATGAAGCCGTCGACTACATTCTCGACGAGGTCGAGAAAAAATCTCTGGTCATCGCCTTTCCGCAGACGGCGCGGGACATCAGCGCTCTTTACAGAAGCGACAGAGAGGAATTCGATCAGCAGATGTTCAAACTGGCCGCGGAACGCCGCGAGAATTACCGTACCAAGGGGACCTATTGTTAGGACCTGGCGGCCCCGACTTTGAACCCAGGGCATCTTACGGCTCAGAAAGGCACGTCCGCATGGCAGAACATACGTTATTGGACAAGGCGGATCTCTCCCTTGATGTGGTTATTCTGCTGGTTGTCGGAATGACGATGCTTATTGCCGGGGTTTTGTTTTTTCCGGTATCGGCGGGAATGATTCCTTATTATGAGAACGGCTTGTACGGGCTGCTCCTGTTCATCTTCGCCCTGCAGATCGTCATGCTCGGGAAAACTCCCTTTGGAGACAGGTCCCGGTCGAAGCCGCTGCTTGTTGTCGGGGCGGCCATCGCGGCTGTCGGAATCGTCACGTGTTTTATCCCGGGTATTTTTGTCGATGCCCCTCGCGTTCTTCTGTCGATCTGTTTCGGGCCTGGCGGCCTGGCCCTTCTGTTGCAGATGCTTTTTGCCAAAGAAAAGCTCCGGGCCTGGATAAAATACGGAGGTATTTTCAGGCATCTCATTTTGGGATGCGGATCCGTCTATCTGCTGTCGATTCTGGTCGGCGTGCTCGCCTGGACGCATTCTTCGCTGCTCGTCCGGATGACGGCGGCGGTGGTGCTGCTCCACGGGATATCGATCCTCTACCTTGCTGTCGTTCTTCAAAAAATCTACAGGGACTACCCCCAGGCGAAAAAATCTTTTGACATGGACACGGGCCTTGCGCCTGACAAGGCCATGATCATGATGACGGGTTTTTTCATGCTGATCCTGGGGGTGCTGCTGGTTCCTGTCACCTTAGGCGCCCTTCCCTTCTCCGGGAGCGCTCAGCTCGGGCTTCTGATGATTATTTTCTCCATTCAGATGCTCGCGTTCGGGAGCACCCCGATCGGCTCCTTCACCCGCTCCCGGCTTGTCGTTCTGTCCGGTCTTTTCTTTGCGGCGCTTGGAATCGTGTCGTGCATTGTTCCGGGAGTTTTAGTGCCCGGTCTTACGGTCCTCGTGGGCGTTTTGAACATCCTGGGAGGCATCCTCGGCGTCTGGAGAATTGCCGCCCCCTTGCTGAAAAAACCGGAACGTCCGCGGGAGCCTCTCCCTCGGATCCTGGTCAGTCTGTACGCGACTCAATTGACCATGAATCTTCTGTCGATCCTCTTCGGCACGTCGATGCTCGTTTCCAGGCTTATCCCGGGGATGGTTGTCGGCGTGATCCTCGCCGCCAACGGGTGCATCCTCCTGTTTTTGCTGCACCTCCTCGTCGTTCTGGAAGGCATGCAAAACAGGGAAAAAGCTTTGGCGTGACCTTTTCAAGGTTTCTCTTCAGCCGAAGCAGACCCGGTTTTTGCCCGATCTCTTGGCCCGATAGAGAGCCTCGTCGGCGCGACGGAGGAGGCTCTCCGGGCTTTCCGAACCGTTGAAGGCGGCGCCTCCGAGGCTGGCCGTGACGTTCAGGCGGAGTCCCCCCGAGAGGATCGGCTCATCGGCGACGGCTCGGCGGACCCGTTCGAGAATCTCCCGTGCCTCGTCGGCGACGCCCGGGAGAATGACAAGAAACTCCTCGCCGCCGTAACGGCCGACCTCGTCGTAGTCGCGTAGCGCCGCTGTTATGCGCCGTGCCGTTTCGTGGAGGACGACGTCTCCCGGCAGGTGACCGTAGGTGTCGTTCAGTTTCTTGAAGTCATCCAGGTCGACCATGGCGACGGCTAGAGGTGATGCGAGGCGACAGGAGCGGGAGATCTCCTTGTCGAGGCGGGCCAGGATCGCCCCCCGGTTGAGGAGCCCCGTGAGGCCGTCGTGAGCGGCCTGGTGGCGGAGCCGGCTCTGAAGTTCCAGAATCCGACGACCCGCCTGGACGCGCATCTTGAGCTCCTGGGCGTCGAAGGGCTTGGTGATGTAGTCGTCGGCTCCGGCCTCCAGGCCGGCGACGACGCTCGCCGGATCGCCCTGGACGGTGAGAAGGATGACGTAACGGTAGCGTTCCTCCGGGTTCCACCGCAGGCGGCGGCAGATTTCAGGCCCCTCCATTCCGGGCATGATCCAGTCGATCACGGCCAGAGGAGGGGCCTCTTCCTCCTGAAGGATCTTCCAGGCCTCTTCTCCCGTCTCGGCCGTCACAACGTCGTAGCCCCACTGTTTCAGAAGCGAGGCGACCATGAAGCGTGTCGTTCTGTCGTCTTCAGCGACGAGGACTTCCACTTTTTTCCCCTCCCGGATTTGCCTCTTGCCACCATTGCAGCAGGAGGCGGCTTTCCTGCTCCAGCCGCTGCGATGCCAGCCGGACTCCCTCCAGATCGCCGGCACGGCAGCGGTTTTCCAGTTCGATCGCTTTTTCCTCGATCGAAGAGGCGGCGCTGTTGGCCGCCGCTCCCTTCAAGGTGTGGGCCACCCGCCGAAGCCGCTTCAGATCGCGGGCCTCCAGGGCTTCGAGACCTTCCGCCAGACGCTCGGCCAGATCAAAGACGAAGGTGGACGCGATTTCGAGGCAGAAGTTGTCGTCGCCTCCCATCCTTCTTCTCAGGAGGGCCATGTCGATCGGGGGCGTTCCTTCCGGAAGTTGTCTTTGTCCCCGTGCGGAGAGCGTGTCGTCGATCGTCTGCCGCAGCGTCTCGGGAAGGATCGGCTTGGCCAGGTAGTCGTCCATGCCGGCTTCGAGGCAGCCCTTGCGGTCCCCCTCGAAGGCTCCCGCCGTAAGGGCGATGATCGGGATCCCCCGAAGGGAGGCGCAGGGGGAGCTTCTGATGCGTCGCGTCGTCTCGAGGCCGTCCATTTCGGGCATCTGGATATCCATGAGGATCAGGTCGAAGGGCTCATGGCCGAGCCGGTCGAGGGCCTCCCGGGCCGAGGCGGCGGTCTGGGGGAAAAGCCCCAGCTTTTTCGTCAGGGCCTCGGCGACGCGGCGGTTGACGGCGTTGTCGTCGACGATGAGGATTCGCGCTCCCGGGAAGCGGGAGAAGGTGATTGCCGGAGGGTTTTGCGCCCCCCTTCCCGAGGGTCCCTCGGGAAGGCTGAAGGGGATGGTGAAGAAGAAGCGGGAGCCTTCGCCGGTGGCGCTGGCGCAGTCGATGGAGCCTCCCATGAGGGAGACGAGACGTTTCGAGATGGCCAGCCCCAGGCCGGTGCCGCCGTAGCGGCGCGTCGTGGCGGCGTCTACCTGGGAGAAGTCCCGGAAGAGGCGATTTTTCTGCCCTTCGGAGATGCCGATGCCCGTATCCCAGACGGTGAAACGGACCCAGGCCTTCCCCGACCTCTTTCCTTCTCCGGCGACGGCGATCCCGATTTCGCCGGCCTCGGTGAACTTGAGGGCGTTGTCGGCCAGGTTGATCAGGACCTGGCGGAGCCTGCCCCGGTCTCCGACGATGTCGTCGGGGATCTCGTCAGGGATGTCGAGGCGGAAGGCGAGGCTTTTCCGGGACGCCCTGGGAGAGAGGCTCGACTCGAGTTCGGTCAGAAGCTCCCTCAGGCTGAAGGGACTGGATTCCAGCTCCATCCGTGACGCCTCGAGCTTGGAGAAGTCGAGGACGTCGTTGATGAGGCGCAGGAGGGAGCGGGCCTCGCTGCGGATCGTCTCGACCTGCTCCCGCTCCTCCTTGCCCAGGGTCCCGTCGGCGAGGAGTTCGGCCATGCCCAGCACGCCGTTGAGGGGGCTGCGCATTTCGTGGCTCACATTGGCGATGAAGAGGTTTTTGGCGCGGTTCTCTTCGGCCTTTTCCGACACTTTCTGTTCCAGTCGAAGCCGGTAGGCCGCACGCTCCCGCTCCGTCGCCTCAAGGTGGCCGACCTTGAGCTTCAGCTCGTCGTTGAGGTCGCTCACCAGGCGGTAGAGTTCCAGATTGTGAAGTGTCGAGGCCGTCAGGGTCAGCGTCACCGTCAGAAAGGTCCGGCCCAGGTCGGAAAGGAGGGCGGGGTCCTCGTCGAGGACGGCGGCGAAGAGCCCCAGGGCCCGATCGGGAGTGATGAGCCCCTGGAGAAGGAGGTTTTCACGCCCCTTCCGGGAGGAGACGATGACGGCCGTATTCCGTCTCAGGGCCCAGGCGACGGTGCCGTCGTCGATGAGGGCCTCCGTCTCCGCGGCGATGAAGGGTTCCCAGGTCGGAGGGGTGGAGAGGGCGGGGCGGAAGTCAAGGCCGTCGGACGCGACGAGCCAGAAGGTCGTGGCTTTGAAGGGGATGAGGCTTCGGACCTTGCGGGACGTCTCCTCCAGAAGGGTTTCGACGGAGGGGATCTCGTCGAGGCGCGGCATGAGGAAGGCCTCGTTGATTGCCGCCTCGATGATCCGGGACGCCTGGATCCGTTCCCGGCGGAGGAGGGCGATCTCCTCTTCGAGGCGGGGCTTCTCTCGGCCGTTCATGATGTTCCTTCGCCTCCGAAGAAGACGTTCACGATTTCCGCGATCTGGCGCTCTCCCTGGGTGATGATTCCCTGAAGGGCCTCCACTTCGAGGCCGAGGCTTTCCCAGGCCCCCCTCTCGAGGGGTGGGACGAAAAGGGAACCGCTGGTGCCGATCTGCAGGGCGATCGAGAGGATGTCGGCGACATGGAGCCGGGCCGCTCCGTCGGGCGCCGTCGTTTCCGCAAAATTGTGGTGGAAACCCACCAGATCGGGTATCGGGTCGGGGATGCGCCATGACGCCAGCAGGGTACGGCCCAGTGCGGCGTGGTCGAAGCCGAAAAGATCCCGCTCCGCCTCATGAAGGGGGATCCGGAGACGCCTCGAAAGGCGCAGGGCACCGGTCATCTCCCGGGGGAGGCGTCGGTAGAGAACGAGTCTTCCCAGATCATGAAAGAGGCCCGCCAGAAAGAATCGCTCCTCCTGCCGGACCTCGCGCGAGGGGACGAGGAGGCGGGAGAAGACACCGCAGGCCACGGCATGTTCCCAGAAGGGTCTCATGCTCACGTATTCGGAGGGGACGTCCCGGAAGACACTCATCGTCGAAGCGGCCAGAGCCAGATTGGAGAGCTCCGTCGTTCCGATGATGGCGATGGCCCGGGGAATGGATTCGATGGGTTGGGGAAAGCCGTAGAAGGAGCTGTTGACAAGCCGCAGCAGGCGCGCCGAAAGGCTCGGATCCTTGCCGACGACCTCGGCGAGGTGGACGGCCGAGGCATAGGGCGTCTCCAGGAGCTCTCGGATCTTGAAGTAGATGTCGGGGAAGGAGGCCAGACGGATCTCTCCCCGGATCAGCCCGTCCGGAGTCAGGCCGGGCCGATGGCGGCGCAGGGTGTCGAGGCTGCCGCTTTCAAAGGAGATCGGGTCCGGTCGGAAGCCCGATTCCATCCGGGCGGCGAGGCGGCCGCTGCAGACCCTGAAGAGCTCGGCCATGACGGGATGGCCCCTCCGGGGAGCGGGGAAAAGGGTTTCAAGGAAGGCTTCGGCCTGACGGCGTATCGCTTCTGAAGCGCGGCGTTCCTCTTCGATCCGCTCGTCGTCGCTTCCCTCGATCTCGGCGGAGAAGATGCCCCAGATCTTGAGCATGCGGATCTGTTTGGCCGTCAGGGCCGCACCCCGGGGAAGCACGAAACGACCCGCCGAATCCTTCAGGTCTTCAGCGAGAGTCATGCCCTCCTTCAGGTTGGCCGTCGCGACACGTCCCATGGCTGTCTCCTCAAAAGTCTTCACCTGCCGCAAGGCACCGCCGAGACTTTCTTACGGGAATGCCTCGGCGGCTCGTGTCGGGCAGCTCCGGACGGGGGTCAGCCTTTTTTCAGAACCTTGCCCCAACTGTCTTTGAGGGAGACGGTCCGGTTGAAAACGAGATGGTCGGGGCGGCTGTCGTCATCGACGCGGAAATAGCCGTGGCGGAGGAACTGTAAACGGTCGCCCTGCCGTGCCGTTGCCAGCCCGGGCTCGACGAGGGCCGAGACGACCTTGAGGGAATCGGCGTTGAGGTAGTCCCGGTAGTCCTTGCCCTCCTCCATGGTGTCCATGTCCTTCAGGGTGAAGAGGTGGTCGTAGAGCCGGACTTCGGCTCTGACGGCATGAGGGGCCGAAACCCAGTGAAGGGTCCCCCGGACCTTGCGGCCGTCAGGGGCCTCTCCTCCTCGACTCTCCGGGTCGTAGCGGCAGCGGAGCTCGGCGATTTCGCCCGAGGCGTCACGGATCACGTCGGTGCAGGTGACGAGGTAGGCGTGTTTGAGGCGCACCTCGCTGCCCGGCGAGAGGCGGAAGAACTTCTTCGGCGGGTTTTCCATGAAGTCGTCCCGTTCGATGTAGATCTCCCGGCAGAAGGGGATCCTGCGGTGCGTCGCCTCTGCGGCCTCGGGGTTGTCGAGGGCCTCAAGCTCCTCGACCTTCCCTTCGGGGTAGTTTTCGATGACGATCTTGAGGGGGTCAAGGACGGCCATGACTCGGTCGGCGTCGCGGTTGAGCTCCTCGCGGATGCAGAAGTTGAGGAACTCGATGTCGACGAGGCTGTTGGCCTTGGAGACGCCGATCTCGCTGCAGAAGCGCCGGATGGCCGACGGGGTGTAGCCGCGGCGGCGGAGGCCGCTGATCGTCGGCATGCGGGGATCGTCCCATCCCGAGACGTAGCCTTCGTTCACGAGCTGGAGCAGCCTGCGCTTGCTCATGACGGTGTAACTCAGATTGAGTCGGGCGAACTCGTACTGGTGCGGCCGGGAGGGGGCGGAGACGTTCTCGATGAACCAGTCGTAAAGGGGGCGATGGTCGGCGAACTCAAGAGTGCAGATCGAATGCGTCACGCCCTCGATGGCGTCCTCGTAGCCGTGGGCGAAGTCGTACATGGGATAGATGCACCAGCCGTCGCCGGTGCGGTGGTGGCTCTGCTTCAGGATGCGGTACATGACGGGGTCCCGCATGTTGAGATTGGGGTGGCCCATGTCGATCCTGGCCCGGAGGACGCGCTCCCCCTCGTCGAACTCCCCCTCTTTCATGCGTCGGAAGAGGTCGAGGTTCTCCTCGACGGACCGGTTCCTCCAGGGGGAATCCTTGCCCGGTTCCGTCAGCGTTCCCCGAGTCCTGCGGATCTCCTCGGCGCTCTGGTCGTCGACGTAGGCCTTGCCGGCCTCGATCAGCTCAAGGGCCCACCGATGGAACTGTTCGAAATAGTCCGAGGCGAAGCACAGCTTGGCCCAGCGGAAGCCGAGCCAGCTCACGTCCTTTTTGATGGACTCGACGTACTCCGTCTCCTCCTTGGTGGGATTGGTGTCGTCGAAGCGGAGATTGCATTCGCCGGCGAACTGTTCGGCCAGCCCGAAATTGAGACAGATCGATTTGGCGTGTCCGATGTGAAGGTAGCCGTTAGGTTCCGGGGGGAAGCGGGTGATGATCTTGGACACCCGCCCCGACTCCAGATCGTCACGGATGATCTGTTCGATGAAGCTGCCTCCCTGCTGTGTCCGTTCTTCCATAGAGCTCTCCTCCGTTTTTGATGCTCTGTCGCTTGAGACCATTCTACCCGTCTCCTGCCATTCCATCAAAAAAAGCAGGTTCAGCTTCTGCCGTTTCCGGAGCTTTTCCTCTCCCGGTCGCGGAGAACCCGACGGAGCACCTTGCCCAGGGGGGAGCGGGGCAGCTCTTCGACGAACTCGATCTTGCGGGGAATTTTGAAATGGGCCAGCCGCCCGCGGCAGAAGCGGAGCAGCTCGCGCATGTCGGGACGCTCGATGCCGTCCTGAAGGACGACGAAGGCCTTGGGCACCTCGCCGCTGGTGGCGTTGGGACTCCCGATGACTGAGGCCTCCCGGACAGCGGGGTGCTGGGTCAGGACCGACTCGACCTCCTGGGGGTAGACGTTGAAGCCGCCGACGATGATCATGTCCGTCGCCCTGTCGAGGATGGTGAGGTAGCCGTCGTCAAGGCGGGCCACGTCGCCCGTGTTGAGCCATCCCTCCTGGAAGCGTCCGGCCGTCTCTTCGGGGCTCCGGTAATAGCCGGCCATGACGGAGGGGCCCTTCACCCAGAGGACGCCCTCGCCTCCTTCGGGCAGCACCTCCCCCTCGTCGTTGCGGATTTCGTAGCTGTAGCCGGGGATGACCGGGCCGACCGTGCCGAGACGGCGCTCGGCGTAGCTGGTGTTGACGGCCACCAGGGGAGAGCACTCCGTCAGCCCGTACCCTTCCAGGATGGGCAGCCTCAGGTGGGTCCGGGCCTTTTCATCCAGGCCGACCGGCACCTTGTCGCCGCCGACGAGGAGGGTCCGCAGGCTTTCGGGGGCCCTTCCCTGACGGGCGGCGGCGGAGCAGAGGAGGGAAATCATCGTCGGTACGGCGATGATGACGGTGCACCGTGCCGCTTCGAGGGCCGCCACCGTCTCCGCCACGGGGAGGAAGGAGGGGAGGACGACCTCCCGATAGCCCGCGACGAGGGGGAGAATGGAGCAGAGGCCGAAGCCTAAGGAATGGAAATTGGGCAGGGCGTTGAGAAGGGTCTCATCGGGCCCCAGCGCATCGATGAAGGTCAGGGCCGTCTCGATGTTGTTTTTCAGATTGCCGTGACTCAGGGGGACGGCCTTGGGGCGCCCCGTCGTTCCTGAAGTGCAGTAGATGACGGCTAGCTCGGCTTCGTCGAGGGAGGTCTCCCGGCAGCGGATCTCCGGCAGGGGGCTGTCGATGGAAGCGGCGAAAGCCGGGAGGCCCAGCGGTTCGAAAAGAGGTAGCTGATCGGAGGCATAATCGGGGAGGATCAGCGCCGAGGGTTCCAGGAGCGTCAGCGTCGAGGCGATCGCCTCCCGTCCTCCCAGCGGATTGAGAGGGACGACGGATCCGCCCAGGCTCCAGGCCGCCAGCGAGAGGGCGATGGCCAGGGGCGAGTTGGGCAGCATGAAGGCCAGCCGCTGTCCCTTTTGAAACCTCCCTCTTTCCAACGTCTCCCGACAGGATTGAATCAGGTCGATGAAGCGTGGGGCGTTCCACCAGTCGCCCCTCCACCAGAGAAGAGGGGTGTCTCCCTGGGTCTCCAGCTTGGCAAAGACGGTTTTTTCCAGTCTCTCCGTCATGGCAAGGCCTCCTTGTCGAAATCGTCAGGAATCAAGAACGGACCAAGAAAAAGTGCGCCTCAGGCCGGCCATGACCGGCCCAGGCGCCGAAGGGATCACGTCATCTCGATCTCTCCGATTCTCGTCTCTTCCGAGGTGCTATAAACGAAGCGGTTCCCGCCGTTCGTGACGACGCAGCGGCCCACCCGGGCTGCGGGCGCCCCGCGGTCCGCGCCGAGCCCTTCCTGCACTCGGTGCGATGCCGGATCACTCGAGAGCGTGACGCTTCCAAAAATCGAGAGACATTTTATTATATAGGCAGTGAGGATGCTATTATCCCCTTTAGACAAAAAAATTGCCCTGAAGGAGGCGGATTTTTTGGCCCGTTTTTCCGTGGCGACCTTCAACGTCAATTCCGTCCGCTCCCGGCTTCCCGTTCTGGAGCGGTGGCTTCCCGCGAACCCCGTCGATATTCTCTGCCTCCAGGAGACGAAAGTCGTCGATGAGGACTTTCCCGTCGAGGCCTTCGCCGATCTCGGCTACCGGGTGGTCTTCCGGGGGCAGAAGGCCTACAGCGGCGTGGCCCTGGCCAGCCGGTCGGAGCCGGATGAGGTTTCCTGCGGTTTCGACGACGGCCTTGATCCCGATGACGGTCCCCGCCTCATCCGGGCCCGCTTCGGCGATCTTGTAGTCGTCAACACCTATGTTCCTCAGGGCAAGAGCATCGACCACCCGGACTTCGAATACAAGAAGGCCTTTCTCCGGCGCCTGGCGGCCCTCTTCGACAGAGATCTGGCTCATGGTGGCCCCCTCCTCTGGGTGGGCGATCTCAACGTGGCTCCCACCGAGGACGATGTGACCCACCCGGCCAACAAGAAAGACCACGTCTGCTTTCACCTCTCCATCCGGGAGCTCTACGCCGAGGTCGTCGAGGGGCGCTTCGTCGACGTCTTCCGCCGCCACCGTCCCGGCCCGGGGGAGTTCTCCTTCTGGGATTACCGGATCAAGAACGCTCTGGAGCGAAACATCGGCTGGCGCATCGATCACGTCCTGGCCACGCCCGATCTGGCCGAACGCTCCGTCGACTGCTATGCTGACCGTGAGCCCCGCGGCTGGGAGAGGCCGTCGGACCATACCGTCGTCGTCGCCTGTTTCGAACGATGAGGCAGGAGGTATCCTTGCCGGGAACCGTCGGCGAATGGGTCCAGGGGTGGCTTCTTCCCGACGGGGAGGCGCTGGTCAGCCTCGTCGTCCCCTGGAGGGGAACGGTTCTCGTCGGCGAAGACCTTAAGGAGCCTCTGCCTTCAAAGGCCGGTCGGGCCCTTGTCCTGGCCAGGGAACGGCTGGGTCTTTCCGCCCTGGGGGCCCGCCTGGAAAACCCCCTGCCCATCGGAAAGGGTCTGGCCTCGTCGACGGTCGACGTCTGCGGCGTCCTGGCGGCCGCCTCCCGCCTCGGCTCCGCGATCTGGAGCGACGAGGAGATCTTCGCCCTGGGCTGCTCCGTCGAGCCTTCCGACGGCATCATCTTTCCCGGCCTGGCTCTCGTCGATCATCTTCGGGGGCGTCTGATCGAGCGACTGCCCTCCCCGCCGCCTCTTGTGGCCGTAGCTCTCATCCCGCCCCGCGGCCTCGACACCGAGGCCTACCGCCGCGATCCCTCCTTTCTGGAGTGCCTCCGCCGGCGGGCTTCGGAGCACCGCCGCGCTTACGGCCTGCTGCGTCGCGGGCTTTTGGCCGGAGATGCGGCCCTTGCCGCCCAGGGTGCCACCCTCTCGGCGCGGACCCAGCAGGGCCTGGCGCCGCGCCCGGAGTGGCCCCTTCTGGAGCGGGGGCTCGGCCTTCCCGGCTCTCTCGGCATCGCCCTGGCCCATTCGGGAACGGCCGCAGCCCTTCTCCTGCGTGATCGTAGGTCCGCCGAGGCGGCCTGCTCTCTCTTCCGGGCATCCTTCGACGGTGATGTTGCCCTCTTCGAGCCCTGCGGAGGAGGCGCGCTCTATGTCCGAGAGGAAACCCCTCTCCCGGACCGGCCGGGCAAGGGCTGAGGGGGAAAGAGATAACCATAAGGAGGTGCTTCTCGTGAAGAAGGTTTTCAAGGGACTGTTTGTTCTCGCCATCGCCCTGTCGCTTTCAGCTCTCGCCGTCTCGGCACAGGCGGCCGCCTATCGCGCCGACAGCAGCCGGACGGGGCTTTTCGCTCCGGGGCCGGCCGTCACCGGCCGGCCCCTCTGGTCCTTCGATGCGGAAGGGGCCGTCACGGCCTCGCCCATCCTGGACGGTTCGACGCTCTACGTGGGCAGCCAGGGCGGCTGGGTCTACGCCCTCGATGCCGCCACGGGCCGTAAGGTCTGGGCCTCTCAGGTGGAGGGGTCCGTCGTCGCTTCTGCGGCTCTCGCTGACGGCAGGCTCTACGTCGGAACCGATTCGGGGACCTTTTTCTGCCTCGACGCCGCTACGGGCAAGGCCCTCTGGCGATACAGCGGCGACTGGTCCTTCCGCTCCTCACCGGCCGCTTCGGGCGGCGTCGTCTACGTCGGGGATCTCGGCGGCACCGTCATGGCCTTCAGAGCCTCGACGGGGACGCCTCTCTGGCGCTTCGCCTCGGACCGGTGGTTTTCGGCCACGCCCCTTCCCGAAGGGGATCTCGTCTTCGTCGGCAGTCACGGAGGGCGCTTCTCGGCCCTCGACGCCGCCACGGGCAAGGAGAGCTGGGGCGGTGCCACCGGCGGTCCCGTCGACGTGACGGCCTCCCATCGTGACGGCATCGTCTACTACGGCAGCGCCGACGGCTGTCTCTACGCCGTGCAGGTCCACAAGGTCATCCCTCTCTGGCAATCCTGTGTCGGCGACGGCATTTCAACGGCTGTCGCCCTATCGGGCAACCGGGCCTTTTTCGGGACCTTCGGCGGCGGCCTCTACGCCCTCGATCTGGCCGCCAGGGGGCGCCTCCTATGGCGCTTTTCCGCCGAGGGAGCCATCCTCTCCGACCCCGCCGTCGACGGCGGGCAGGTCTGCTTCGGCGGTGCCGACGGCAAGATCCATGCCCTCGACGTCGCCTCGGGCAGGGAGCTCTGGAGCTACGATGCCGGTGCCGAGATCGTCGCCGGCCCCGTCCTCTGGAAGGGGACGCTCATCTACGGCACCACTGACGGCGTCATCGGCGCCCTGCGGTAGGGGACCCTGTCGCGGTTGAGCTATCGTTTGACAATTCAAGAGCCTTTTGCTAAACTTTGTTCCGTCGATAATGTGGGGTTCATAGTTCAACTGTCCCTGTCGAGAGGGGCATGCCACTGATGCTGGCCTGCCCCTCTCTGTTTTATGAGCGTCGGGCCTTGCAGGCGGCGCGCTCTTTGATCCAGGCGTCATAACCGTTTGATGCTCAAAGGAAAGGTGATCGGATGAACGTACGAACAGGAGCGGCACAGGCCGTAAAAACCCTGGAGACCCTTGGCGCCGATGTCGTCTTCGGCATTCCCGGCATCCACAACCTCGATCTTTACGATGCCCTTCTCGATTCCCCTCTCAGACATATCGCCACCCGCCACGAACAGGGAGCGGCCTTCGCCGCCGACGGCTATGCCCGCCTCACCGGTCGACCCGGCGTCGCCCTTCTCATCACCGGGCCGGGCCTGACCAATGCCCTCACGGCCATGGCTCAGGCCTATCACGATTCGGTCCCTCTTCTCGTCCTTTCCAGTGACGTTCCCCGGGCCTATGGCGGAGGGAGGAGGGGTTTCCTCCACGAACTGCGCGATTCCCAGGGAATGGCCCGCCTCGTCTGCAAGGAAAGCCTTTCCGTGGCCGACCTCTCCGACATCGCTCCGGCCCTTTCCCGAGCCTGGAGAATCTGCCTTCAAGGCCGCCCCGGTCCGGTTCACGTCGAAATTCCCCTGGATCTCCTTTCCCGGGCGATTCCCTTCGAAGATCCGCGCCCCCTGGCCGAAACGTACCCGCCGCCTCTTCCGCCCCTTGATGAGGCTGTCGACCTCCTTCGCGAAGCCTCCCAGGTGGCCGTCATCGCCGGCGGAGGAGCTCGAAGGGCTGCGGGACCCCTGGCATCGCTGGTCGAACGTCTCGGATCGCCCCTGGCGACGACCTGTGCAGGCAAGGGTATTCTCGATGAAAGGCATCCCTTGAGCCTGGGAACGACGCTTCATATGGCTCCGGTCCGGGCCTTTCTCGAATCCTCCGACATCCTTCTCGTCATCGGATCCGAACTTTCCCCCACCGATCTCTGGGAAGCTCCCCTTCGCCCACGCGGCAAGATCATCCGCATCGATCTCGATCCGGCCCATTTCATAGCCGAACCCCGAACCGATGTCCCTCTCGTTGCCGATGCGAAAGCCGCCATCGAGGCCCTTGCAGCGGCTCTCCCCGAAAAAACCGTCCCCTTGGAAGGTCGGAGCGAAATGGTGAGGCGCCTCCTTGCCGAGGCTCGATCCTCTCTGCCCGCCCTCACCGGCTTCGGCCCTCTTTTCGGCGAGGCCGAAGTCTTTCTCGGCGCTCTTCGCGGGGCGATGCCCGAGGAGGGAACTCTTTTTGCCGACATGACGACGCCGGCCTATCTGGCGCTGAGCGAATTTCCCGTTTTCAGCCCGGGCCGGTTCTTCCATCCCGTCGGTTTCGGGACCCTGGGATGGGCCTTGCCGGCGGCTCTCGGCGCCCGTGCCGCCGACCGGGAGCGCCCCGTCGTCGTTCTTGCCGGCGACGGAGGCTTTCAGTTCACTCTGCCCGAGCTGGCCCTTTCCGTCGAGGAGAGGCTTCCCCTCGTCATCGTCCTCTGGAACGACGGCGGCTTCGGCGAGATCCGCCGCAACGAGGAGGCCCGTCACCGGGGGAGGACGATCGCCGTCGATCATCGCACCCCTGATTTCGTCGCCCTGGCCCGGGCTTACGGAATCGGCGCTTTCGGCGTCTCCTCCCCTTCGGATCTGGAGATGCATCTGGCCGAGGCTTTAGCCTCGCATCGGACGACGCTGATCGACTACCGCGTCGGAGGTGGCCGTTGATGACGATCAGAGGCCTGCGTGAAGCCGTCACCCGGGTTCAGCCCTATGTGCCGGGCAAAACCATCGAAGAGGTGAGGCGCACTCTCGGTCTGGAAGAGATCATCAAGCTCGGTTCCAACGAGAACCCCTACGGCCCCTTCCCCGAGTCGATCCGGGCCATGGCGGAAGAGCTGCACAACCTCAACCGCTACCCCGACGTCTCCTTCGAGCGGATCAAGGCGCTCCTCGGCGATCTCCAGGGTCTTCCGCCCCGGTGTTTCGCCCTTTCCCACGGTGCCGAGGGCATGCTTCAGACCATGGGCAAGTGCTTCATCGAGCCCGGCGACGAGGTCATCCTGCCGGCGGCCACCTACAGCCTCTACCTGGAGATCACCCGTCTCATGGGGGGCATCCCCGTGGCCGTACCGCTGGCCGAGGGTTTTCGGGCCGATCCGGAGGCGATCCTCAGGGCCGTCGGACCCAGGACGAAACTGATCTGGCTGGCCAACCCCAACAATCCCACGGGGACGGCCTGTGACGTCCGAGCCCTGGAGAGGCTCATCCGGTCCCTGCCCCGGGACGTCTGGCTCATCCTCGACGAGGCCTATGCCGAATTCGCCGCCGGCGCTCTCCTGCCCGACCGGCGGCGGCTCATCGAAGAGGGGCGCAATGTCATCGCCATCCGGACCTTCTCCAAGGCCTGGGGGCTGGCCGGCGCCCGCCTCGGCTACGCCATGGCCCGGCCCGAGATGGTGACCGTCATCGACACCGTCAGCGAGCCCTTCAACGCCAACCGCGTCGCCCTCGCCGGGGCTCAGGCCGCCCTCGCCGAGGGACGGAGCTCCTACGAGAAGGCCTTGGCCACGATCCTCGCCGACCGGGCCTGGCTCGCCGCCGAGCTGGAGAAACGGGGTTGCACCGTCGTTCCCTCACAGACGAACTTCCTCTTCTTCGAGACGCCCTACAGCGCGCCCGAACTCTCCCAGGCCCTTCTCGAGCGGGGCGTCATCGTCCGGTCCTGCGAGGGCTGGGGCTTCGATCGGGCGATCCGGGTCAGTGTCGGCACCACCGAAGAGACGAGGCGCTTCGTCTCCCTTTTCGGCGCCGTGCTCGGTGATTTTTGCAAGGGGGTGAAGCGCCATGGTCGAATTTGAGGCGGTCAGCAAGGTCTATGAGGACGGAACCCGAGCCGTCGACGCCCTGGACCTTTCCATTGCCAAGGGCGAATTCGCCGTCCTCATCGGCCCGTCGGGCTGCGGCAAGACGACGAGCCTGAAGATGGTCAACCGCCTTGAGGAATGCACGGAGGGGAGCATTCTCGTCGACGGCAGGGACATCCAGGATGTCGATCCCGTGACGCTGCGCCGGGGCATCGGCTATGTCGTTCAGGACATCGCCCTCATGCCCCACCTTTCGGTGGGGGAGAACATCGCCACCGTCCCTCGCCTTCTGGGCTGGAAGAAGGACCGGATCGCCGGGCGCGTTGACGAGCTTCTCGCCATGGCCGGCCTGGAACCGAAAAAATACCGCTACCGCCTCCCCGATCAGCTCTCGGGCGGCCAGAAACAGCGTATCGGCGTCCTCCGGGCCCTGGCGGCCGATCCCGACGTCATCCTCATGGACGAACCCTTCGGTGCCCTCGATCCCCTGAGCCGGGACAAACTTCAGACGGAGCTGCTGGAGATGCAGAAGGCCGTCAGAAAGACGATCCTCTTCGTCACCCACGATATGGACGAGGCTCTCAAAATGGCCGACAAGGTCATTCTCATGCGTCGGGGCAGGATCGAACAGATGGGTTCTCCCGCCGAAATTCAGGAAAACCCCGCCAGCGACTTCGTCCGCAGCTTCCTCGGCGAAGACCGCCTGGCCAAGATCACGCCCGACATGAGCGTCGAGAGCCTCGTGCAGGAACCCTACCTGCGTGTCCTGGCGGCGCAGAAGGCCTCCGCCGTCCTTGATCAGATGGAGGATCTCAATCTCGACACGGCCCAGGTCGTCGACGACAAGGGCAAGTG
Source organism: Synergistales bacterium (assembly GCA_018433595.1). GTDB lineage: Bacteria > Synergistota > Synergistia > Synergistales > Aminithiophilaceae > Aminithiophilus. The sequence goes on from JAHDQY010000001.1 coordinate 44,035, forward strand.
GGTCGGAATGGTCGTTCCCAAACGGGCCCGGGCCCTGGCCCGCAACGGCGGCACCATCGCCCGGGCGGTGCGAAAAGACCGGCGGCTTGACATCGGCACGGCGACCATCAGCGATGCCGCGGCCATGCTGGCCGATCTCGACCTGCCCGTCCCGATCCTTGACGGACAGGGCCGACTGCTGGGCATCGTCGACTCCTCAAGCATCGCACGACTGGCCATCGGCCGGCTCTGCCGCAAAGGAGGTGAGGTGCAATGACGCAGCGCAGCCTCTGGGACCTTTTCATCACCTTTGTGGTCCGCTCCTACCCGCGGATCCTCATGTTGACCTGGCAGCACCTCTACATCTCCGGGATCGCCCTGGCCATCACTTTGGCCATCTGCATTCCCCTGGGCATCTACCTGACGAGAAACGAGAAGCTGGCCCCCTACGTCATCGGCCTGGCCAACGTCTTTCAGACTATTCCGAGCCTGGCTCTGCTGGGCTTTCTGATCTTCATCTTCGGCATCGGCAACGACAACGCCATCGCCGCCCTGATCCTCTATGCCATGCTGCCCGTGATCCAGAACACCTACACGGGGCTCAGGAACGTCCCCTCCTCGCTGATTCAGGCCGCCCGGGGCATGGGCATGACGGAACGCCAGATCCTCCTCAAGGTCCAGCTGCCTTTGGCCCGACCCGTTCTCATCGCCGGCATCCGCGTCGCCACCGTCTGGGTCATCGGCACGGCCACCCTGGCTTCGGCCATCGGCGGCGGCGGGCTGGGGCGGCTCATCTTCTCGGGGCTTGCCTCGATCCGCAACGAGGTTATCCTGGCCGGCGCCATCCCGGCGACGCTGCTGGCCCTCATGGCCGATCAGCTCCTTAAGAAACTGGAAAACTACTACAGCCCTGAGATAAGGGCCAGGCGGTTAGCCAAGCTGGGTCCCCTTGAGCCGGACGAGATCTGGGACAGCGATCTTGACGAAACGGTCATCACTGAAGAATTCGAGGAGACGACGGAAGAGAGCGTCGAGACGTCCTCTGAGGGAACGTCCGATCTCGACAGGACGAAAGGAGAGGATGCTTCATGAAAAACGGGACGAAACGGTGGGTCACGGCACTGCTTTCGCTGACGCTGGCCCTCGTCTTCTGCGCCGTGCCGCTGACGGCGGCTTCTGCCGAAGAGGATCCCATGAACTACAAGGGAAGAGTGCGCATCGGCGCCCAGCGGGTCAACGAGGCCATCATTCTGGCCTGGATCGCCGGCCTCCTCGTCGAGGAACATTCCGGCCTCAAGGCCGAGATGATGACCGAATTCGCCGCCTCCTCGGTGGTCCATCAGGCCATGGTCGCCGGCGAACTCGACGTCTACGTCTCCTGGACGGGGACGCAGCTCACGGGGATCCTCCGCTACGAGGGGCCCAACCTGTCCAAGGAGGAGACCTTCCGCCGCGTCAAGGAGGGCTTCGAGGAGCAGTTCGGCTACACCTGGGCCAGGCCTCTGGGTTTCAGCAACACCTACGTCATGACGGTACGCCGCGAGACGGCCGAGAAGTACAACCTCAAGAAGGCCTCCGACCTGGCCCCTTACGCCAAAGACTGGAAACTCGGCTGCGACGAGAACTTCGACACCCGGCCCGACGCCTACCCCGGCTGGTCCGAGCTCTACGGCATCAGATTCAGGGACGTCCTGCCCATGCAGTACTCCATCATGTACCGGGCCATCGACAACAGGGAAGTGGACGTCATCCCCGCCTACTCGACGGACTCCCGCATCCCCAAAATGGACCTGGTCATGCTCGAAGACGACAAGGAGTTCTTCCCCGACTACAGCGCCGGCTACATCATCGACATGAAGCTTCTCGAGAAATTTCCCAAGGTCCTGGGGATCATCGAGAAGGTGAGCGGCACCATCGACGAGGAGACGATGGCCAGGATGAACAGCCGTCACGACGACGGAGACGAAGCCGAGGACATCGCCCGCGATTACCTCGCCAGCGTGGGGCTGATCGGCAAATAGCTCCCTTTGCGTCGCCGACGGCTTCAGAGTGGATGTGGCACATGCCCCGGTTGTTGGTGCCGTAGGTCAAAGCCAGGAGCTTGCCCGACCGGGTGCGGCAGGTTCCATCCTTCGGCCGCTACGCCGGCGAGGGGCGCTGCGCCATCGCCGACTATGAGGGCATGATGGCCGACTACTACGAGGCCCGGGGCTGGGACGAGGCGGGGTGCTCCAAGAAGGAGACCCTGTGCCGTCTCGGACTCTTCCTTCAGGGATTCTCGATGGCGAACCGGTAGAGCTCCAGCAAGGGGCCGTCATCGGCGAGCCGCACCGTTCCCTGGCGGCTGAACCCCAGCCGCGTCAGCAGGCCGATGGAGGGGCTGTTCCTGCCGTCGACGACGGCACCGAGCCTTTTCAGGCCGAGTCGCCCCCTGGCGTCGTCGATGACCGCTTCGGCGGCCTCCCGGGCGTAGCCCCGTCCCTGCCAGGGAGGCAGGTAGGCGAAGCCCAGGTCGGGGTCGTCCAGGGCGGGGCGCTTGACGAGGCCGCAGATGCCCATGGGTTCGCCGGTGAGGCGCTCCTCGACGAGATCGAGGGCGAAACCCAGCCTTTTGCGGCTCTCCATGGGACCTTCTTCGATATAGGTCCTGGCCTCGTCGAGGGTTCTCACCCCCTTGTCACCGATAAACTCCAGGAAAGAGGGGTCGTTGAGGAGTTTGAGGATAAAAGGTCCGTCGTCGGGGAGAAGGGGACGGATGCGAAGGCGTTCCGTTTCCAGCGCCACGTTGATCACCGGCCTTTGCGGGATAAATTCCTCAGGTCAGGGGACGGATCTTCTTTCCGTCTTCCTCAGGATAGCCTAGAAGGGATTCGCCGCAGGCGCAACCGCCGTTCGAAAGCGGATCAGGAAGGGAGGCAGCAGAGGATGAACAAGAGCGCATTGGTGCCCCTTGCCGAGGGGTTCGAGGAGATCGAGGCCGTCACCGTCATCGACGTCCTGAGGCGCGCCGGGGTGACCGTTGTCACGGCCTCCGTCGGAGAGGGGCCCGTCAAAGGAGCCCACGGCCTCGCCGTCGGCACCGACACGAGGCTGGAGGCCTGTCGGGACAGGGCCTTCGACCTTATCGTCCTGCCCGGGGGGATGCCCGGTGCCACTCACCTGGCCCGGTCCCGGACTCTCGAAGTGATGGTGAAACGCCACGCCGGCGAAGGTCGGCTTCTGGCGGCCATCTGCGCCGCTCCGGCCGTCGTCCTCCATTCGTGGGGCCTTCTCAAAGGTAAGGGCAAGGTCGCCGTCTACCCGGCCTTCCGGGACGACCTCGACGGGGAGAACCGCTCCGACGAAAGGCTCTGCCTCGGTCCGAATCTCGTCACGGCGGCCGGTCCCGGTGTGGCCATGAAGTTCGCCCTGGCCCTCGTCCGTCTCCTTGGAGGGCGGGAAAAGGCCGACGAGCTGGCCCGGGCCATGCTCGTCGGCTGAAGTCTCTTTCGCCCTTCTCCGCTCAGTCCAGTTCGATTCGGAGAAGGACGTCCCTGCCGGCCGAGACGGACCCCGTGGCGGCCGCGAAGGACTTGAGGCGGTCGCCGCCGGTGATCACGACGGGGGTCACTGCCGAAGGGGCCTTGGCGGCGATAAGGGCGGGATCGAAGCGGACGATGGCCTGACCGGCCTTGACCTGGTCGCCCTTGGAGGCGAGACGGGTGAATCCCTCCCCCTGGAGGGCCACCGTCTCGATGCCGATGTGAACCAGCAGCTCGATCCCTTCAGGGCTCCTGATGCCGAAGGCATGTCCCGTGGAGAAGAAGACGACGAGCTCTCCGTCGCAGGGGGCCACGACGAGCCCGTCGCCGTCGGGTTCGATGGCGACGCCGTCGCCGACCATGCGCCCCGAAAAGACGGGGTCGGGCACCTCCTCGATAGGGATCACCCGTCCCGAGAGGGGAGCCAGAACGTCGAGGTGCCTTCGGGTCCGACAGAACATGGCGCCCTACCGGACCGTCGAGGCGGCCATGCGCCGCCAGGCGTGACGGCGGCCACGGATGGCGATGGAGTAGGCCAGGATGTTCTCCGGCACGGCGATGCCGGGATAGCCCGAATCGCCGATGTGGTGCAGGTCGGCGCCGCAGCTTTTGGCCCAGAGGGCGATCTGGCGGATCGTCGCCTCGTCGGAGCCCTCCTGGGAGGTGCCGATCGTCGTCATGGCGAGAGCTCTTCCGCCGTGAACGGCGTCGATGAGGCCGCGCACCTGTTCGACGGAGACGCCGGGGACCGTCCCCGGCGCGGGGAGCAGCACGATGTCGGCTCCGGCCTCGACAAGGCGGGTGACGACGGCTTCGTCGGCGATATCCCGCCCCGCCTCGCCGGGCGATCCGGCGGCGTGCATCTTCCCGGCGGCGAGGATCATGTCGGGACCGACGGCGCCGCGAAGGGCCCCCAAGGCTTCGACGATGGAGGCCAGGGTGACTCCCGTGGCCGGGTTTCCCGTAAGGACGATCATGTCCGCGCCCTGCTCCCTGGCGAGCAGGGCGTTTTCCGTCGTGGCCCGGCGCCCCTCGGGAACCCTGGCCCGGGGGCCCAGGACGGCTTCCTCGGCGTCGACAGGCTCGAGATTGACGGCGACGGGGCGCCCCACAAGGGCCTTGAGGGCGGCGATGCTTCCGGGATCGCCCTTGCCCTCGCCGTAGCCCGAGGCGTTGCGGTAGGTGCGGAGGAAAAATCCGTCGTCGTCTCCCGCGGAAGCGATCCCCTCGATGCGGGGAGAGCGGACGTCGAACATATTGAGCAGGATCAGGTCGGCTCCGAAGGCCCGGGCCAGCTCGGCGTTGGTCACGTCGCCCAGCAGCGGGGGCGACGGGGCGATGATTTCGGCGACGAGGGTGCGCCCCTCGGCGGCCCGGATGCTCTCCAGCAGCTCCCGTCCCGTCATGCGGGCCAGGTCGGAGGCATCGGCATCGAGCATGCGTCGTACCATGGCGGTCTCCTCTCCTATCGCAGCAGCCGCGCTGCGGCCTCGTCGACGATGGCCGTGGCGTCGGGGTGCAGTTGCAGCACCGAAGCGGGCAATTCGGGCGTAACCGGACCCAGGACGGCGCCCCGGAGCGCCTCGGCCTTCTCCGGGCCCGAGGCCAGCAGGAGGAGGCTCCGGGCCCTCATGATGGTCCTGATCCCCATGGTGACGGCCCTTTTGGGAACCTTGCCGGCGTCGGAGAAGAACCGGGCGTTGGCCTCGATGGTGCTGCTGTCGAGGCGGACGCAGTGGGTTCCCTTTTCGAACTTCACGTCGGGCTCGTTGAAGCCGATGTGCCCGTCGCGGCCGAGGCCCAGGATCTGGAGGTCGATTCCCCCGGCCCGCTCGATGGAGGCCTCGTAGCGCCGGCACTCGGCGGCCATGTCCGAAGCGTCCCCGTCGGGAAGGTGGCGTCGTTCGGGAGGGACGTTGACGAAGCGGAAGAAATGCTCCTCCATGTAGCGGTGGTAGCTGTCGGGGTCTTCAGGCGCCAGGCCGATGTACTCGTCGAGGTTGAAGGTCGATACGCCGGAAAAATCGATGTCTCCCGACCGATGGAGCCGCACCAGCTCCCGGTAGAGCCCTTTGGGAGTGTCGCCGGTGGCGAGGCCCAGAACGCAGTCGGGTTTCAGGATGATGCGGCCGGCGACGACATAGGCCGCCTTGCGGCTCATCTGGTCATAGTCCGCTGCCATCACGACGTGCATGGGCGTCGAAAGACCTCCCTTCCTCCAACGAAGGTTTTTTTCACCTGCCAGGCCTCGTCGAGAAGGACGAAATCGGCCCGGCATCCCGGTTCGAGACGGCCCCGGGCCCTCTCCCCGAGGAGACGGGCCGGATTTTCCGAGACGAGGCGCACCGCCTCCCAGAGGGGGAGCCCCGTCTCGGAAGCGAAATTGACCAGGGCCTGATCGAGGGTGAGGACGCTTCCGGCCAGGGTGCCGTCGGCCAGCGTCGCCTCGGCTCCGTGGACGGATACGCTCTGTCCGCCCAGCTCCCACTCCCCTTCTCCGAGGCCGGCTCCGCGCATGGCATCGGAGATGAGGACGATCCGGCCCGACCCCTTCGCCTTGAGGACGAGGCGGAAGACGGCCCGATGGGAGTGGACGCCGTCGGCGATGAACTCGCAGAAGACGTCGGCGTCCAGGGCCGCTCCGGCGAGGCCGGGGGTTCGGTGGTGAAAGGGAGCCATGCCGTTGAAAAGATGGGTGACGCTGGAGGCCCCCCGGCGGAAGGCCTCCATGGCCTGTTCGTAGGTGGCCGACGAGTGCCCCAGCGAGGCGACGATCCCCTCTTCGGCGAGGGCCGCCAGGAAACGCCCCCCGTCGTCCTCTTCGGGCGCGAAGGTCACCAGGCGCAGCACGTCGCGATGGCGACGGACGAAATCGGGATCGGGGCGCCTCAGAAAGGTTCCGTCCTGGGCGCCGAGGCGGGCGGCGCTGAGATAGGGGCCTTCCAGGTGGGCTCCCAGCACCCGGGCGCCCTCCCATTCCTGGTTCATGGCTTGTCGGATTCCGGCCAGAGCCGCTTCGATGCGGGCTTCGTCCGTGGTCATGGTGGTCGGGCAGAAGGCGGTGACGCCGTGGGCGGCGAGGCTTCGGGCGATGGTCTCCAGGGGGGCGGGGCCGCCGTCCATGGCATCGACGCCGCAGGCGCCGTGGACGTGAACATCGATGAATCCGGGGGCCGCCCAGGCGCCTTCCGCGTCGACCGTCTCGACTCCGCCGGGGAGATCCTGCTCGGAGAGGACGGCCTCGATCCGCTCGCCAAAGAGAAGGGCCGCCCCCTCGACCCAGGTCTTTCCCGTGACGAGTTTGCCTCCTGCAATCGCCTTCATCGCCGTCGCCTCCGCTTCGCCTGATCGCGCTTTTGCGAGCCTATTTCTTCATGTGCCGCTTCATGGCGTCCGCCAGCAGCTCCGCCTTGGTGCCGATGACGATCTGCATGGTCCTGGCGTCGGGGCGGATGAGCCCCGTGGCGCCGAGAGCCCGGATCCGGGCGTCGTCGACGAGGGAGCCGTCCTTCAGAACGAGGCGCAGGCGGGTGATGCAGGCGTCGATCTGCTCGACGTTTTCCGCCCCGCCCAGCCGGGCGACGTACTCTTCGGCCAGCTGAGCCAGATCGGCCGCCGAGACGGCCTTTGCCGTCGCCCCCGTCGCCTCGGCCTCTCGGCCCGGTGTGGGAAGATCCATGGCCTTGATGATGAAGACGAAAAGGAAGTAGTAGACGACGGCGAAAGCCAGGCCGATGGGGATGATCATCCATCCCTTGGTGGAGAGGCCGTAATTGAGGAAGTAGTCGATGGCGCCGGCCGAGAAGCCGAATCCGTGATGGACGCCGAACATCTCGCAGAGGGCCAGGGAGGCGCCGGAGAGGAGCGAGTGAGCCACGTAAAGGACGGGGGCGAGGAACATGAAGGCGAATTCGATGGGTTCGGTGATGCCCGTGAGAAAGGAGGTGAGGGCGACGCTGAGGAGGATGCCCGCCACGGCCTTTTTGTTCTCCGAGCGGGAGGTGGTGTACATGGCGAGAGCCGCCGCGGGCAGGGCGAACATCATGATGGGGAAAAAGCCCGTCATGAAGATTCCCGCCGTTGGGTCTCCGGCGAAGAAGCGATGGAGATCGCCCGTGACGATCTTGCCTGCGGCGTCGGTGTAATCGCCGAAGACGAACCAGACGAGGCTGTTCAGGACATGATGGAGGCCGACGGGAATGAGGAGGCGGTTCAGGGTGCCGAAGGCGAAGGCGCCCAGCAGGCCGGCTCCGATGATCCACTGCCCCACGCCGTGGATGGCGTTCTGAATGGGGGGCCAGAGGTAGCCGAAGACGAGGGCCAGCGCGATGCTGGCGGCGGAGGCGGCGATGGGGACGAAGCGCTTGCCGCCGAAGAAACCGAGGAAATCGGGAAGCTTGATATCGTGGTACCTGTTGTAGAGAAGCCCCGCCACGATGCCGGAGATGATGCCCGCCAGAACGCCCATGTTGATCGTCTCGTTGATCGTGACGACGGCCTTGGTGAGCGTCAGGTAACCCACGGCCCCGGCGAGGGCGGCCGCGCCGCCGCCGTCGAAGGCGATTCCCACGGCGACGCCGATGGCGAAAAGGAGTGCCAGATTGTCGAAAATGGCCGCCCCGGCCTGCATGACGAAGGGAATGTCGAGAACGTCTCCGGCCCCCAGTCTGAGGAGCAATGCCGCCGCCGGGAGGACCGCCACAGGAAGCATCAACGCCTTGCCTAGCTTCTGCAACCTTCCGAGCATTCGTAACACCTTCCTCTATAGGTATTGGGGAGTTCCGCTCCCCTGCAAGCCTAAATTCCGAAGGCGATCTCGTACTTGAAGCGCTTGCCTCTGTAGATGCACTTGGAGTATTCCACAGCGACCTGGGGCTCGGCGTAGGCGACGCGTCGGAAGAGGAGAACGGGCGTTCCTGGATCGAGATCGAGCTGTCCGGCCTCGAAATCGGAGCAGAGGACGGGCTCGATCGTCTGGCGGGCGTGAGAGAGCCTCATGGAGAAATCCGTTCTCATGAGGTCGTAAAGGGACCTTCCTTCAAGAAGATCGCGGGAGAGCCCGGGAAAGCGGCAGCGGGGGACCCAGGCGTTTTCCAGAGAGAAGGGCTCCCCTTCGACGTAGCGCAGGCGCAGGATGTTGAAGACCGTCGCCTCCTGAGGCGACAGATCCAGGACCTCCCGTATGGTGCGTGAGGCCTCTTCCTCGCCGAAGGCGAGGATCCGCGTCCAGGCCTCCAGCCCCGCCGCGCGGATGTTATCGGAAAAGCCGGTCAGACACGACGAGGTGCACGTCGGCTTGGGGGAGGCGACGAACGTCCCCCGTCCCCGCTCTCGGTAGAGGACGCCCTCGTGGACGAGAGCCGACACGGCCTTGCTCGCCGTCATGCGGCTGATGCCGAAGCGTTCGCAGATGTCGCGCTCGGAAGGGATGGAATCGCCCGGCGCCAGATCATCGTCATCGACCATCGTCTGAAGGATCTCTTTCAGCTGGTAGTAGAGCGGAACGACACTCTCTTTGTCCAGTTTGCGCACGGGAGACTCCCCCTTGACCATCCAAGTGGCATAGATGTCATGTGGACTATACCACAACGGGGGCAACTTGTCCTGACCTTGACAGCGGGGTTTCTTCCTCTCGGGAGAACGGCTATAATTTAACGAGTCATCTTGGTTTTGATCGGAAGGATGAGTGCAATGGATCTGTCCCCCTTGGACCGTGTCGCCGAGAGCGTGCTTGGAGGCAAGGAAGAAGAGACCCGTCATGAAGTTCTGACCGCCCTAGGGGCAGGTGTCGCTCCCAGACGGGTCCTCGAAGAAGGTCTTCTGGCCGCCATGGACGAGGTCGGTGTCCGCTTCAGGGAGGGGGAAATGACGGTTCCGGAAGTGGTCTTGGCCGCCAAGGCCATGCAGTCCGGCCTCGAGGTCCTTCGGCCTCTTCTTCGGGACGAGGAAAACAGGGGAAAGGGGACCGTTCTGACCGTTACCGTCGAGGGCGACCTTCACGACCTCGGCGTCAAGCTTGTGGGAATGATGCTCGAAGCGTCCGGCTTCGAGGTGATCAACATGGGGGTGGACGTTCCGGCCCAGGCCATCGTCGATAAGGTGAAGGAAGTGAACCCCCGGATCCTGGCCCTTTCGGCCATGCTGACGACGACGATGAAAAACATGAAACAGGTGGTGGACCTGCTGCGCGAAGAGGGACTGGAAGAGCGCGTCGTCATCATGGTCGGCGGCGTTCCCCTTTCTCCGGAAATCGCGCGCAAGCTGGGAGCCCATTACTCGGCCGATGCCGGCGAAGCCGTCGATGTCGCCAAAAGGCTTCTAGGTCTCTGATCGCTTCTTTTCCAGCTTCTTGTCGTCGCCCGACGCGACCGACTTCGTGAATATCCCTAAAGGCAGTGGGGCCGGACGCTGACGTCCGGCCCCACTGCCTTTGTTTCGATGGAAATCAAGGCCGTTTTTATGCTGGCTGTGCGGGGTGAATCGCCTTTTTCAGCCAATCCTTGCCTTCGACGAGGCGGGTGATGACCATTGCAGAAGCCGTGTCACCGCAGGAGCTGATCATTGTTGCGGCCGGATCGACGAGCCATCCGATTGTTGCAATAATGCCGAATGCCTCGGGAGGGAATCCATACATGCTGACAATGAGCATCTCGGCGATCATCCCGCCCCCTGGAATTCCGGACATGACGACGCCTCCCATAACGGTGATCAGCAATGCCGTTGCGTAGGTCCCCCAACCGGTGAAAGGCATCCCGAAAAGCCCGAAAAGGAAGGAGATTTTGAGAATGCCGCTGAGGCAGGCAGCCTCCATGTGGGCCGTCGCTCCGACGGGAAGCACCACTTCACGGATCTCCTTGGGAATGCCGATTCGTGCTGCGGCTTCAAGGTTGACGGGAAGGTTGGCAATGCTGCTCTGTGTTCCGACCGCAGTTACAGAGGGGGCGATGATGTTTTTCCAGAAACGGCGCACCCCGTCGCTGTTGCCTCCGATATAAGCGTAAATGGAGAAGGCGATGAAATAATAGGCGAAGAGTACGGAGTGGTAGATCAGCATGCTTCTGGCATAGGAACCCAGAAGATTGGGGCCGAAATCGCCGACTAGGGCGGCAAAGAAGGCTGCAAGTCCGATAGGAGCGTAATACATGACAAGTTTTACAATATTCATCACGGCTTCAGTCAGACGATCGAACATCTGGGCTACGGGTCGTCCTCGTTCTCCCATCATGTTGATGGCAATCCCAAGCAAAATGCAGAACACGATTAGGGGTAGCATGTGACTTTTTGAAAGGAGCATGTGAAAGTCTGTTACAGTAAAAGCTTTTACAAGCTGTTCCGAGGTGTTTAGAGTTTTAATTGATTCGACTGCTTCCATTTCAATTTCAAATCCTAGAGCCGGTGGGAATATTTTGACGACTGCCAGCATGCACAAGGCAGCAATTGTTGAAGTGACAGCAAAAACCAAAAACATACTCCACATTAATTTCTTAAGCTTTTTAAAGTCAGAAAAATTAGCAATTGCACTTGTTACGCTGAAAAGAACTACTGGAACCACAAGCATAAACAATAAATTCATGAACACTTCGCCAAATGGACGTAATGCGACAGCTTTTTCTCCAAATGTTATTCCGATAAAACACCCAACGGCTATTGAAGTCAATAAAATAGCAGGAAATTTGTAGTTTTTCCAAAAGCTACTAAAAAAGGATGATTTTTTGCCGTTAGTTATCATGATTGCATCTCCTTTACTTATATTTTAGAAAATGGCTTTGACCAAATATAGCCGGAGTACCTCCGGTATGGAGAATGCAAGATGCTTCTTCTTCTGGTATGACTCCTTTTTTTAGTAAATCTATAGCTCCAGTAAAAACTTTAGCATTATAAGTAGTTTCTACTGTGATTCCCTCTAGTTTACCCAGGGTGTAAATGGTTTTTATTGAATCTTCGGTAGGTATAGCATATCCGTCTCCTAAATACCCTTCGTGACAAGATATTATGCTCATTGGGTCTATGGGTAAGGTCATATTGAGTTTTTTGTCTAAGTCTTTCATTATTTTTTCTATAATGCTCATTATTTTGTTAATAGGATACTCAACTGTTATCAGATGAACCTTAAAGGCATTGCCGTGCATGGCAAGGCCATAAATAAACCCTGCTTCGGTTGGTCCCGCTGATCCGCAAAGAAAGATATGACGAAGATCAATTTGACGATTTTCAGCCTGAGCATGCAATTCAAAGGCTGCATTGATGTACCCAAGTGCTCCTGTCGCCGGATCATCGATAAAATAGGGATGATGACCTTTTTTTGAAAGTTCTTTCGCATAGTCTCTTGCGATGTCGTTGCGCTCTTCCTCAGATATCCTGCCGACGAAATGGATTTCAGCTCCAAATAAATGATTCAACAAAAGATTGCCGGTCCATTCACATTGGTTGGAATCGTCGTTATGGAATATGACGCATTTCATTCCGATCTTGGCTGCTGCTGCTGCTGCAAGTCTGCACTGATTGGACGGTGGCATGCCGGTGACGACAATGACGTCGGCGCCTTCCGCTTTTGCCTGTCCCAGCCAAAATTCCAGGCTGCGGATCTTGTTGCCGCCCATGCCGAGAGGCATGCAGTCGTCGCGCTTGACGTAGAGAGGGCCGCAGCCGATCTCCTTTTGGAGCCTCGACAGCGGCTCCAGCGGTGTGGGGCCGTCAAGCAGCCTCACTCGGGGAATACCGGAAAAAAGCATGACTCCACCTCCTTGTGGCGCTACGGCCGGTCGCGGTAGGCGATGGCCTCGATTTCGACCAGACAGTCCTTGGGCAGTCTCGACACTTCGACGCAGGAGCGGGCCGGGCAGTCGTGAGAAAAGAATCGTCCGTAGATGCCGTTGACGGTGGCGAAGTTGTTCATGTTGCTGACGAAAACGGTTGTTTTCACGACGTCATCGAAGGACATTCCGGCCGCTTCCAGGACGGCGCCCAGGTTTTTCAGGGCGCGGTCGGTCTGTGTCTCGATGTCGGGACCGGCGATCTTGCCCGTCTCCGGGTCCAGGGGGATCTGCCCCGAGGAGAAGAGCCAGTTTCCTGCCAGCAGGGCCTGAGAATAGGGTCCGATGGCCGCAGGAGCTTTTGAGGTTGCGACGACATGCTTCAACGAAAATGCGCCTCCTTGCAGAATTAGCGGCCGTTGCCGCTTTTTTTGATCTGATCCAGGTAGCCGTAGAGGGTGAATTTGGAGATTTCGAGCCGGGAGGCGACGAGGTCGATGGCCCCCTTGACCAGGAAGAGTCCCCTGTTGTCCAGCTCCTCCACGATCGCCATCTTGTCGGGCTTTTCCAATCGGGAAGGCGGCATGGCCTGGCGGCGGAGCGTCTCTTCCAGGATCGTCCCCACCACTTCGGTGACGTCGCTCGAGAACTGCTCCCGAGGCTCGTCGTTTTCTTCGCCGCAGGGGACGGCGCAGAACTCCTTCAGGGCCTCGGCGCTGAAAAGGAACGCTTCGATGCAGAAGTTGATGCACAGACAGCCGATGACATGTCCCTCTCCGTCGCGGATGAAGGTGGTCGAGGATTTGAGCTGCTTTCCGTCTTTCGTGGTCGTGCCGTAGTGGTAGCTGTCGGCGACATCGTCGCCGTGGCGCTTGATCAGGTTGAGGACGTAGTTGGTGATCGGTGCCCCCAGGGGGCGATCGGTCAGGGAGCCGCTGATGGCGATGAGCGAGCTCTGGGGATGACGGAGATCGTGAAGGGCCACTTCGCAGTTGGAACCGAACTGGCTTGCCACCGTCTCCAAGACGGGAACGAAAGGAGCCAGAAGAGGGTCGATCGAATCAAGTCGTTTCATGTCTACCTCCAAAAAATTGTCCGCATAAAATTTATTGGGAGCAATACCAGCTTACCGGACGAGCCCGGCCATGTCAACATTTTTTTGTTCATCAAAAAATATTTTGTCAGAGGATCTCCGCGGGAAGAAAAAAGAACCTGCCGGAGGGGATCATCCGCAACGATCGGGCGCGGCTGCCATGACAAAACCCGGAAGGGGGAGTTCCCCTTCCGGGTTTTGGTATCCTGTTGTCTCCTCCGACACTCAGGCGGTTTTTTGCAGGATGAGGTCGGCCGCCTTCCTGCCGGAAAGTAGCATGCCTCCGAAAATGGGGCCCATTCTGGGGCCGCCGAATGCGGCGTTGCAGGCCATTCCGGAAACGAAGAGCCCTGGGTAGGCTTCCCGGGTGTTTTGCACTGTCATCCGTTCCGCCTCTTCGGGAGCCATGAATTTTTCTCCCTCAAGGTGTCCCGAGGGTGTCAGCAGCCTGCCGGGGGTCTTCTTCTCGATCATGGCGGCCACTTCCGTGTCGTGCCCCGTGGCGTCGATGACGAAACGGGACCGGATCGACAGGGGGTCCACGTGAAGGCCCGTCATCTCGATGGAGCTCCAGTTGATGACGAGCCCGCTGATGCGGTCTTCCCGGACGACGACATCTTCGATGCTGATGCCGTTGAAGACCTTCATGCCGGCTTTGACGGCCTTGCTCGCGATCGTCGTGACCGCCTCGACGGAGTCGGCTCTGTAGTAGCCGGGAGCTTCCGAGGCGACGGTTCTCACGTCCAACTCTTCCAGGAGCTCTCGGGCGTCTTCCTGAATGACGATTTCGTTGAAGAGCATTCCGCCGCCCCACATGCCTCCGCCGACGGAAAGCTTGCGCTCGAAGAGGGCGACTTTGGCTCCGCCCTTGGCCAGAAAGTAGCCGGCGACGAGCCCCGATGGGCCGCCGCCGACGATGGCGACGTCCAGCTCGAGCGCGGATGACAGTTTTCTGAAAAAACCTTCGATGATGGTCCTGGAGATGGCGATTTCGTCCAATTGCATGACCTTTCCCCTTTCTGCCCGCCCTTTCGTGCGGTTTCAGCGGCTTGGTGAATCACTTGAAGAGAGGCGCCTTTCGGATCGTTAGCGGCGGAATATTCGGCAGGACATCAACAAAAAAGCCGCCCTCATGGCGGCAATCGAGAACCGGTCCGGTTGTCCCTGTCCTCGTTCGCCATTCCCTCCGCCGGTATGATCCGGATCAGGTTCTAGGGGTGCGTCTCAGCTCGATGGGTCGAGCGCCCCCTGGCGATGACTCTGCGGTTCCATTACTACCGCCGATTTCGCTGTCTGTCAAGCTCGGCGGCCGTCTTGCAGCAGGTTTTTCAGTTGCCGGCGACGCACCAGACGGAGAGGGCCGTGCGGCTCGTCACCAGTTTCGCATGTCCCTCCATTTCGACGACGAGATCACGTGAGCCTTCGCAGCCCAGAGGGATGAGGCAGCGGACGGAGGTTCCGGGGATGAGCCCGAGGCAGCGCCCCGTCTCACGGGCGGTTTCGTCTCCCAGGAGGTGCTTCACCAGGCCTTGCTCGCCTTTTTTGAGGAGGCTCAACGGGAAGGGTAACGCTTCTTTTTCGAGGGCCCGTTTTTTTACGAGCTCTCGGAGAAACTGCCTTTCAAAGCGGCTTTCCAAAATATCCATGACGCTGAGGAGGTGCCGCTCCGTCTCGATATCGATGTGGTGTTCCATCTCGCAGGCCAGTCGGGCGGCGCGGTCAGGGGGAAGAGAGAGGACATTGCCGATGAAATCGCAGAGAAAGCGGTGGCGCCGGTAGATGCGGAGAGCTTGCCCGCGTCCCTTTTCGGTGAGGTGGATCTTGCCGTATTGCATCTGGAAGACAAACCCGGTCTCCCGGAGACGCCGGATGCAGGAGACGACGGAAGGCTTGCTGATGCCGAGCCTCGAAGCCAGAACGGTGACGCTCACATCAAGCCCTTCCAGCTCCAGAACAAGGGCGGCCTCCAGATAGTCTTCCATTCTCCGGGTCAGCCTCGTTTCCGCAAGCTTTCTGCGTTCCGGGCCAGTCAAGGCCGCATTCCATCCTTTCGGTGGGCCTTTTTGATACGGGCGTGCCCCTTGTCGTTTTTCATCGCTTACCCTTCGCTTTCTTTAAGCTAAGAGAGCAGGCGTCGAGAGGCGAGGATCCGCTCCGGGAGGCTCTCGTGGTCAGGCGGTTCTTTTCGGAGTGCCGTTTCGGTGTGATCGGGAAAGGCGCGGCAAAGGGCGATGATTTCCTCCAGATGGCGAAGGAAAAGGTCGACGACGGAGGGGTCGAAATGGCGCCCTCGTTCTTCGATGAGGGTTTCGACAATGCGGTCCGGCGGCCAGGGGGCTTTATAAACCCTGCGGTTTGCCAGGGCGTCGAAAACGTCGGCGACCGCCACAATGCGGGCTTCCTGAGAAATGGCATTGCCGGCGAGGCCCTGAGGATAGCCGCTGCCGTCCCATTTTTCATGATGTTCCAGGGCGATAACGGCGGCCAGGTCGAAAAGAGACCCTCCGGAGGAGCACAGGATCTTGTGTCCCAGCGTCGTGTGTCTTTTGACGATCTCGAATTCCTCGGGCGTCAATTTTCCCTCTTTGTTGAGAATGGCTTCGGGAGTGCCGATTTTACCCACATCATGAAGAGAGGAAGCCAGCCCGATAAGACCGGCCTCCTCTTCGATGTAGCCCATTTTGCAGGCCAGATACTCCGTGACGGCGGCGACTCGCCGGACATGATTGGCCGTCTCGTGAGAGCGGCTTTCGATGACTTCGCCCAGGGTGAAGGCGATCTCGGAACGGGTTTGTTTCAGCTCGGCGTTGAGGAGGTCTCTTTCCTTCTCGGCCTTTTGGGCCCGCCTCAGCTGCGCCTGCAACTCCCTGGTTTTAAGGGATACGCGTCGCTTCAGGGAGACGACCCAGAACAGGGCTGTCACGGCAACGGTTCCGAGAACCTTCAGTCCCCGCTCCAGTCGCTCGCTATCGACGCTTTCGTCGAAGGAGCTTTCCGTGGAGTCGCGGACGAACAGCTGCGGCGCCTTTACCGGGAGGTCATTGGCGAAGATCGGCGATGCGAAAAGGGCCGACGCAAGGACGAGAAACAGCACCGGCAACAGCCGTGATGACCGAGGGCCTTGCGCCGGCATCGCTGTCGGTCTAGCCGTCGATGTGGAAAGTGAGCGTGGTGATGAGGACGCGCTCGTCGGCCTTGGTTTTGTCCGGATGATCCAGCTTGTGTTCGACCATGGCGATCCAGTATCCCGCCTTCAGCGGAATGATGTCGATCCTGCCTTTGAGGTCGGTCCTTCCCTGAAAGGCCTTGTACTCCCTGTCGGAAAAGCCGGCGAAGGTGGCGACGACTTCAGCCGTTTTGACGGGTTTGCCGTCGAAAAGAATCTGGACGGGGAACTTCTCTCCGGCCCGGACCTTGGCGGGGTTGGCCAGAGGGACGATCTCCAGGTCCTGGCCGACGGGTCTGGTGACGAAGTCCTCCGCTCCGCCACTTCCGACGATGGTCTTGGCGTGCATGGAGACCTCTTCGCAGTAGGTCGCGTCGGGGCGCTGGGTGCGGTCGGTCTGGGACCAGCCCCCTTCGCCCTTGGACCAGAAGGTGGGAAGATAGGTGCCCACTACCATGGCGCTGCCGTCTTTCAGGTCGCATTTCCCCTGGAAGGCGTAGTTTTCTCCGACCTGATCGAGCTTGACGACTCCGTCGGGCGTTATCAGTTGAAGGGCGTCGAAGAGCTTCAGGCGATCCTGGGCGATCGGTTCGGGGTGGGGAAAGTTGTGACCGTAGCCCATTTCGGCCTTGATGACGCCCCCTGAGGGCTTGGAGGCGTTGATCCAGAAGTCATGAGCCTGTGCGCGAGGTGCGGCCATCAGGAAAGGAAGGACGGCGATGGCGAGGGCAAGGGGAAGCTTTCCGCTTTTTTTCAGTGACAGGAACAAGGCGAAACCCTCCTTAACGTGGGTTCCCGTGGCCCATCGGCTGAGGAGACCCGTTTTGTTTGATTTGTGAAACTTAAAAAAGGTCGCGGTGATTCGCAAAAAGCTGCGTCAAGGCGCCTTGCGGGTGGAAAGAAAGGGCCGCGTCGCCGGGCGAGGGGCGAAACTACTTCATGTCCCGGGCCTGGACCCAGATGAGGGCGTCCTGACCCAGTTCGGCTCCTTTGTACTCCATCGTTTTGACTCCCAGGGCGGCGAATCCCCACCAGCCGGCGCGAGGGATGGCGTAGACGAAGGTTCCGTTGGCGTCGGCCCGGATCGTCTGGGTGACGAAGCTGTCCTGGGGAGCCTCGACTTCGGCCTTTTCAGCGAATCGGTTGGCCTTCAGGTCGGGCCTGTGATTGAGGAACTCCACCTCGACCTCCGCGAAGGGGACGGGCTTCCCGTCGGCTTTGACGACGCCGCTGAACACGTTGCCCGTCCAGAGGGCATAGGGTTTGGCCAGGGGCACGATCTCGACGGGAAGTCCGATTTCGGCGTCCCAGTCGGTCGGCACTCCCGCCACGTTGACGATGATCTTGGTGCACTGCTGCATCCAGATCTCTTCGGAAGGCTCATAGTAAGGCGCGGGGACGAGACCGAAGACGAAGTCTCCCATGCCGCGAAGCTTGATCTTGGCCTCGTAGGCCTTGCCCGCATTGGAAAGGCCGCTCCAGGAGATGGGGTTCAGGCTCGTCCTCAGCTCCGTCTTCTTCTCCTTGTTGACCATGAAAAACTGCTCGACGCCGGCCATGTCCATGGTGTGGCCCGCTTCGAAGGGGTGAGTGAAGACGATCTTCAGATCCAGCTCTTCCGGTCGCTCCAGGGCGCTTTCCGGGGTGTAGACCATCTGAAAGTGGGCGAAGGCGGGAAAGGCGAAAGAAGCGACGGCGAGAGCCGCGATGAGGGGGATCATTTTTCTGCGCATTTGCCTGAGAACACATCCTTTCGCTTGAATAAGGGGGCGGGGCGAGGGGGCGCCCCGCCGAAGAAAGGGAGGGAGGTGGTGAAGGGCTACTTGATGTCTTCGCCCTTGATGAGGATCACGTGACCGGGGCCGGCGTTGAATTCGACCTCGAAGGGGACTTGGGGTTTCTCGAAGGTGAATTCGCTGAACTCATCCATGGCGCCTTCGATGAGGATCTTGCCGTCGGGAGTGCGGACGGTCATCTTGACGCCGGCTGCCGAGGAGCCGTCGGAGAAACCGCCTTCACAGGTCACGGTTCCGTCGTCGTTGAGGCAGGCCATGCAGATCGGAGTGTGGGCGAAGGCGGCGCCTGCAAGGAGGAAGGAGATCGCCAAGACCGCAAGGGCGACAAGGGCTTTTTTTCGGTTCTTCATTTAACATCACCTCCTTTCGGCGCAGATCACTGTTTCATCGTCGTACTCCGCGTCTTCTTTCGGGGAAAGAAGGCCGAGGAGAACCGTTACCGCCAGAGCGAGGCCGTAGAAGGCCCAGGCCGCCGGAAATCCCGTCAGGCCCAGCATCCGCCCTCCGGTGAAGACCAAGGAGGCCGCGGCCAGTCCCAGCACGATGGGATAGAGAAGCGAGAAGAGAGCCCATTTCCAGCTGTGCGTTTCGACTTTCACCATGAGCAGCGTAGCGATGCAGGGCGGGTAGAAGGCCATGAAGAGCATCAGGGCCAGGGCGTGAAGGGGGGTGAATCCCGTCTCCTGCTCCCGCATGCGCGCACCGAGCGATCGGCTGTCGTCATCGCCCTGGGGGCGATAGATGACGCCCAGCGTGGCGACGCTGCTCTCCTTGGCCGCCAGCGAGCTGAGAAGGGCCACGTTGACTTTCCAGCTGAAACCCGCAAATCGCGTCACGGGTTCGAGGGCCTGTCCCATCCGGCCCAGGATGCTGCTGTCGAGCCGGGCCGAGCTGTAATCGTGGATCAGCGTGAGCCTGTCGCGCCGGAGCGTCTTATAGGCCCGGTCGAGAGTTTTGCCGTCGTCGCCGCGGAGCTGAATCAGGGAGAAGAGCTCCGGATCGGCGGCGAACTTCCGCTTCACGGCCGCGTCGCTCATGCCGGCCATACGGGCCTGACGGTAGCGCTCCTGGACGTCGAGATACTTCAGGAAGGTCTCTTCGTCGGCCAGCTGCGCCGCATAGGGGGTCGGCTCGATCGCCTTCAGGAAAGACGAGCGGATCTCGTCGGCCCGAAGGGCGAAGGCCTCCATGGCGGGAGCAGGCAGCTTCGGGTAGTGGGTGAGGAAGAAAACGGCCACGGCCACGAGGGCGATGACGGTGAGAATCTTCCTGCAGAAGAGCCAGGTCCTTTCTACGGAGCGCTGGACGACGCCGAAGAGCGTCGGAACGTGGTAGGACGGCATCTCCATGACGAAGGGGGAGCTGGGATGCTTGCGGAGGATCGTCAGGGTCAGGACCTTGGCCACGGCCAGGGCCACAATGAGAGTGACGGTGGAGATGAACACCATCATCGCGCCCTGATGGGAGGCGAAAAAGACGCTCACCAGCAGCGTGTAGAGGGGGATCTTGGCCATGCAGTTCATCAGGGGGACGACGAGGATCGTCGCCAGCCGGGCCTTCTCGTCGGCGATGACGCGGGTGGCCATGACGCCGGGGACGGCGCACCCGCCGACGAAAACGCCGCCGAGAATGAGGGGGAGCGTCGATTGGCCGTGGAGGCCGAAGCGGCGGAAGAGCCTGTCGAGAATAAAGGCCATCCGGGGCATGTAGCCCACGTCTTCGAGGACGGCGATGGCCGCGAAGAGAATCAGGAATATGGGGATGTAGATCAGCACGGAGTTGATGGAGGTCACCACGTCGCTTACCAGGGCCCGCGGCAGCGGGTCCTGCCAGAACCCCGCCAGGGGGAGGCGTTCCTCGACGGCCATCTGGAAGCGGGAGAGCCAGGGAACGACGTACTCCGTCAGCTTGTAGCCCTGGACGATGGAGAGTTCGTAGAGGCCGTAGACGACGCCCAGAAGGATCAGCGGTCCGGCGAAGCGGTGGATGACGACGGTGTCGATGCGGTCCGTCAGGGTCCGGCCCGCCGGAGCGGTCCGCCTCGTGCAGAGATCTTGCAGCTCCTCGGCCCGGCGGTGGCGGACGAGGCCGATGTGGCTCTGGGGGTCCTCGTCCTCGGCAGCCTCGAAACTCTCGGCCAGGGCGGCGACCCGGTCCAGGAGCTCCTGCCCCTTCTCGCCGCGGGCCAGGATCTTCCGGCGGACGGCCTCGTCCGCCTCGAAGAGCTTGACGGCCATCCAGCGGAAGGGGAGGTTCCCGCCGTCGAACAGAGATCGGAGAAGGGACGTCGCCTCCTCCAGGGCCGGTTCGAGAGGGCCGTAATCGAGGCGGAAGGCGGAGGGCTTCGACCCGGCCGCGATGGCCTCGCGCAGCTCCCGGCCTCCTTTCCGTTGGTTGCCCACGGTGGTCGCCACGGGAGCTCCCAACTCCCGGGAAAGAGCCTCTCCGTCGACGGCGAGGCCCCGTCCCGAAGCGATGTCGGTCATGTTGAGGTCGACGAGGAGGGGCGTCCCCATCTCGAGGAGCTGAAAGGTCAGATAGAGGCTGCGCTTCAGGTTCGAGGCGTCGACGACATTGACGACGAGGTCGGCCTCGCGGGAGAGGATAAAATCCCGGGTCACCATCTCCTCGGAGGAGTAGGAGGTCAGGCTGTATGTTCCGGGAAGGTCGATCAGCTCGATTTTCTCCAGCCCCCGGCGGAAGTTTCCCCGCTTGACCTCGACGGTGACTCCGGGGTAGTTCGCCACATGCTGCCGCGATCCGGTGAGCAGATTGAAGATCGTCGACTTGCCGCTGTTGGGCTGGCCCGCCAGGGCGACGGCGCGGTTCTTTCTCTTCGTCATAGGGTCTCGACCTCGATCATGCGGGCTTCCTCGTGCCGGAGGCTTACGTGCTGGCCGTCCATCATGAACTCGACGGGGTCCACCAGGGGGGCGTTGCGGACGACTTCGACCGTCACGCCCCGATGAAAGCCCATATCCATCATCCGCTGCTTCACCGCACCGGCGGCCCTGTTCTTCTGAATCCTGGCCCGACCGCCGGGCCGGATTTCGTCAAGCGTCACTTCAACCACCTCATTCAGCGTCGCGCTCTTCGTCGGAAGGGGGGACATCGCCTCGCCCGGCGGTAAAGAGGATATGGCTGCAAGCGCAGCCTCCGCTGCAGCCGGAGCAGTTGGAACACCCCTCGCCGCGGAGGGTCTTGCGCACTCCCTTAAAAGCCTGCCAGGCGGCAAGGATGACGAAAGCGGCAAAAAGAATCCAGGCGATCATGAAGGACTCCTCCTTTGTTTGGGATCTCAAACTTCAAAATCCGCCTAAAAAAATCCCCGTCGATCGAGGTCTCCTCGGGGCTCGGAGGATGAAATCCGTTGTTTCATGTCTCGAACATCACTATAGCCTTCTTTTTGCCGCTGTCAACCCCCGTTTGAGCGATTTTCGCCGATTTTTTTGCGTCTCCTTGAGATGATGTTTGACAGGTTTCAGGACGGTTGTCTCTGCGTTATGCTATGTTGGGTCCGTTCCGGAGGCGGCGCAGGCCGCTCACCTGGCATAGATGAAGGAGAGTGATGAAATGGCGGCGTCTGATGTCGGAGCCGACAGCGTTTTCCTCAACGGGCGGGTTTATGCCGTCGACGGCTCCTTTTCGCAGGCCTCGGCCCTGGCCGTCAAAAGGGGGAGGCTGGTCGGGCTGGGAACGGACGAGGAGGTTCTTGGCCTGGCCGGGCCGCTGACGGAGAGGGTCGACCTTGAAGGGGCCGTCGTTCTGCCGGGGATCGTCGAGTCCCATCTCCACCTCTTTCTTTTCGGCGAGTCTCTCGGCCTTGTCCAGGCCCACTGGCGCCCCAAGGAGGAGATCCTCGCCGCCGTCGCGGCGGCCGTCGCCGACGCCCGATGCGACGGCGGCTGGATCCTGGGCCGGGGCTGGAATCAGGAGGTCTGGAGCCCTCCCCTTTTTCCCACTCGTCGCGAGCTGGACCTTCTGGCCCCCGATCTCCCCGTCTACCTTGAGCGCACCTGCTGTCACGCCGCCTGGGTCAACGGAAAGGCTCTGGAGCTGGCCGGCATCGACGCCTCGACGGCCGATCCCGAAGGGGGCGAGATCCGGCGCGACGAGAAGGGCGAGCCCACGGGGCTCCTCGTCGATACGGCCATGCGGCTCGTCACGAAGTGCATCCCTCCCCACACGAGGGAGGGATGCCGCAAGGTGCTTCTGACGGCCCAGAAGGAGCTTTTCGCCCAGGGAATCACTTCGGCCTGCGACATGGGGACCACCCCGGAACTCTTCGTCCTCCTCGAAGAGCTTTACGCCCGGGGGGAGATGAACCTCAGGGTGCACGGCTACGGCTCGTCGGGCGTCGACGGCGGGGCCTCGCTCGACGCCTACGCCCCCTTCCTCGAAAGGGGCCCTCGGGCCGATCTCTGCGACGGACGGCTTCACCTGACGGGGCTCAAGCTCTTTTCCGACGGCTCCCTGGGGGCCCGAAGCGCCTGGATGGAGGGGGATTACGCCGACAGGCCCGGCCATCGGGGCAACCCCCGGGAGGGTGGAGAAACCCTCTATGCCGTCATGGCCGCCGGGGCGAGGCGGGGCTTCCAGATCGCCACCCACGCCATCGGCGATGCCGCCAACGCCCTCGTCCTCGATCTCTACGAACGGCTTCAGAGGGAGCTTCCCCGGGCGCGAGCCCTTCGTCTTCGCGTCGAACACGCCCAGCACCTGCGCCCCTGCGATTTCAAACGTTTCGCCGATCTCGCCCTCGTCGCCAGCGTCCAGCCGACTCATGCCACGTCCGATTGGGCCATGGCCGTGGAGCGCCTGGGCGAGGAGCGGACGGAGAGGGCCTACGCCTGGAGAGACCTCCTGGACCGGGGAGTCGTCCTCGCCGCAGGCTCCGACGCCCCCGTCGAATCGCCCAACCCCTTCGAGGGGATCTATGCCGCCGTCACCCGTCGCGACCGTCAGGGCAGGCCCGAAAGAGGCTGGCATCCCCGACAGGTCATGACCCGCGTCGAGGCCCTTCGCGCCTTTACCGTCGGCGGCGCCTGGGCCGTCGGCGCCGAGAAGGACAAGGGCTCCCTGAAGGCGGGCAGACGGGCCGATTTCATCGCCGTCGACCGCGACATCCTCACCTGCCCCGAAGAGGCGATCGGCGGGACGAAAGTCCTCCGGACCGTCGTCGGAGGGGAGACGGTCTTCCTCCGCTGAAGGAGCGCGGCCGGGAGGTGTGTCTGTCAGCCTTCCAGCCCCCTGATGAGAGCCCGTACCGTCGCCGTGGCGGGCAGCCGGAGATGGAAGGCCCGGCCGCGGCGGAGGATTTCGCCGCTGATGGCCTCGATCTCCGTGGGGCGCCCGGCGAGGACGTCCTGAAGCATGGAGCTGCGGTTGCCTGATGTGGCCTGGATGACGAGGCGCACCTGAGGCCACATCGTTCCCTCGCCGAAGGGCATCCCCTCGGCCCGAGCGACGCGGCAGGCCTCCAGGGTCAGGGTTTTGGCGAGCCGCGCCGTATCGGCGCAGGCCAGGATGTGGCCGTTCTCCCGCCGGGTCAGGGCCGAAACGGGGTTGATGGCGGCGTTGACGACGAGCTTGGCCCAGAGATCGGGCCTGGGGTCGCAGACGTGGCGGGCCTGAAGGCCCGAACCGGCAAGAAGCTCTTCGACGGCCTTCCACTCCCGCCCTAGGCGCATGGGGCCGAAGCGGATCTCTCCCTCGCCTCCGGCATGGACCAGCCCCTCGGCGTCGCGGTAGGCGCCGTAGGTGCAGGAGGCGGCGCCGACGCGGTCGGTGCCGATGAAGGAGGCCATCTGTTCGGCGTTGCCGAGGCCGTTCTGAAGCGTCAGGACCAGGCCGTCCTCTTCGAGGAGATCTTTCAGGAGGGGGGCCACATCGGCCGTGGCGTAGGATTTGACGGCGACGATGACGAGAGGGGCCTTGCCGAGCCGCGAGGGGTCGGCCTCGGCCTTGGCGGCGAAGGCCCGGACGGTTCCGCCGTCATCCAGCTCCAGCCCACGGGAGCGAAGGCGCTTCAGCGTCGATCCCGGCCGCTGGAGGATCTGGATCTCGTTGCCGGACCGGGCTATCCGGGCTCCGACGAGGCCACCGAGGGCGCCGCAGCCGACGATGGTGACCCTCACGGCTTGCGGAGCTCCTCGAGAACCGACTCGTCAAGGCCGAAGGAGTGTCCGTCGTCGGGGAAGATCCCCTGACGCACCTCGCCGACAAACTCCGCCAGGGCTTCTTTGAGAATCCGGCCCCCCTCGACGTAGCGCTTGACGAAGCGGGGACGAAAATCTCCGTAAAGGCCCAGGATATCGTGGAAGACCAGCACCTGGCCGTCACAGCCGGCTCCGGCTCCGATGCCGATGGTGGGGATCAGGACGCGCTCGCTGATGAAGCGGGCCAAAGGGGCGGGGACGCACTCCAGCACGAGGGCGCAGGCTCCCGCCGCTTCGACGGCCCTGGCGTCATCGAGGAGCCGGCGGGCTCCTTCGACGTCCCTGCCCTGGACGCGGAAACCGCCCAGGAGGGTCGCCGACTGGGGCGTGAGGCCGATATGCCCGATGACGGCCATGCCGGCGCCGACGATGGCCTGGATCGTCCCGGCCCGTTCCCGGCCTCCCTCAAGCTTGACGGCGTCGACGGCGGCCTCCTTGATGAACCGGCCGGCGTTGGCCACGGCCTGGGAAGGGTCCACCTCGTAGGAGAGGAAGGGCATATCTCCGACGATGAAGGGGACCGAGGCGCCTCGGGTGACGGCGGCGCAGGCGTCGACCATCGTCTCCATCGTCACCGGCAGCGTGCCGGAAAATCCCTTTTCCACCATGGCCAGCGAATCCCCGACGAGGATCATCTCCGCTCCCGATTCCTCGACGAGGCGGGCCTGCCAGGCGCTGTAGGCGGTGATCATGGTGATGGGCTCGCCTTTTTCCTTCATCTCCCTCAGACGGGGGATGGAAATCTTCTTCACTGCTCCTCCCCTCCGTTCATCAGAAAGGTCTCGACGACGGCGTTCTTCTCGTCGACGCGGGCCACCCTGGGGCGGTGGCGGACGGCTTCGTCGGCGTCGAGAAGGCACCAGGCCATGACGATGACCCGGTCGCCTACGGTCCCCTGGCGGGCGGCGGCGCCGTTGAGGCAGATGGCGCCGCTTCCCCGCGGCGCCTCGATGACGTAGGTCTCGAAGCGGTTGCCCGAGGCCATGTCGGCGACGAGAACCTTCTCGCCGACGAGAAAGCCGGCGGCCTCCATCAGGTCCCTGTCGATGGAGATGCTTCCCCGGTACTCGAGATTGGCCTCGGTCACGCGGGCTCCGTGGAGCTTTCCCTTGAGCATCTGCAGCAGCAATGTCCTCACTCTCCGATAACGATATTGTCGATGAGCCGTGTCTTCCCCACCCGTGCGGCCAGGGCGACGACGGCCGGCCTGTCGACGACGTCGAGGGGCTCCAGGCTTTCGGCGCCGCGGATCTCCAGGTAATCGGCGTCGAGGCGCCGATCCTGAGCCAGTTTCTCCTGAGCCAGGGCGACGAGGGCCGGCGTCGAGCGCTCTCCGCCCTCGTAGGCTTCGGCGACGGCTCTTAGGGCCGCCGAAAGCCCCAGCGCCGAGCGCCGCTCCTCCGGAAAGAGGTAGGCGTTGCGGCTGCTCAGCGCCAGCCCGTCCGGCTCCCTCACCAGAGGGCAGGGGCGGATTTTGACGGGGACGTCCAGGTCCCGGACCATGCGCCGGATCACCTGGAGCTGCTGGTAATCCTTCATGCCGAAATAGGCCCTGTCGGGACCGACGACATGGAAGAGCTTGAGGACGACGGTGCAGACGCCCCGGAAATGGCCGGGCCTTGAGGCGCCGCAGAGAGGAAGGCTCAAGGCGGTCTCGTCGACGAAGGTCGAATGGTCCGGGGCGTAGAGAGTTTGCGCCGTCGGGGCGAAAAGGTAATCGACGCCCTCTTTCTCGAGAAGCTCCAGGTCGCGGGCCTCGTCGCGGGGGTAGCGCTCCAGGTCCTCGCCGGGCCCGAACTGGATGGGGTTGACGAAGAGGGAGACGACGGAAACGTCGTTCTCCCTGCGGCTGGCCCGGACCAGGGAGAGATGCCCTTCGTGAAGGTAGCCCATCGTGGGGACGAGGCCGATCGTCTCTCCCCGGCGCCGTCTCAGCGCCATCGCAGCTGACATTTCTCCTGTATTTCTGATGATTGTTGCCATTGTCGTGCCTCCTTTGGAGTCAATCCTGAAGGAATGGACAGAAGATAGCTTAAAGAGGAGAAGAATGCAACGGAAGGGATCGCCGGCGTGGTCTGCCTGGAAAGGTTTATCAGAAGTTATTTCGTTTCTGTTTTTATTGTATAATAATACGATATAATTTGAAACTTAAATAAGGGAGGGGAGTGTGATTAAATGAAAATTCGATTGAAATTGCAGGCCCGGCAGTTGCTGACGCTATTGGGAGCGCTTCTGGTGATCCAGGGGGCGCTTGTTGCCTACGTGGCCTGGAAGGTCCGCAGCGATGCGATCGCCGAGACCCAGGTGACGATCCGGACGGCGGCGGAGCTCTCGGCGACGGAGATTGAAAGGGAGCTCGGTTTCACCCTGTCCGCGGCCCGAACGCTGGCCCGCTCCCTTGAAGGGATGGATCGCGGCGCTGAAGGGGCGAGGGCGAGCGCCCTCGGCATGGTTCATCACATCCTTGAGGAGGCGCCCGATACCCTTTGCAGTTGGGTCGTTTTCGAACCGGATGCCTTTGACGGCCGCGACGCCGAATTCATCGGCCGGGAAGGGTTCAACGAGCGCGGGCGCTTCGAGGGGACCTTTGTCCGCCAGGGCGGCGAGATCGTCCGGACCTACGATACGACGGAAGAGATCCTTGTCGACGAGGAGGAGGGCATGTGGTATCTCGGGTCCCTGCGGAGCGGAAGGGAGCGCCTGGAACCGCCCTATTCCTATTCCTACACGGGACGCCCCGAAGACACTCATTTCATTACGGGCTTCACCGTGCCCATCCGCATCGGAGGCAAGGTCGCCGGCGTGGTGGGACTCGACATCGACGTCTCCGAGATCCAGTCGCTGGCTTCGGAGGTGCACGTGACGGCAAACGATTATTCGACGCTCTTTTCCAACGATGGCCTCATCATTTATCATCCCGATCCGGAGATGGCCGGCAAGGATCTGAAGGAAATCAGCCGCGGCAAGGATGCCGTCGCCCTGTTGCAGGCCATCGCCGAGGGGGAGGTGTTCTCATCGACGGAGTATGACGCTTTCAGGCTTCAGGAGAAGGCCTACAACGTGTATGTCCCCGTCGCCGTGGGAGACGTGCGGGAGCGCTGGAGCCTTGCCGCCACGGTACCCCTCTCGGACGTGACCCGCCGCGCCGACATCCTTGCCAGGAATGTCGTTGCGGCCTCCCTCGTCGGCGCCCTTCTTTTCGGCCTGCTGATCTTCTTCAGCGTCCGCCGTATCGTTCGCCCCGTAAAGGGCGTTTCGGAAATCCTCAAAGCGATGTCGAACCTCGATTTCCGTTCCGACGCCTCCAGAGACTGGCTTCTTGACTACCATCACGACGAGATCGCCGACATGGTGGCCGCCCTTGAGGATATGGAGGCGAAAATGGCGGAGTTCGTCCTCTCGATCCGGGACGAGTCGGGCCGGATCTCGGGCAGCGCCCAGTCGCTCGCGGCCCTTTCCGAAGAGGCCGTGGCCTCCATGGAAGAGGTTAAAAGCGCCGTCGACACCGTCAGCTCCCTTTCTCAGACGAACTCGGCCGCCCTGGAGGAGAGCTCCGCCGTCGTCCAGGACGTCGCCTCCGGATCGGCGCTCTCCGCCAAGGCGGCCTTGCAGGGGGCCGACGCGGCGGCAGCGATGAGCAGAATCAGCGAAGAGGCCGTTGGCCAGGTGAAAGCGGTTGTCGGGAGGATACAGGCGGTCGGGAGAGAATCGGCGGAGGCGATGGAGGTGATGGGTGGGGTCGAGGGGGCGGTCGAATCCGTGACGGCCTTTGTCGAGACGATCACCCGAATCGCCGACCAGACCAACCTGCTGGCCCTGAATGCCGCCATCGAGGCCGCCCGGGCCGGAGAGCACGGAAGGGGATTCGCCGTCGTGGCCGAAGAGGTACGGAAGCTGGCCGAAGAGAGCAACGGCGCCGCCGGGAAGGTCGCGGAGCTGATCGGCGACCTCCGGACAAAAGCTCGGACGTCGAGGGTTTCCATGGGGGAGGTCGATCGGGTCATCGATGAAATCGTCGAAGCCTCCCAGGAGACGATGAAGAACCTGGAGGAGGTTCTGAGCCAGGTCGGCTGTGTCAACGACGCGATTCAGAGCATCGCCGCCACGGCGGAGGAGGGGGCGGCCTCCAGCGAAGAGATGGCCTCAGGCATCGATCAGGTGACGAAGGGCACCATCGAGACCGTCAATCACATGCAGAGCGTCCTGAAAGGCACGGAAGAGACGACGGCCGCCGCGGAACAGGTGGCTCGGGAGGCCCAGACCCTCTCGGAAGGCGCCGAAAGGCTCCAGACCCTGCTTGGCCGCTTCAGCGTCGACGAGCACCAGGGCCTTCCGTCCCCCCGCTAGGGGCATTCCGGCCGCTCGAAAAGGGCCGCGGCTTCCATCCCATGCGCTGCTGTCCTGAGCCGATGCCTCCCGCTATGCAGGTCGCTCGTCCCCTGGCAGGGCTTGTCTTCCGGAGAATCAGCCGTTTGGGGCGGCAGTGACATCAAGGCGAACCCCCTCACAGAGAGCCTGCCGAGGAAATTGCGAGGAGGTTGAAAGATGGAAGGGACGCAGAAGCGGTCGATGTTGCGTTCGGTGGTCAGAAGTGCCGTTGAGAGAAAACGCATTTCCGGAGCGGTGTTCTATGTGTCGTCTGATGACGACAGCACCGACATGATCAGCGCCTATGGAGACATGGAAGAAGAAAGTCAATACTACATCGCCAGCATAAACAAATTGTTCGTCTCTTCCATAATCCTGAGGTTTAATGAGGCGAAAGTGTTGGATCTGAACGGCAGAATATCAAAATATCTTCCCGAAGATGTCATCAGCGGTTTGCACATGCACAAAGGAAAGGAATATTCTGCCTTGCTACCTGACCGATCGACAGGCCGATGGGAAAAAGGCAATGGCCGAGCTGGAGGCAGGCCTGGATCAGCCTTGGCCGACGGATAAGGTCATCCGGGCCATAAAAAGGATGAAAACGCACTTTCCTCCAGATCAAAGGGGCCGTGCGAAATATGTCGATACGAACCATCAGATTTTGAGTTGCATCATTGAAGCCGTCACGGGAGAGTCCGTCAATATCGTTCTTAAAAATCTGTTCCGAGAGCTGGGACTTTCCAAAACATATGTATGCGAGAATGTGAGGGTCGAGGATTTCACCCCGATACGATACAAGTCTAAAACAATGAATATCACAACATATCTAAATTCGACCAAAAATGATATTATCTCCAATGCAAAAGATCAAATGACATTTCTGAAGGCATTTTTCAACGGCTATTTCTTTCCAAAAGATCGACTAAAAGAATTAGAAAAATGGAATAATATTTTCTTCCCGTTTAAATATGGCGTTGGAATACAAAAATTCACCATACCTTGTATTCTTTCCCCGTTTCATCCTGTCCCGGACATGCTTGGACATTGCGGTTCGACAGGTTCGGTGGCGTTTCATATCCCGGATAAGAAACTTTACATAACAGGAACGATCAACCGGCAAGCACAGGCGAATATCGCCTTTCAGACAATGATAAAAATCGTCTGTTCAGCAGGCCCGTAGGGAGGTGCCTCGTGCGCGTCGCAAAGCGTCCCGGGACGGGCCGGGCGGGGAGGTCGCCCGATATTGACAGACCGTTTCCCCGATGGTAAGGTTGGGACGCACTGTCCCACTTTAACCAGGCTGCTTGATGCCGCGAATGGGCGGCATCCGAATGTCGGGCTAAACATGCGAAGGGGAGGTCGCTCCATGACGTTCAGCGGAAGGGAGCCTTCCAGGGTGGACGGGACTGCCGGAGCCGTGCGGGTGATGGAGGCTCTCTGCGCCTCGTCACGCCCTCTTTCGGTGCGGGAGATCGAGGAGCGGGTCTTCGTTCCCAAAAGCACCGTTCACCGGATCCTTCTCTCCCTCGAGAAGCAGCAGTGGGTCTACAGGGAGAGCGGTACGGGAGGCTACCGGCCTGGAGTCCGCTTCCTGCTGCTTTCCTCGGAGTTCACCTTTTACGAGTATCTGATCCGGGCGGCCGACCCCTGGATGGCGCGTCTGATGACCACGACGGGCAATACGGCAGTCCTCAGCGTCCTGGAAGGGGTTTCCGGGTGCTGCATTCACACGGTCGAGCCTTCCGTTCCCATGAAATTCACCGCCTGCAGGGGAATGCCCGTTCCTCTTCATGCCGGAGCCACGGGCAAGATCCTGCTTGCCTACGCCCCCCCCGAAATCCGTTCTCACGTCCTTTCCCTGCCTCTGGTTTCGCCGATACGACAGGAACCCGTGAATCCCTCGCAATTGAAGGAGGAGCTGGAGCAGATCCGGCAACAGGGATATGCGACCAGCCGGGAGGAGTGGATGCTCCATGCCGGAGACATCAGTGTTCCTCTCTTCGATCGGCAGGGAGCCTTCGTGGCGCAGCTCGGCATCGCCGGCGTGGCCGAAGGCGTCTTCCGCGGTTTCGACGAAACGCTGCGCCTGTTGAAGGAGGCGGCGGAATCCATAGGAAGCGAGATGAACTAGTCTGGAGGTGACGGAAATGCTTCGGCGGACGGGGTCGTCCTGAACATCCCTGGCGAGACGCGGGGTGGCCCGTTGCGTTCGAAACGGACGGACGGATACGGATCGATAGGGGTGTTCGCTTGATGGATCTATTTCTCGAACAGCTTTTCAACGGCCTCGCGATCGGCGCGATCTATGCCCTCATCACGTTGGGACTCGCGCTTATCTACGGGATCTTCGGCGTCCTTCACGTCGCCCATGCAGGCGTCTACACTATCGGGGCCTACATCGGATACGGCGTCTATGCCGCCACGGGAAACCTGGCGCTCGCCTTCGCGGTTTCGGCCCTCCTCTGCGCGTTGACAGGCGTCGCCATCGAACGGTTTATCTACGTGCCTCTCATGAAGTACCCCCCTTATGTCCCTCTGATCAGCAGCATCGCCCTGTTCATGGCCACGGAGGAGTTCTGCCGCCTTGTCGCGGGGCCCTACGTGCTTTCCTTCAGTACGAATCTCCCCTTTCCGGCCTTTTCTTTTTCGGGAATACGGTTTTCCTCCAATCTCACGGGCGTCTACGTCATCGCAGGCGCCATTTTCTTCTTTCTGTGGATTCTGACGACGAAGACCGAGACGGGGCTGGCTCTGCGGGCGACTTCGATGGACGCCCCCATCGCCTCTTCCCTCGGCATCAACGGCGCCCTGGCCGTGGACACCGCTTTCGCTCTCGGATCGGCCATCGCCGCCGTGGCCGGGATTCTCGTCGGGATCTACTACAACGAGGTCCATCCCGACATGGGGGCGATGCCGGCCTACAAATCGCTCGCGCTGATCGTCGTCGGCGGGCTGGGATCGGTGGAGGGGGCCGTCGCCGCGTCGCTTCTGCTCGGCGTGGCGGAGACGCTGCTGATCGGTTTCGCGGCCATACCGCTCCCGCGCGACGCCCTCGCCTTCATCGCGATGATCTTCGTACTGATGTGGCGGCCCACGGGGCTTTTCGGAGCGCGGTCATGATGCGGCCCGTCGCTTTTCCGGGAGGGACCGGCTCATGAGCACCTATGTCATCACCGTTGCGACCTTCATCGCCATCCAGGCCATCGTCGCCTACGGTCTCAACATCATCGTCGGTTATGCGGGCCAGATCTCCCTCGGCCATGCGGCCTTCTTCGGCATCGGCGCCTATTCGGCCGCGGTGCTCTCCACGAAGGCAGGGCTTTCCTTCTGGTCCGCCCTGCCTCTCGTCCTCCTGATCTGCGGGATTTTCGGCGCCCTCCTCGGGCTTCCCAGCCTCCGCGTCCGCGAGGATTTCCTCGCCATCACGACCATCGGCATCAACTTCATCGTCGAGGCGGTTTTCCTTTACGTCCCCTTTTTCGGCGGCGCCATGGGGCTCGGGGGCATTCCGAAGGTCGTCTTCTTCGGCATGCGCCTCAAGGGGGGAGGGCTGCTCGCCCTCTGTCTCGTCTGCCTCGCGCTGGTGATCCTGCTATGCCGGTGGTTCACGAAAAGCTGGGCCGGGCTGGCCTGCCGCGCCGTCGCAGCCGACGAGTCCGCCGCGTCGAGTTCGGGGATCTCGCCGGTGCGCTTCAAGCTTCTCGCCTTCGTCCTCGGAACGGTCATCGCCGGGCTGGGCGGCTCCCTTTACGCCCACAGGATGGGTTTCATCACGCCCGCCGATTTCGCCTTCCCCGTCTCGACGATGATCCTGTCCATCATCGTCCTCGGCGGCATGGGGACCCTCTGGGGACCTCTGCTGGGCGCCGTCATCCTCGGGGCGCTGCCTGAAATCTTCCGCCCCATCGCCGACTACCGGATGCTGCTCTACGGGGCGCTCCTGCTCCTGATGGTGCGTTTCCAGCCCGGGGGATTGCTCGGCGACGCGAGCGTCCTGCGGAGCATTCTCGCCCGGATGAAGGGGGGCGGCGGCCGTGACCGGTGACGGAGCGATCCTGAGCGTGAGGGGGCTGTCGAAACGGTTCGGCGGCCTTCAGGCGGTGGACAGGGTCTCCTTCGATCTCATGCGGGGCGAGATTCTCGGCTTGCTGGGACCCAACGGGGCGGGGAAGACCACCTGTTTCAACATGATCTCCGGCGTCCACAGGCCGACGGAGGGGACGATCCATTTCGACGGCCGCCGGACCGACGGCCTGGAGCCTCACAGAATGGCCGAACTCGGGGTGGGGCGCACCTTTCAGATCGTCCGCCCCTTCGCGTCGATGACCGTGGCCGAGAATGTCATGACGGCTCTGGGGCGCTCGAACTACAGGGGAATTCACCCGCTCTTCCGCCGGTGGGACACGAAACCGTGCCGCGACGGCGCCATGGAGCTCCTTGAACGGGTGGGCCTGACGTCCTATGCGGCGAGGAATGCCGGGCAGCTGCCGCTGGGAGACCACCGGCGCCTCGAGATCGCGCGGGCTCTCGCGCTCGCTCCCAAGCTCCTGCTCCTCGACGAGTCGTTCTCGGGGCTCCGTCACGAGGAGGTCGCCCGCATGGAGGGCCTGATCCGCTCCCTCTCCGATTCCGGCATCTCCATCCTGCTTATCGAACACAACATGAAGGTCGCCATGTCGCTGTCGCAACGGGTCGTGGTGCTGGACCACGGCCGGAAGCTCGCCGAGGGGAGCCCAGAGGCCGTGGCGGCGGACCCGGAGGTCATCGAAGCCTATCTGGGGAAGGGGGGAATCGTCGATGCTGCTGGAGGTGTCTGACCTTTTCGTCTCCTACGGAGGCGTCGAAGCGGTGTCGCAGGTCTCCTTCTCCGTCGGCGAGGGGGAGCTCGTGTCGATCATCGGCGCCAACGGCGCCGGGAAGACGTCGATCCTGAACGCCGTGATGGGGCTCGTCCCGCCGTCGCGGGGGGCCATCCGGTTCGACGGCTCCGACATCACCCGCCTCGCCTCCCATCTGCGTGCGCGGAGCCGGATGCGGATCGTTCCGGAACGGGCCCACGTCTTCGCCCACCTGACGGTGCTGGAAAATCTGCTCGTCGGAGCCTACGGGCTCCGAAAGTCCATGGACGTCCAGCAGCGTCTCCGCAGTCTCTACGAGTTTTTCCCCGTCCTTGAGGAGCGGAGCTCCCAGCTCGCCAGGACGCTTTCGGGCGGGGAGCAGCAGCAGCTCTCGATCGCCCGGGCGCTCATATCGGATCCGAAACTTCTGCTCGTCGACGAAATCTCCATGGGGCTCATGCCGAAGCTCGTGGAGACGGTCTTTCAGGCTCTGCACGACCTCAACCGCCGGCACGGCCTGACGATCCTGCTGGTCGAACAGAACGCCCTCGCCTCGCTGAAGATCGCGAACCGGGGCTACGTTCTCGAGGCGGGCCGCATCGCCCTCGAAGGCGATGCGGCGGATCTCATGCGGGACGCCGGGGTTCGCGAGGCCTACCTCGGCATTTAGCCGCTTTCCTTTCGGGGCGTTACGACCGCCTTCATCCCGAAGGCGGATATCTTCAGGGAGGTGTTGCGTCATGACTTTCGGAAGGGCGTTTCGCGTCGCCGTGCTCGCTCTGTGCGTGCCGGCTCTTTTCGCCTGTGCGGTCGGAGCGGAGGAGACCATCAAGATCGGCCTGCTCGCTCCGCTGACCGGCAAGGCGGCGGATGACGGGATCAACGTGAAGAATTCCGTCGAGATGGCCGTGGAGAAGCTCAACGCCGAAGGTGGCGTTCTCGGGAGACAGGTGGAGCTCGTGACGTATGACGACCGGGCCGAACCGAAGGACGCCGTCGCCCTCGCCCACAAGCTCATCGAGCAGGACAAGATCGTCGGCTTCGTCGCCGGCTCCTACAGCTTCCCCACCCGCGCCGTCGCCCCGATATTCCAGGAGGCCAGGGTGCCGCTGGTATCGGCCTACGCGCTGCATCCGGATATCACGAAGGCCGGCGACTACTGCTTCCGCAACGGGTTCCTCGGCACCGTCGAGGGGCGCGGCTGCGCCCATGTCGCCGTCAAGATGCTCGGCGCCAAGAAGATCGCGCTCATTCACGCCGACAACGACTTCGGCCGCACGCTCTCCGAAGGCGCCCGCAAGTACGTCGAGACCTACGCGAAGGACGTGACGATCGTCCACG
Source organism: Synergistales bacterium (assembly GCA_018433595.1). Classification (GTDB taxonomy): domain Bacteria; phylum Synergistota; class Synergistia; order Synergistales; family Aminithiophilaceae; genus Aminithiophilus. The sequence goes on from JAHDQY010000001.1 coordinate 79,108, forward strand.
AGGCCGTCTATCCCTTCGCGGAGAAGGATTATTCCGCCTACCTCACGAAGATCAAGGCGGAGAATCCCGACGTGATCATCGCCAGCGGCTACTTCTTCCAGATGGGGCCGATCCTGAAGCAGGCCCGCGAGATGGGGATCACGGCGAAGATCGTCGGCGAGGAGGGCGCCGACTCCCCGATCCTCTTCAACATCGCCGGAGAGGCCGCCGAAGGCTTCTTCATCGTCACGAACCTCGACCGTGACGACAAGCGCCCCTTCGTCCAGGAATACCTCAAGCAGTACAAGGAGAGATACGGCATCGATACCTGCATGGTCGGTGCCTCCGCCTACGACGCCTTCCTGATCATCATCAACGGAATCCGGACGGCCGGGAACCTCGAACCGGAGAAGATCCGCGACGCCATCGCCGCAACGAAGGATTTCGACGGCATGACGGGCGTCATCAAGGGCTTCACCGCCGAGCGCGAGGTCGTGAAGCCGCTCCAGGTCCAGGTGGTCAAGGACGGAAATTTCCGCTACTATGCCGTCATCGACGATCCGGAGCTGATCAAGCAGGACTGACGCCCGGTCCGCCGTTCATCGTCACCATAGACAAGGGGGAGGCGTCGTGGAGGAGAACTACTACGCGGAAAAGCTGCATTCCGGAAAGCTGTACCAGGTGTACCAGACGGAAATCCCCCGGGTCCGGCAGTACCTCGAGGCGGAGATAGACTTCGTGCGGAAAGGGCTCCAGGGACAGGAGAGGGTTCTGGAGATCGGGGCGGGATACGGGCGGATTCTGAAGGAGCTGGCCTCTCACGCGCGCTCTCTCGTCGGAGTGGATATCTCCGAGGAGTCGGTGGGATTCGGGCGGGAGTGGACGAAAGGGATCCCGAACCTCCGCCTGGACGTCATGGACGCCAACGCCCTCGACTTCGAAGAGGAGTTCGACAGGGTCTTGTGCCTTCAGAACGGCCTGTCCGCCATCAAGGGAGACCCCTTCGACCTCGTCCGCAGGTGTCTGCGCTCTCTCGCCGTCGGGGGGAAGGCCTATTTCAGCACTTACAGTCCCAGGTTCTGGGAATGGCGGGTGGCCTGGTTCCGGGAACAGGCCGACAAGGGACTGCTCGGGGAAATCGACGAGGAGAGGACGAAGGACGGCGTCATCGTCTGCAAGGACGGTTTCAGGGCGATCACCTTCGACGGGGGCGACCTGGAACGCCTCGGAGAGCGAACGGGGTACGGCTACCGCGTCGAGGAGGTCGACGAATCCAGCCTCTTCCTGATCGTCGAGAAATAGCGGCTCAATCACGAAAAGGGGGCGGCCTTGAGGCCGCCCCCTTTCATTTGCGGTGGTGCCAATGGTTTTTTGGATCCCCTTTTAACGGAGGGGCGGAGCTTAATCGAACCGGAAATTTGTTCGGCTAAACAGAATCGTCCGAATCGATTGACAGAAAAGTTTTCTCATGGTATGTGGGAGTAGATTTCTTGTGAGGAATTTTTTTTCTCTAGAGTTAAGCGAGCGTCCTTTCGGCAGGGAGGTCTCTCTTGGCGCGAGGCCCTCGGGAATGGTTCGATCAGGAGGATGCCATGAGTCTTCGTAACAGCTCACAGTACTACCATGCCGTGTTAAAGAGGATTCCTCCTCGGGCGACGCCGCCCTTTGAGGATCCGGACATGCAGAAGCGTGTCTGGGGACGGCGCTGGGGGGTCCGTAATGACGTGGGGACCTTGAGAACCCTTCTGCTTCATCGTCCCGGTGAGGAGATCAACGTCATGACCGCCGACCGGTATGATCCCGAACTGGAGGCCCTCATCGACGATGACGAACAGTGGTATTTCCGCTCTGACCAAGCTCCTGATCTGGAGCGGATGCAGGAGGAGTTCGACGGACTCGTGACGATTCTCGAGAGGGAAGGAGTCGAAATCGTCTGGGCCGAGGGCGGATCTCGCGATCCTAACGCCGTCTTTGTCCGCGACAACGGCCTCATCATCGACGGCGGTGCCATCCTGGGCCGGATGGGTCCCGTAGGACGAGACTACGGTACAGGTCGGCGGGGAGAGGAGCTCTACGTCTACCGCAAACTGGCCGAGATCGGCATGCCCGTGCTGCACACCATCCACGGTGATGGACTTCTCGAAGGAGGGAGCTTCTGTTTTCTCGACGAGAAGACGGCCGTTGTTGGTCTCAGTTTCCGTAGCAACCGCTCCGGCGTGGCTCAGCTACGGTCGGTTCTGGAAACGCAGAGCAGGCGTCTCATTGAGGTCGATCTGCCCGGTTACGCCATGCACCTCGACGGTGGCATCGTCATGGTCGATCACGACAAGGCGACCGTCAACGTCGAGCGTCTGCCCTACTGGTTCCTCGAGACCCTTGCGGAGCTTGGCATTGAGGCCATCCCTATCGACTACCGCGACGGCACGTTGGCTATCAACTGCCTTACCCTGGCTCCAGGGCGGGTCATCATGGATGCCGGCTGTCCCTACACGGCCGAGAGGCTGTCCCGTCGCGGCGTCGACGTGACGCCGACGCCCTGGGCGGAGATCTCCAAGCACGGCGGCGGCCTTCACTGCGCCACGTTGCCCTTAGTTCGCGACGACGATTGAAGGGGCCGGAGGAGCCCTGAAGAGAGGATGTGAGGCCTGCCGTAATCATATGGAAAACGAGATCGGCGCCCTTGCGATTCCAGGAGGGCGAGGGAAGCAGCGAGAGATCGGTTCAAGCGGGAGGTGCAGTCATGAAGAGAAAGGGATTCGCTCTGTTGGCGATCGCGATGGTATTGCTCCTCATTGCCGGTGCGGCCATGGCGGCGACTCCGTCGACGATCGACAAAGTGCTGAAGGCCAAAAAGATCGTCATCGGCACGGCGCCCGGTTATCTCCCCTTTGAAATGCTCGATAAAGAGAGCAATTTCATCGGCTATGACATCGACCTCGGGCGGGCCATCGCCAAGGCTCTAGGCGTTGATATCGAGTTCCGCCAGTTCGAGTTCTCCGGGCTCATCCCGGCCCTCCAGACCGGTGAAATCGACATGCTCATCGCTGGCATGACGATCCGCGGCGACCGGGCTCTGGCCGTGAGCTTTCCCGATCCCTACTACGCCACCGGCCAGGTGATCATGGTTCCAGCCTCGGACACGACGACCCGTTCTTGGCAGGATCTGGACAGATCTGACAAAAAAATAGCCCTCTCTCAAGGGACGACGGGAGCTCTTCTGGCGAAAGCTCTTTTCAAGGAAGCCCAGATCCTCGACTTCCCAACCTTCCCCGAGGCCGCTGCGGCCCTCGTCCAGGGTGCCGCTGACGGCATCGTCTACGACGAGCCGGGCATCAGGATGTACGAGACGATGCACAAGGACGCCGTCCGCGGCATCTACGATCTGATCAGCAAGGAAAACCTCGGCGTCGGCGTCCGTCTCAACGACTTCGCCATGATCCAGTGGGTCAACTCCTTCCTCCAGCACTACATCGGCAGCCCCGACGAGCTGGCCTCGCGGGCCAAGTGGTTCGAGTCGTCGGAGTGGATGGACGACATGGCCCAGCAGTAAGGCCTGTGCCCACGCTGTCCCGGGGCCGCAAGGCCTCGGGACGACCCTTCACCGTTAAGGAGGGGGTTTTTTGTATATCATGAACTGGGGCGTCATTGCCCAGAATCTTCCCCTTTTCCTTCGGGGTGCCCTGCTGACGCTGAAAATATCCCTGCTCGCCCTGGTCCTGAGCATTCCCATCGGCGCCTTCGCCGGTCTCTGTCGGGTCTCGCGGAACCGCGTCATCTCCTTTCTGGCGGCCTGTTACGTCGAGTTCTTCCGCGGCGTGCCCCTTTTGGTTCTTCTCATGTGGATCTTCTTCGTTCTCGGCCGCATTCTCCGCCTCGGTTCCTACTGGTCGGCCATCGCCGGTCTGGCCATCTTTTCCGGTGCCTTCGTCGCTGAAATCGTCCGGGCCGGGATAGAAGCCATACCCAAAGGACAGATGGAGGCGGCCCGCTCGTCGGGGATGACTTACGTCCAGGCCATGAAGCTCGTCGTCCTTCCCCAGGCGCTTCGCAAGGTCCTTCCCCCCCTGGCGTCGCAGTTTATCATCCTCATCAAGGATTCATCCCTCGTTTCGGTCATCTCCGTCGTCGACCTCACTCTGATCGGCAAGAACCTTGTGGCGACGACCTTCCGTTCCATCGAGGTCTGGAGCTTCATCGCCGTCATCTATTTCTGTATGACCTTCAGCCTCTCCAAATTCATCGCCTTTTTCGAAAGGCAGAGCGTTCGGGAGTGAAGGAGGAGATGACGATGGCAGAGGTGGCGATTTCAATCAGAAACGTTTCCAAGAGTTTCGGTTCCCTCCGGGTCCTCAAGGAAATTTCCTTCGACATCCCCAAATCCCAGGTCTTTGCCTTCATCGGTCCCAGCGGAGCTGGAAAGAGCACCCTCGTGAGGGCCCTCAACGGCCTGGAGGGGATCGATGCGGGAGAGATTCTCGTCGAGGGCGTCTCCGTCCACGACCGCAGAACCGACATCAACCGCCTGAGGACCAACATCGGCTTCGTCTCCCAGTCCTTCAACCTCTACCCCCATCTGGATGTGCTGGGCAACGTGACCCTTGCTCCCGTTCATGTCAAGAGACAGGGTCAGGAGGAGGCCCGCGAGAGGGCACTGGCCATTCTCGGTTCCCTCGGGCTGGCCGACAAGGCCCGTTCTTTCCCTCAGCAGCTCTCGGGAGGGCAGCAGCAGCGGGTGGCCATCGCCAGGGCCATGGCCATGGATCCTCACATGATCCTCTTCGACGAGCCGACGTCGGCCCTGGATCCGGAGCTGATCAAGGAGGTTCTCGACGCTATCCGCCAGCTGGCGTCGACGGGCATGACCATGGTCGTCGTCACCCACGAGATGAGCTTCGCCCGTGAAATCTGTGAGCGGATCGTGTTCATGAATCAGGGGTCGGTGCTGGAGATCACGCCGCCCCAGGAATTCTTTTCCAACCCCAAGACGGAGCGGGCCCGGGAGTTTCTGGGCAAGATTCTCCATCACTGACGGAAGGAGGCGGCAGCCCTGTCCGAGATCGGCCGGAACTTGAGAAGAATCAGGCAGGACAAGGAGCTCTCTCTTTCTCAGCTTTCGGAGATGGCTTCCATTTCAGCGGCTCAGCTTTCCAAGCTCGAAAACGATAAGGTTGAGCCCAGCGTGGCGACGCTGCGTAAGCTGGCCGACGCCCTTGGGGTCTCTCTGGCCGCCCTCGTGGCCGAGGAGGCTCCACCCCGACTCAACCCGGTCCTGGCTGGCGAGGGTTACACCTTCCGGCGGAGCACCGGCGGCAGGGAGCCTATCGTCGAGGTTTTTCTCCACATGTCCAGGGAGGCGCGGATGCAGCCCGAAATCATCACTTTTCCGCCGGGAGCGGAAAGCGGACGGGCTCTCAGCCACGACGGCGAGGAATTCTTCTTCGTCCTGGAGGGGCGGGTCCGCTTCTTCTACGGTCACCAGCCTCCTGTCGATCTCAGCGAGGGCGACTTCATCTATTTCGATAACACCGTGCCCCACCGTTACGAAAATCTCGATGGCCGGAAGCGAGCCAGGCTGCTCGTCTGCTGTTCGCCGCCCGTCTTCTAGGGGGCCTTTGACAAAGCGGAAAAAGCGACAGAGGAGGTCTTCTCCGATGGCCGGCCCAGAGCTTGCGTCCCGGGAATGGGTTGCCGCGGGAAAGCCCTGCTCAATCGGGGCCCGGTGCCCCTGATTTGCCGGAAGGTGAGGGAATAGGATGGAACAGGTGACGATTCGAGGAGAGCGCTGGTTCCCCAGCGAGAAGAGCTTTGCCGACGAGATGGCCTCCTGTTGGGGTGACTGGTACTGCGATTCCGAGGTGGGGGTTTTGAGAACTGTCCTCATGCATCGCCCGGGACCGGAGATCGACGCCGTCACCGATCCGTCAGTGGTCCGCTTCAAGGCTCTCATGGATCCCGAAAAAGCCCGGGCCCAACATGATGCCCTGGCCGAGGTCTACCGTAGTCACGGTGTGGAGGTTCACTACGTTGAGGGGGGGCGCCTGGACCGCCCCAACGCCCTCTTCATGCGTGATCAGGTGCTCATGACGCCAGAAGGGGCCATTGTCTGCCGCCCCGCCATGGAGGCCCGCCGCGGCGAGGAGCGCTTCGCCGCCGAAACCCTGGCCCGGCTGGGCGTGCCCATCGTGAAGACCATCTCCGGCGAGGGCGTCTTCGAAGGGGCCTGTCTGCTCTGGCTCGACAGGGAGACGGTCATCGTCGGCACAGGGTCCCGGGCCAACGCTTCAGGCGTCGCCCAGGTGGAACGGGAGCTGCGCGACCAGGGCGTGACGACCTTCCTCCCCTTCCAGATCCCCTACGGACATGCCCACCTCGACGGCATCATGAACGTGGCCGACAGGAAGACGGTCATGGTCTTTCCCTGGCAGGTCCCCTACGACGTCTGCAAACCCTTGCTTGACCGGGGTTTCACTCTCGTCGAGAATCCCTATGTTGAAGAGGTGAAGGTTTCCTTCGGCATCAATTTCGTTGCCCTCGCTCCGGGCAAGATCGTCATGCCCGCCGGCAACCCGCGGACCCGGGAGCTGCTGGAAGGAGCGGGAGTCACCTGCATCGAGGTGGACCTGTCGGAGATCATCAAAGGCTGGGGGGCTGTTCACTGCATGACGGCCTTCCTCCGTCGAGACCCCGTTCACCTCTCCTGAGTGGGCTTTCTCTGACCCAGAAATTCCTGGGGAGAAGAAGGCGAAAGGGGGCGGCCTTGAGGCCGCCCCCTTTCCATGGGCTTCAATCGCGGGTCTTCCGCCCCGGGCAGCCCTCCCGCCAGGGGCAGATGGGGCAGCGGTCGGCCCGGGCCGGGAAGGGGCCCGTCACGGCACGGCGGGCGAAGTCCCGGACGGCTTGCTCGGTGGCCTTCGCGTCGGCGGCGTCGAAGAGCCGCTCCTTCCCGTCGAGTCCGATCAGCCCCGGCTGGGCTTCCTTGCCTTCCAGGAGGCCCAGTGCCAGGCCGTAGAAGGCGAGCTGTCTTTCATAGAGGAGATCGCCCGCCTCGGAAGGCGCCCCCGTCTTGAAGTCCCTGAGCCGGAGGGTCCCGTCGTCCCAGAAGAGGTCGATGGCTCCCCGCAGCGAGGGGCCTCCCTCAAGGCTCACCCGGAAGGGGTGCTCCCGCTTCAGCCGCCCCTCCCTCAGGAGGGATGCCAGGTTGCGGCAGAGGCCGGTCGACGCGAAGGTCTCAAGCCTCTCTTTGATGCCGCGTCGGACGGTCTCGTCCCGCCAGAGGGGGCGCAGCTCCCTCGGCATGTCGCCTTCGAGCCTCTTTGCCGCCTCCGATTCCGGAGGCGGAAGGGCGTCGGCGAGTCCCTCGGGCGTCAGATCCCAGACCCGCCCCAGGAGATGGTGGACGAGGCTGCCGAAGACGGCGGCCCCCCAGGGGAGACGTCCCGGCCCGGGGTGTCCCTGAGGCCAGGGGGATTCTCGACGGGGCTCGTCGTCGTCGGCGAGGCTCTCGCTGTCCCATTCGAGGGGCATCTCCAGCCGGTAGCGGAGGCGGTAGGCGTAGGGGCAGAAGCCGTAGAGGGCGAAGGCCGAAGCCCCCGTCCATTCCAGGTGAGGCTCGCCCTGGGGCGGCGTCGTTCCCCGAAGCCGCGGTCTCCCTTCCCGCCGGGGGCGGACGGTCTCTCCCGCCAGCCAGGCCTCACGGGGGAGGGAGTGCTCCCGAAGGGCCGCGTAGAGCCCCTCCGGGGAGGGGTCGCCCCGCTCCGCCGCCAGCCAGGAGGCGACGTCGGCGAGCCAGCTGCCCCTCGGAAGATCGGGCGTCTTCCCGTCCGATTTCCGTGGCGGAAGGAGACCGCAGAGGATGAGCGACTCCCTGGCCCTCGTGGCGGCCACGTAGAAGAGGCGGCGGTTCTCCTCGACGAGGTCCTCCCCTTCCAGGGCGTCGTGGAGACTCTTCGACGGGAGGGGGCTTTCGGAATTCCCCTTGGCTTGGGCGATTCCGACGAAGCGCGACGGCGTGAGGTTCTCGCCGCGTCCCTGGCTCTTCCGCCGCTCCAGGCCCGTCAGGGCGACGATGGGAAATTCCAGCCCCTTGGCGGCGTGGACGGTCATGACGCGGATGACGTCCTCCCTCTCGCCCAGGACGGGCGCCTCTTCGAGGGAGCCCTGCTCCTCGGCGCCCCGGGCCATGTAGTCAGCGCAGCCCCGTAGGGAGCGCCCCCGGGCGGTTTCGTACTCCCGGGCCCGGTCGACGGCCCTCCTGAGGTTGGCCAGGGCCCGCCGCCGCTGGTAGGGGGCGAGCATCATGAAGGGGGCCGCCTGGGCCGTCAGCTCCTCAAGAAGGCGGGCCGGCCCGAGGACGAGGGCCCGGCGGCGCATCCGTTCCAGCCTTGAGGCCGTCTCGGGCTCTCTCTCGGCCAGGAGGCGGGCCAAGGGGGCTTTCCGGTCCAGGGCCGCGTCGGTCAGGGCCGTGGCCGTCTCAAGGGAGAGCCCCGAAAAGGGCGAGGCCAGCCAGCCCGCCAGAGCCAGGTCATCGCCGTCGTCGGCGAGGGCCCTGAGGAGGCAGACGGCGTCGCGGACCTCGCCGCGTGAGAAGAAGGCCTTGCGGCCCAGGAAGACGGCCGGCAGTCCCCGTTCCCAGCAAAAGACCTCTTCCAGCAGGGCGTAGGCGTTTCGGGTCGGAACGAGAACGGCCATGTCGCGCCAGGTCGCCGGCCTCGCCGCCGCCGTTTCGCCGTCCCAGAGGGGGCGCCCCTTCATCGCCTCCAGCGTCAGCGCGAGGGCCCGGGCGAGACGCCGCCGGTGGGAGCCGTCGATCTCCTTCTCGTCGAGACCCTCGGGCGCGTCGCCGTCTTCGGCTTCCATGAGGAGCGTCAGGTGAGGCGTCTCCGTCGTGCCGTCCCGCCTCTCCCACCAAGGGAGATCGTCGGGGAAGGCGAGCGCCTCGTAGGGGAGGGGGTTTTTCGCCGTCAGCCCCTCCCGCCAGATGTGGCCGAAAAGACCGTTGACGACGTCCAGGTGGGCCGACCGGCTGCGGAAGCTCTCCGTCAGGGCCTCGTAGGAGGTCCCCTTCGGAGCGCCGCTCCGGGCCCGGACGATGTAATCGGCGAAGAGATCGGGTTCGGCGTGGCGGAAGCGGTAGATGGACTGCTTGAGGTCGCCGACGACGAAGAGGGAGCAGTCGCCGGAACGTCTCGCGGCCTCGGCGGCGGCGCTGATGAGTTCCCCCTGGACGATGTCGGTGTCCTGGAACTCGTCGACGAGGATGGCCTTGAAGGCCGGCGTCCCCTCGGGCCGGAGGCGCAGGATGTCCCGGCCGAGGCGGATCATGTCGTCGAAGTCGAACAGTCCCCGGCGCCGCTTCTCCTCTCGCCAGAGCGCCCAGAGGAGGCCCGAAAGGGCCAGAAGAAGGGCGCGCCGTCTCCGGTCCTCGGCGGCCCTTTCGTCGTCTCCGAGGAGGAGGAAGGCCTCCAGCGCGCCGTTGTCGCTCAGGGCGTCCCGTAGATCGACGAGGCGCCGGAAGCGTCCCTCCGACAGGCTCTCCACGGCGGCCTGGGCCGCCCTGTAGATTTTCGCCCCGGAACTTCCGGCCGCCTCGCGGAGAAAGGCGACGAGCTTCAGGACGGCTTCGGCGAGGCCGTCGTCGTCCGGCTCGGTCCAGGAGGCCTTCATCCCGGCGAAGAGAGGTTCGGCCCTGCTCGTCCCCTTTCCGTCGGGGGTGACGGCCTCCATCGCCCCGCTCCACCAGCGGCAGGCCTCCCGCCAGAGGGGGCTGCGGCGTGACCGGTACTGTCTTCGGGCCAGATCGTCGACGGTCCCCATCTCCTTCTCCGACCGGGGAAGGTCGCCGGGGCCGAGGGCCCGGCTGCCGAAGAGGGCCGCCGTCGAGCGGGCCAGGGCCACGATCTCCTCGGTGCGGCCCGCCTCCAGCAGCGACCGGATCCCGTCGTCGTCGAGAAGGGCCGCCGTCTGTTCCCATGCCCCGCCGAGCCTCTCGGCGAACCAGTTCCTGTCGAGGCGCTCCAGCGCCTCGGTGACGGAGCGCCAGAAGGCCTCCTCGTCGGGAGCCGTCGGCAGGCTTGTCCCCGGAGGCAGGCCGAGATGAAGGGCGTTGCGCCGCACCACGTCGTAGGCGAAGGAGTGGATCGTCGAGATGGGAGCCTCGGCGAGGCGGGACACCGCCTCGTCGAGACGGTCGGCTTCGGCCTCCTCTCCGAGGCGGCGCAGCCTGGAGGCCCACCGTGTCAGGGTGCCGCCGATGCGGTCGGCCATCTCCTGGGCCGCCTTTTCGGTGAAGGTCAGGGTGAGGATCTCCGTCACGTCGATGCCGTGCCGTGCCACGAGCCAGGCGAAGCGGGCCGCCAGGGTCCGCGTCTTGCCCGTTCCCGCCCCGGCGCCGACGACGACGAGGGGGTTCACGGAGAGGACGGCGCGCCGCTGGCTCTCCCTCAGCCCCTCAAGAAGAAAGAGCGGTTCCCCGATCGTTTCAGGCCTCATCGTCCCGATCCTCCCGTCTCAATTCGTCGCGGCGGCAGAGAGGCGCCAGGGCGCAGCGCGTGCAGCAGGGGCTTTCGTAGGCGGCGTCGAAACGTCCCTCGACGACGGCGGCGGCCATCGTCGTCAGCTCTTCCCGCGCTTTCCTGACGGCGCCGTCGAAGTCCTTCCTCATCCCCGAGTCGAGGCGGAGGATTCCCCGGGCCTCCTCGCCGAGGGCGCCCGTCATGGCGGCGTCGCCGTGGCAGAGATAGACGTAGCCGCCGACGGTCTGCCCGCTTTCCTCAAGGGCCAGGGCGTAGGCCGCCAGCTGGAGATGGTCCCTGTAGGCCGGGGAGCTCCCCAGCTTGTAGTCGAAGAGGAGAAGGCTCCCGTCCCTCAGGCGGTCGATGCGGTCGCATCGTCCGCGGAAGGTGACGCCTCCCAGGGTGAGGTCGGGGAGGGGCCTTTCCGTCTCCGAGGCGACCCGGGCCCGAGCCAGTCCCCCGGCCTCGGCCTCGTCCAGACGGTCTCCCAGCCGCTTCAGCCGGTCGAGAAGCCATCCCCTCTGGCGGGGGAAGGCCTCCAGGCAGGAGGCGATGCCGCCCTCCGATTTCAGCAGCTCCCCGAAGGTGGCGACGGCCCTCTCGGCCAGGGGCGTCTCTCCCGGGCGGAAGCCTTCCCAGGCGGCCTGCCAGACCCGGTGGAGAAAGGAGCCCAGTTCGGCCCGGTCGAAAAGGTCGATGTCGGCCGAGGGAAGATCGTCGCGGCTGTAGAGGAAGGGACAGTCGGAAAAACGGTCGAGGCCGCTGAGGGCCGCGACGGGCTCTTCTCCGGCGGCCCGTGAGGCCGTAGGCCGCGATCTCCGGCGGCCCGGAAGTTCCGCCACCACCTCGACGGAGGCGACGAAAGGCTCGGTGGCGGTGGCGACGAGGCGGGAGAGAGGCAGTTCGAGCCGCTTCCCCTCGACGGCCCACCCCGACCGGATCGCCCTTTCGACGAAGGCCGTCTCCTCCAGGGGACGCCCCGAATCGTCCTGGAGGGCGCGGCAGAGGAGAACCTCCCTCCCCGAGGCGACGAGGCGGCGGAAGAGCCCCTCCCGGGCCCGGCGCCGCTCCTGAGCCGTCGGCAGGTGGAGGGGGCCCAGATCGGCCTGTTCGTGAAGGCTTCTGAGAAGGCGTTCCGAAAGGAAGGGGCCTTCGGCCCCCTTGCCGGGCCAGCGGCGGTGATCCATGGACAAAAGAGCCACGACAGGCGCTGATTCGAGTACGGGGAGCTCGCCGCCGTAGAGGCTGACGGCCTTCGCCAGGGGGAGGGGCGGAAGGAGCGACGACTCCTGGGCGAGAAAGGAGAGGAAGGCGAAGGCTCTTTCTCCCTCCAGGACGAGCCCGGACCACTCCTTCAGGCTCTCCCCCGCGGACTCGAGAAGCTCCAGGCGCCGGCTCAGCTCCTTCAGGGCGCCGTTGACGGCCCGTCCCTCCTCGTCGAGGTCGATGTCGTCCCCGGCCAGGCGGGCCATCCGCTCCGGAGCCGCCAGCGTCTCGCGCAGAAAGCGGACCGTCTCGGCCAGAAGCTTCGACGCCGTTTCTCCCCCGGCGATGACGGAGGCGAAGGCGGCGATCTCGTCGAGGCAGCGTCCCGCTTCCTCCCAGGGGGAGAGAAAATCCCGCCAGGCCTCGAACCCTCGGGGCCGTCGGCGGAGTGCCTTCCCGTAAGGAAAGGCCTTTCCGGCCAGGAGAGGATTTGCGAGCAGGAGGGCCGTCTCCTCGAAGGGCCACCCGTCCCGGGCCGCCTCGTCGATGAGGCAGAGGAGCCTCCAGATCGTCCCGTCGGCCATGGAAAGGCGGCGGCGGCTCACGTAGGGGATGCGGTAGCGCCGCAGCGACTCCTCGACGAGGGCCGTCTCCTCCCCGGCCACGACGGCGATCTTCTCCCATCCGGGGAAGGGGCCGTCGGCGAAGGCTCCCTCCGCGCGGCTCCAGAGGGCCAGCTCCCGGCAGAGGAGGTCGGCTTCGAGGCGGCCGTCGCCGCCGCAGAGGCGATGGATCCTCGGCGGAGACGACAGCGGCTGCCGGGAGAGCGAGGCGGCGATGTCGGCCAGCTGGACGGCCGCGTCGGGGTAGTCTTCAAGGCCCGTCAGGGGGTGAAAGAGGGTCATGTCCAGATCCAGCGCCTGAAGGCGGCGTATCAGCGAGAGCTGGCCCCGGGTGAGGCTCAGGAAGCCGACGAAGAGAAAGGGCGTCTCGCGCCACCTCTCCCGGAAGGCCCTGCCCGCTTCGTCCAGGGCCTGGGCGGCCCGGCTTTCCAGGGCCGCCGAATCGACGAGGTCCCGCTCGGCCAGGAGGGCGGCGTAACCGTGATAGAGGCGGCAGAGGCGCCCCTCGGCCTCCTCCCGGTGAGGGCAGTCGGGGCGGCAGTCCTTGCAGTCCAGACCCAGGGCGAACTCTTCGGGTGGGACCTCCTGGCGGAGCAGCTCCCGCACGTCGTCGCCGAGCGGCGTCAGGAAGGAGGCCGGCAGCGCCGCGGCGCCGTCGAGAGCCTCCAGCAGAAGACGCCGATCGCTGTTGTCGAGGACGGGTCTCCCTGCCGTTCCGGCGGCCCGGAAGATCTCGTTGCAGAGCCGTCGCCAGCTCCAGGCGGCGACGGGTCCTTCCCTTGCCAGGAGGCTCTCCAGACCCTTCGTCTCACGCATCGAAGGGAGGACGAAGACCGCTCTCTCCCCCGCCGCTTCCCGCAGCGGCAACGCCAGATCGTCAAGACTTCCGTACCCCTTCAGATGAAGCGCCATCGGCTCTCTCCTTCCCGGGCTTTCCCGTGCTCATGCGTGTAACAGGAACCGGAGTTTCGTTCGATCGCAAGGGCAACGTCGAACAGGGAGAAATGATCCTGTCTCTCCGTGTGTGCTTTATCTCAAAAGTGCGATGGGTCGAGGGTTCAGAAAAAGCCTCCCAAGCGGAGCATGCGACAGAAAGCAAACAAGAAGCATCTATGACTTCAAAGATATTATCACCAGGTAATACCGTGTGGGAAGAGCGGTCCGGCTCGAGATCGTTTCGGATAGCAGTCAGACTCTTGACAGAAAATTTCCTTCATGCATATATATAGATGCAAGTTTTCTTTTATTACGATCAGTCCGCAAGGAGGGTCAGCCTTGGAAAACGTCTATGTGGTGGCGGCGACGAGAACCGCTGTCGGAAGAATGGGAGGGGCTCTGAAAGATGTCGCTCCGGAAGAGCTTTGCCGTGTGGTGCTGGAAGGCGTCATGCAACGCTCCGGCGTGGATAAGGCCCTTGTCGACGAGGTGATCTTGGGACAGGCGAAGCAGACGGCCGATGCCCCCAATATCGCGAGGGTGGCTTCTCTCAAAGCGGGGTTTCCTGTCGAGACTCCATCCTATTCGGTTCACCGTCAATGTGCTTCGGGGCTTCAGGCGATTATCAACGGCGTCTTCCAGATTCAAGCGGGGTTTTCTGAAATAGTCGCTGTCGGCGGAGTTGAAAGCATGAGCACCGCTCCGTACTACATCCGAGGGGCGCGTTTTGGTTATCAGGCAGGCAATGCGGAGCTTCTCGATCCGAATACGGAAAGTCAGCCCAAATCGCAGCCGGAGGAAATTTACGGCCGGTTCACTATGGGTGTGACCGCTGAAAATCTCGCGGAAAAATACGGTATCTCTCGGGAGGCACAGGACCTGTTTGCCTATGAGAGTCATCGAAAAGCCATTGAGGCTATGGATGCCGGCCGTTTCGCGGAAGAAATCGTTCCCGTTCTCATCCCCCGGAGGAAAGGGGACGCCGTGGTGTTCGATACGGATGAACACCCCCGGAGGGACACCTCTCCTGAAAAGCTCGCCAAGCTGTCTCCTGCCTTTAAAAACGGGGGAACGGTAACGGCGGGCAATAGCTCGGGTCGCAATGATGGAGCGGCAGCTCTCCTGCTCATGTCGGATAAGGCTTTGAAGCACACCGGAGCGACTCCGATGGCACGGTTTATCTCCATGGGAGCATCCGGGGTGGATCCTCGATGTATGGGTATCGGTCCTGTTCCAGCTACACGAAAAGCCCTGGCCAGAGCGGGTCTTACTCTTGATGCCATCAACCTTGTGGAACTCAACGAGGCCTTTGCTGCGCAGAGCTTGGCGGTTGTGAAAGAGCTAAAGCTGGAAGAGGCAAACCTCAACGTCAACGGCGGCGCGGTCGCTCTTGGGCACCCTCTGGGTTGTTCCGGAGCCCGAATCACGGTGACCCTTCTGCACGAAATGCGAAGACGGGAAGTCCGACGAGGTCTTGCAACGATTTGTGTCGCGGGAGGTTTGGGCCTTTCTGCTATTTTTGAAAGAATGTAGCCGATTTTAATCATCGATTCAGGAGGTATCCACAAAAATGGATGCTGCGAAGAATTGCCGCAAGCTGAAAGCAATAGATGAGGCTATTGGAATGATAAAAAAGGGATCACGAGTTCTTATTGGAGGATTCGGCAATGCAGGAGATCCCAAGAAGCTGATAGAAGGTCTTTGCATTTCAGGAACCGACGAATTGGTGGTAATGAGCAATGATCTTGGCTCTCCTAATGAGGGTCTCGGGAAGCTTTTGAGTAACAATCAAGTGCGAGGGCTTATCGGTACTTACTATAACTGGAATCCTGAAGTGGCAATGGCTTATAACGAGGGAAAAATCTTTGTCGAGCTCGTCCCTCAAGGCACTTTTGCCGAGGCGGTACGCGCCGCCGGAGTGGGTATCCCCGCTTTTTACACATTAAGCGGTGTTGGAACGGAAATTGCTAAAGGTAAAGAAGAGAAGACATTCGGAGAGAAAACCTATCTTCTCCAGGAGGCTCTCAAAGCCGATGTTGCTTTGATCAAGGCTCATAAAGCGGATGTATTGGGCAATTTGGTCTATTACAAGACGGCTCGGAACTTCAATCCCGTCATGGCCATGGCGGCCGACTTGGTCATCGCCGAAGTGGACGAATTAGTCCCTGGGGGTGAGCTGGACCCGGAGAGTATCGTGACCCCCCATATCTTCGTGGATGTGCTCGTTTTGGGAGGGGGAGACAGATGAAACCCTTGGCAGAGGAGGTCGCCAAAAAGCGGATCGCTTGGCGAATCGCCCAAGAATTCAATAAAACGGAAAGCCCGCTCTTCATCAATCTTGGTGTGGGGATTCCGACTATGGTCGCAGATTATATCACTAACAATCAGGTGTTTCTTCAGGCGGAAAACGGAATGCTCGGCTTGGGGCCTGCGGCTTCGGAAGAGAAGAAGGACCGCATGCTCATCAACGCCGGACGCATTCCTATTACGGAAACTCCAGGATGCTCTTTCTTCGATAGTTGCACCTCTTTCGGAATGATTCGAGGCGGCCACGTGGATGCCACTGTTATCGGTGCCTTCGAGGTCGATGGAGAAGGAAACGTCGCCAATTGGATTATTCCCAACGGCAAACAGCTAGGTGTGGGTGGAGCAATGGATCTTGTCGCCGGAGCGCGTCAAGTCTATATCTCTATGACTCATTGTACCAAGCAGGGTAAGCCAAAAATGATTGAGACCTGCACTCTTCCGATTACCGGCCACGGGGAAGTGGATTTTGTCGTGACTGAGCTCGCTTTTTTCCGATTTGAGAAGGGACGACTTCTGCTGGAGGAAATTGCCCCGGAAGTGACGCTGGAAGAGTTGAAAACAATGACTTTGGCGCCGTTTTCTCGGTCACAAAATTTCAGGGTCATGCCTGTCCCGGGCTAAATCATATGGAAGGGGCTTTCCCATGATAGGAAAGCCATGACGAAGGGGATGTTAGTCACCTTGAACAAGGTGTGCCCCGTGTAGAAAAAGGGGGAGTGGATGATAAAGAAAAAACCAAGAAAAGTGTCCTGTTCCCGATGGATGGAAGGACTGGAGGGTTTTGGAACAGTTTTTTGGGGAGGGATTGAAGCATGAAAACCGAGAGCAATTGGTTTCCCATGTCCAATGGAGATTTTTATTCTTTGATCATCATATTGACTTGTTGTGCTATGCCTTTCTTTTTTATAAGGAATTCGTCTTCCTTTCTGGGCCTTTCTATCTTTGGTTGGATTATGGGGTTGTTGATGTTTTTTGCGCCAGTTATATCGCTTGTTGGCATTGCTTTTGACGGAAAAGACATAGATGGCTAGAGGATAGAGAGATGAAAAGTCTAGAGCTGGCTATTACGTTGGGTTACATTCTTGTTTGTATTTTTATTGGCCTCCGGGTTTCCCGTAGAGTCAGCAATTCTTCCGACGACTATTGGGTGGCGGGGCGCAAGATCGGAACTTTCACGAATTCCTGGGCGCTGATGGCAGCCCTCGGCAGCGGCGGATCGGTTCTCGGCGTGACGGGACTCGGATACATGTTCGGCATTCCCTACACCTTCGCCATGTTCGCCGGTGCAGTCGCCGGTTTTCCTCTCGCGGCCATTCTCGTTGCACGTCAGCTCAGGAATTACCGTGTACGAACCGTTCCTGAATTCCTTGACCTACGATATCGCAACAAGCTTTTGAACATCATCGTTCCGCTGGTCATCCTGGTTTGCATGGAGGTGTATGTTGTCGCCCAGTTGAAGGCGGCCGGTGTGACGGCAGTTTACCTGCTCGGCATTCCCTATCCGACTGCAGTTGTCCTGACGGCCTTGGTTTTCACCATTTACGTCTCCATCGGCGGCATGTGGGCGGTTACGTTGACGGATGTCCTTCAGGGCATTCTGATGGTTACGATGGTTGTTTTCGTGGCTGTTACGGTTTTCGCTGGCTTTGGCGGCATAAGCGCTACGATCCTTCAAGGAACCTCGGCCTTTGCTGGGCTGGGAGCGGTTGCAGACAAACCGGTTATCAGCTATGCGGGAGCCTTTTTTGTTTGGTTCATCGCAGGATGCACGGTGCCGCACTTGGTCATGCGGGTTTTCACGTCACGGGATGCTCGCTCCGCCCGCCTTTCCCTTAACTACTCCATGCTTATTTACGCGGTCATGATCTTTTTCGGCGTCATTGCGGTGGCCTGTGGCGGGCGCGTTCTCTTCCCCGATCTTGCTGATGCGGATACGGTTTTTCTTAAGGTGATGGAGCACTATATCCCCTCCAGAATCATGGCGGGATTGGCGGTGGCGGCGGTCATGGCGGCGGTCATGTCCACTACCGATGCGCTTATCCTTGCCGTGGCAAGTGCTGCTGTTAATGACATTTATAAAAAACATATCAACCCGGATGCCTCCGAGAAGACCATTTTTAAAATGGGGCTGGTCATGACCTGGATCGCGGGGCTTTTGGCCATTTACTTTGCTCTGAATCCTCCGAAACTGCTGACGATGCTCTACACCGCCGCAGTAGGCTTGCTCGGATCGACACTTTTTGCGCCGATCGTTTTGGGGATTTGGTGGAAAAAGGCAACGTCGAAAGGGGCTCTTTGGAGTTGTCTTGTCGGAGGAGGTTCTTACCTTTACCTTCTTTGGTTTACCTCTCTTCCTGCCTTGTCTCAGGTGTTGTTTTCCGTTCCATTGAGTTTCGCAGTTCATTTTGCGGTGAGCTCTGTAACCGCTGCGGAAATTGATCCAGCTATTCTTAAAAAAATTGGGATTGGTCATAAAAGAGAGTTGTCCATCGAAGAGGTCGAAGCGTAACGATACAGGACACGACAGCTGTAAGGATGCGATGGAGCCTGTTGGGCCGAACGAAAAACAATCGCTACATTGCGTTTTCAGAAAGTTCAACGGAGGCGTTTTTCAAGGCGGAGAGTGCGCGTGGGCAGGTTTCGCGGGATGCGACGCAAAAGCAAAGAGGAGGCGAGACGAGGCATGAGAAAGGTTGGATTGGCTGTCCTGTCGTGTGTGATGCTGGTGTTCTTTGCCGCAGCTTCTTGGGGGATGACCTTCGTCACCATCGGCACCGGCGGGGTGGGGGGTACCTACTATCCCTTGGGAGGGGCCATCGCTGAGGTGCTCACCAAGGCGGACATCGGCATCAAGGCCACTTCTCGAGCCGCTGGAGCTTCCCAGGAGAACTGTCGTCTGGTGGGATCCGGTCGCATCCAGATGGGCATGACCATGGGCATCACCCTCTACCAGGCCTACATGGGCACGGGTGCCTTCGTGAAGGACGGCAAGCTGCCCTTGCGCACGCTCATGCAGATGTACCCGGCACCCCATCACCTTGTGACCACCACGAAGACGGGCATCAAGACCCTGGCGGACCTGAAGGGCAAGAAGGTGGTACTGGGGGCTCCGGGCAGCGGCGATCTGATCCTGTCCACTCTGATCCTCTCCGCCGCGGGTTTGGACGTGGAGGAGGACATCAACAAGCAGCTCCTCACCATGGCGGAATCCACCACGGCCCTGAAGGACGGCAACATCGACGCGGTGTTCTGGAACTTCCCCACTCCCGGAGCGGCCTACCTGGAGGCCTCGGCGGTGCGCGATCTGGTGCTGATTCCCCTGCCTTCGGACCTGGTCAAGGAGATCGTCAAGCAGAATCCCTTCCTGTTTCCCTACACCATCAAGGGGGGGACCTACGCGAAGCAGGACCAGGATGTTCTCACCGTGGCGGACGGCAACTTCCTCATCGTTAACGAAGAGATGGAGGAGGACGTGGCCTACCGCATCCTCAAGACCATCATCGATCACCGGGAGGACTTCATGAGGGTCACGCAGCAGGCGGCCCACTTCACCTCCGGGGGAGCCAGCGTCGGGGTGATCCCCTTCTGCGCGGGATCGAAGAAGTACTTCCTGGAGAACGGAATCCGGGTGGACTGACCGTTTCTTCCGCGGGGCTCCCTTAAGGGAGCCCCGCGGAAGAAACTTGCAGGAATGAGGAGGTATGAGCCGTGGATCCCCACCGGATCGATCCGACGGAAGAGGAAGGCGTCGTCCAGGTTCCGGAGGCCATTCTCGAGGAAATGGAAGGCAACAAGCGCACCCTGACGGGTTGGCAGAACTATCTGGTATGCGGCATCGCCTTGGCGGCGTCGTTGTTTCACCTCTACACGGCCTATTTCGGGCAGCTTTCCGCCATGTACCAGCGAGGGTGGCACTGGCTCTTCATGGGAACCATCCTCTTTCTGCGCTATCCCCTGAGCCGGCGGCGCCCCCGGGGGAGCATCGATCTCTGGGACTGGGCTTTGGCGGGGCTTCTGGCGGCGGGGTGTATCAACATCCTCCTCAACTGGGACGCCATCGCCCTGCGGGAGGGGGCTCCTCTGCCCTCGGATATCTGGATGGGCGTCCTCATGATCCTCCTGGTTCTCGACGGGGCGAGGCGGTCCATGGGGTGGCCCCTGCCGCTGATGGCGATGGTGGCCATCGTCTACGCCCTGTTCGGCCCTTATTTTCCGGGTCTTTTGGGTCATGCGGGCTTCCCTGTGTCCGAGCTGGCGCCTTTTCTGTACCTGCGCACCGACGGGATTTTCGGGGTGCCTCTTGGAGTCTCGGCGTCTTTCATCTTTCTGTTCGTGCTGTTCGGTTCCTTCCTGAGCATCTCCGGAGCGGGGCAGTTCTTCATCGACCTGGCGGTGGCCCTCACGGGACGCAGCCTGGGAGGAGCAGGCAAGGCGGCGGTGGTGGCCTCGGGCCTCATGGGAACCGTCTCCGGCAGCTCCTGCGCCAACGCGGTGACCACCGGAGCCTTCACCATCCCGCTGATGAAGCAGGCAGGCTACAGCAGTGAGTTCGCCGGAGCCATCGTGGCCGCCGCCTCCACGGGAGGGCAGGTGATGCCTCCGGTGATGGGGGCTGCGGCTTTCGTGATGGCCCAGTTCCTTGGGGTTTCCTACTGGAGCATCGTGGTGGCCGCGGCAGTTCCTGCCACGCTGTACTTCGTCTCCATCATGGCCATGGTCCATTTCCGGGCGGGAAGGAAGAGGATGACCCGCCTTTCCGCGGAAGAGCTTCCCAGGGCGCGCTCGGTGCTTCGGGAAGGGTGGCATCTGCTGCTGCCCATCGTGGTCCTCGTGGTTTTCTTGGCCCTGGGATACTCCCCCACCAAGGCGGTGTTCTGGTCCATCGTACTGCTGGTGGCGGTCTCCTGGTTCGGCAAGCCCCAGCATCGCATGACTCCCCCGCTGATCCTCCGGGCCCTGGTGGAGGGCGGCCTGGGGGCGGTGGAGGTGGCGGCGGCCTGCGCCTGTTCGGGCATCGTCATCGGGGTCATCGGGCTGACGGGAATCGGCCTGCTGTTTTCCTCCTTCGTCCTGAGCCTTTCCGGAGGGATTCTGCCCTTCGCCCTGATCCTCACCATGATCGGATCCATCATCCTGGGGATGGGGGTTCCTACCACTGCCCAGTACATCATCACCTCCACTCTGGCGGCTCCCGCCCTGTTCCAGATGGGAGTCCCCATGATGTCCGCCCATCTTTTCTGCCTCTATTTCGGCGTGCTGGCGGATGTGACCCCTCCGGTAGCCCTGGCCACCTACGCCGCTTCGGGCATCGCCCGGTCCAATCCTCTGAAGACGGGGTTCACCGCACTGGTGCAGGCTGCGGCGGGTTTCGTGGTGCCCTTCATGTTTGTCTACAACTCCTATCTGCTGTTGCAGGGGGATCTGTTCCACATCCTTCTGGGGTGCGGCACCGCCCTGGTGGGGATCCTGGGGCTTTCCGCGGCCATTCAGGGCTATCTGCTGGACGATCTGAACCCGCTTCTTCGGGCCCTGCTGCTGGGGGTCCCTTTCCTGACCATTCATCCCTCCCTGATAAGCAACGTGGTGGCGGCTGGACTGGTGGCGGGGATCTACGCATGGCAGCGCCTGAGGGGGAAGAAAGCCGGGGAATCCGTTGCGAAACAGGAAGCCGTTGAAGTCGATCCGTGCAAAGACGGATCGCGGTGACACCAAACAGGAAGGGGATGGAGATTCTTGTCCGCGATGTTTCCAAGGTCTTTTAAAGAGGACCACCCCAGGATCCGCAGGGGAGAGGGGGTCTATCTCTACGACGAGTCGGGGCGTGCCTTTCTGGACGCCGCTTCGGGAGCGGTTTCCGCCAACATCGGCTACGGGGTGGAGGAGGTGGCGGAGGCCATCGCCCGACAGACCCGGGACGTGCCTTTCGCACACGGGTCCGTATGGGACGCGGAGGTGAACGAGCGAGCAGCCTCCCTGGTGGCGGAACTGGCACCAGCGGGATTCGGCAGCGTCTGGTTCGTCAACTCGGGCAGCGAGGCCATGGAAGCGGCCATGAAGATGGCCCGGCAGTTCTTTCTGGAACGGGACGGGGTCAGTTCATCGAAGTATCTGATCATCGGGAGACAGAACAGCTACCACGGCAGCACCTTGGGGACTCTGGGCATCGGAGGCAACGTGAACCGGCGGCGCCTTTTCATGCCCATGCTTTTCGACCACCCGAAAATCGAGGCTCCCTACTGCTACCGCTGCCCGTACGGGGCAACCTATCCGGGGTGCGGGATCCGCTGTGCCGAGGAACTGGACCGGACCATCCGCCGTATCGGTGCCCGGTATATTGCAGCCTTTGTGGCAGAGCCCGTTGGAGGATCCACTGCGGGCGCCCTGGTGCCCCCAGAGGAATACTGGCCACGGATTCGGGAGATCTGCACTGTCCACGACGTGCTGCTGATCGCAGACGAGGTGATGACCGGGTGTGGGCGTACGGGGCGGAATTTTGCGGTGGACCACTGGGGGGTGGTGCCGGACCTGATCGGTACGGCCAAGGGGTTGGCTGCCTGCTACTACCCCGTGGGGGCCCTGATCGTCTCTGACCGAGTGGCGGAGGCCTTCCGGAAGGGTAGCGGGGTCTTCGCTCACAGCCACACTTTCAACGGCATGCCTGCTGCCTCCGCTGCGGTGGTGGCGGTACTGGAGTACATGAAGAAGCACCGGCTGGTGGAACGGGCCGCCCGGTGGGGAGAATTCATCGAAAAGGAATGGGTCCCGGAGTTGGTGACGCAGGATCTGGTGGGAGATGTGCGGGGAAAGGGGCTCCTCTGGGGGTTGGAGCTGGTGAAGGACAGGGTCTCTAAAGAGCCTTTTCCGGCGGCGGCCGGGGTTGCTTCCCGGCTGAAGGCCTTGGCGTTGGAGCGGGGCATGACCCTCTACCCGGGGCGCTCCATGGTGGACGGCGAACGGGGAGACAACGTGATCGTGGCGCCTCCCCTGGTGATTGCCCGGGAAGAGATGGCCCGGGTGAGGGAGATCCTGCTGGATTCTCTCAAGGCCCTGGCTCGGGAGCTCTAAAGCGAAAGGACGGTGCGGGGAGCTGTTCTGAGAAGGGAAAGAAGCCTGGAAATGCCAGGAGGTTGCGCCATGGAAGGGGGCGCCGTAACAGCTCCGGGAGAAACGACGGAGCGGCGGCGCCTCTTCTCATGTCCGAAGAGACGGGTTCAGTCCAGCGGCGTGTCTCCCTTGCCCCGGGTCGTCTTTCGGGGAGCTGCCGGGGGGGATTCTCGCGTCGTGGGGTTCGGTCCCGTTCGGCAACCCGCCAGTCTCATGACGGGCGGATGTTGTGCGTGACCTGGGTACACCCGGGTCGGGTTCCGTTTCAAAAGGGAGGCGAAACATGTAAACTTGAAGACCAGCGGAGATCGTTCGCTGACTTGATCGTGGAGGTGGAAGGACGATGATTCTCTCCGTTATTAAAAAAGAGATGACGGCCTTTTCAAAAAATCACCGATTGATTGCCCAGTTCATTCTTGATCATCATCAAGACGTACCCTTCCTGACCGCTGCTCAGCTTGCCGAGCGCGTCGGTACCAGTGAGTCGACGGTCTTTCGCTTCGCCAACAAGCTCGGTTTTCCTGGTTATCCGGAACTTAAGGAAGCGCTCAAGGAAAGCCTTATGGACAGCCTTACGGTCATTGATAGAGAACATGCCTACAAGGCGAACGAAGAGGACGACGATATTCTGCTGAAAGGTTTTGCCCTTGATGCGGAAACCATCAAAGAAGCGGCTGCCAAGCTTAATCGTGCCGCTCTTTATGAAGTGGCAGATAGGATTGTGCGCTCGAATGGGGTGTATGTTACGGCAGAGCGAAGTGCTACGGCTCTTGCTCACTATCTCTGTTTCTACCTTTCCTGGTTTTTGCCCCACGTTCACAAGTTCGATCATGACTATGTGCTGGAGAGAGTCGTGAATCTTCCTTCGGACGCAATGATTATCGGCATTACTTTCAATCGATGTATACAAAACGTGGTGGATACCTTGGAATTGGCTCGACAGCAAGGCATCCACACCGTAGCGATAACCAATTCCTCTCTAACGCCAGTGGCTCGCCACGCCGATAATCTGCTGCTTGTCCCGTGCAAATATATTTCCTTCATTGACTCTTATGCGGCGCCGATAAGCTTTTTGAACGCCCTTATCATTGCCGTTTCCCAGCAGAAGTTCGGAGAAGTGGAACAGCGTTTCACGAACCTGGAATCTCTCTGGAAAGACAGGGGTACTTATGTGAGAGATGAACGACCTTGAAAAGCCTTTTTGGACTGATTGAGTTGGTATCGGTATTTATAAGAAACTTTAGGTAGCGCTATATCGATCTTGTTCGGAGCGAAGGCATTCAACTTTATAATAGTGCCGGTTAGCACACGAATTTCCCTTGGCGACGGACATTGTCGAATAAGCTGCAAAGAGACTCTTCAATGTCGATCAATAGATTATGAATCGAATTTTGTTCGTGAATTCAGGCAACGAAGCCATGAAAGCGGCGATAAAAATAGCGTGGCAGTATATTGCCGCGTACCCGATGAAGGGAGAAGTTCGAGGGAAAGGTGTCATGTGGGGTATTGAACTTGTCAAGAATCAGGCGACCCGGGAACCCTTTCCTGCATCGGATAATATCGGGAGAAGGTTGAAAGCCCTTTCACTTGAGCAGGGATTGACTCTCTGTCCGGGGAAAACCATGGCTGACGGCGTGAACGGAGACGACATCATGGCGGAGCCTCCATTGAATATCAGCGACAAAGATCTCCGCATTGTTTTCGATCGGTTACTCGATTCGCTTGAAGCACTCCACGAGAAACCCTGCGATTGATTGATAGTGTCCTAAGACGCCAGGAAAAGACGGAGATGGACCTCCCGTAAGGGGGTCATCTCATTATTTAGGAAACCGCATTGTTATGCAGGGGTGTTATGTTTTCGGCCCCCTTTGGGCCTCTCCCCCGCCGCTTCCCGCAGCGGCAACGCCAGATCGTCGAGACTTCCGTACCCCTTCAGATGAAGCGTCATCGGCTCTCTCCTTCCCGGGCTTTCCCGTGGCGTCGAATGTCGCCGGATAGGGATGCGTGTATTGAATTTATTCTAAATGGGTGGTCCCTGAACCGTAGACAGAACAAATTGGCCATGTGACAATCTAAAAGGTTTTCTGTAGCGGCGGGACAAGGGTCCTCGACGCGCCTTCACGGAATGCCCTCAATAAAATAACACGACGGCGGCTGCGGCAGAGGGGGTGCGGTGGAATGGGACGGAAGAGGGTTCCTTTCAGGGCGGCTCTCGTCGTTTCTGTACTTTTTTCGCTTCTCATGATGCGACCCCTTCCGGTCGGGGCGGCCCCCCTTCCGTCGCTGGAGGTTCTGGAGTCCTTCGTGGGCGAAGGCCCCGAGCTTCTGGCCGCCCTGTCGGCGCTGGAGCGGGACGAGCATCTCCGATGCCTCCAGGAGCAGCGGATGGGCCCCCGGCTCTTCGGCGGCCTTACCTACGGCTACAGCGACGAGCCCGTCAGCGAGACCGCCGAGGAGAAGCTCTCCTACCGGAAGGTGACGGCCCGGGCCGGCGTCGCCTTTCCTCTTCTGGGGACGTGGAACCGGGAGAAGATCGACCTCCTCGGTGCCGAACTCCGGGTTCTGGAGGGGCGGACCCTGGCCGAGGAGACGACATCGAGGAATCTGACGGCCCTTCGCAAGGCCTACGGCCTTCTCTGGTTCGAGGGGCGCCGCCAGGCCTTGCTGGAGGGCTTCCTGGAAGAGGAGGCCGCTGTCGAGGCCGCCCTGGCGGAACGGGTCCGCAAAGGCTATCTCCTTGAGGCCGATCGCCTCGAATTCCTTTCGGCCTTCGATGTGGCCCGGCGGGACCTGGCCGCTTCAAGGCGGCGCGAGGTCCAGGCCCTTCAGGCCCTGCACCTCGCCACGGGGCGCAGCTGGGAGGTGGAGGGGGTTCTTCCGCCGCCTCTTCTGCCCGGACCCCTTCCCGACGACGAGGCTTTTCTCTCCGCCGTCGGCTCCTTCGCGGAGATCCGCCGCAACGAGGGTGCCCTGGCCCTCAAACGGAACATCTGCGAGGTGTCCCGTCGCCTTGACCGAGAGGCCTCTCTGGAGCTGGGCGTCGCCGTGGGGCGGGATTTTCCCGGGGAGACGGGGACGGGGGTCTATCTCGGCCTCGTCGTCAGGGAGCCCTTCGGTGTTCTGAGGGCCCGTGAGGATCAGGCCCGCCTGGCTGCCGAGGCCGACCTGAAGCGGCAGCGGTGGGACGGCCTGGCGATGCGGATCCGCCTGGAAGGGGAGCTCATGGAGTCTCTGGCCCTGCGGGAGCAGGCCCTGGCCTCCATCAAGGCCGGTGAACGCCGCCTCGCCGCGGCTCAGGAGGCTCTGCGCGTCAGTACCCTCCGCCACGGGGCTCTCGCCGGCGATACCTTCGAAAAGCTTCAGCAGAGCCGTTACGGCTCCCTCCGGGCCGCATTGGATCTTGTCGAGGCTCAGGCCCTTCTCTTTCAGACCGAAACCGAGCTGGTCCGTTTCGCCTTTCCTCCCGGAGGTCCTCTCCCCGGCGGCCGCTTCCTTTCCCCGGAGCTTGCCGGTGCCGATCTTCCTCCCGACGCCCCGCTCCCGGCGGGCAGGCCTCTTCCTGAAATGACGGCCTATGTCTGGGACGCCTCGTCCTTTCTGGAGGAGGCGACGCGGCGGGCCGCCTTCGGGGAATTCCGCCGCGAAGGCTTCACGCGGATGCTTCTTTCCTTCACAGGCGCTCAGATCAGGCGCTTTCGGGAAGAAGGGGGACGGAGGGACCTTGAGGCCCTCCTGGCCGCGGCGGAGTCCCGGGGGATCGCCGTCGACCTTCTCCTGGGCGATCCGGCCTGGATTCTGCCGGAGCGCCGTCACGAGCTGATCGGCCTGATCCGGGAGCTGGACTCCTTCCCCTTCCGGGGACTCCATCTCGACCTGGAGCCCGATTCGCTCCCCGAGGCCCGGGAGAGGCGGCGAGACCTTGCCGCCGAGCTGATCCGAGCCGTGGAGGCCGTCCGGAGCAGCTCGACCCTTCCCCTGTCTCTCTCCGTTCATCCCCGGGAGCTGGAGGGGGAGCTTGGGGAGCTTGTCGGCCCCGGACTGAAAAGGGCGGGCGTCGAGGAGGTGGCCGTCATGATCTATTCGACGAATGTCGAGGCCGTCATCAGGCGCTTTCAGCGCATCCGGGAAGTTCATTCCGATCTCCGGCCGGCCCTGGCGCAGAGCGTCGAAGGCCTTCTTTCTCCCCGGGAGAGCTGGGCCGCCCAGGGGCGGGAGGCCTTCAGGGGGCACGTCGCCCGTCTGGAGGAACGCCTCGGGGGGGACGGCTTCGGCGGGATTTTCGTCCAGGCCTGGAAGGATTACAGGGAGATGAGGCCATGAAGGTCCGTTTCAGCGTTCCGGAAAAGAAGGCCCCCGACGTCAGGGAGGGAGTCCGCATCCCCTACGCCCCGGCCAGGCGGACCTTTCCCCGCTGGCGCTGGTACCTGGTCGTCCTCCTGGTGACGAGCCCCCTCCTTTTCTTCCTCTTCAAGGCCGCCCTCGGTTGGATGGTGGCCAGCTCTCCCGGCGTCGTCGCCATGGAGCAGGTGCCCCTCAACAGCCCCAGGCCCGCCGTCGTCGAATCGGTCTTCTTCGCCCGAGGCGATGCCGTCGAGGCCGGGGCGGTCCTCTTGCGCCTTGTCGACGCCTCCGTCGAGGCCTTTCGGGCCCCGCTGGAGGCCGAACGGGAGGCCCTGCTCCTCCGGTCGCCCCGAGTCCCCGCCGCGGCGGCCCAGAGGCGGGGGCTTGCCCTGGCCGAAGAGTCGGTCGCCTATGAGCGGGAGCGTCTCAAGGCGATCGAAGAGCTCTACGGAAAAGGCGCCGCCACCCGCGCCGAGGTGGACGAGGCCGTCGCCGGGCTGCAGCGGGCCCGGGCCGACCGGGTCCGCGCCGAAGCGGGTCTGGAAGAGGCCCGGCACGTCGTCGAAGATCCCGGTGTGGCCGTCCGGCTCGCTCAGATCGAGGCGGAGCTGGAAGCGCTCTCCCGGGCCAGGGGGCCTCTCGATCTGAAGAGCCCTCTGAAGGGACAGCTGCTGGAAGTCGCCGTCGCCCCGGGAGAGGCCGTCGGTCAGGGGGCGCCTCTGGTCCGCATCGCCGATCCGGGCCGGGTCTTTCTCGTCACCTTCGTTCGGGCTCGGGATATGCGTTTCGTCGGCGACGGCGCCGAGGTGCGGGTCCGTTTCCCGGGAGGCCGGGTCATCCCGGCCGCGGTCGCCGGCTCCCCCCTGCTGGCCGAGCCGACGCCCACCCCGCTGGCCGGCCCCCTGGCCGACGGGAGCCCGGCTCTGAAAGTGCGCCTTCTCCCACTGGAGCCGCTCCCCTTCAACTGTCTCGTCGAAGGGCTTCCCGTGACCGTCTATTGGGGATTGCGGCCGATCAGGCCCTGGTCTTCCAAGGAGGGATGACGACGTATGGAAGAGCTTCGATTCGTCCGCTTCCGTCTGAAGGGAGAGCCCTTCTTCCCCGATCGCCCCTGGATCCGGGACATCGCCTCCGTCGGTGATCTGGACGCCGTCGCGGCCGAGTCCGACGTCTTCCTGATCGACGGCGAGGGGCCCCTTGACGACGCCAGGGCTTTTCTGAGGCGGGTCCGGAGCCGTTGGGACTGTTGCGCCAAGCCTCTCTTCCTGCCGGCCTCTCTCGGCGGGGAGGACGATCTGCTCGCCGACTGCGTCGTCGGCTCCCTCGACGAGGCCTTGCGCCGGGGGAGAGAGATGAGCGCCCGGCTGACCGAGGTCAACGGCGAAGCGCTGGCCGAGTCCAGGGATTTCCGCCTCCTCGCCTACCTCTTCGTCCGCATGGACGGCGAGATGAGGCCCTACCGCTATCCCTTCACGCCTCAGATCTACGGATATCCCGTCGCCGACCTTCTGGCCGGGGAGGGGAGCGACACTCTCTTCTGGCTCCGCACGCTGAGGGATCGGGGCCTTCTGGCCCAGGGAAAGCTTGTCGACAGAATCCGCTTCTGCCCCAAATGCGACGGCTCTCACCTGAACTACGTCGATGTCTGTCCCAACTGCGGAAGCATCGACATCGTCCGCAAGGAGTTCATCCACTGTTTCACCTGCGGCCGCGTCGGGGCCTCGGAGGAGTTCCTGCAGGAAAACCGTCTCCGGTGCCCTTTCTGCAGCACCCGCCTGCGCCACCTCGGATCCGACTACGATCACCCCCTGGAGAGCTACGGCTGCAACGATTGCGGCCACCGCTTCGTCGAAGCCGACGTCGTCGTCAGCTGTCTCTGCTGCGGAGCCCGCTCCCGGCCCGACGAGCTGACCGTCAAGGCCGTCCACAGCTACCGCATCGCCGAGGCGGGAAAGACGTCGGCCCGGGTCGGCAGCCTTGAAGACGTCTACGCCCTCCTCGACGGCCTCAACTACGTCGTTCCGGCCTACTTCAGCCAGCTGCTGGACTGGCTTCTTCTCCTGAACCAGCGTCACCCCGACGAGCGCTTCTCCCTCCTGGCGGTAGGGCTGACGAACCTCGCCCCTCTCTCCGAGAGGGTCGGGAGACAGCGGACGACCCAGCTCGTCGACGCCGTGGCGGGCCGCCTTCGCCAGCTTATCCGCAGCACCGATGTCACGACCCGAACGGCCCTGGGGACGCTCTGGCTGCTGTTGCCGCGGACCGACGCCGCCGGGGCGGAGATCCTGGCCGACCGGATTCTGGCGCTGAGAGAACTGGTCTCCGACGGCTCCGGAGCCGCCATCGACTTCAGGATCGCGCGGCTCTCCTCGCCCGACGACCTCGTCGAAGGCGACAACGCCGCGAGAATCACGGCGCGGATGGCAGGGGAGATCGAGGCCTGATGGAGCTGAAAGCGGCCTTCTTCCAGGTCCTGAGCCTCATCCTCGGCGATCCCCTTTCGTCGCGGACCTGGGAGATCGTCTTCAAGTTCATCCCCTTCGTTCTCTTTTTCGAACTGCCTCTCTATGTCGTCATCATCCTCGGCGTCCTCCGCCACGGTCTGACCCGGATGTGCGAGGTGCCCTGGCGGAGCGGCTACTGCCCCTCCGTCTCCTGCATCGTCACCTGCTACAGCGAGGGGGAGGCCGTCAAGCTGACGATCCGCTCGCTGGCGGAGCAGATCTACCCCGGCCCGATCCAGATCGTCGCCGTCGTCGACGGGACGGCCCGAAACGCCGCGACCTACGCCGCCGCCAGGGAGATGGAGGAAGTCCTGGCGACGATGAAAAACCGCAGCCTCAAGGTCCTTCCCAAGCCGCAGCGGGGAGGGCGCGTCTCGGCCCTCAACGCGGCCAGGAATTTCACCGAAGGCGAGATCGTCATGGCCATCGACGGCGACACCTCCTTCGACAACGACATGGTCGAACGGGCGACGCGCCATTTCGAAGATCCCCGGGTAGGAGCCGTCGCGGGCTGCCTGAGGGTCCGCAACGCCTGGACGAGCCTGGCGACGCGTCTCCAGGCCATCGAATACTTCCTCTCCATCCAGGCCAGCAAGACGGGGCTGAGCGCCTTCAATCTCGTCAACAACATCTCCGGAGCCTTCGGCGTCTTCCGTCGGAGCGTCGTCGACCTCGTCGGGGGCTGGGACTCGGGGACGGCGGAGGACCTGGACATCACCTTGAGGATCAAGAACTACTTCGGCCGCTACGACCGGGGCTTCCGGATCGTCTTCGACCCCGAGGCCCTGGGATTCACCGATGTCCCCGAGACCTTCAGAGGCTTCCTCCGTCAGCGTCTCCGCTGGGACGGCGATCTCTCCTATCTCTACTTCCGCAAGCACTGGCGCTCTTTCGCGCCGCGCCTCGTCGGCTGGAAGAATTTCCTGGCCATGGTCTGGACGGGGCTCTTTCTGCAGATCGTCATGCCGATCCTCATCATCTTCTACACCTTCTATCTCCTCGTCTCCTATCCTCCGGCTTTTGTCGCCTCCGTTCTGATCCTTGTCTACCTCTTCTACCTGGCCATGACGATCCTTCTTTACGTCCCCTTCGTCCTCCTCCTCTCGGAGCGTCCCGGGACGGATCTGGCCCTCATGCCCTGGATCGTCCTTTTTCCCCTCTTCGCCTTCGTCGGACGGATCAACAACGCCCTGGCCACTCTCTGGGAACTCCTGGGCCGAGGCCACGAAGACACGGGCATGGCCCCCTGGTGGGTCACGCGGAAGAGCAGGTTCTGATTCCGTGGAGCTCGGGAGGCGGGCGTGTCCCGGCGGCTCCTCTTCGGAGGAGAAAAAAAGAGCCGGGAGGAAAGGTTTCTCTCTCCTCCCGGCGAGCTCGTTTTCAGACGTTCTTGCGCTCAGCCATGAAGAGCTTCAGCCGGCGGAGGAACTCCTCAGGATCTTCCCCTCGCTTTTCCAGATACTCCCGAAGCGTCCCGGGCAGGCAGCCGGAGCAGGTGAAGGGCGAAAGCTTCCGGTCGAGAAAAAAGGCGACGGCCTCGGGTGATCCCGTCAGGAACTCCTCAAGGGGAAGATCCAGCTCGGGCGAAGTCATGAGGCTCAGTAGAAACCCAGCTTCTTCTCGGAGAGGCTCATGAAGATGTTTTTCTTCTGCGTGTAGTGTTCGAGCATCATCTTGTGAGTCTCCCTTCCGATGCCGGATTTCTTGTAGCCGCCGAAGGGCGAATGGGCGGGGAGGCTGTTGTAGTTGTTGATCCACATCCTGCCCGTCTCGATGCCCCTGGCCACCCGGAAGGCCCTGTTGATGTCTTTGGTCCAGACGGCTCCGCCCAGGCCGTACTCGCTGTCGTTGGCCATACGGATCACTTCGTCTTCGTCGCGGAAAGGGATGACGCAGGCGACGGGGCCGAAAATCTCCTCCTGGGCCACGCGCATCCTGTTGTCGACCTCCGCCAGGAGGGTGGGTTCCATGAAGCTTCCCTTGGCCAGCTCGTCCCGGGTCAGACGGTTGCCGCCGCAGGCGACCTTTGCGCCCTCCTTGCGTCCGATTTCCACGTAGCCCAGGATCTTCTGCAGCTGCACCTCGTTGATCTGGGAGCCCATCATGGTGTCTTCGAGCCAGGGGAGCCCCACCTTGACGGCCTTGAAGGCTTTGACGGCCTCTTCCAGGAAGCGGTCGTAGATCTCCTCATGGACAAAGACGCGGGAGCCGGCGCAGCAGACCTGCCCCTGATTGAAGAGAATCCCCATGAGAAGACCCTCCAGGGCCTTCTCCCAGGGGCAGTCGGGGAAGTAGATGTTCGCCGATTTCCCGCCCAGCTCCAGGGTGGAGGGGATCAGCTTTTCCGCGGCGGCCTCGGCGATGGAGTAGCCGATCTCCGTCGACCCGGTGAAGGCGAGCTTGCGGAACCCCTGATGCTGGAGCATGCAGTCGCCGGCCCTCGAACCCCTTCCGGTGACGATGTTGACGACCCCCGGAGGCAGGACTTCCGTCAGGATCTTGCCCAGCTCCAGCAGGCTCAGGGATGTCGCGGAAGAGGGCTTGATGACGACGCAGTCGCCGGCGGCGAGGGCGGGAGCGATCTTCCAGGCCCCCATGAGGAGCGGGAAGTTCCAGGGAATGATCTGGCCCACGACGCCCAGAGGCTCATGAAGGATGATGCTCATGGTTTCGTCGTCGATCATCACGGCCTGCCCCTCCTCCGTCCTGGCCGCCGCGGCGAAGTAGCGGAAGTGGTCGGAACTCAGCGGGACGTCGATATTGCGGGTCTCGCGGATGGGTTTCCCGTTGTCCAGCGTCTCGATCATGGCCAGCCTCTCGGTGTTCCCGTCGATGAGATCGGCGATCCGAAGCAGCATGGCGGCCCGTTCCTGGGGGCTTACCCGCCGCCAGCTCTCGAAGGCCTTCCATGCCGCCTTCACGGCATCGTCCACGTCCTCCTTTCCCGCGTCGGCACAGAGGGACAGCTTCCTTCCGTCCGCGGGACAGGTGGATTCAAAGGTCTCTCCGCTCCGGGGCTCCACCCAGTTTCCTCCGATGAGCAGCTTGTATTTCGCTTCCACCACGTTTTCCAAGGTTCTCCCTCCTGTCTCGAGAGTCAAGGTCCACGACCGGGAAAGGCTCTCCCGGCATCCCTCCGGCGCGACAGCCTGCTTCTGCGCCGGATTCCGACGGTGCGGAAGTCTCTCCTTCCGATGACCACCTCCTTAGGGGAGCCGGTCTCCGCTCTTTTTCCGGCTCCGTCGGCGCTGCACACAGCCGAAGCCGCTTCCGGAGGAAGCGGCGGAAAACTTGCCGGGAAAGTGTGGGAAAGGGGCTTTGGCGGAGGTCGATGTTGATGCGGTCGGAACAGCTTGTCGTAACGGAAGGGAGCGCTCTCGTTTCGGCCCGTCGCGCGTTCTTCCCGGCCACCGTGGAACACCGGCCGCCGCCGTCCGAGGCGCCAGACGGCGGCGAATCCTTTTCCTCGGCTTCGGAGACGTTTCCTGATGGAGAAGGGGGGAAGCTCTTTCCGATTCCGTGCCTTGCGTTCCCGCCCTCCGGGGAAAGGTGAAAGGAGGTGTTTCCGTCGCGGTCCTTCCGTACAAGACAAGGATCTTCCGGACCGCTTTCGAAGGGCCCTCTTCTTCGGGGCTCCGACGGCCGTTTCAGAAGGAAACGTCCCTGCCGGCGGTTTTCCGGTCGCTTCGTCGCTTTCTTGCATTCTCACTTTACCTCGCTGCCGGAGGTTTGTCAACAGATTAACGATCGGCCTGAAGTTCAGGGGAGTTCCGGACTCGAGGACGGCATCGCCTGACGCCGGATCAGGATGGTGTCATGGACCTAAAAGCCTATGAATGCTTGGTTCGTAGCGAGTCTGCCGCCAGCAGGTCTTTGTCCGGGCCGTTCCAGACGGCAAAGCCAAGGCTCTCCTCGGATGTACCTCAAGGAGTCGGAGCTCAGGTATAACTGTAGGCAACATAGCCGGTTCGATAAAGAGAAGCGAGCCACCGATATGACACAATGAACGTGTCGAAAGGGGACAGAATCAATCGGGGAAAATCGTCACACGACGCGAAGCGGCATGACCAGATCGTAGGGATTGCTCTCTATGTCTATCTTGCCAATATGAACGTCGACGGAGAAACTGGATCTCATGTTCTCCCTGTTGATGATCGCCGCGCTCGCGCCGAAACGGCAGTTACCCCTGCCGTCCAGAAGCAGGGCCTTCCCGGAGATCCTAAGAGCGTGGGCGGGATAATGGGTGTTGAATATGGAGCATATGCCCTTTTCCGATGCCAGTCTCCGCACCACGTCAAGGACGATGAGCTGGTTCTTGTAGTCCAGGTTCGATTCGGGTTCGTCCAGAACCAGTATCCTGGGCTCCGCCGCCAGAGCCCTGGCGATAAGGACCATCTGGAGCTCTCCTCCGCTCATGCAGCAACAGGGCTTGGCGGCAAGATGGGATATGCCGATGGTCTCCATGGCATTCCTGGCGGCTTCGTAGTCCTTCTTTGACGGCTGGCTGACGATCCTTATGTGGGCGTTTCTGCCCATCAGGACCATCTCCTCGGCGGTGTAGGAGAAGAACATGCCCTTGGCCTGGGGAACGTAGGCCACGGATTGCCACAGTTCCCGGATCGGGA
This sequence comes from Synergistales bacterium, assembly GCA_018433595.1. Classification (GTDB taxonomy): domain Bacteria; phylum Synergistota; class Synergistia; order Synergistales; family Aminithiophilaceae; genus Aminithiophilus. Next base: position 113,244 of record JAHDQY010000001.1, read on the forward strand.
TGGTCCTTAGATCGACGCCGTCGAGCCTGGAACGGCCCTCCCGCCAGGGCAGCATTCCCATCATGCATCGGAGAAGGGTGGTCTTGCCTGCCCCGTTAGGCCCGAGGACGGCCAGCACGTCCCCCTCCCCGACGGAGAAGGCGACCTTTCTCAACACCACCCTGTCTGAAGAATAATAAAAAGAGCCGTTTTCAACCTCGAAGGTCAAAGCTGATTCCCTCCCGTTTTTTTCAGCAGAAAGATAAAAAAGGGTGCCCCCACGGTAGCGGTAAGTATCGAAACGGGGATCTCCGCCGCCGTGGCGCTGCGGGCGGCCGTATCGATGACAAGCAGAAACACCGCGCCAAGGCTCATGCTGGCCGGGACCACGTATCTATTGTTGCTGCCGAAGAGCATTCTGGATATGTGGGGCACCAGAAGGCCTATCCATCCGACCTGACCGCACATGGAGATTGCCGATGCGGTGATCATGGTGGCGGCGGTAACGATCACGAGTCGCAGGGCCTTGACGCTGACTCCCATGGATCTGGCTTCGTCCTCCGTAAGGGAAAGGACGTTCAGCTTCCATCTCATGGCGTAGATTACCGCAAGTCCGACCAATATAAAGGGAGCCCCCACCATCAGGTTTCGAAAGGTTACGCTGGAGAGGCTTCCCATCAGCCAGTAGGTTATGGCGGGAAGCTTATCCTCCGGGTCCGCCATGTATTTGACCAACGAGACAAAGGCCTGAAACATGGAGGAGACGACGACCCCCGACAGGATCATCATCAGCACCGAGGACTGTCCCTTCCTTCTGCTTATCCAGTAGGTCAACAGGACTGCTGCCAGTCCGACGGCCAGAGCCATGGCCTGTATCCACAGCAGGTTCTCCCAGGCAAGAAGGGCCAGAACCGCCCCGAAAGAGGCCCCCGCCGCCACTCCCAGCGTATCTGGAGTGGCGAGAGGATTGGTGAATATGGCCTGAAAGGCGGCCCCCGACACGGCAAGCCCCGCGCCGGAAAGAAGGGCCAGAAGCACCCTGGGCAACCGTATGTTGACGATCACGCTGTAGTTTTGGGGATCCAGGCCGTCCCTTCCGAAAAGAGCGCCCTTTATCAGCACCTGGAAGGACTCCCCTAGGGTCAGGGAGTATCGGCCCACGCCGATGCAGAAGAGCCCGACGATCAGGGGCAGTACAACCAGCCCCCCTATCGCAAGAACTCGGAAAAAAGGCTTGCCCGTCAACGATTACACCCCATCGGCGGCCTCTCTCACGGGATTGAATATGCTTTCTATATCCCTGTCCGAGAGCTCCATCCCGTAAAACCTCCGATAGTAATCCCGAACCTCCTTCTTCAGATCCATATCGCCGAAAAGCTCGGGGTGGTTGTTCTTGGCCAGGAACTTAAGACACAGAGGGGAATCTCCCGAGGGCGGGAACCATCTGTATATGCCCAGGGGGAACTTGAAGATCTTTCTGTCCCTGACGGCCTTGACTCCGCTCCAGTCGTGGTTGGGGAGCCCCTTGTTCTGATAGAGGTCCTCGGGCATGAAGCGCGAAAAATTAGTGATGTAAATGATATCGGGGTTCCACTCGTACACCTGCTCCATGTTGATGTCGACCATGCCCTTAAGTTCGGCGGCCACGTTGATCGCACCGGAGGCGTCGCACCAGTACTGCCCGTAGAAATTGCTGCCGGAGGTCTTGAACTGGGTCTCGCTGTAGTGGAAGAGGATCAGGACCCTGGGCCTGTCCTTAGCCGGCACCCCGGCTACCCTCTTCTGGATCTCGTCGTAGGTCTCCCTGCCGTACTCCACTATGGCCTTTACGGAGTCCTCCTTCTGGAAGACCTCGCCGAGAAGTTCCAGCCATCCGTTCAGGGTCTCCATGACGTTGAACTTCTTCGTCGAGGTGCTGAAGGCCACCGCCGGTATGCCGGCCTTCTCGAGCACGGTCTTGTCCCTCACGTTGGAGGCGTTGTAGAGAACCACGTCGGGACGGAGCTTGAGCAGCTCCTCCACGTTGATCTCTCCTTTTTTTATGAAGGACGAATCCACGTCGACGACCTCGGGAGCGACCCTTGGCAGCATGGAGTGGCGGGCTGCGCTCAGGGAGGCGGGGTGCATCCCCACCAGCCTGTCCGCCGATCCGTTAAACAGCACGTAGACCGAGGGGAGGGGCCATGGGGAAGTTATGACGACTCTCTCGATCTTATCGGGAAGGGTTACCCGATCTCCGGCCTGGTCCGTAATGACCCGGGAGGCGGCCTCCACGACTCCTCCTATGGAAAACAGCGTCAGGGCCATCGCAAAAAACAGCTTGACTGCGTTTTTTCTCACGACAAAACGACTCCTTTCAACAGATGACTCAGTCCGTCCCCCAAAATTGGAGACGGATCGTTCCAGTAAAGCTTGCTGGATACGGCCACATGGGGGATCTCCACATAGTTACCGCCGTCTTTCATAAGCCCCCGGTACAGGGGATCTCCGAACACCGATCCATACCCCCTGGACAGAGACTCCGCTATCGACTGCTCCGACGGCAGATCAAAGGTGCCAGGCCCTGAAATCTCGCCGATTCTTCTAAACGGGCATCCTATATGGACGGTCTTTCCCGACTCCATCACGATGCGCCGGGCCAGGGAGTGCATGGTCACGTGCTCCCCGATCAGGAGGACCTCGCCGTTTTCCGAACTGGCAGGCCCGGGAATCTGGGACTCTCCGGTCCTTTCCGCCCTGTCTATCATGAGACACAAATCGTCCGCCAGAATCCCGTCCAGGGGCTGGCCCACCACGAAGGGGGTCCCGAAACGGGAGAACAGATATCGGGCCAGTCCGTAGCCCCCGGCGGAGAGGACGACGTTAACCGAGGCCGAGGCCGATTCGGCGATGTCGTCCAGCGACGACCCCATGGCGAAGCAGGCCGACACCTCCAGACCTCTGGCTTCGAGCTCTCCCTTCATATGGGGGAGGAAATTCTTTGTTCCGAAATCCAGCGGGGTGGCTCCGAGAAGGTTTATCGTTCCCTTTGTCTTCGCCCTGTCGGGACGGACGAACCGCCTGGACAGGGCCAGAAGGGCCTCTGAGATCCCCCAGTCGTACAGCTGCAATCCGGTAGTGCTGAAACCGAACGCGGGAATGCCGGATCGCGACTCTATCTCCGTGGCGATACCCTGAAGATCCGCCCCTATCACCGTGGGGACCGGGCTGCCCATCAGGCCGACAAACCGGGGAGACAGGGCCTCCATGGCCTCCAGGATCTTCTCTGTAAGCTTGTCGTCGTTGCCCAGAACGGCGTCGATCTCCCTCAGGGCGGTACAGAAGACCTTCGAATCGGAACCATACCAGCGGGGCTCGTCGTATCCGGTGTAGTTGCCGGTACACCCCGAAGCGTCGTGGATGAGAAGAAGCCCCCCCAGCTCGAAAAGAGCCGAGCACACCCCGGAGTAATCGGGGGAAAAGGGAGGCAGTTGAACCGTCAGTTTATACATCTGCCCAGCTCCATTCCTCTGCACCGGTCGTCACACGACGATTCCGTAGTCATCCAGCAGGGCCTTCAGATCCGCCGGCTTCTTCAGGGCGCTGGAGATCATTCCGGCGAGCTTCGCGATCCCGTGGTATCCGTAAAGGGTCTCATCGTTGACGAGATTGATTACGTAGGTTGCCCCGGACAGATAGGCTCCCTCGAAACCCACGGCCAGACAGGGCCTGTTTCCCCTTCTCCGGGAAGGGGCCGAGAAATGCTCCGGCTGGACGATCTCGGTGCCAGGGGTGTTCTCCATGATCCATTCCATATGGGGGGAGTCCAGGGGGATGCATTTCTGAGCATAGACCGTCCTGACGTTGAAACCGCTCTGGATGAGAAGCCTGGCCAGACAGAAGGGGCGCATGGTCGCCGACGAGTCCACCACCACCGGCATGCCGTCCAGTTCATCCCTCGCCATGAGAAGGGACCTCTCGGCCTCGGTCCGATGGGGTTCGAAGTCCATCGTTTTCCCGAAACGGGAAAGGAGGCTTCGGTAATATCCTTCGATCTCGTCGAAGTTGTAGCTTATCGGCATGAAATGAAAATCCACACCCAACCTCTCCCTCGAATCCTCCGCCGCCAGCCTCCCTATAGGTGTCGGGACGATGTTGAGGAGCGCCCTGGAGAAACCCTGAAAGGCCGAGAAATCCCGGCACTCCGACACATGGCCGAACCGGTCGAATCCGGCGGCCCTCAGGACTTGAAAAAGCTCCCCCTCGGGATCGAGGGCCACGTTATTGCCGTAGAAAACGGCGCTTCCCGGAATTGGAGCCATCTCCGATCTCTCAAGCAACCCGTACATCTTTCTCTGGATGTTGACCGCCGGAGGCACGCTGCCGTCCAGCGAGATGGGGTTCATGTGGGCCACGGAAAACCTCACTCCCGGGTGTCTTTTGCGGAGGACCCGCAAAAAAGCCTCGTGATCGGTGCACAAGAGATCGTCGAGACAGCTGACGACCACGAAAAGGGCTCTGGGCACAGGGTCCAGCCGGGACAGAAGCTCGTCCACGGCCTCCGGGATAAGCTCCTCGTAGCCCCCTGAGACGATGTCCCCCTCGTCGATGTAGAGATAGGAAAGGCGGTCCTTGAAACCCTGTACCAGTGCCCCGATGGCTCCGTGCCTGCCGCAGGCGAAGGGGCAGACGAAGAGCTGGCAGCTTTCCGGAACAAGCATGGCGGTGCGGACTATCCCCCAGCCGCCGTGGGAGGGGGAACAGTACCTTATCGTGTCTGAAAACACACCGCAGGAACTACCCCGACAGGTTCGGCTAGACATCGGAACTGCCCTCCAGCACTTTTCTGGCGAGATCCATATATTCCTCCCCCATGGAGCTTTCAGGGAAAAGGTCCACCACGGTCCCGTTCATATCCTCGGCCTGCTGGACCATCGGGCTGCGGCTCAGAACCTTCACCACCGAAGTCCCGATCTCATCCGCCAGCGCCTTTACGAGATCGGCCTCGTTCCTGACGTTTCTGGAATTGAGGATGAGCCCGGCGAGCCTGGCATATCCTCGGTTCTTGAAGTTGGACAGGGCCGTGGCTATGTTTCTGGCAGCGAACAGAGCCATCTTCTCCCCCGACGTCACGATGAAGACGTCCCTTGCATAGCCGCCCCTTACGGGCATGGCGAAACCGCCGCAGACCACGTCCCCCAGAACGTCGTAAAGGACGATGTCCGGGCGGTAGACCTCATAGGCGTTAAGCTCCTCCAGCTTCTCGAAGGCGGTGATTATTCCTCTTCCGGCACAGCCTATACCGGGAGTAGGGCCGCCGGCCTCGACACAGAGGACTCCCCCGGCTCCCTCGAAGACGATGTCTTCCAGGGATATCCTGTCGGGCATCTCCCTTATGGCGTCAAGCACCGTCGGAATTTCCTTTCCTCCGTTAAGACCACTGGTCGAATCGGACTTGGGATCGCATCCGATCTGCATGACCTTGTACCCCATCCTGGACAGTGCTGCGGATAGATTGGCAGTTGTGGTGGATTTTCCTATTCCACCCTTACCGTAAACGGCTATTTTTCTCATGGTCCCTCCCGATCACACAGGCAGAAGAAGTGTTTTATGCTTCAAACACACAGATTCTAAGCCTTGTCCCTTCGGGGGTCAATACGTGTTCGGTCAATGATATGAAGAACCCAAGAAAACCGCTCCTTTTCTGGAACGGAATCCCATCGCACCTTCGATCCCCTTGAGATCCCGCGAGCTGAAGCCTGCCTGATGGACAACCTGATGTCACCCTCGTCCTTCATCGGGTCTATTTTCCACCGAGGGGGGTGACATTTTCCCTGTCCCCTTAAAGGGTGACATGATCCCTGTCCGGCCCCACAAGGGTGCTTCCGTGAATTTGACAGGGAGACAATCTTATCCTAGAATATAGTGTCATCAGCAAAATATTTAAGAGAGGTGATTCCATGGCAGATTATCTCGCCAAACTCGTTTATGTCGGAGGCGCTCCTTTCTGGAGACTTCCCGAGGGGAGTTTTCGAAAGGCCGAGATCCGCAACGGCCGTCTCGTTGAACCCGGTCTCCGACTCAAGGGTACCGCCAAGAGGCTCCATTAGGGCGGCACCCGCCTTTAACGGACTGACCGAATCGGGGCTGAGGCCCCGGTTTTTGTTTGCCTTTTGAGACGAAAAGCCCTCCCGCGGCTGCGGGAGGGCTTTTCGTGCCCCTTGGGGCTGCGGGAGGGATGCGGGGAAATCCTGTCGATGCGGGCGGCAGGGCCGCCGCCGGATCTTTTCTCTGCGGAGGGTTCCGCCTTCAGACGGCCCGGCTTCTTTTGGCGGAGATCCGCGCAAGCATCTCCTTCGTCATGGCGTCCAGGTCGTAGCGGGGGGCGAATCCCCACTCCTCCCGGGCGGCGGTGCAGTCCAGGGAGTCGGGCCAGGATTCGGCGATGCTCTGTCGCAGGGGGTCCACGTCGTAGTCCATGGTGAAGCTTGGCATCTCCTTGCGGATGGAGGCGGCGATCCCCTCGGGGTCGAAGCTCATGGCGGAGATGTTGAAGGCGTTGCGGTGGACCAGCCGGGAGGGGTCGGCCTCCATGAGCCGCACCACCGCTTCGAGGGCATCGGGCATGTACATCATGTCCAGGAAGGTTCCGGCGGCGAGGAAACAGGAGTAGCTTCCCCTCTCGACGGCCTCGTGGTAGATGTGGACGGCGTAGTCCGTCGTTCCTCCTCCGGGAGGGGCCTCGTGGCTGACCAGTCCCGGGAAGCGCAGGCCCCGCGTGTCCATTCCGAACTTGCGGTGGTAGTAGTCGCAGAGGAGCTCCAGGGTCACCTTGGCCACGCCGTAGATGGTGGTGGGCCGCTGGATCGTCTCCTGGGGCGTTCCGACCCGAGGCGTCGAGGGACCGAAGGCGGCGATGGAGCTGGGAAGAAAGAAGGCGGAACCCTGCTCCCGGGCCGCCTCCAGGGCGGTGACGGAGCCGTTGACGTTGATGTCCCAGGCCAGGGAGACCTGCTTCTCTCCCTTGGCGGAGAGGACGCCCGCCAGGTGGATCACCGCATCGGCCCGGAAGGAGCCGATAAGTTCCGAAAAGGCCCGGCCGTCCCTCACGTCCAGAAGGGCGAAGGGTCCTCCCTCGGAGACGGGGCCCGGAATCTCCCTCAGATCCGTGGCCAGGACCTTCTCCGCGCCGTAGATCCCGCGCAGGTAGGGGACCAGCTCCGATCCGATCTGACCGCCGGAGCCGGTGACGAGGAGGCGTTTCATGGCAGAATCCCCATCTTCCGCCCCACGGCGGCGAACTGTTTCACGGCGTAATTCAGGTCCTCTTCGCTGTGGGCTGCCGAAACCATGGCCCGGATGCGGGCCGTGCCCTGGGGAACGGTGGGAAAGGCGATGGCCGTGGCGAAGACGCCCGCCTCGAAGAGCCGGGCACTGAAGGTCTTGGCGTCGGAGGCCTCGCCGATGATGACGGGGGTGATGGGCGTTTCGCTGTGCCCCGTATTGAAGCCCAGCCGCCGAAGCTCGCTTTTGAGGAAGTCGCCGTTGTGCCAGAGCCGCCGGACGAGCTCGTCGCTTGCCTCCAGGATCTCCAGGGAGGCCAGGTTGGCCGCCACGTCGGGGATGGTCAGGGCGCTGCTGAAGAGGTTGGGCCGGGCCCTCTGGCGCAGGTAGTCCACCAGGAGGGCGCTTCCCGCCGCGACGCCTCCCATGACGCCGAAGGCCTTGGAAAGGGTCCCCACCTCGACGTCGACCCGTCCGTGGAGGCCGAAGTGATCGACGATGCCCCGTCCCCCCCGGCCCAGAACTCCCTCCCCGTGGGCGTCGTCGACGACGACGATGACTCCGAAGGCCTCGCAGAGGTCGACGATCTCCGGAAGACGGGCCACGTCGCCGTCCATGGAGAAGACCCCGTCGGTGACGAGAAGCTTCCTCCCCGTCCCGCCCCGGGTCTCCTCCAGCTTGCGCCGCAGGTCTTCCATGTCGGAGTGCCCGTAGCGGACCACCCGGGCCTTGGAGAGCCGGCAGGCGTCGATGATGGAGGCGTGGTTGAGGGCGTCGCTGTAGATGACGTCCTCGGCCGCCGGGGCCAGTGTAGGGATCACGGCCAGGTTGGCGCAGAATCCCGACTGGACCAGGATGGCCGCCTCGGCCTTCTTGAAGTCGGCCAGCCGGCGCTCCAGCTCGACGTGGGGGGCCAGGGTCCCGGCGATGGTCCGCACCGCTCCCGGACCCACGCCGTAGCGGTCCACATACTCCTTCACCTTGGCGGCCAGCCGGGGGTGGCTGCAGAGCCCCAGGTAGTTGTTGGAGCAGAGGTTCAGCACCTTTTCCCCCTCGATGGAGACCCAGGCTCCCTGAGGGCCTTCCAGGGTCCGGATGGTGCCGTAGAGCCCCCGCTCTTTCATGATTTCCAGTTCGTCGGCCAGAAACTGCATGGAGACAGCCATCGTTCATCCCTCCCGGAGAGATCGGTCGAATCGGACGGGCCCTCGGCCCTTTCCCGCGACAGAAGGGGACCGAGACGACGGATTCATGAAACGGAAAATTCTTAAAAACCGGTAGTCTGACTCTGTGTTTAGTATGATAAAGAAAAGCCGCTCCTGTCAAAGGAGTATAATTTGATTGGCTTTCCTATAATCTTCGGGCCGGAAAATATAACGTTCTTCGAAGAAGGAGGATCTTCCCATGAACCAGGAGATGACCCTTGAGGAGCTGGCATCACGCATGACCGGCGACAGCACCGCTCCCTATTTCATCGCCGCGGTGCTGCGCGAGGCCATCTACCGGGGGATCCTTCCGGAGGGGAAGCCCCTCCCCCAGGCCCAGCTGGCCCTGCGTCTGGGGGTGAGCCCCATCCCTCTGCGCGAGGCCCTGAGGCTCCTCGAGACGGAGGGACTCGTCGCCTTCCAGGGCTATCGCGGCGCCATGGTGACGACCCTCTCCGTCGAGGAGGCCCGGGAACTCTACGAGATGGTGGCGGCTTTGGAGACGAACCTGCTCCGCATCGCCTTTCCCCGCATCACGAGGCGCATCGTGGAAGACGCCTCCAGGGCCCTCGATCAGATGGAGCGGGAGCCGGACTGCATCCGCTGGCGGGATCTGAACCAGGTCTTCCACAACCTCTTCTACGAGCCCGCCGACCGTCCCCTGACCCTGGACATGCTGGCCCGGCTCCGCCAGAAAACGGACCGGAACATCCGCACCCACCTGGTCTCCATGAGGGAGGAGTCCCAGCGCCAGCACCGCCAGATCCTGGCGGCCGTCGAAGCCCGGGACCTTCCGGCCGCCCTGGAGGCGCTGGCGGGACATCTCGCCTACACTTCCAACGACCTCCAGTCCTGCATGAGGCTCGACGAGGGAGCCAGAAGAAGGCGGTGAACGCCGGGGCGCCTTCTTTCCGGCTTTTCTTGACGGCACGGCGCCCCCCGCTGTAGGGTTGACGTTAGAAGAGAATTGTCCTGTTTTTCGGAGCCCGGCCCTTTGGGGTGGGGTTGACGTGGAAGACCCTGGAGGTGTGAAGCCGTGAGCGAGATTCTCTGGATTCGCAACGAACGGGCCCGCAGAGAGGGCCCCAGGAAGGGGCTCGAAGCCTTTGCCCCCGGCGCGATCGAAGGGGTGCGCGCCTTTCACGCCACGATCCCCGGCTACGAGCCGACGCCGCTGGTCGGGCTGCCGGTCCTGGCCCGCTCCCTCGGCCTGGGAGGGCTTTTCGTCAAGGACGAGTCGCGCCGCTTCGGCCTCAACGCCTTCAAGGTCCTCGGCGGCTCCTACGCCATCGCCCGCTACCTGGCCCGCCGCCTCGGCAGGGAGCTTGCCGAGCTCCCCTATCCCGTCCTCACGGGAGAGGCGACGCGGGCCGCCCTGGGCGACATCGTCTTCGCCACGACCACCGACGGCAATCACGGCCGCGGCGTGGCCTGGACGGCCCGAATGCTCCGCCAGAAGTCCGTCGTCTACATGCCCCGGGGGACGGCCCCCTTCCGCCTCGAAAAGATCCGGGACGAAGGGGCCAGGGCCGAGATCCTCGACATGAACTACGACGACTGCGTGCGCTTCACCGCCGCCGAGGCGGCCCGGGAAGGATGGGTCGTCGTCCAGGATACGGCCTGGGAGGGGTACCGCGAGATCCCCCTGTGGATCATGGAGGGCTACGGGACGATGGTCGTCGAGGCGCTGGAGCAGCTCAAGAGTCGGGGCGAGAGGCGCCCGACCCACGTCTTCATCCAGGCCGGCGTCGGATCCCTGCCGGCCGCCGTCCAGGCCGTCCTCGCCGCCCGGCTCGGCGCCGAGGCGCCCAAGGTGATCGTCGTCGAGGCCGACAAGGCCGCCTGCTTCTACAAGTCGGCCCTGGCTGGCAACGAGGCGCCTCTTGCCGTGACGGGCGATCTCGACACGGTCATGGCCGGTCTCGCCTGCGGCGAGGCCAACGTCATCGCCTTCGAGATCCTCCGCGACTATGCCGAGGCCTTCGTCGCCTGTCCCGACCCCGTGGCGGCCCGGGGGATGCGCCTTCTGGGCAACCCCCTGCGGGGAGACGGGGCCGTCGTCTCCGGCGAGTCGGGCGCCGTCACGGCGGGGCTGGTCTCCTTCCTCATGGCCGACGAGAGGCAGCGCCCTCTCCGGGAGGCTCTGCGGCTCGGGGCCGACTCGTCGGTCCTCCTCTTCAGTACCGAGGGCGACACCGATCCGGCGCGCTACCGGAGCATCGTCTGGGACGGCGAGTTCCCCACGGTCGGCTTCTCCCTCGAAGGGAAGCGCTGAAGCCGTGCTCGTCGTCGGCAACGGACCGGTCATCACCCGCGACGACGAACGCCCCTTCCTTCCCGACGGGGCCGTCGCCATCGAGGCGGGACGGATCGTCGCCGTGGGGCCCACGGAGGAGATCCGCCGCAGGTACGGGAGAGCCGACTTCCTCGACGCCGAAGGCGGCCTCATCCACCCGGGTCTCATCAACGGCCACATGCATTTCTACAGCACCTTCGCCCGCGGCTTCGGCGGCAAGGGGGGTAGCGCGGCGACCTTCACGGAGCTGCTGGAGCGGCTCTGGTGGCGCCTCGACAAGGCCCTGACCCCGGAGGACTGTTACTGCAGCGCCCTCTATGCCGTCGTCGAGGCCGTCAAGTGCGGCTGCACCACCCTCATCGACCATCACGCCTCGCCCCGGGCCGTCAGGGGCAGCCTCTTCGAGGTGGCCCGGGCCGTCGTCGACGGCGGACTTGCGGCCTGCCTCTGCTACGAGGTCTCCGACCGCGACGGTCCCGAGGCCGCCGCCGAGGGGATCGCCGAAAACAAGGCCTTCATCGATCACGTCGCCGCCTCGGGCGAGCCCCGCCTGGCCGCCACCTTCGGCCTCCACGCCTCGATGACGCTGAGCGACGCCACGCTGGAGCGCTGCGCGGCAGCCGGAGAAGGCGCCGGCTTTCACGTCCACGTCGCCGAAGGCCCCGAGGACGAGCGCCTCTGCCGGGAGCGCCACGGACGGTCCATCGTCGAGCGCTTCGGCCGCTTCGGCCTGCTGGGGCCCCGCTCCCTGGCCGTCCACTGCGTCCACGTCGACGACGCCGAAAAGGAGCTCCTCGCCGAGACGGGGACGGCCGTCGTCCACAACCCCGAATCGAACATGGGCAACGCCGTCGGCTTCGCCCCCGCCCTGGACCTCATGAGGCGGGGCGTCCTCGTCGGCCTCGGCACCGACGGCTACGTGAGCGACATGTTCCGCTCCCTGGCCCTGGCCAGTGCCCTCCAGAGACACGGCCTCGCCGACCCCGACGCCGGCTGGGCCGAGGTGCCGAAGATGCTCTTTCGGAACAACGCCCGCCTGGCCGACCGCTATTTCACCTGTCCCCGGGGGCGTCTCGTTCCGGGATTTGCCGGCGACGTCATCGTCATCGGCTACCGCCCGCCGACGGAGCTGTCCGAGAAAAACGTCGACGGCCATCTCCTCTTCGGCCCCGGCGCCGTCAACGTCGTCGCCACCGTTGCCTCCGGCGAGGTCCTCATGAAGGACCGATGCCTGACCCGCCTCGACGAGGCCCGCATCGCCGCCCGCTGCCGCGAGCTGGCCCGGGCCGTCCACGAGCGTTTCTAGGGGGAGGCGGGGATGATGCGTCACGAAATGCGCCCCCTTTCCTTCGAGGCCGAGCTGCGCTGGGCCTTGGCCGAGTGGAAGAGCCGCCGCTCCTTGTTCGGCGTTCCCGAAAGCCTCTTCTGGGTCCCCCGGAGGGCTCCCTACGCCTCGGTCCTCAACGGCCGGGAGCTTGCCGCGCCTCTGGGTCCCGCCGCCGGTCCCCACACCCAGATGGCCCGCAACATCGTCGCCGCCTGGCTTTCGGGAGCCCGCTTCATCGAGCTCAAGACCGTCCAGGCCGCCGACGAGCTGGAGATCCCCCGCCCCTGCATCGACATGGCCGACGAGGGCTACAACGTCGAGTGGTCCCAGGAGCTCAGGCTCCCCGTCTCGGCGGACCAGTACGTCCAGGCCTGGTTCTGGGTCCACCTCCTGCCCCGTCTTCTGGGCTGGGCCGACGGAGGCACCGTCTTCAACATGAGCGTCGGCTACGATCTGGCGGGGATCCTCTCGCCGCCGATGCAGGAGTTCATGGACCGCCTGACCGACGCCTCCGGGCTCCTGGCGGACCTCAGGAAAAGGGCGGCCCCCCTCGTCCCCGAGGCGGCCGACCTGGAGATCCCCCAATCCGCCGTCACAGGCTGCACCCTCTCGACCATGCACGGCTGCCCTCCCGACGAGATCGAGCGCATCGGCACCTACCTCCTTGAGGAGCGGGGCCTGCACCTGACGGTCAAGCTCAACCCGACGCTGCTGGGCCGGGAGGATCTCCTCTTGATCCTCCACGACGACCTGGCCTTCGACGACATCGTCGTCCCCGACGAAGTCTTCGCCAAGGACCTGGCCTACCCCCGGGCCCTCAAGATCATCGGCAGCCTCCGCGAGAAGGCGGCCCGGCGCGGCCTCTCCTTCGCCGTCAAGCTCACCAACACCCTGGCCGTCGCCAACGGGCGGGGCCTCCTTCCCGGAGAGGAGATGTACCTCTCGGGCCGCCCCCTCTTTCCCCTGGCCGTCGAGCTCTTCCTCCGCCTCCGCCGGGACTGCGGCGACGAGCTGGAGGTCTCCTTCTCGGCCGGCGCCGACGCCTTCAACGCGGCCTCTCTCTTCGCCTGCGGCGCCGGGACGGTGACGATGGCCTCGGACCTTCTCAGACCCGGCGGAACGGCCCGCCTCGCCCAGGTGCTGGAAAACCTCGAGAACGCCATGCATGACGCGGGAGCCCCCGACCTGGAGAGCTTCGGCCGGAATCGGCGGGAGGCTCTGGCCCGTCTGGCCCAGGAGTCGCGTCGCGACGGCCGGTACCGCAGGGACCCCGACCGGGGGGCGGCCAAGGTCGACTCGGCGCTGGGCCTCTTCGACTGCGTCGAGGCTCCCTGCGTCGCCGCCTGCCCCGTCGGTCAGGACGTCCCCCTCTACGCCCGCCTCATCGCCGAAGGAAGACGCGACGAGGCTCTGGCAACGATCCTCCGGCGCAACCCCCTGCCGGGCGTGACGGGTTACGTCTGCACCCATCTCTGCCAACGTCGTTGCGCCCGCCTCGACTACGACGAACCCGTCGCCATCAGGGCCCTCAAGAATTTCGCCGCCCCGTCGGGGGGCTCCTTCGGCTGTCGCCGTCCCGCCACGGGCCGCCGCGTCGCCGTCGTCGGAGCCGGTCCCTCCGGTCTGGCTGCCGCCTCGCGCCTCGCCCTGGAAGGCGTCGCCGTCACCCTCTTCGAGGCTGAAGGGAGGGCCGGCGGAATGATGGCCCTGGCTCCGGCCTTCCGGCTGCCGCCGGAGGTCCTCGACGGCGACGTGAGGCGCATCGTCGGTCTCGGCGTCGACCTGCGCCTCGGCAGCCCCGTCACGGGGCCGCCGGAACGGCTCCTCCACGGCTTCGACGCCGTCTACGTCGCCACCGGCTTTCCCCGCGACGCCTTCCTCGATCTGGAGGGCTTCGACGGGGAGGGGGTCCGGGGCGCTCTGGAGCTTCTGCGCGCCGTCGCTTCCGGCGATCGCCCCGACCTGGGCCGGACCGTCGTCATCGGCGGCGGCAACACGGCCGTCGACGCCGCCCGAAC
>JAHDQY010000005.1 GCA_018433595.1 Synergistales bacterium
GTGCCGTCTGCTTGCCCTTTTCCTTCTGCTTCGCTATGGCCTTCTCTCCGCCGCCCGCATAGGCCTTCTCCCTTCGGGCCACCAAGGCCTCGCAGAGCTGGTCGATCGTCTTTTCCGACATGCTTCCATACCTCCTCGAGAAATGGGAGTTGCGTTCGCTAGGCTTCGGGGCCGAAGACCTTGTCGAGAAGATCACCGGCAACCGTGTAGGGATCGATTCTTCTTTCAGCTAAGCCATTGAGAAGATCAACGGATTTTGTCTCGTTCCAGGAACGCTCGACGATGCGGGAAATCTCCCGACGCAAGATTTCTTCGACTTCACGCTCCAGTCTCTGCCACTTTCTCTTGCGGCCCTCTTCTGTTTTCTGGAGATATTTCTGATGATCGGAAAAAGCGGCTACGGCTTCGGCGACCCCTTCTCCTTTTTCGGCGACAGTTTTGTAGACAGGGGGCCTCCATGCGCGTTCACCGAGAAGGTCGAGCATGACGTTTACTTCTCGCGCCATTTTGTCCGCACCGTCGCGATCGGCCTTGTTTACGACAAAGACATCGGCGATTTCCATAATGCCGGCCTTCATGATCTGAATATCGTCCCCCATGCCGGGAACGAGAACAAGAGCAACCGTATCGGCTATCTTGACGATATCGACTTCGGACTGACCGACACCAACGGTTTCGATGAGGACAACATCCTTGCCGCAAGCGTCAAGGATGAGGGCCGCTTCGTATGTCGCATGACTCAGACCACCCAGAGAGCCGCGGGATCCCATGCTTCGAATGAAGACGTCGGGATCAAGGGCATGGCTCTGCATCCGAAGACGATCGCCTAGAATGGCGCCACCTGTAAAGGGGCTTGAAGGATCGACGGCAACGACGCCGACCGACTTGCCCTGCAACTTCAATTCTCTGATTATTTTGTCTACCAACGTTGATTTCCCGGCGCCGGGACTCCCCGTGATACCGATAAAATGAGCTTTTCCTGAACGGGGGTATATGGCCTTCATGATCTTTTCGGCATAGGGAGAATCACTTTCGACGATGCTGATCAATCGCGCAATGGAGCGAGGATCTCCGTCCAATGCTTTTCTGATGAGTAGCTCCATCCAAAACGCCCCCTTTATCGCAACAAAGAACCAGGCACGACCTTTTGAGCCGCCCTTAACGAAGCCAAGGGTATCATAGAGGGAGACTCAAAGAGGGTCAAATCGTATATAAAGAGCGACACTAGGCAGAAAATGCTGACAATTACCTTGGCTTTATCCGAGAAGGGTTGCTCAAAGGGAACCAGCTTCGACCGGAAAAGATCCCCGCATCAATGTAGAGAGCAAAAAGGGACGATGCGAGGCGCCCTTCCGGAAGAAGATCCTTCTGCAAGGGGATTTCCACACGGAGAACGTACTCTTTTCGACGAACCAGCCCCATTAGTTCCGACGAAAAAAACGTACTGCCTCCCGTCGCCCGGACGAGGCGCATCTCCAGCTCTGTAGGCACATGATGAGCCCAGAGGTGAATCGGTATGCCTCGGACAAGACAGTGACTCAACAGAAGATTCGCCTCAGGTACGCTCAAATGGAACATCCCGTCGAGAACCAAGCCTGAAGGCCGCAGGTCGGAAACCTTATCGATAAAGGCGTCGGACAATCCGTCTTCAGGAAGCCTCAAAAGAGGCAGATCAGAAGCATGATCCGCGGTGGCCGTGAGCAGGAAGGGAACATCGTCTTTGATTGTCTCTCTGAGGGGCCCTACTCTGGGCTCAAGGGCCTTGTCGAGCCACGTCGCTCCTGCAACTGGGACCATGGCGCTCATTAGATAAGTTTGGGGTCCGAATGGCTCGATCTCAAATTGCAGCACCTCAGAAGTTTCGTTTTGGACCACCTCAAAATCCCTAGTAACGATAAAGAGAGGCCATTGTTCGCTGGTAAAAAGAGGAGACCACTGATAGATTTCTCTCGCATCGAATGTGAGCGCCTTAAGTGTTTCATTTTCTGAGAAAAGCGCCCAAAGCTTTCGTGAAGGATTCTGCTCGTTGAGTATCTGAACGATAGTCCCTTCAAGGAGATCGCAGATCGTTATTTTTCCCTCATCATCAAGGATTGCCGCACAATGAGCATCTCCGAAAAAGAGAACATCGCGGGGACCCTTGAAGGGTATTGAACGAATAAGTCGTAATTCCGGAAGCTGCAATAGAAAAATCGCCCCGTTGCCTCTGTCGGCAACGGCAAGATAGGGCCCCCAGACCGACAGGGCGACAGGATCGAAAAGCGGTCGTTCTTCAGGAGAAGAGGGGGTCCACTCGCTCAGGACAGCTCCGGTGGAGAGTTGGCAGAAACGAAGGTTACGTTCTTGCCAATCTGCGACAAGTATCTGGTCCACGGCGACCCAAGCCGCATCCGCTAAACGCGAGACGGGCAACATCGGAAAGTCGGTAGCCGTCAATGTCTTTTCTTTGGAATCCCCTTTCAAGACATGGCCTTCTTCATCGATGATAAGAAAAGAGTTCTCTCTAAGGGGAAGAATGGCACGAGGAGAAGAGGGAATATTGAAGGTTACAGAGCAAGACCCTCCTTTTTCTTGCGTGTCAAAGATATGAATTCTTTTTTTTGCAAGGTCGCTGACGAAAAGTTTGCCAAAAGCCTGGGTCGGCTGATGGGGGGATTCAAGAGAGGGGACACGCCAAAAAGGCAGTCCAAAACTCTGGGAGGGGGTTGTCTGAAGCAAAAGGAACTGATCTGGATGGAATTCCCCTCGAAGCAATTTCTCGATGGATTGGCTCTCGGCCTGAATTTGGTTTCGTATTCTCTGGACGACTTCATCTGCTTGCTGGACTTCAAGGTAAGAAGCCAAGTACCGATCGGCTTCTGCCAGCCTCCCCTGCCGTCGCAGGGAGAGGGAACGCAAAAGATAGGCGTCGATGAAATATGGGTTTTTGACTAAGGTTTCGTCGAGAAGATGCTGGATTTCGTTATCGCTGCCAGCCAAAAAGGTTCCGGTTGCCTCCGCAAAAAGCCGTACTGCCCCTGATCTGTCTGCCTTGGGTAACGTGGCAGCCAGGGCCGGCAAAGCAAACAATAAAAGGACGGAAAGAACCAGCATAGGAAAGCGAGCGATCTTATTCATCGATTTAGGATGTCAATTCCAGCGAAAGCATAAAAGGCGAGAGTGACGGCCGCTGCCAGCATAAAACCGAGAAGAACGCGGAGGTACAAGCTCCAGGCCTTGCCGCCAGGCCATCTGCCACTGTTAACATTGTTCACAGCCCGAGCTACCATCAAGGAAAGAAGTAAAAGCGTCAAAGCAAGGAGAGCCTGGACGTTAGGTGCCGGCACAAAAACACCTCCCAGAAAAAGGCCTCCCCAAGGAGCCTTTTCCTAGAAGCATAGCATAAATTCCTTTCTTTTCGATGTGACAGAGCCAGCGACAATGCCGAGAATACTCAACCCATCATCAACGCCTCACCTGTTGGGCTCAACTGAATCTGACGAAGCACTTCGACGGCTACTTCCAGGGCTCGTTTGCCGTCGGCGATGGAGACAAGCGGTTTTCTTCCATCATGAACACAGGAAATGAAATGCTGAAGCTCAAGCTTGAGAGGTTCGCCTTTCGGGAAAACGGGATGTTCAATCACTTCCAGCATGCCTGTGCTCCTGTCCTGAACGCAACGATGGATCGAAACGTCCTGTGTGGCATAGTCAACCGTCAGAAAACGCTCTCGCTCCATGATCTCAAGCTGCCTTAAACGGCGTTCCGAAACACGGCTTACAAGAATATTGGCCAGCGTGCCATCAGCGAAAGTCAGATGGGCCAAAGCGATATCTTCATGCCGTCCCATGACCGTTCTCCCCGAGGCAGAGATATTAAGAAGCGGGGCGTCGACAAGAGACAGGATGATGTCAATGTCATGAATCATGAGATCCAGTACGACGCCGACATCGGCGATGCGAGAAGAGAAGGGGCCAAGTCTGCGTGACTGAAGCATCAAGGGTTCCTTGACAATATTGCGAACATGTTGCACGGCGCTGTTGAACCGCTCGACATGCCCGACCTGAAGGACCAACTTCTCTTTTTCTGCAACCCGAAGGAGCTTTTCCGCCTGTTCAACTGTTGTCGTCACAGGTTTTTCAACAAGGACATGGACCCTCCGCTCCAGAGCCTTTGTCGCCACGTCATAGTGACTGCAGGTAGGAACGACGATACTGACGGCATCAGGATTGCAGCGATCAAAGAACAGGTCGACATCGGAAAAACTGGGAACACCGAGGCTTTCGCCCACTGCCGCGGCCCGCTCTTCATCGATGTCGACAATGCCGACGAGACGGGCACCCAGAATTTCCGTATAGACTCTGGCGTGATGATGACCCAGATGGCCTACACCGATGACGCCAACCCGTACAGGGTCCATGTCGATCACTCCTTAGGGGAAAGGGTTTTCTTTGCGCAACCCTTTCTATCAGTTTCACGGCTTCAGGCAAAAAGTGGACTTCCAGGGGGGACGAAAAACAGGCACATGCGTGCCTTCTCATCCCCTCCTCGGTAGGAGTAGAAAAGATCTTTCCGGCAATGGGTGCACCAAGGAGTGACAAAGAGCCGTTCTCTTGCAACGCCTGCTTCAAGGAGACGCTTCTGAAGAAAGTCGGCGATGTCAAAATGAACGGTATCCTCCAATTCGATAGTTGCTTTTCTGTCGAAAAGGGCAAGTCCCCTTCTTGTCCAAGGATCGTTACGGCGCCTGTCGAAGCAGCAGGGCCCGATGCCGGGACCCACCCAGGTCCCGTCGAAATCATCGACTCCAATTCCTCTTCTATCAAGGTATTCTAAAGATTTGTCGATGATTCCTTCAACAGTCCCTTTGAACCCGCAGTGGAGTGCCATGACCCAAGGGAAAGGGCGCCGCCCGGAAAAGATAACCGGGAAGCAATCGGCGAATCGCAACATGCCTCTTCCGCCCTGGCGATCGATGAAAATGCCGTCACCTTCAGGCCGATCAGGGAAGAGAGGGGCGACTTTGAAATCGAGGATGGTTGTACCGTGAATCTGAAGAGGCCAGAGGAGTCCACTCTGAAAGGGCAACGGCGGCTCTGCTTTTTTTCGTGAAGAACGTCGATCGGCCAGCAGCAGACGCGCGATAACGCCTCCGGAGGGGGAAAGATAATCGAGCACGGGCAGGCTCCCCTCCAGGAAGAGATGGAACCCCTTCATCGCCTTCCTCCCCAAAGGGTTTTCAGGGCTCCGATCAGGTAAAGGCTGCCGCAACAAAGCACAAAGTCGCTCTCGCGGCGGGCGATGGCAAAGGCCCGTTCGAGATTCGCATCGGCGGCAATAACATCAAGTCCGATCTCCCTAGCCGTTTCAGCCAACGTCAACGCCTTTTCACCTCTCATGACTCCAGGAACCTCTGTGCAAAGAAGCCGCCAACCGCCTCCGTGAATGAGAGCAAGTTCCGAACGGTAGTCTTTGTCTGCCATGGCAGCAAAAAATGCTAATCGCCCCTCCCTTTTGCCCCAGATTGCGTCAACGGCCGAAAGAGTCGCTGCGAGGCCGTGAGGATTGTGCCCTCCATCAAGAAGAATGAGAGGGTGGCGGGAAATGATCTCCAACCGACCGGGCCAGCGGGTTTTCGTAAGTCCTTCCGTTAGGACCTGTTCACCGATCCGAGGATAGAGGGAGCGCAGGGAAAAAGCGCCACAGAGCGCCATTGACGCGTTAATGGCCTGGTGACACCCAAGCAGGGGGGTTCGATAGAAGTGCCTTTCTCCTTTCGGGAAAGTCAGACCAAAGGAGGTCCCCTCCTCGGAAAGGGTAACTCCGTCAAGAGGGCATTCCGACAGGAGATGGCCTTCGGCTCCGATTTTGCGAGCCCTTTCCAGGAACTGCCGTTCCAGAGACGCGTCACCGCCGGCGAAAAGCGCGGGGACGCCGGGGCGGAGAACGGCAAATTTTTCGCCGGCAATCTCTTCCAGAGTTTCACCGAGATATTCGGAGTGATCCTCGGCGATGGGTGTCACCAAAGTCAGAACGATTCTCGAAAGGAGATTTGTTGCGTCGAGCCGCCCCCCCATTCCAGCCTCGAAAACGGCGATCTCGCAGCGGACTTCGCGAAAAAGCCAGAAAGCCAACGCCGTCAACACCTCAAAAAGCGTAGGAGGAAAGAGGGCGAGCTTCTCATCCTTTCGAATTGCCTCAAGGATCGCCTCACTTCCCCTCTGCCAGAGAGGGAGCGAGAGAGTCTTTCCATTAAGGCGTATCCGCTCGTCGACACATTCCAGATGGGGGCTGGTGTAAAGTCCGACAGAACAGTGGGCTTCGGCGAGAATGGAAGCCAAAGTGGCGGCCGTAGAGCCTTTCCCGTTGGTGCCTACGACGTGGACCGCTCGAAAAGAGCGCTCAGGGTGGCCCAGAAGCCGGCAGAGCCGTGCGAGGCGGGACAAGCCCGGGCGGGTGCCCGGGCTTGCAGCGTCTTGAAGGCGTCTCTCAAGAGCGACAAAGTCCTCAAAGCTGCTGTGTGGCATTTTTTAAGATCGGCTGAGGCTTTCGATATTTTCTTCGTGACGCTTGAGCAGCTTTTCCGCCTCGGCCAAACGGAACCGCTCTTTTTCGACGATATCTTCCGGGGCACGGGAGATGAATTTCTCGTTCTGAAGCTTGCTGCGGCTGCGGGTGATTTCGCTTCGGATCTTATCGATCTCCTGGCTCAACCGGATAATCTCGTTTTCCACGCTCAGGAGACCTTCAGCCTCAAGATAAATCGCACCGAAGGGCAGTACGGCCGAGAGGCAGCGGGCAGGCCGTTTTTCGGTGGCCGAACGGAAATGGACCGACTCGACACGAGTCAACAGCGCCAGCAGGTCCGCATTCTCTTGAAGGCAGGCTTCGTCTTTTTCGTCATGAAGCGCCAAGAGGATACGCGGCACCACCTGTGTCGGCGGCACTCCCGCTTCAGCCCTCAGGTTGCGGACGTTGCGGACGGTCTCCTGGAAAAGAGTCATCGCTGCAAGGGCCTCTTCATTGTCGCCACCGACTCTTTCCGGCCAGGATTCGCGATCCAGCGGGATTTCTCCAAAACCGAAAGCCCGCCAGAGCTCCTCCGTTACGAAGGGAATGATGGGATGAAGAAGCCGAAGGACAACGTTGAGAGCATGCCGAAGAACAAGTCGGCAGCTTCTCTGCCGCTCCTGCCCTTCTTCACCGCGAAGAGCGGGCTTGGCCATCTCCAGATACCAATCGCAGAACTCTCCCCAGACAAAATCATAGAGGAGCCGCGCAGCCTCTCCGAAAAAGTAGCCGTCCAGATACTCGGTCACACTTCCGATTGTCTGGTCAAGTCGGGACAGCAGCCACTTGTCATGGAATCTCAGAGGACCTTCAACAGAGCAAGGGGCATCCTCCAGTTCCTCCAGATTCATGAGAGCAAACCGGGATGCGTTCCATAGTTTATTGAGGAAGAACCGATATGTTTCGATTTTCTTGTCGCTGAGGAAGATATCACGACCCTGAACGGTCAGAGCGGCAAGAGTCAATCGCAGGGCATCGGCACCGCTTTTTTCAATGATGTCCAAGGGGTCGATGACGTTGCCTTTAGACTTGCTCATCTTCTGGCCGTTCTCGTCACGAACGAGGGCATGAATGTAGACGTCACGAAAGGGAACCTCGCCGTCCATGAATTTGAGGCCCATCATGATCATCCGGGAAACCCAGAAAAAAATGATGTCGAAGCCGGTGATCAGGATGCTTGTCGGATAGTAATAGGCGAGATCTTTCGTCGGCTTCGGCCAGCCGAGGGTGGAAAAAGGCCAGAGGGCACTCGAGAACCACGTATCGAGAACATCCTCGTCCTGGGCAATGGCGGAGGAACCGCATTTCTCGCAGACGGCAGGGTCGCTCTCGGAAACGGTGATATGGCCGCAATCGGCACAATACCAGGCAGGAATGCGGTGTCCCCACCAGAGCTGGCGCGAAATGCACCAGTCCCGGATGTTCTCCATCCATTGATAGTAAGTGCTCAGCCATTGCTCTGGGACCCAGTTGATGCGCCCCTTCTGAACAGCCTCAACGCCCGCGTCCGCCAACGGTTTGACGCGGACAAACCACTGCTCCGAAAGGTAGGGCTCGATGATCGTGTGGCAACGATAACAATGGCCCACCGAATGATCATGTTCCTCGACCTTGACGAGAAGACCTTGGGCCTTTAAATCGGCAAGGATTTTTTTGCGGGCTTCAAAACGATCAAGCCCCCCGTAGGATCCGGCGGCCTCGTTCATCAATCCGTCGCCGTCGATAACCTGCGGTGCTTCCAGCTTGTGGCGCTGGCCGACAAGGAAGTCGTTGGGATCGTGGGCCGGCGTGATCTTGACGCAGCCTGTTCCGAAAGCGGGATCGACCATGTTGTCTTCAATGACGGGGATCTCTCTGTCAATGAGAGGGACTCGGACCCTGCGCCCACAAAGGGAGGCATTCCGCTCATCCCGGGGATGAACGGCGATAGCGACATCGCCGAGGATCGTTTCAGGGCGTGTCGTGGCGACGACAAGACTCCCCTCTCCATCCACGAAGGGGTAGGCGACATGATAGAGATTGCCCGCCTCCTCTTCGTGCTCGACCTCAAGGTCGGAGAGTGCGGTGTGACAACGAGGGCACCAGTTGATGATGTATTTGCCGCGGTAGATGAGATCTTCTTTGAACAGCCGAACGAACACGCTCCGGACAGCCTCGGAGAGACCTTCATCCATCGTGAAACGCTCCCGCCTCCAATCACAGGAGGCGCCGATCTTTTTCAACTGGCTGATGATTCTGTTCCCATACTGCTCTTTCCACAGCCAGACCCGCTTGACGAAGGCCTCTCGCCCCAGGTCATGCCGCGTCAGTCCTTCTCTGGCGATCTGACGCTCCACGACGTTCTGCGTCGCGATGCCGGCATGATCCGTCCCGGGAACCCAGAGGACGTTGAAGCCCTTCATCCGTTTATAGCGACAGAGCACATCCTGCAGAGTCTCATTCAAAGCATGTCCCATGTGAAGCGAGCCTGTCACGTTGGGTGGCGGAATAACGATACAGAAAGGCTCTCTATCGGCATCTACCTCGGATTCGAAAAGTCCTTCATCGAGCCAGAATTGATACCATTTGTCCTCGATGGGCTTCGGATCGTAGGTTTTCGGCAGATTCTCTTTCTTCACGGGTCCGGACCTCCTTGAGTCAGGTCATAGGTTATGGCATTTCCAGTTACCATCACTAATGGCCGGCTTCAGTGACAGCCTCTTCGATAAAGGTGCGCAATTCCTCGATGCCGGTCCGTTCAGTCCCTGAAACCAGAAAAGGTTCGTAAAGAGAGGCGTAGCCGTTCTTGCGGTAAGCGGCTGCCGTAGCCTTGCGTTTACCCTTGCTGATTTTGTCCGCTTTCGTAAAGACAACCTGCATCGGAAGCCCTAGTTCCGTAACCCAGAACTGAAGCTGTCGGTCGTTCTCCAACAGGCCGTGACGAAAATCGACGAGATGGACAGCAAAGAGGAGACAAGGCCTGTTGAGGAGATACGATTCAATCAGTTCTTGCCAGCGCTCTCGTTCCTGCTGTCCTCTCGATGCAAAGCCGTAACCCGGGAGATCGACAAGTCGGAACAGCTTCGGGCTCTTGATCTCGAAAAAATTGATGCTCCGCGTTTTTCCCGGAGTCCCGCTGACATGGGCAAGCCGTCTTCCCACCAGCGCATTCAGCAGAGTCGACTTGCCGACGTTGGAGCGGCCCAGGAAGGCAATCTCCGGAACTGTCGCAGGGGGAAACTGGTCGACAAAAAAAGCAGTGGCGGTGAGGCTGACCTGCCAGGCAGTCATTAAGGATCTCCGGCTACGGTTAAAGCCAAGTCAAAAACTTCATCGATGGTATCGACATAGTGAAAAATCATCCCCCGCTGGACCCAGCGAGGAAGCTCTCCGGCATCTCCTCGATTGGATCGAGGGAGGATGATGTCCATGATTCCCTGCCGTCTTGCCGCAAGGACCTTCTCTCGGACTCCTCCGATGGGAAGGACTCTTCCAAGCAAAGTCATCTCTCCGGTCATCGCGACGTCGTGACGGATGGGGCGATTGGAGAAGGCTGACGCAATGGCCAGAGCCATCGTGATTCCCGCCGAAGGACCATCCTTGGGGATGGCTCCTTCAGGAACATGCAGATGCAGGTCCAGCTCTTCCCAGGGGACTTTGTCGGAGCCCAGTAAAGCTGCCTGAGATTTGAGACAACCCAAAGCCGCCTTGGCCGATTCCTGCATGATATCACCCAGGTTACCTGTCAGGGTAATCCGCCCCTTGCCTTGCAGCTTCACCGCTTCGATGACCAGGACATCTCCTCCCGTTTCCGTCCAAGCCAGGCCGACGGCAGCTCCAATGGTCGGTTTCTGGGGAATGTCGGTCCGGTGAGATTTGGGCGTACTTAAAAACCGAATGAGCTTATCGGTTCCAATTTTCACGGGGCGCACCATGGCGTGATTTCCCTCTTCGGCTTCAACAAGCATCCGCGTTACCTTCCTTGCGATACGTGCCAGTTGCTGTTCCAGTCGCCGGACACCGGCTTCTTGAGTGTAATCGGTAATGATCCTCTCCAAAGCCTGATCACTGAAAGCAATATCGCCTTCTTTAAGTCCGTGTTCGCGTAAAACCTTGGGAAGGAGATGGCGGCGAACGATATGTTTTTTTTCTTCGGCCACATAGCCGGAGAGAAAGATTGTCTCCATACGATCAAGAAGAGCCTTCGGAATAGGGTGAATCGCATTGGCTGTCGTTACGAAAAGCACTCGGCTGAGATCGAAAGGAACCTCTAAATAGTGGTCGGTAAAGTGATCGTTCTGTTCCGGATCAAGCACCTCAAGGAGTGCCGCAGCTGGATCGCCCCGGAAATCGGCGCCGACCTTGTCGATCTCATCAAGAAGCAGGACGGGGTTCCTCGTTCCGGCCTGATGAATCTTCTGGATAATCCTTCCGGGCAGCGCACCGACATAGGTTCTCCGGTGCCCCCGAATCTCGGCCTCATCTCTCATGCCTCCGAGTGACATCTGAACGAACTGGCGATTCAGGGCACGGGCCACCGATCGGGCCAGCGACGTTTTCCCCACTCCGGGGGGGCCGACAAGGCAGAGGACCTGCCCCTTCATTTCCTGTCCCGCCATCTTGCGGGAAGCGAGAAACTCCAAAATCCGATCCTTGACTTCCTTCAATCCGTAATGGTCTTCATCGAGCACCTGTGCCGCCATCCCGATATCAAGGCGATCTCGGCTCTGCTTTTGCCAAGGAAGAGAAATAAGCCAATCCAGATAGGTTCTGACCACCGTTGCTTCAGCCGACATGGGAGGCATTTTGGAGAGGCGATCGACTTCTTTCATCGCCTTCTTCTGGACAGCACCGGACATTTTGGCTTTGTGAACCTTGGCCAAAAGCTCCTCCCGCTCGTTAATACCGTCACCCTGCCCCAACTCGTCCTGAATGACTCGCAACTGCTCTTTCAGGTAGTATTCACGCTGCCCCTTCTCCATCTCCTGACGGACACGGTCGTGAATATCGTGTTCCAACTCGAGGATGTCAGTCTCCCTGAGAAGGATCTTCAACAACATTTCAAGCCGCTCATCGGGAGAGAACGTCTCGAGCAGCGTCTGTTTCTCGGCAACCTTCAGGATCATGTGAGAAGCGACAAGGTCAGCGGCAAGGCCCGCTCCTTCGGCGGAGAGAACAGGCATAAGCACTTCCGCCGGGATACGGGGATGGAGGGTCACATAACGCTCGAAATGCTCTACGACGCTTCGATGAAGAGCTTCGAGGACATCGGAAAGCTCCTCCGATTCAGCGATTCCCTCCAAATCCGCCACAAAAAAATCATCTTCATGCCGAAAGGCTTCGACGTGACAGCGACATAGACCTTCGACGAGAATCTTCGTCGTTCCGTCAGGAAGACGCGCTATCTGAAGGATATGACAAAGGGTGCCGATCTCATAAAGATCATCCTCGGCGGGGTCGTCTTCTCCCATCTGTTTCTGGGCCACGACGAATACCTTTTTCTCTCGAAGCATCGCCTGCTCAAGAGCCTTCAGAGATCTCGGCCTGCCGACATAAAGAGGGGCGATAACCCCAGGAAACAGGACGATATCCCGAACGGGCAGGATCGGAATCCTTTCGTTTCGGGAGAGTGGTTCCATCAATCAGGCGACCTCCTCGCTCGACTTGTAGGCGTAAAGGGCCTTACCCGTCCCCTCGATCACATCGTCGGTGATGGTGACCTTTTCAAGCCGTTCCGCCTTATCGGGCAATTCGAACATGACATCAAGCATGACGTTTTCGAGGATCGACCGAAGACCACGGGCCCCCGTATTCCGTTCCGCAGCTTTTCTCGCCGTAGCTTTCAGGGCCTCCTCGGTGAATTCCAGATCGACCCCCTCGAGGCTGAAAAGCTTCCGATACTGCTGAACAAGGGCATTTTTAGGCTCAAGAAGAATCCGGATCAGGTCCTCTTCAGAAAGACCCTCAAGTGCAGCGATCACAGGCAACCTTCCGATAAACTCCGGAATGAACCCATAGGCCATCAGATCTTCAGAGGTCGTCTGGCGGAGAAGCTCGTACTTATCCTGCTTGGCATGGGAGAGGACCTTCCCGCCGAAACCGATGACTTTCCGGCTCACCCTCCGGGCCACGACCTCCTCAAGACCATCGAAAGCGCCACCGCAGATAAAGAGGATGTTCTTCGTGTCGATCTGAATGAACTCCTGATAGGGATGCTTGCGTCCGCCCTTGGGAGGCACATTGGCCACGGTTCCCTCGAGAATGCGCAGAAGGGCCTGCTGTACGCCTTCGCCGGAAACATCGCGAGTAATCGATGGCGATTCGGACTTACGAGCAATCTTGTCGATTTCATCCACATAGATGATTCCCCGCTGAGCCGCCGCCACATCATAATCAGCCGCCTGAAGGAGGCGAACGAGAATATTCTCCACATCCTCGCCGACGTAGCCGGCCTCAGTCAACGTTGTGGCATCTGCCATGGCGAAAGGAACCTTGAGCAACCGGGCCAGTGTTTGAGCCAGAAGGGTTTTACCGCAACCTGTCGGTCCCAAGAGCAGGACGTTGCTTTTTTGGAGCTCCACGTCGTCGTCGTCGAGGGACTGGGTCACCCGCTTGAAATGGTTGTAGACAGAGACGGAGAGGACCTTCTTCGCCTGATCCTGACCGACGGCATAATGGTCGAGGAAGGCCTTGATCTCCGCCGGACGGGGCATCTCCTCGATTGTTGGCTCCACAACGCTATCGGAAGGCGAGCTTTCCTCCCCTTCTTTAAGAATCAACGTGCAGAGATGAACACACTCATTGCAGATATACACACCCGGCCCGGCGATCAGTTTCAGGACTTCGTCCTGCCCTTTTCCGCAAAAGGAACAGCGGACGCCGCGCCGCTTCCCATCGCTATTGTCACCGCCTTCAAATCGGAACATAGGCGTACCTCCTCATTGCATGAGACCTTTGGAAACAGAAATATCGTACCCCAAAAGACGGACGCGGACAAAGGGGAGCTCCCGGAGAAGCTCCCCTTTCAATCCGGAAAAAGAGAAAAACTCCCCAAAGGGACGAGGTCCTCAGCGATTCGCGATAATCTTATCGACAAGGCCGTAGGCAACGGCTTCGTCAGCTGACATGTAACGATCTCTATCGGTATCGACCTGCACCTTCTCGGTGGGCTGACCGGTATGGCGGCATAGTATCTCGTTCAAACGCTCCCTGAGCCTGAGAATTTCACGTGCCTGGATTTCGATATCCGTAGCCTGCCCTTTCGTTCCGCCCCAAGGCTGGTGAATCATGATTCGTGCGCTTGGCAAGGCGATTCGCTTACCTGCCGTCCCTCCAGCAAGAAGGACAGCGCCCATGCTGGCAGCCTGCCCCACGCAGATTGTCGAAACGGGGCACTTGATGTACTGCATCGTGTCATAGATAGCCAGCCCTGCCGTTACGGAACCGCCGGGGCTATTGACGTAGAGGCTCACATCTTTGTCTGGATCTTCGCTCTCCAGGAACAGAAGCTGGGCTACGACGAGATTGGCCAGATGGTCATCAATCTCGTCCCCAAGAAAAATGATCCGGTCCTTGAGAAGGCGGCTGTAAATGTCATAGGATCGTTCGCCTCTTCCCGTCTGTTCCACGACGATAGGGACATACATTCGGCCTCATCCTCCTTAAGGCAGTGGGCAACGTCACCGCTACTCTTCGGCTTCGCTCTTCTCCTCGGAAGCAGCCGGAACGTCAATTTCGTTGACGGAGACCTGAGAAAGTAGATGATCCACGGTCTTGCGAACGCGAACTCGATGAACGATCTCGTTCAGCCGATCCATATCCTTCACCAGGAAACCTTTGAGCTGTTTCTCGTCGACATTGAAGGAGTGAGCCATGGCACTGATCTCGTTATCGATATCTTCCGATTCAACGGCGATTCCCTGTTCCTCGGCGAAACTGTCAAGGACCAGCGTCTGCTTAACGATCCTTGAGGCTCGTTCCTTCAGCTGGCTCTCATAGGTCTCGCGGTCCAGTCCCTGCCGGGCCAGGTGCTCTTCAAGAGAGGTCCCCTGCTGTTTTTTTAGATCTTCTTCTTCCTGCCGAAGGAGGGCTTCAAACTCCTGGTTGACAAGCTTCTCAGGCACATCGACAGAGGAAAGCTCCACCAGTTTCACAACAGCCGTTGATCGTGCCATGTCATCGCGCTCCCGCCCCATTTGTTCCTTCAGGCGATCGGCAATCATTTCACGGAAAGCTTCAACAGTTTCGACCTTGTCATCACCCGTGACACTCTTTATGAACTCGGTGTCAACTTCAGGCAGAAGAGGCAACTTCACCTCTTTAACGACAAAGGTGTATCGGATTGTTTTGCCGGCAAACTTCTCTTCAGGGTGGCTGGCGTCAAGAACGATGTCGATCAGGGCCTCGTCGCCGGCAGCCTTGCCAAGAAGTCCCTCACGAATTTCGCTTCGCAGGCCGGGAGAGGAGAGATCAAGCAGGGCTTCCTCAGGCTCTTTCTGTCCCGCCTCGTCATCGCCGATAACCGCCGTCGTGTAGGAAACCTGAACGGCATGTCTCTCGGTTGCAGGTCCATTCACCGCTTCATACTGGACATGCTTCTTCCGGATCTCTTTAACCGTCTCATCGACCATTGCCTCATCAAGGAGAATGCGGGGAACGTCGACTTGGATAGCAGAGGCATCAGCCAACGTCACCTCTGGACGCACCTCGAAAACAACGGTAAACTCCAGAGGCTGCCCCTCCACCACTTCTTCCAATTTCACCTGAGGTTCTGCTATGGGATCAATGCCATATTCGCTAATGAGTTCCCGAAGAGCAGGAGGGACAACAAGCTCAAGGGCCTCGCCTCGGATGGCATCCTTGCCCATATAAAGCTCAAGGATACGGCGGGGGATCCGCCCCTTGCGAAACCCCTTGATGTTGGCCTTCTGTGAAAGCTCACGCAAAGTCTCCCGAATGGCCTGGTCGAACCGCTCCGTCTCTATTTCCGCCTTGATGGTGACAATATTTCCCTCCTGGGAGAGAAGCTCGCTTTTCACTTGATGACAACCCCTTTCAGACCATTCCTTCAACGTCTAACCAGCGAAGTATAACATAGGTCCGATGGAAATTGACAAGGCAATAGAGCCAATTTCTCACCGGCGCCGGCGGACACACACAAATAAAGAGAGGCCAGTATGAACCTCTCTGTCTCTTCTTCATGCCCCTGCGTAAAGCTGGTGGGGGAAAGGGGACTTGAACCCCTACAGCCTTTCAGCTACTAGCTCCTAAGGCTAGCGTGTCTACCTGTTCCACCATTCCCCCGCCTGCGCATTCTTCTACGCCAGCTGCAACGGCGGTTATTTTACCACTTTCAGCAAAGCTTCGATAGGCTTCCCAATCGGCAAGGGCAATACCTACACGCAGACCGGGAAGGCAGATATGGGGCGATGAAACTAGGCAAGGGGCGCAACATCGCCTTTTTACCAGAAAAGCTCCTCGAGCTTTTTCCCGGACTCAACAAGGGCCGCTCGCGCTGCTTCGTGAATGGCCAACATGATCAACACAAGAGCGGTGACAAGGTCCGTGTCCTTAATGATCGTTTATCTTTGTTCCGCCAGCGCTGCAGTGTCGGTATGATGTAACGGGTAAAGACGGTGCTCGTGTGGGCGACGAGAAAACCATAGGAGCGTCCCTGAAACTCCTTGGCAAAACAAAGCAGGGACTTCGTCGTTTTGAAGAAGATCTTGATGTCCCAACGGATCCCACATATAGCCTTCCAGACGCCTCCCATGGCCATGTCCATTTTCGTCCTCAAAGGAACGGCATCCAAGGAGCTGGGCGTAACTAACCATCGCAGATATCATCAGGGGTGTTGTTCCCTTCATGATCATCATCATGAAGGTGCTTGTCCTCTGTTCCCTCTTCCCGGGCATCATCACCTGGCTTCCTGCCAAGATGATCGGTTTGGAGTAAAGCGCATTGCGCCACATTATCATCGCGTTCTTTTCCGGTGGGGGTGAGAAAGAGGATGAAGCAGGAAGACATTCCCGTTTTTTTAAAAGATCTTCTTCAAGAGCTGCTGGAGGACCTTTCTCCGAGACGCATCTTCGGAGAAAGGCTCAACGTCGAAGGTGAAACGCTGCGTATCGAGGGCAGAACCTTCACCGGCCCCTTTTATCTCCTGGCCCTGGGAAAAGCAGCCTGGGATTCAGCGGCGGCCCTGGCTCCCCTTCTCAGCGACCACCTCTGCGGAGGCATCGCCCTGACCCGCTACGGTGCAAGTCGTGGAAAGATCTCCGGGATCGAAATCCTGGAGGCCGGTCACCCCATTCCCGATCGCGCCGGACTGGAAGCGACCCGCAGGATCGTTGCCGAAATCGAGGAACTGCCAGCCGAGGCAACAGTCGTGGCTTGCATATCCGGTGGTGGGTCGGCCCTCTTCGAATGGCCCCTTGAGGGAGTTTCCCTGGAGGACCTGGAGCACCTCAACCGCATTCTCCTCGCTTCGGGAGCGACCATCGACGAAGTCAACGAGATTCGCAAGGGGGTTTCCTGCGTCAAGGAAGGTGGCCTCTTAAGTTTTATCGGAATCCGTTCCTGTCTGGGACTTATTTTTTCCGACGTCGTGGGCGACGATCCGGCGCTGGTAGCCTCAGGGCCGACCGTTCCCGGGATTCAAGGGAAACGCTGGCAAGAGATCTTCAACCGGTATGAACTCTGGGAAGCAGTCCCCCCCTCCATTATTCAGACCCTTTCCGATTCTAGAGGGGAAGGGGCACATGAAGGGGAAGTCTTTAATAGCGTCCTTCTGAGGAACGGTGACCTTTGCCGCATCGCCGTGGAAAGACTCGAAAAAGCTGGCTTCAAGACCCTGTTCCTTTCGGCCTGCATCTCCGGTGAGGCTTCGGAAGTGGGACGTTTCCTCGGTGATGTCGCCCGGGAAATCCACTGCAACGGCAAACCTCTTTCCAGGCCCGCGGCGGTAATTACCGGCGGAGAGACGATTGTGCAGGTCAGGGGGAAAGGACGAGGTGGCCCGAACATGGAAACGGCCCTCGGCTTCGCTCGCCAAGTCAGAGATATCCCCGGAGTCTGGCTCCTTTCGGTCGATTCCGACGGGTCCGACGGGAGCACCGAAGCAGCCGGAGGACTCGTTTGCGGCGATACCTGGAATCGCATTCTTTCGGCGGGTCTCCAGCCGGAAAAGGGACTCAGGGAAAACAATAGCCTGTCCATTCTGGAAAGGGTCAATAGCTTGGTGATGACAGGCCCCACGGGAACCAACCTGAACGATCTCCGCATCGTTCTCATGCCCTGAGGATAGAGACATACCTAAACGAGGTGCCACCCCCGAAAGGTTGGCACCTCGCTCTATTTTCAGCACGGCATTTCCCTTGCTCCCGCCGCTTTCGCATCATCATAAGAAATGGTGGACCATACAGGACTCGAACCTGTAACACCCTGATTAAGAGTCAGGTGCTCTACCAATTGAGCTAATGGTCCACATCGTCTCCCGTGGAAGCGCTTGGAAACCCGGCTCCCCCTTTTGGACTAGGGCATTATAGGTCAGCTCCAAATACCTGTCTATAGGACCAAAGACTCAGGGCATGTTCGCAAAGCAGGGTTAAACGCACCGTATGAATCGAACCCATCACAACAGCCAGGATGCCTTAAGGTGCAGGCCCGTCCGTCCGGGAGGGAGCGGGTTTACTAGGCCGACAGGTTGAAATATCTTGGCCAGACCTCTAATCTGTGTGCGTTTTTAGGATCGGCATCGCCTCGGAGAACTTCTCCCTACAAGACGCCAAGCCCCATGAAAAAAACCTTCACCCGACAGATCCGGGCTTCACGAAAAGAGCCATCCGGAACGAGGGCACCTGCGAAGAGATCGGAAAGGAGACGGGAACCCTTAGCAGGGAGCCTCTCTTCGGCCTCGGTCCGACAAAAAGCCCGCCATTCTGTCAAAACCATAAACCTCCTGCACGGCATGATACGTCGTGGAGAATATTTAAAAATACTTCAGTTGCCCCATGACCTTTTAAGCCCTCTCCACGAAATCCCTTGTTCATGTTAGTCTAGTTTGAAGCCGTCAGGCTACGGCATGGGGCCAACCGTCCCGGCCTTGTGAAAATTGGAGCAGCAGGGGGAGTCTCTCTTGAAGTGCCTCATCGCTGACGATAGCCGTTTCCACCGAAACCTTATCCGGGATTGTACCTCCACAAAACTTCAAAATGCCCAGGTCATTGAGGCTGCCGATGGCACGGAAGCCCTGCGAATCATCTCTGAAGAAAGGCCGGATCTGATTTTCCTCGACAACGAGATGCCAGGCCTTTCCGGTGTCCAGGTCGCGGCAAAGATTCGCTGCCTCGATGAGCGTTACATCCCGTACATTCTCATGGTTACCAGCCTCAATAACGCAGGAGAAGCCCTTGAAGGCGGATGTGACGACTTTATCCGTAAACCCTTCAATCCCGACGAAATGAGGGCCCGCATTACCGTAGCCCTCCGCATTATTGCCGTTTACCAGAAAATGCGCCGACAAACCGAGGAAATGGAGCGATTGGCTCGCATTGATTCCCTGACGGGGCTCTACAACCGCCGCATGATCGATGAGCGGCTCCGGGAGGCCGTCGAGGAAGCCCGAAGAAAGAAGCGGGAGCTGACGCTCTGCATGTGTGATGTTGATGGGTTCAAAAAAATCAATGACACTTACGGTCACATCAAGGGCGATGAGATTCTCGTCGCCTTGGCCTCCTGCCTCAGAAGCTGCTTGCGCCTGGGGGATTTTCTCGCTCGTTACGGTGGCGACGAGTTCTTCATCATTTTTTACGAAACGGGGGGCGACGTAGCTCCTCTGATTGAACGAAGGCTTCATTCGGTAGCCGCTTCGATCAAGCTACCCGACGGCGCTCCTCTTTCGGTCTCTCTCGGTCTTTGGTCAGGCCTGCCCAAGGAAAGCGATGAACCGGAAGCCCTCCTGAAAAAAGCGGATAACGCCCTTTACGAGAACAAAGGACAGCGCACCCGTCTGAACGGGGGAGCAAGTTCACGCCAACTCACTCCTTCAAGGCTGTCTGGGGCGGAAGGTTCCACGCAAAACTGACTGAAGGGGAAATATCGGCATCGAAACATGATAAAAAGAGGCCTCCTTCTGATAAGGAGGCCTCAAAAAACTGGTGGACCATACAGGACTCGAACCTGTAACACCCTGATTAAGAGTCAGGTGCTCTACCAATTGAGCTAATGGTCCACGTTATAAAATGACGGGCCGATGCCCGTAAACTGCTGGGGTGAGCGAGGGGACTTGAACCCCCAACCCCTGGAACCACAATCCAGTGCTCTGACCAGTTGAGCTACGCTCACCGCATCCAACATTGTGAACCGAATCTTTCTGGCGCGCCCGGCAGGATTCGAACCCGCGGCCTACGGATTAGAAGTCCGTTGCTCTATCCAACTGAGCTACGAGCGCTTCATAAACCTTGGAGCGGGAAACGGGATTCGAACCCGCGACCTACGGCTTGGAAGGCCGTCGCTCTAGCCAGCTGAGCTATTCCCGCGTTTTGGCTGATGTCATGGTCGGGGCGAAAGGATTCGAACCTTCGACCCCCTGCTCCCAAAGCAGGTGCGCTAACCTGACTGCGCTACGCCCCGTTTCGCTATCCTCTATAAAAATAGGTTAAGCCCTGAAGGTCTGGTGGAGCTGGGGGGACTCGAACCCCCGGCCTTTTCCTTGCGAAGGAAACGCGCTCCCTCTGCGCTACAGCCCCTTAGGACGACGACCATTCTAGACAGGGCCGTCTTCCTTGTCAAGAGCAGTCGCCGGGACAACGCAGAGGTCTCCGGTTGCCCCTCTTGAGTCTATCGAGCATAATGCCTCATAGCGTGGATGGCAACCCTTCTGGAGGCTGATCAAGATGAGTCACGGTCCTGAACTGGTGCATCGTTGGGTAAAAGAGCTCAATGCATTGAAAGGGCGGTTGCGCGTTCAGAAAATTGAAGGCGGCGACAGCTGGGCAGTCCTAGCGATGGGAAAGAAAGAGCCATGGCTCTTTCTTTCCTGGGATCATGAAGCTTTCGGCTGCTGCTGGTGCCGAGGGCAGGAAATACCCTCCCTCCTTCAGCTTGCTTCGTTCATGCCTCCCATCATTGCCGCCCTGAAGCGCCACTTAAGCGGCGCCACCCTGACGGGAGCCTCTCAGATCAACCGGGATAGAGTGCTCGACCTCCTCTTTCAGCGTCCCGTCGGGAAAGACATTGCTCTTGACTATCACCTGATTCTCGAGTCGGCCGATCGGTTCAGTAACCTCATCTTAGCCGACGATGGGGGGAAAATTCTCGAAATCAGCCGTCATATCCATCCCGACACCAACCGTTACAGGACCCTGGTTCCCGGGCTCCCTTACACACCGCCGCCGCCTTTTCAGGGCATTGATCCGGAAAAATTGGCAGCCCCGGAAGATCTCACCCGTCTTCGGGGGCTCGGTCGTCCTCTCCTGAAGGCCTTGGCCCGCCTGCTGAAAGAAAGACCGGAATGTGAGGAACCCCTTCTCTCCACTCTTCGCCGCTTCGAGGTCGAAGACCCTCTCTTCTGCCTTCTGCCGGGCAATTACCTGGCCGCCTCCCCTCTGAGCATCGGCACCGGAGAAGTGATCCCAGGGACGTCTCTTCAGGCGTCACGATATATCACGATAGATCCCCTGATCTCGGCGAAACGGGACAAGATCCGTGTCTCCATCTCGAAACAGATCGAGGGAGAACGATGGCGACTCGCCCAGCGCTTGAACGGTTTCGAAGAGAGATTCAGAAGGCATCAGGCGGCAGATTCCGACAAACTCAAGGGACAAGCCCTTCTTGCCTTCGCCCATCTCATTCCCTCCGGCGTGGAAACCGTCGAGCTGCCCCGACCCGATGGCAATTCTTCCCTGATTTTTGTCGAGCTGGATTCACAAAAGACAGCTTCCGAAAATGCCCAAATCTATTTTAAGAAGTATCGAAAGGCGATAGAGAACGCCAAAGGAGCCGAAAAGGAGATCAACCGACTTCGTTTCAAAATTGACGAGCTTGACGAAGAACTGGCGATCCTTGAAAAAGCCGATCTGTCGGCCCTGCTTTTACTTAAGGAAGAACGCTCACCCCGGATGCCATCAAGAAAAAAGAAACAGCGGATGCCATCTCACCTCAGCCTGGACCATCTTGGATGCCGCATCCTCGTCGGTCTTACCGCGAAAGGGAACCGCTATGTCACTTTCGATCAGGCTTCCGGAGAAGACATCTGGTTCCATGCCCGGAACCTGCCGGGAGCTCACGTGATCCTCAAGTGCCCTTCCGACGAAATACCCGAGGAGGCTTTCGCCGCCGCGGCCTCTCTCGCCGCTCATTATTGCCGTGGTGCGGGAGACGAGCCTGTAGTCGTCGATTACACGGAACGCAAGCACGTCCGCCATATTCCCGGCAGCGGACCCGCCAACGTCACTTACCGGAGCTTCTCCTCCATCAGTGCCTCTCCCCGGCTCTGGCGAGAACGGCTCGGAGATACTCCCTGAGCTGATCGGGAAGGGGGCAGGAAAAGGCCAGAGACTCTTTCGTGACAGGGTGGAGGAAGGCAAGGCGCCAGGCATGGAGGAAGACCCGGTCAAGAGGCATCGGATCGTGGTGACCTCCGGCATAGAGATCATCGCCGACAAGAGGACAGCCGATATGCCGCATATGGACCCTGATTTGATGGGTCCGCCCCGTGTGGATGCGGCAAACGACGAGAGAGCAGCCCCCCGCCGTCCAGAGCCTCCGGAACGAAGTCAAAGCTTCGCGGCCTCCGCTATCGACAGCCATTCGCAGGCGATTGAGACGATCCCGCCCGATGGGAGCATCAACCTCCCCTTCGGGGGAAGGCGTTCCCTTGACCAGCGCCAGATAGCGTTTGTCGACGTGGCGATTCCGGAAGGCATCGATCATGGCTTCCTGAGCCGCCCCGTTACGAGTGACGACCATCAGGCCCGAGGTGGTTCGATCGAGCCGATGGACAATGCCGGGGCGGATGACGCCGTTGGAGATGCCGATATCGGGATAGCGCCAGAGCAGACCGTGGACAAGAGTGCCCCGCCAGTGGCCCGGAGCGGGATGTACGACAAGGCCGGCAGGTTTGTCGATAACAAGGATATGAGAATCTTCGTAGACGACATCGAAGGGCACCGGCTCCGGCTCGATTTCGATACCTTGCGGAGGAGGAAGAGAGACCTCGTAGCGTTCTCCCTCGCCGATCCGAAATCCCGCCTTTGCCTTGCCTCTTTCTGACAGAGGCCTGACCCGCTCCTCTTCGATGAGTTTTTTAGCGTAGCTTCGGGTAATGCCCAGCTGCGACGCGATATAAAGATCGAGTCTCACGCCCGCATCGCACGGACCAATGGTCAAGGCCTCACAAATCTCCTCCTTGCGCTCCGGAGCTTCCTCGTCGTCGGCAAAAACCTCTTCCCGGATTTCCTCCTCCCCGAGAACCCCGTCTTCTTTCTTCATCTTCTCCCTCCACAGTGCGCCCGGCGGGGCCGCCCTCTTTCGGAACAGCCCCGCCGGGGAATCGCCACATTGAAGTTTGGCTCCTCAGGCAGGATTCATCTCCTGAAGAACGGAAAGGCAACGGGGACAGGGCTTGTCCGGCCCCGCCTGGAGATCGTATTTCCAGCAACGGGGGCATTTCACCCCTTCAGCGCGGACAACGGCGAGTCTAAGCCCCGTCTCTTCGTCGACATGACTCCCCTCGTCAAGGAGGTCATCGACCCAGTGGAAAGAGGAGACGATGGCGATAGTCGCCCAATCCTCTTCAGAAAGAAGAGAAGGAATCTCCGGAGCCAAGGAGTTTCGGGAGACGGAAAGAGAGGCCTCGAGCGATTGGCCGATCACGCCCGCCACTCGGGTCTTTTCCAGAGCCCTCGAAAAGGCTCCTCGGAGATCAAGGATCTTTTCCCATTTCGTCTCCAGAACCGGATCCCGGTCGGTGGCGTCGATCTCCGACCAGAGAGAGAGGAAGACGCTTTCCGGAAGAGAGGAGTCAATCTTTTTCATTTCCTGCCAGATCTCTTCGGCGGTGAAACTGAGAATGGGTGTCAGAAGGCGGACGATAGCGGAAAGGACCTTCCACATCGCCGTCTGGCCGCTTCGTCTGGCCCTGGAAGTCGCTCCCTCGGCGTAGATGCGGTCCTTGCTGACATCGAGATAAAAGGCACTCAGCTCATTGACGCAGAACTGATGAACGGCGAAAGTCGGGACGTGGAATTCATACTCTTCGTAGCCACGCATCGCTTTCTCGACCACGGCCTGGAGGCGGGAGAGAATCCAGAGGTCCATCTCCTCCATATCGTCCGGGAGCAGACTGTCCGAAGCGGGATTGAAGTCGTAAAGATTGCCCAAAAGGTAGCGGGCCGTGTTCCGGATCCGTCGATACGACTCGGCAAGATTGCGGATAATCGTTTCGGAGATACGGATATCGTTGCGGTAGTCCGTCGAGGCAACCCAAAGCCTCACGATATCAGCACCGTAACGGTCAATAACCTCCTGGGGGGCGACGACGTTGCCGATCGACTTGGACATCTTCTTACCCTCGCCGTCGACGATAAAACCGTGGGTCAGAACGGCCTTGTAGGGTGCCTTGCCCCGGGTGGCGACGGAGGTCAGCAGGGAGGTCTGAAACCAGCCGCGGTGCTGGTCACTCCCCTCAAGATAAAGATCGGCGGGCCAGTGAAGTTCAGGACGCGTTTCGAGAACGGCCAGATGGCTGACTCCGGAGTCGAACCAGACATCCATGATATCCCGTTCCTTGCGAAGATCCGATCCGCCGCAATGCGGACAGGAGGCAAGATCGCCCAGAAGTTCTTCGGGCGAGGCCGTCCACCAGACGTCAGCACCTCGGTCGGCGATGACGGCCTGAACCCGGCGAATCCTGTCGGCCGTCAAAATGAGCTCGCCGCATCCTTCGCAATAAAAGGCGGGAATAGGAACGCCCCAGGTCCTCTGGCGGCTGATGCACCAGTCCGATCGATCTCGGACCATATTGGCGATCCGATCGTGGCCCCATTCGGGAACCCAACGGACTTCGTTGTCGATGACGGAAAGAGCTTTTTTCCGGAAGGCGTCGACGGAGATAAACCATTGTTCCGTCGCTCTGAAGATGACCGGCTTCTT
The DNA here is from genome assembly GCA_018433595.1 of Synergistales bacterium. GTDB lineage: Bacteria > Synergistota > Synergistia > Synergistales > Aminithiophilaceae > Aminithiophilus. The sequence continues at coordinate 24,682 of JAHDQY010000005.1, forward strand.
GCAGCGCCAGCAGTGGGGGTAGGAATGGCTGATTTTTGACGATCCCAAAAGGCAACCGTTTGCCATAAGGGTCGAGAGGATTTTCTTCTCCCCTTCCGCAAGAGAGAGACCGCCGACAAGAGGTGTTTCAGGGAGAAAGACGCCTTTGCCATCGACAGGGTTATAGATTTCGATGCCGTAACGGACTCCCGTTTCGAAGTCCTCAATGCCATGGCCGGGAGCTGTGTGGACACAACCCGTACCGGAATCGAGAGTGACGTAATCAGCCAGGACAAGAGGGATTTTGCGATCCTCGTAAAAAGGATGCTGTGCCGTAAGTCCTTCCAGCTCTTTGCCGCGGCAGACATGAAGCGGCTCACCCAAGTCCGTCTTCGTCAGCGCCGAGAACTCACCGGCGAGGTCGGTGGCTAAAAGATAAACCCGGTTGCCGACGGCATAAAAGCCGTAGAGATACTCAGGATGGAGGGCAACAGCCATGCTGGCGGGAAGAGTCCAGGGCGTCGTCGTCCAGATCACCACGCGGACATCGCAGGAAGCAAGCTCGGGAGAAAGTCGCTCGACACCTGCCAGGGGGTAGGCGACATAGATCGAAGGTGACATCTCATCTTCGTACTCGATTTCGGCTGCAGCCAGGGCCGTCTGGCAATCGACGCACCAGAAGACGGGCTTATGTCCCTTATAAACCAGTCCCTTTTCCACCATGTCGGCAAAAGCCCCGATCTGTGCCGCCTCATAGGAGGCATGATAGGTTACGTAGGGACGGAACCAGTCACCAAGGACACCGAGGCGCATGAACTCCCGCCGTTGAACGTCAAGGTACTTTTCCGCGTAGGATCGACAGCGCTTGCGCAGTTCAACGGGATTCAAGTCTCCCTGATCAAGATTGTTATCTTTGAGAACCCTCAGCTCGATGGGCAGACCGTGCGTGTCCCAGCCCGGGACATAAGGAGCCCGATAGCCCTTCATCCAATAATATTTCGGGATAAAGTCCTTGAGGATTTTGTTGAAGGCCGTCCCAATGTGGATATTGCTGTTGGCGTAGGGGGGGCCGTCGTGAAGGATGAAAATCCCCTTCCCTATAGGGCGCTCCATCAGCTTGCCGTAAACGTCGGAGCGATTCCAGTACTCAAGAAAGGCCGGTTCCCTCTTGGCCAGATTAGCTCTCATCGGGAAATCGGTCTTCGGCAGGTTCAGAGTATTTTTATAGTCCATGATCTCCTCCGCCTCCTTATTAAAACACCTTCGGAGTACAGCGCCGCCCCCGGCCTTGCAACCGGGGGCGGCGCAGGACAGCGACAATTATAGTACAGGTCAAGCGATGATGCACCGATTCCGCGAGAGCAACCGACGAATCCTCTTCTACAGGGCCTACAGGGGAATTGCTTTTTTCGCCCGGGTGGCTTGAATAAAGTGGATCACGGCCATGATGGCAAGACCAGCGATATCCGTTACCGTTCCCGGCACCAGCAGGCCAAGGGCTCCGACAAGAGCAAGGGCACGCAGATAAACAGGCAGCTTGACCTTGTAATGGCCGATGGTGGCCATCCCCAGGAGGAAAACGCCAAGACAGGCCGTAAGGACGGCGAGAATGAAGCGAACCGGCGTGGCATCAACGAGGACGAGCATGGGATTGAACACATAGATAAAAGGCACGATAAATCCCGCCAAGGCCAACTTCACGGCTGTCATACCGGTTTTTATCGGATCATCTCCCGCGATACCCGCTCCGGCATAGGCGGCTAAAGCGACAGGGGGACTCAGGTCGGCCGCGATACCGAAGTAGAGGACAAACATGTAGGCCGCCATGGGAGGAACGCCGAGTTCAAAGAGAGCTGGAGCGGCCATCGTGCTGGTGACAATGAAGTTGGCCGTCGTCGGCAGACCCGCGCCGAGAAGGATACAGGTCACCATCGTAAGAAGGAGCGTCGGCAGGAGCATTCCATGCGCGATGGTGACGATGGCGCTGGCGATGCGCAGCCCCAGACCGGTCAAGGTCGCCGTACCGACGATGATACCGACAGTGGCGCAGGCGCAGGCAACGCCCAAAGCCCCTCTGGCGCCGCTTTCGAGGGCAATGAGCATCTTTTTAGGTGTCAGAGCCGTCTGTTTGTTGAAATAAGAGACGGCGACGGTGATGAGAATGCCGTTGAAAGCCGCCTTCAGAGGGGTGTAGCCGGCGACAAGGAAGTAGATGATTCCAAAAAGAGGGAGAAGAAGATGTCCTCGGGTTTTCATCAAAGGCCCGAGTTTGGGGAGCTGCTCCCGGGGAAGTCCCTTCAGTCCCAGCCGCGACGCTTCGAAATGGACCTGAACGATGACGGCGAAATAGTAAAGGAGAGCGGGAACGACGGCGGCTGCAGCGACATGGAGGTAGGGAACCCCCATGAACTGGGCCATGATAAAGGCCGCCGCCCCCATGACGGGAGGCATGATCTGGCCTCCTGTGGAAGCGACCGCCTCGACGGCCCCGGCAAAGTAGGGCTTGTAGCCGACGCTTTTCATCAGCGGGATGGTGAACATCCCTGTCGTGCAGACATTGGCGACGGAGGACCCGGAGATCGACCCCATCAGGCCGGAGCTGATAACGGCCACCTTGGCCGGGCCACCCATGGCACCTCCGGCTAAGGCCATAGCGAGATCGATGATGAACCGTCCCATTCCCGTCTGCTCCAGAACGGAGCCGAACAGGATGAACATGAACACGAACGTCGCCGAAACCTCGATCGGAATGCCAAAGACTCCTTCCGTTCCGAGGTACATATGGTTGACGATTCGCAGTATGTTAAACCCTCGATGCTGAAAGAGGGCCGGGAAGTATCTCCCGTAATAGCAATAAACCAAAAAGCAGACGGCGATCACGGGAAGGATGGGACTTGATACGCGCCGCGTCGCCTCGAGGAGTAAGCCGACGGTAAGGAATCCCATGATGACATCCATCTGGGTAGGCAATCCTGTCCGCATCAGGAGAGCGTCAAAATTGATAATCAGATAAAAACAGCCGTAGGCGGCCAATGCGGCCAGGATATAGTCATACCAAGGGGTCTTTGTCTTGGATGATTTCTCCGTCATCGGGTAGAGGAGGAAAACGAGAAAAAGGACGACACCCAGATGAAAGGCCCTCTGTTTGATGGCCAAAAGAAGCCCGAATCCAGCCGTATAAAAATGAAACAGAGAAAGACCGACGGCGACAGCCGTCACTAAAAGGGCCTGCCACCCGGCGAGATCCCTGAATCGTGCCTCAGTGTCAAACTGCCGCCTTAGCTCATCTAGATCGATCGAGGCGTCTTCCACTACTGGAATATTTTGATCATCTTTGTTCTGATCGGCCATATCAACCCCTCCTTCCTTTTTGAAAAACATTATCTACCCGGCGTCGATCTGGAACGCCAGTTGATCATCAAAGCCTTTCAGCGAACAAATTCAGCAGAGAGTCCTCGATTACCCGAATTTCCATTTTTTCGCCCGGGAATTGTTTGTACAATTCCCACTTTCCTATCCCGACCACATTGAGTTCGTTTCTTCCTCTTTCTGCATTCCCAACTCTTAAAAACAGGACGTCAAAAGACTGTCGACCTCCGCGAAAGCGAAACCAGTCTTTGCCGGCAAAAAACTTCCCCGTCTCGGAAGGCAACAAGGGAAGGCCCGCATTGTGAGAACGAACACGCTCCTCCCATTGCCAAAAGGTCCCGTTCGAAATGGTGTACTCATCTTCTACCGGTGTCCGCTCTACGGAATGAATATAACGGAGGATGAATGCCTGCCCCACTGGTGCTACTTGCTTGAAAAACATCCCTTCGGAAGGCTTGATCAGCAGGATTGGGATCGGGGCACAAAGGAAATAGAGAAGCGACAGAGCAGCCAAAACCGCCCATAACGAAAGGGATCTCAAGGCCAAACACCCCCCCTCTGTTCAGTCGACAGCTATCATACCAAAAAAAGGAGGAGAGTGCTTCTATTTCATCAAGAGGGCTCTTACAAGTTCATAAAAAAAGCCCCTCCGGGCTGATTTAATCTAGAATGGCGGGCCCGTCCGGATTCGAACCGGAGACCTACGGCTTAGGAGGCCGTCGCTCTATCCTGCTGAGCTACGGGCCCGCATGACGGTTGATATACTACCACGGTCGACGGCAGAGAGCCAAGCACGATTTTCAAAACGACATCCTACCGGAGGCATTATGTATGTTTCATCAGGATCTGATGCCAACGGTTGAACGCTCCCTCCATCTCTTTTCCGTTACGTCGCCAGGTCGAGGAAGCCGTCGAAACATCCTGTGTCATCTGGGCTATCAGGTCCTCGGCCCGCTCGAAGCGCATCTCCTCTCGTATTCTCGCGAGAATGAAAACAAAAAGATTACGGCCGTAGAGGTCACCTTCGAAGCCCGGCAGATGAACCTCGAAACGGATGGAACGCCGCCCCTCGAAAGTGGGATTGTAGCCGACATTAAGAGCACCGGGCCACCATATACCGTCAACAAGGACACCGGACACGTAGACGCCACGATCAGGCAGAATTTTCCCCTGGGGAACGGAAAGGTTGGCCGTGGGAAATCCGAGAGATCGCCCCCGCCTGTCGCCGGGGATGACGACACCTGAAACGAAAAAAGGGTAGCCCAAAAGCTCCGAAGCTCCGGCGACATCACCTCCGGAGACTTTCTGGCGTACCAGAGTGCTGCTGACAATCTGATCGCCGTGATACAGCTGAGGCAGTACGGCAACTCTCCAGTGCCGTCTTCTGCAGCTATCCACCAGCTGTTCCACATCACCGCTGCGTGCCTGGCCATAACGGAAGTCGTCGCCGACCACGATGCCGGAAACATCCAGTTTTTGGGCCAGGTAATTCATGAAATCCTCCGGCGCCAGTTCAGCCAGCCACCGGGAGAAATCAATCTTCACCAGGTTGGGCACGCCAAGAAAACGGGCGATGAGGTCGCGTTCATCTTCCGTAAAAAGGAAGAAATGGGGAGCTCCGGAGAGGACCGCCTGGGGATGAGGTGAAAAGGTCACAACAGCCCATTTCTCACCGACACCTTGTGCCAGCAGGCGGGCTCGATCCAGTAATTTTTGGTGACCTCTGTGGAATCCGTCGAAGGCGCCCAGGGTCAGGATCAAATTATTGCCCCCTAAGAAAGATGTTGGCTCGCGGTCGAAAGAGCCCTTTCTCTCGTTCAAGCGAGCCGAAACTCAGCAGCCTCGGCCCGCAAAAGCAGAGAAAACGCTCTGGGGACACAACACCGAAGGAAAAACGATCCCCCTTGGCAAGGGGAAGGCTCAGCCCCTTGGCGAGAATCTCCCTTCCTGCTTCGTCACAGCGATAAGAGGTAAAGTGGGCACAGAAACATTCCTGAGAGATGGCATGACGAGCAAGATCACGGGAGGACATTTCACTCAGTCTCTTGCCTGGCAGGGCATCCGGGAGGGTCAGATTCCCAAGATGTGTTCGACAAAGATCGACCACCATCGCCCCGCAATGAAGTCTGCGCCCCAGATCACGGGCCAAGCTGCGGATGTACGTTCCCTGATGGCAGGAGATTTTCAGGTCCACTTCTCCGGACTCATCGATTGAGGAGAGCCTCTGGATCTCGCTGATCCAGACAGGTCGCGGTTCTATCGCGAAATCCTCCCCTTTTCGAGCCAGCTCATGGGCTCTCCTGCCCTGAACGTGAACGGCGGAAATGAGCGGAGGCGTCTGAAGACGACAGCCGTGAAAGGCAAGAAGCTCCCGGTCAAGCAGCTCTTCGGTGACGTGATCCCAAGGTTTTTGAGACAGAAGCTCGCCCTCACCATCACAGGTGTCCGTCTCCATTCCCAACCGAATGCGGACCCGGTAGCGCTTGGGAAGCGCCATGGCGTAGCTGCTGGCACGTGTTAACGGTCCGACCAGAAGCAAAAGGAGTCCCGATGCCGTTGAATCAAGGGTTCCTGCGTGGCCGACCCGAATCTTCTTTCCAAGAATCGATCGAACATCGGCAACACAGCCGGCACTTCTCCTGCCCCTCTCCTTGGCGACAAGGAGAAGTCCTTCATCCATGGAGGGCCTCGATTTCCCGGCTCACCACAGCAATCGCCTCTTTCAACGACGTTTCAAGTCGGCAACCGGCAGCCTGACGGTGACCGCCTCCCCCCCAGCGAGCAGCGAGATCCCCCGCAGCCACATCTCCGGAAGAGCGGAGACTCACACGCACATGGGCCAAGTCTCTTTCTTCTGTCAGGAGAACGGCAAAACTGACATTTTTAACAGTCATCAGTTCGTTGACGAGCCCCTCTGTTTCCTCGGGAGCCGCCCCGGACTCGCTGAAATCAGACTGCTCGATCCAGGAAAGAAGCGCTTGACCCCGAGACAGAGACATGGTCCTTGCAAATACCTTTCCCCACAAGTTGAGAGCGGCTAGAGAGCGGTTGTTGTAAATGATCCGGTTTGCCGTCTGAGGTTCGACACCCCGTTCCAGAAGTGCCGCCGCCATCCTATGGGTATAGGGCGTCGTCGACGAAAAAGAGAAGCGCCCTGAGTCAGTCGTCAACGCCGTGTAGAGAGAGAGGGCCTCATCACGATCAATCTCCCAATCCGACTTCAAGGCGAGGTCCCAGAGGAGCTCCGCCGTGGAGGACGCTTCCGGACAAACAATGTTCACGTCGCCATAGCGTTCATTATCCCGGTGGTGATCAATAACGAGAAGGGGAACTTCCCGAGGGCGCTCTTCCATTCCGGCAAGGGATCTTGCCTGATTGCTCGTGTCAAGGCAGACAATCAGAGTATCAGGTTGAAAAAGTTCCAACGCATTTGGGAAGCGCCGGTAGGAAGCCTTTTCGTGAAGAAAGTCGTAAATAGCTGGGAAAGGGTCGGTACCTCCCCAACAGACGCTTTTTCCCAATCGGCGTCCCCAACTGGTCAGAGCCGCCCCGGAACCGAGAGCGTCACCGTCCGGCTTCTCATGAACGACAATGGCCCAGCGTTTCGCCTTTCGCAGAAGCGCCTGTGCTTCTGCCCAATCGATAGGCAAACTCTGAATCAAGAGCGCCCCTCCCGCCCTTTATTTAACTGATCAAGGAGCTGATCCAGATGGCGAGCCTTTTCTTCGGAAAGGTCGACGCTGAATTGAAGTTCCGGAATGACACGCAAGCGCATCTTCTTGCCCAGAAGACCTCTGATCTGGCCGGCGACGTTGGCCAGGGCACCCTGAACAACGGCACGCCTTTCCGGATCAAGAGTGAGGAAAAAGACCTTTGCATAGCTTAAGTCCCTGGAACAGTCAACCTCTGTCAGGATGGCCTCGCGGGCTGTTTCGTTCTTGATCTCCCTGGTGATGATTTCATTGATCACGCGGAGGAGTTCTTTATTTATTTTTTCAATCCGAAAAGTCGTCATAGATCTCGACCTCCCGTCTGCTTTCCCGGATCTCAAAAAGGGCATTCTCTTCCAAGCGACAGACCTGTCTCTCCAGCGACTCAAGGAACCGCGTCGCCGATTCAACGGAAGAACCGGCGATCACAAAGAGTAGGCGGACCTCTTTTTTGCTCTCCAAGGGGCCGACGTCAGAAACGGAAACATTATGCCTCCTTGTCTGATCGACAATGGATCGGACAACCTGTCGCCGCTCTTTGAGGCTGACTGCCTGGGGAATGTACAAACGCAGCCAGAGGATCCCAATGGAAGGCGAAGTCGCTTTGGTCATCAGACTAGAGACTCCGTTTTTCCTCCACGACCTCGAAGACTTCAACAACGTCATTCTCGCTGAAGTCCTGGAAATTGGCAAAGCTCATGCCGCATTCGTAGCCTGCGGCCACCTCGCGGACGTCGTCTTTGAAGCGTTTGAGGCTGGAAAGAGCACCTTCCCAATAAACAACCCCGTCGCGAATGAGACGGACCCTGGCATTCCTTCGGACGACGCCATCAAGGACATAGCATCCGGCGATCTTTCCGGCTTTGGGGACCTTGAATGCCGCACGGATTTCCACCTGGCCGATGATCTTCTCTCGCAAGGTGGGAGCGAGCATCCCCTCAAGAGCGGCCTTGACATCATCGATAATGTCGTAAATCACCCGATAGAGGCGGATCTGAATGCCCTGGCTGTCAGCGGCTTTTTTGGCATTGACATCGGGACGGACATCGAAACCGATGATGATGGCGTTCGAGGCGGCGGCAAGCATAACATCCGACTCTGAAATTCGACCTACGCCGACGTGAACGATGGAAATGCCCACTTCCTCCGTGGCCAGCTTCTCCAGCGATGCGCGCACAGCCTCAGCGGTGCCTTGCACATCGCATTTGAGGACGACGTTGAGCTGCGGAACCTCGCCCTGCTGCATCTGACTGTAGAGTTCTTCCAGGGTGAGACGCTTGACCCGGTTTTCCTGCTCTCTTCGACGACGGATTTCTTCGACGTCGGCGATATGTCCCCGGGCCTCCCGTTCGCTTTCGACGCGATGGAAACGTTCACCGGGTTGAGGCACATCGGAAAGCCCCAGGATTTCGACGGGGGTGCTTGGGCCTGCTTCATCGACGTAGTTACCGGCCGCGTCGATCATCGCTCTGATCCGTCCCATCGTGGTGTCCGTCAGAACGATGTCTCCCCGTTTCAGCGTCCCTTGCTGAACGATCACCGTTGCTACGGCGCCTTTTCCCTTATCGAGTTCCGCTTCGACGACAACGCCCTCCGGTTCGACGGTGGGATCGGCCTTGAGTTCCTGTATCTCCGCGACGATAAGAATCATCTCAAGCAGATTGTCGATACCGATTCCCTGTTTGGCCGACATTTCAACGACGATGGTCTCACCGCCCCATTCTTCGGGAACAAGCCCTTGGTCGGAAAGTTGCTGGCGGACCCGGTCGGGGTTAGCACCTGTTTTATCAATCTTATTGAGGGCCACGATGATGGGGACATCTGCAGCTCTGGCGTGGTTGATGGCCTCAATGGTCTGGGGCATGACGCCGTCGTCGGCAGCAACGACGAGGATGGCAATGTCAGTGACCTGCGCCCCCCTGGCTCTCATGGAAGTGAAAGCCGCATGGCCTGGTGTGTCAAGGAAAACAATCTTCTTGCCGTTACAGGAGACAACAGAGGCCCCGATGTGCTGGGTTATCCCCCCTGCCTCTCTATCAGCGATGCGCGTATGACGAATATAGTCGAGAAGGGTCGTCTTACCATGATCGACATGCCCCATCACCGTCACAATAGGAGGACGTTCCACTAGATTGTCTCCCTTGATCAGAGGACGGCCAGAGGTACCCTTCCGGGGTTGTCCTTCTTCGACACCCTCAACCAGTTCTGTCCCGAAGGCAGCGCCGAGGATCTCAAGAATGCCCTTGTCGACAACAGCATTAGCCGGCACCATCATTCCGGCTTCGACAAGACGCTTTACCGCCTCACCGGCAGGAACGCAGAGAAGCTCGGCCACATCTCCGACGGAAGATCCGGAAGGAACGGAAAGACAAACCATCACTTCTTCCGCTCTCTCAGCAGTCTTGGAGGCTTTTTTCCTCGGTGACTTGATGGTATCTTCCACAAGCTGGGCCGTTTCCGTGTCGATGGAGCTCATGTGGGACTTAACGTCCACCTTGAGCGACTCCAGGATCTCCATCAGTTCCTTGTTAGGCATGTCCAGCATTTTGGCAAGTTCATAAACGCGAATCTTACTCAATGGCATCGACCCCCTCGTCAAGCAACGACTCCAGGCGGCGCGCCAGGCCATGCTCTCTAGGGAGCCCCAGGACCTGGGCCGGGGGAAGCCCCCCCACCGCGGCAATATCCATTATGTCAAGCCCCTTCAGGACATAGGTCTTACAGATTCCCCGCTCTTCATAGCCGCTGAAAAGGCACTTTACATTCTTGCTGACATTACCTGGAAAGACGAGCAAAAAAGGAGAGGTCCTTCCTCGTAACGCACACCGCATCCTGTCCTGTCCAATGACGAGAATGCCTGCCCGCCGCGCCAGCCCCAACAGAGAAAGGGCTTCCTTATAGACTTTGGGAAGCTCCTGTCCCGTCATGGTCGTTCCTCTATCGGGCAGAGAGCTAAAAGCGCCTCGTAGATATCAGGGGAAACGGCAACGCGCAGCACACGAGCCAAGGCATTCTTCTTCCTGGCCGCCTCCACGCAGCTTCGCTCCCTGCAAAGATAGGCTCCCCGCCCTGGTGCACGTCCCGTAGGGTCAATGCAAACCTGCCCCTGAGGATCGCGGACGACGCGAACCAATCCTCTTTTGGAGCTCTCTTCCCCACAACCCACGCAGGTCCGAGGACGCCGGCGCTTGTTCAGGGTTTTTGAGGATTCTCCCATAGTTTTTCATCGCTTCCCTTGATGATGATATCTTCAAAGAGATCCTGCAATGTCGGCAGACGTTCCGGTTCGAGAACCTTGATATCAATTTTCCATCCCGTCAGGCGCGCGGCCAGACGAACGTTTTGCCCCGCTTTCCCGATAGCCAGGGAGAGTTGATCGGGGCGGACATAGGCTCGGACGGAACGTTCCTGCTCCAGGATCGGTTCGATGCGGACGACCTTAGCGGGAGAGAGGGCATTTCGGATGTAATTCAAGCTGTCGCTATTCCACAGGATGATGTCGATTCGCTCTCCTCCCAGTTCCTCGCTGACGGATCGGATGCGGGCTCCGTTATTGCCGACACACGCTCCGATAGGGTCGACGTTCGCGTCGAGAGAGGCCACTGCCACCTTGGCTCTGGCTCCTGCTTCGCGGACGATGCCGCGGATTTCGACGGTCCCCTCCTGAATTTCGGGAACCTCCATCTCCAAAAGGCGTCGCAGAAGCCCCGGATGGGTTCTGGAGACGACGATACGCGGTCCCCTCGTCGTCCTCCGGACATCGAGGAGATAAAATTTCATTCGTGTTCCCATCTCGTATTTCTCGCCGACAATGCGTTCCTCACGAGGCAGGATGGCCTCGGTCCTGTCATTGAGGCGAACCAGTGCCTGGTCTCCTTCGGACTTGAAGATGACGCCGTTGACGAGGTCACCGATCCGGTCTGAAAACTCCTCGAAAATGATCTGACGCTCGGCGTCTTTCAGTCTCTGAATGATCACCTGTCGTGCAGTCTGGGCGGCGATGCGACCAAAGTCTTCAGGTTGAACCTCCACTCGCAGGAGATCCCCGGTGACAAGCCCATCATAACCGAGAGAAGCCGCATCGGCGGGAGTGATCTCAATATCTTCGGAAATCACCTCGTCAACGACCTGACGCACTTCATAGATTGTTATCTCACCCAGATCCTTGTCGAGGACGACTTCGACATTCTGATTGCCGCCCTTGTGCTTTCTGTAGGCGGACACAAGAGCCGCTTCAAGGCTAGCGATGATAATCTCCGACGATAGCCCCTTGTCCTGTTCTATTTGATTCAGGGCGCGGGCAAAATCACGGCCAAGTTGCATATCCTGATTCCTCCCTTAAACGTTTCTCCCCTTTTTGCCCTTGGGCAACCCCTCATAGACGAGGTGGGCTCGAGTGATCGTCTCAAAGGGAACGATGCAGTCCGAACCGTCGTCAAGACGGAGGTGAGCCGCATTATCATCGGCGGTCTCCAATGTGGCCGTCACTCTTTTTTTACCTTCTATCTTGCGATTGAATTTCAACTGCACCTTGCGACCGATAAAACGCTGATAGTCCTCTTTCTCAAAGAGAGGGCGCTCCAGGCCGGGAGAGCTGACTTCCAGAGAGTAACGCTCAGGCAGCTTCTCTTCGTTATTGTCGAGAAACTCGTTCAGGTGGCGGGACACCCTGGCGCAATCGTCGAGCCCGATGCCTCCGATGCTGTCGATGTAGACTCGGAGAACGGAAAATCCCGATTCTTTCATCAGTTCGACACCGATGCATTCATATCCGAGGCTTACGACAAGGGCTTTTAATGTTTCAGAGACAGAAGGGGTGCCATGATTCCGGGATTCCATGACCTCACCTCCAAAAATTCAGCGGGGTGATAAAAAACGAAGAGTGGGCGGAGCCCACTCTTCGAAGCGCACAAACGGACACGCCACCGAACAGATCACATCATAGCACTTATAGGGCTCTATCTCAAGAGGAAATCTGTTTCCGATACAACGTTACTCCGCCGAGTAGTTAGGCGCTTCTTTCGTCACAACCACGTCGTGAGGATGGCTCTCCTTGACGGAAGCTCCCGTTATCTTGACAAAACGACCCTTTGCGTGCAACGATGCGACATCGGGTGAGCCGACATAGCCCATGCCGGCCCGCAGGCCTCCGACGAGCTGGTAGACGACAGCGGCGAGAGGACCTTTATAAGGGACCATGCCCTCGATACCCTCGGGAACAAGTTTTTCCTCCGACGTCTTTTCCTGGAAATAGCGGTCCTTGCTGCAACCACCCTTCATGGCTCCCAGTGAGCCCATGCCGCGGTAGGTCTTGAAGGAACGCCCCCTGTGAATTACCGTTTCACCGGGGCTTTCTTCCGTTCCAGCAAAAAGAGAGCCGATCATGACCGTATCCGCACCTGCCGCCAAGGCTTTCGTCACATCACCGGAGAAACGGATGCCCCCGTCAGCAATGACTGTTTTGCCCTTTTCATGAGCCACACGCGCCACGTTGTAGACGGCCGCAAGCTGAGGAACACCTATTCCGGCTATGATCCGCGTTGTACAGATCGAACCGGGCCCCACGCCGACCTTGACCCCGTCGGCTCCTGCATCGATAAGAGCCTCCGCAGCCTCGCCTGTGGCGATATTGCCGCCGATCAGGGGAAGGTCCGGAAAAAGTCCACGCAAACTCCGTACCATTTCAATTACGGCCCGTGCATGGCCGTGGGCCGTATCGACGACGAGAACGTCGACGCCTGACGAGGCAAGAAGTTTGGCACGATCCACCACATCGTCACCGACACCGACGGCGGCACCTACTCGAAGTCTACCGTGACAGTCTTTATTGGCCTGAGGAAAATCCTTGGCCTTCTGAAGGTCCTTAATGGTAATAAGCCCTTTCAGTACCCCCCGACCGTCAACGATAGGAAGTTTTTCCACTTTATGAACCATCAGGATCGACTTGGCTCCCTCGAGGGTGGTACCTTCCGGAGCCGTTATCAAATTTTCCTTGGTCATGATGTTGCAGATGGGCTGCTCAAAGTCGGTGACAAAACGAAGATCCCTGTTGGTGATGATTCCAACAAGTATCTTCCTCTCGTCGACGATGGGGACCCCTGAAATGTGGTAATGCTCCATCAATGCCAGAGCCGATGTCACGGGATCGTTGGGATGCAGAAAAAACGGATCGACGATGACGCCCGATTCGGATCGCTTTACCTTATCGATTTCAGCAGCCTGTTCTTCGGCAGTCTGGTTGCGATGAACAAACCCGATCCCCCCTTCGCGGGCAATGGCGATAGCCAGCCGCCCGGTTGTAACCGTATCCATTGCGGCACTGCTGACGGGGATGTTCATGTCTATCTGGGGGGTCAGGCGGGATCGGACATCGACGGCAGCCGGGGGTACTTCGCTGTAGCCGGGTACCAGAAGAACATCGTCAAAGGTATACCCTTCATAACCGACAAATTTTTCCTCGAAACTCATGGAGACGCCTCCTTCAGAAAGCTTTACGGCAACTCTCCCCTTTCATGCGAAGTATTCCAGAACAAGGGGAACCCCGTTTTTTAAATTGGGAGGTAGTTTACCGCATGAAGCACAACGTCGCAAGAGGCATTTCGGTTGCCTGTCGTGGTCGCCCCTCCCGCCCATACGATGTTTTGCGTTACGTAGACCTATCGATTATCGACTGCCGCCGACTCTCGACATCGAACCCAGGATCTCGATTGTCAGGTCGGCAATGCCACACTTCTTGATGCCCAGAAACTCTGCAGCGGCTCGTGAAATATCAAGAAGACGGTCCTTATGGCCTTTGAAACGATCGCTCACTCGGACAGTAACACTTCGGTTCCCCGCCGCGTCGGAAAGGCGCAAAAGAGTCCCGAAGGGGAGATCTTTTGCGGCAGCCGTCAGCTGTCTATCATCGAAAAGTTCGCCGCTCGCCGTTTTACGGCCCTCCCAGGCACTCCCACCGTACCAGGAGACCTTGCCTTTCGTTCGTACCTGCCCGTCCAAAGTCACTTCTTTCCGCTGAGCCGCTGAAGAAAGGCTTACGAGAGCTTCGTGGAGGTTGGAGAGCCACTGTACCGCCAGACTGCTCTCTTTTGAACGGTGGAAACGACAAGCCGTTGCCGTAACGGGCAAGAGGACTTCGCCACTCAGCGCGATGTGCCACTGATCTTTCCTGCTCTCAATTCGCAAGTCGGAAAGAGGGAATCCTTTTTTATATTTATTATTAAAAAAAAGAACCATGGAGACCAGATCCTCTTCCATCGATTTTGGGAAAGTTGCGACAAGGACTCCGCCGACAATCCACGCCAAGGCATCTTCCCGCTCATGGACTCGCGATGGGAAGGCTTCGGCTGTCGAGTATCCTCCCAGCAGAAAAACCCCCAAAACAAAGGAGGCGATGATCCTTCTCAAGATCTCAGCCTCCCCTGCGCACTGTCGCCACAGCATGGCATTCCATGCAACTGCAGGAACCGACCGGTCCGACTCTTTCACCGGACTTGACTTTGATGTTGATTCTTCGGTCCGATTTCCGATCGAAAAGCTCACCCAGCCTGGCCCTGATCGCCGGAAGAGAAGGTCCAAGTCTCGGAACTTGAGCGTGAAGAGTGACATCAGCCCAAAGGACTTCCCAGCCTTCGGCGCCTACGCGACGAAAGACATCCTGTAGCAGGGCATAGCTGTCGGCATCCCGATAGCGCTCCTCAGAAGCCGGATAAAGCGTCCCCAGATCGGGAAGGCCGGCAGCTCCCAGCAGAGCATCAGATAGGGCATGACAAACGATGTCGGCATCGGAATGACCATCAAGACCGAGAGGAGAATCAATGAAAACTCCTCCCAAAATGAGGGCTCTCCCCGGAACCAGAGGATGGACGTCGAAGCCGTGACCGACACGCACAATATCACAACGGTGAGTTAAGGCCTGTGCTATCGTCCAGTCCGTCTCGTCGGTGACCTTGAAATTTATCCGCTCTCCCTCCACGACAGCAAGTTCCCCTCCTCCAGCAAGCCAGGCTTCCGCTTCATCAGGAAAAGCTTTCGAACCGTCAAGTCGCTTGAGAAGGGGGATCCGTGCAAAAGCCTGCGGTGTCTGGGTCGATCGGATGGTTTCCCTGCCCAAAGCGGAGATTTTTTCACCTTGAAGAATCTTCAAGGCATCGCTCACGGCACATAAGGGGACAGCCCCCCTCGACTCTGTCGTCGCCTCGATGAGATTGCGGCAGAGCGTCGCAGAGAGGAAGGGCCTGGCCGCATCGTGGATGAGGACGAAAGGGTGCCGCGCAGCCTTAAGGCCGGCACGAACGGAGTCGGTGCGAGTTTTGCCTCCGACAACAACACGAATCGGAAGAGCCAATGAACAAAGATCAAAATGCTGCTCCATTCCTTCCGGCACAACGAGAAGAAGCTCCCTGATGTACCCTCCATTGAAAAGGACCTGGGCGCACCGGGCACTCCAGGTCCAAAGAGGCGTTCCCCCAAGCAGGCGAATCTGCTTCGGCCTTCCGCCGAGACGCGATCCTTTTCCACCGGCTACGATGATAAAGGACCATTGCCGGGTCATTTGGAAACCTCCCGGCGGATACGCCCAAAGACCATCCTTCCCGCCGATGTCTGGAGCATCGAGGTAACGGTGACCTCGACGCGACGGCCGATATGGGAACGCCCTTCCTCGACGACGATCATCGTTCCATCGTCAAGATAACCGACACCTTGGAGAGCTTCTTTGCCTTCCCGGATCAGGTCGACGGTGACATTCTCTCCAGGCAGCAGCATCGGTTTGAGTGCATTTGAAAGATCGTTCACGTTGAGAACGTCGACACCGTCGATCTGGGCCAGCTTGTTGAGGTTATAGTCCGTTGTCATGACTTTGCCGCCGATCTGGCGGGCCAGGGCGACGAGTCCTTCGTCAACAGATTCCACAGCAAGCTCCTTGAGAGGGACCTCGACGATTTCAACCTCAACATTAGGGATTTTTTGGAGGCCGTTTACAATGTCAAGACCACGCCGCCCTCGGCTGCGACGAACGGGGTCGGAAGAATCGGCAACAGCCTGCAGTTCAAGGAGAACAAAACGCGGCAACACCAGGGCTCCCTCAAGAAACCCCGTCTCGGCGACGTCAAGGATACGGCCGTCGATGAGGACGCTCGTATCGAGAATTTTGACATTGCAGCGGACATCACTGACGATCTCCTCTTCACGATTCTGATGGCCTGGTTTGGGAACGCGAAGGCGGATTCGCTCCTTGAGGCCACCGATCGTACTCCACATGCCTTGAATCTCCTCCCGCCTCTTCAGGAAAAGGCGGATACTGATGTAGCCAAGAGCCACATTCAGAAGGACTGCGATGTAACTGCCGATGGCGGGGAGGTCGGCAAAGGGCAAGGCAATGAGGTTGGCAACCAGCAGACCGACGATCAGACCCAGGATGGCCACGGAAAGGTCTTGCCAACTCAACGACTGCAGGTGGTTTTCAAAAAGAAGACCTATAAAGCCGAGACTCTTCATGAAAAAAGGCGTCAGAAGATACCCGATTCCCCCCAGGGCCAACACACAAAGCCCGCTAAGCACAAGTACATGTACCATAGACGTCCAGGGAAGCCATCCCTCGGAAAGAATCCAACGGGCAACCTGATAGCCGGCGACTCCGCCGAGCAACGTCAGAAGTCCTCGTGCTGCTCCGAAAAGGACTTTCCCGAATCCTTCAGCCATTCTTTCACCTCCTTGTTTTTATCCGTTCAGCTTTCATTGATTAGGATCGCGCTTGGAATCGCTCTTTTGGATTTCCCGTCGAGCCTCCATGGCAGCATGAAGCGTAACGCGATCTGCAAAACCGATACTTCCTCCTATGGGCAGGCCATAGGCCAGCCGTGAAATCCGGATCGGACGATCCCGGAGGACTTCAAGAACGGCATAGTAGGTCAGGTCCCCTTCGACGCGAGGATTCGTGGCAAGGATCACCTCTTTGAAAGAACCTTCGCCTAGACGTCGGAGTAGCCTGTTAAGAGCATCGGGGGGCAGGTCCTCTCCGTCAAGGGGCGATACTCGCCCCCCCAGAACATGGTAGAGCCCGCCATGGACTCCTGATTGCTCCAGGCTGATAAGATCCTCGGCCGTCTCGACAACGCAAAGTGTTTCTCTCTCCCGCAAGGGGTCACGACAGATCGAGCAAGGATCGATGTCGGTAAGATTGCCACACTCCGAACAGGGGTGAAGGCTTTCACGCAGCGTGATGAGGGCCTGGGCCAGCTCACGGGTCCAACTTTGAGGCTGAAGCAAAAGGAAAAGCGCCATTCTTCTGGCACTCTTCTCACCAATGCCAGGGAAATGCCCCAAAAGAGCGATCAGCTTATCCAGCGGTTCGGGAAGAGCCAACGAAGAGACCCTTAAAAAAGTCCTGGAATCCCCAGGCCGCTTGTCAACTGTCCCATCCGGTCATTGGACAGTTCCCGTGAGGCCCGGATCGCCTCGTTTACAGCTGCCACGATCAGATCTTCCAGCATCTCCACATCTTTGGGGTCAACCACCTCCGGATCGACATGAACGGCAACGATATCGCCCTTCCCATCGGCCACGGCTTTAACCATACCGCCTCCCGCAAGCCCTTCAACGCGCTCTTTGGCAAGTTCCTCCTGAATCCGGGCCATCTGGGCCTGCATTTTTTGGGCCTGCTTGAGAATCTTGTCCATTTTCATCAGTTGGGAACCTCCCGACTCTTCGTTTTAATGATGGTAATCCGTGCCAAGGCGGATCATGACGCTCCGATAGAGCTGCTCCAATAAAAAAAGAAGGGCCATCTCATGAGTCAGAGTCATGGCAGAAAGGGAAAGAAGGTCATCAGCCCTGCTCTTAACATCCTCTCCGACGCCGAAAGGTCCTCCCACGACGAAGACCAGTTTACCCGACGCACCTTCGAGACGATCGTAAAACCACCGGGAAAAGGCAGGGCTGTCCATTGACTGCCCTTTTTCGTTAAGAAGGATCACCCGATCCCTCTCGCCCAAAGCCTTGGAGATTCGCTGCGTTGAGCTCTCCCGGCTGCCTTCATCTGTAAGCCCCTTTGCTTCGGGGAGATAAATCAGTTCGACGGCAACGTGTCGATTGACTCGTCTAAGATACTTTTTGACACCTTCGACGATAAAAGATTCTTTGGGTTTTCCCACAACGAGCAGCTTCAACTTCATGAATTTTCTACCTTCGTTGCCATCTTCCGGAGAAGAAGAGGCTCCATCAGGAGCCTCCTTCCGCAACCCAGACACTCGATCTCGATTTCAGCTCCGAGACGGAGGATTTTCCAGAGCCTGTTTCCGCAGGGATGCGTTTTCCGAAGGCGAAGCACCATTCCCGGCTCCAAGCGCTCGTCCATCAGAGGCAAGGGGAATCACCCTCCTTCAAGGCCACCAGGAAAAGCACCTCTTCTATTCCCGAGGAGAATAGAGTCCCAGGCGCGTAGCGACGACAAGGAGGACGAAAAAGGGCAGCCGGCTCACACGGCGGAAGCGCCACGGCTCCTGAATTGCCCGATAAAGCCATTCTAATCCGAGATGCTGCCAAGTCTGGGGGGCACGTCGAAGGTTGCCGGAAAGCACATCGAAAGAGCCGCCGACACCCACGAAAACCATGGGTTTCAGCCGATCCCGATTTCTTGCGATCCAAGCCTCCTGGCGCGGAACTCCGAGCCCGACAAATACCACCCGGGCACCGGACCGGCTCAAAGCATCGGCAAGAGGCGCCTCGTCATCTTCTCCGAAATAGCCATCCCTGGCGCCGCGGACATCAAGGCCGGGATAGCGCTCCGCAAGTCTTGATGCGGCCTCTTCCGCCACGCCGGCCCTGCCGCCGAGGAAAAAGACGGGAATAGCCTCAGCCGCCGCCGAACGGCAGAACTGCTCCAGGAAATCAACTCCTGTGATTCGCTGCTGGACAGGCCGTCCTAAAAAACGCAGAGCCCAGACAAGACCGTGCCCATCAGGCAAAACAAGGGAAGCCTGCTTTACCCATTCCCTAAAGGTTTTGTCCTGAGCCGTCCGCAAGGCCGAAAGAGCGTCAAGAGTGAGGATATGCTCCGACCCCGTTCCAAAACGCGCCCAGGAGATAGCCCGGCCAAGGACAAAATGAAGAGAGACGTTATCGACCTCGACTCCCCAGATTTTCGGTTTTCTCTCAAGAGCGGAGCCTTTTTGGGAAAATGTCGCCTGGATCACGACAACAAGAAGGGCCGTCAAGAAAAGGCCGAAAAGGAGGTGCAGCGGAGGCGAGATCTCCATCTGAAGAAACGCGACAAATCCGCCCACAGCAGCACAAGTCGCCGATGTCAGACGAACGGCCTGCGGATGATCCATTCCTCGACCGACAAGGCGATGATAAAGAGAGATCTCTCCTGCTCCGGCATGAGGGAGAAATCGCGAACAGGCGTTGAGAGAAATCTCGAGAAGCGGTAGAGCGAAGAGCCCCAAAGGCAGGACCATCAGAGCCGTAAAGGTGATTCCTTTGCTTACCCCCAAAATGGAAAGGCCCGCCAGAAAGACGCCCCAGAAACCTCGAAGCGGCTCCCCTAAAGTCCTGTAGCTATGGCCGTGGCGGCTCCAGAAAGCGACAAGAAGGGCCACGCCGCAAGCAGACAGGAAAAGAGCCTCCGGCAGATACTGGTCGCTGAAAGACGTGACGAGGAGCATCAATGCCAGAGATACGGCCAGCATATGGCCTCCCAGTCCTCCCACACGATCAAGTTCTCTCAGGACGAAAGGGAACAACCCGACCCAGAGAGCCGTCGCCAAGACCGACTGAAAACGGGAAAGATAGTAAAAGGAACCGAAGGGAAGTCCGATAAAGTCGATACTCGGACCTTCCAGGGCAAGAAGCAGGCCGATCAGGAAATAGGCCGGCCAAAGGGGAACTTTGTAGACGGAAATCACAAGACCAAGCCCTGCGGCGAGGAACGCACAGAAAACGACTCCCTGGACGAGTACGTTGCTCGACCAAAGGCTTGCGACAGCCATGGAAAAGACAAGGCTCAGGTCCCGCAGATAATCATACTGCTCGGCCTCAAGATGCCTTTTAAGGCCTTTTTGTGCGAGAAGACAAACCAAAAACAGCTGGGCGGCGATAAAAACACCCACACGATAGCCGTCGAAAGCCATAGGCACTTGGCACCCCCTCTGCGGCAAAGATTGGTACGCGCTCAACCTTTCGGCGGTTATTGTATCATGACCGAGCCATGATCGCCGCCTGAAAGGTCACGACTGAGGTGTCCCGATACGAGTGACACCGCGCAGGTACGGAATAAGGACATCAGGGATGGAGACGGAGCCGTCTTCATTCTGGAAATTTTCCAGAATGGCGATGAGGCAGCGACCGATGGCGATGCCCGAACCGTTCAGCGTGTGGACGAATCGCGGTTTTCCACCGCTTTCAGGTCGATAACGGGTATTCATGCGCCGAGCCTGAAAGTCCTCGCAGTTGCTGCAGGAGCTGATCTCCCGATACTTGTGCTGCGATGGGAGCCAAACCTCGATGTCGTAAGTCTTTGTCGCCCCGAAGCCCATATCGCCAGTCGAAAGGCAGACGACGCGATAGGGAACTTCGAGCAGCTGCAAGACCTTTTCGGCGCAGGCCGTCATGCTTTCCAGTTCTTCGTAACTCTTCTGAGGATGACAAATTTTCACCATTTCCACCTTGTCAAACTGGTGCTGTCTCAGAAACCCCCTGACATCGCGGCCATGGGCCCCGGCTTCGCGACGGAAGCAGGCCGTATAGGCGGTGTAATAGAAGGGAAGATCCTTTTCCTCAAGAATTTCTTCAGCGTGCAAGTTCGTCAGCGGCACCTCTGCCGTCGGGATAAGCCAGAGATCATCGGCCACACAACGATAAAGGTCTTCACCGAATTTGGGCAACTGCCCCGTCCCCGTCATGGTCCGAGTATTGACAAGGAAGGGAGGGATAACCTCCTTGAAGCCGTGTTCGCCCGTATGAAGATCGAGCATGAAGTTTATCAGGGCCCGTTCCAATCGAGCTCCCAGGCCGAGAAGAACGGTGAAGCGACTCTCGGCGAGCTTGACGCCCCGTTCGAAATCGAGGATTCCCAGCTTTTCGCCAAGCTCCCAATGCGGTTTGGGCTCAAAGGAGAAGGAAGGTACCGTCCCCCACCTGCGAATTTCGACGTTGGCCTCCTCGTCATCTCCGATAGGGACAGATTCATGAGGCATGTTGGGGATCGACATCATCAGATCCCTCTGGGCTACCTCAACGTCGGAGATCTCCTGATCGAGATCCTTAATTCGAGAGGAGATCCGGCGGACAGCCTCCTTCAGAGCCTCAACATCCTCGCCGTCGATCTGAGCCCGGCCGATCCGCTTTGATTCCTGATTTCTGCGGGCTTTCAGCTCTTCGACCTCGGCAAGGAGGCGACGACGCCTCTCATCAAACCCGATAAGTTCGTCAACGGGGAAAGTCGCCTTTCTGTTCACCAGCATCTGACGAACGGCGTCAGGGTTATCACGGACCCAGCGAATATCAAGCATGCTTTTCTAGTCCTCCTCGGTTCTTTCCGAACGGATATTTCTTAAAAGGTCAGCCATTTCAAGAGCGGCCAAAGCGGCCTCCGCCCCCTTGTTTCCCGCCTTGCTACCGGCACGAAGAAGGGCCTGTTCCAGGTTATCGCAGGTAAGCACACCAAAGGCCACGGGGACCCGCTGATTGAGACCGATATAGGCGACTCCCTTGGAAACCTCAGCCGAGACATAGTCAAAATGGGGGGTATCGCCGCGAATAACGGCGCCGACAGCCACGATGGCGTCATAGCGCCCCGTCAGGGCGATCTCCTTCGCTGCCAGCGGGATCTCCCAGGCTCCCGGCACCCAACAGACATCGATATCCTGATGGCGCACGTCGTGACGGAGCAGGGCATCCTTTACTCCCTCAAGGAGACGGGACGAAACGAGGTCGTTGAATCGTGAGGCGACAACGGCGAAACGAAGGCCCGTTCCTACCAATTTCCCTTGAAAGACTTTCATGACATCTTCTCCCTTCAAAAATCCCCGGGCAAACGGGCCTGACGGTTTTCCATCAGCCCAGGATATCTTTCAAATGGATCATATGCCCCAATTTTTCCCTTTTCGTATCAAGATAACGCTCGTTGTAGGGGTTGGCTTCGATCTCAATGGGTACGCGATCAGCGATATCGATCCCATAACCTTCAAGGCCGATGACCTTTCTCGGATTGTTCGTAAGCAGCCTCACGTGGCGCAGTCCCAGGTCGGCCATAATCTGGGCCCCGACACCGTAATCGCGAAGGTCAGGGGCAAAACCGAGAGCCACATTGGCCTCGACGGTATCGAGCCCCTTTTCCTGAAGTTCATAGGCCTTGAGTTTCGGCAGAAGTCCGATGCCACGTCCTTCTTGGCGCATGTAAATCAAAACGCCGCGTCCCTCCGCTTCAATCATCTTCATAGCTCGGTGAAGCTGAGGACCGCAATCGCATCTCAGCGACCCGAAAACATCGCCGGTGAGACACTCCGAATGGACTCGCACCAGAACAGGAGCCTCGCCCGTAATATCCCCCTTGACGAGGACAATATGAAGATGGTCGCCAGCCTCATCAAGGATGAAGCGATAGGCGTGGGCGACGAAGTTCCCGTACTCCGTCGGAAGCTGAACGGTGGAGACGCGCTCGACGAGTCGGTCCCGGCGATGACGGTAGCGGATGAGGTCGGCGATGGAGACGATTTTGAGGCCATGTCTCTTCGCAAAAACGGCGAGATCGTTAAGCCTTGCCATGGTCCCATCTTCGTTCATGACCTCGCAGATCACACCGGCAGGACGGAGGCCAGCCAGTCTGGCCAAATCCACAGCCGCCTCGGTGTGGCCGGCCCGTTTGAGCACTCCGCCGTTGCGAGCGATGAGAGGGAAAATATGACCCGGTCGGCGAAAGTCTTTCGATAAAGACGTGGGATCGGAAAGCAACTTGGCTGTCAGGGCACGTTCAGCGGCGGAGATTCCCGTCGTCGTCCCCTCGGCGGCATCAACGGAGACAGTGAAGGCTGTGCAGTGACGGTCGGTGTTTTTGTCGACCATGAGGCAGAGACCGAGGCGGCGGGCCTGATCTTCGGTAAGAGGAACGCAGACGAGCCCCCTTGCATAGGCGGCCATGAAGTTGATCGCCTCGGGGGTCACCTTTTCGGCGGCGATAACGAGATCTCCCTCGTTTTCCCGGTCCTCGTCGTCGACGACGACGATCATCTTACCCTGGGCAATATCGCCAAGGGCCTCCTCGATGGTACTGAAAAGAGCTTGCTCCGTCTGTTCTGACAAATTGATCCCTCCCGGGGGTTCTAGGGAAGCCAACCCAGCTCACGCAATCTATCCGCCGTCAGAGAAGAAGCCGCTTGACGTCCTTCGTCACCCTTCTGGCGGGCCCCAAGCATGCGGCGCACATATTTGGCCAGAATATCGGTCTCGATGTTGACTTTCTTTCCGGGGACAAGATCACCGATCGTCGTCTCCGCCTGGGTCGTCGGAATGAGACCGACGGAAAACCCCCCCTTGTCAACATCAATGACGGTCAGGCTGACGCCGTCGACGGCTACAGAGCCCTTGGGAACAATCTCCGGAAGCGTCTCCGCCTTGAGGTCAACCCAAAGGCGAGCCGCAGCGCCTCCTCTTTCGAAACGACGCACGACTCCGACGGAATCGACGTGACCCTGGACAATGTGGCCATCAAGACGTCCTTGAAGCGAAAGAGCCCGCTCCAGATTAACCCGTTCACCCACGCTGATTTCACTCAAGCGGGTTCGGCGGACCGTCTCCGGCATCATCTCCGCTGTGAATCGCGATGTTCCCCGATTCGTCACGGTAAGACAGGCGCCGCATACGGCTACGGATTCCCCGAAACAAAGATGAGGCGATATTACTGGCGCCTCGACTTCGAGGAGAACGATATCAAAGTGGGTCCGGACAGAAAGGACCCGCCCCACCTCTTCAATCAGGCCGGTGAACATGGCATCGCCTCCAGCCAGAGGTCACCGTCGACCTGCCTTATTGTAGCAGCCTTGAGCGTGATGGCCTCCCCCATGTGGCGGAGTCGTAAATTTCCGGTCAGGGGGATACCCCTGCCCAGGAATTTCGGAGCCAGGAAAAGAGAAACCTCGTCAACGGCTCCTTCTTCAATGAAGGATTGAATAATGGAAGCGCCGCCCTCGACAAGAAGCCGCAGAACTCCTCGGGCGGCAAGGAGAGCGAAAACAGCGTCAAGGTCGGGATGTTCATCGGAACTGTCAAGAAGAACCACTTCAGCCCCCGCCTTGCGGAGATCGTCTGCCCGATGCGAGGGGCTGCCGCTCTTTCCGATGATCAGGCAGCAGCCATCGCCGATCACCTTGGCATGAGGCGGCGTGCGCAGGCTGCCGTCGAGAACGACCCGGAGAGGAGACTGTCCGGAGACGAGACGAACCGTCAGTTCCGGATCGTCTTTAAGAACTGTCCCCACCCCGACAAGGATCGCATCGTTCTCTGCCCGAAGGAGATGGGCTTTGCTGCGGGAAAGAGTCCCGCTGATCCATCGGCTTTCACCGTCGGCAAGAGCGAGAGAACCGTCGAGACTCAAGGCGGCCTTAACCGTCACCCAGGGACGGCCTCCCGTCATGACCGAGACGAAGCCCCGGTTCAGGTGGAGACATTCCTTTTCCAGCACCCCTGAAATGACATCGACACCGGCGCGCCGGAAAATCTCGACACCCCCTCCGTCAACACAGGGATTGGGGTCTCTCATGCCGATGACAACTCGGCTGATCCCCGCCTCAACCAGCCGAGGGGCACAAGGCGGTGTTTTGCCCTGATGGCAGCAGGGTTCGAGATTGACGATCGCCGTCGCCCCACGGGCAAGCTCGCCGGCCCGCTCCAGGGCCTTAACTTCGGCATGGGCCCCCCCGAAACGCCGATGATAGCCCCAGCCGAGAACTTTCTCCTTCTCCTCGTCAACAATCACACATCCGACTTTCGGATTGGGACTGGTAAATCCCGTCCCCCTCTCGGCAAGGCTGAGAGCCATCCGCATATAATGTTCGTAGATTTCCTGCTTACGAATCACACTGTTTCCTCCCTCAACGTCTCAATGATCCTTCGGGCTGTTTCTGGACCTATTCCTGGAAGAGCCATCAACTCCTCCAGTCCCAGGGAGGCGATTTTCTGCACGCTGCCGAAACGGGTCAACAGCAGCGCTGCACGTTTTTTACCGACCCCTGGGATCTCTTCAAGAATGGATCGCCGGAGTCTCCGGTCCCGACCGCGGCGATGACTGGAAAGAGCGAAACGATGGCTCTCGTCGCGGACGCGCTGAAGCAGGTGTAACGCCCTGTCGCTTCGAGGCAGCTCCAGAGGCTGCTCTCTCCCTGGGAGGAAAACCTGCTCTTCCCTTTTCGCCAGGGCCGCAACGGGAAGTTCGTCAAGCCCAAGGGCAGTCAGAGCCCTGGCGGCAAACTCCAGCTGAATGGGACCGCCATCGATAAGGACGAGCTGCGGAAGAGGTTCCTCGCCTTCCAGCACGCGGCGATAACGACGGGTGACAACCTCTTCAAGAGCCCGGAAATCATCGATGCCCTCCAATGATTTTACGGCAAATCGGCGATAGAGCGAGAGATTGGGCAGACCCTGCTCGAATACGACAGCGACACCGTAGGTCTCTTTCCCGGAAAAATGGGAGATATCGAAACCGTCGATCCGCCAAGGGATCGTCGGGAGCTCCAGAATCTCCTGAAGGCGGAGAAGAACGGCCCAAGTCTCTCGGTCGAGGTCATGGCTCAATGTCGACGAAAGCCTCTGGCGGGAAAGGCGCCAAAGGGAGCGGATTGTATCCCGAAGCCGAGCGGCCTCCTCGAAGGCCAGATCAGCGGCGGCGCGATCCATGCGCCGCCTCAGGCGTTCGACGAGATCGGCGGCGCTACCCTGAAGCAGAAGCAGGACATCGGCGACCCTTTCTCCATACTCGGCTTCCGTCGTCAAGCCGGCACAGGCGCCGCTGCACCGCCCCAAGGAGTAGCGCACGCAAGGGCGCTCCCTTACGGGGCCTTTCGAGAGGTCACTCTTGCAGGTCCGGAGCGGGAAATGCCGCTCAATCAGCCGAAGAAGCTGCCTCAGATCGCCCACGCGGGTGAAGGGACCGACGTAATGGGAGCCGTCGACCGTTTTGTGACGGGTGATCTCGAGCCGTGGGAAAGCCTCATTCGTGATCTTCAGGTAGGGGTAACGCTCCCCCATCTTAAGCTCGACATTGAAGAAAGGCTGATACTTTTTGATCAGCCTGGATTCGACAATGAGAGCTTCAGCCTCACTCTCGGTCCGGATGAAGGAAAGATCTCCGATCGAATCGACGAGCTTTCGAAGGCGGGGCGAGGCAAAACCGCCGTGACGGAAGTAGGAGGAAACCCGCTTCTTCAAGGATTTGGCCTTGCCTACGTAAAGGACCGCCCCCTCGTCGTCGTGAAAGATATAGACGCCGGGGCGGTTGGGCAATTTTCTGACTTTCTCCTGGAGCTCCTTTTTCAAGGCGATCACCTTGGCAAAAGAAATCGGGCCATTTGCAAGAGGACCTGAATGCTATAGGATATCATAGGCCTCATTCAAGAAAGGGGGAGCTTTGAGCCATGACTCTTCGCCTTTACAACGACCTGACTCGCAAAAAAGAGCCCTTCGTCCCCATCAGAGAGGGGGAAGTGGCCTTTTACGTCTGCGGCCCCACCGTTTACGACTACTTCCATATCGGCAACGCCAGACCGTTCATCGTCTTCGACGTTCTCAGACGCTATATGGAACACCTTGGTTACCGCGTCACGTATGTCCAGAACTTCACCGACATCGATGACAAGATGATCAACCGCGCCCATGAGATGGGCATCTCCGTCCAAGAACTGGCCGAACGCTTCATCAGCGCCTACAGGGAGGACGCCGAGGCTTTGGGTGTACGCCGTCCGACCCACAGCCCTCGGGCGACTCACCATATCGACGACATCATTGCCCTCATCAAGCGCCTTGTCGAGAAGAAGCACGCCTACGTTGTCGACGGCGACGTCTATTTTGACGTGCAGAGCTTTCCCGATTACGGGAAACTCTCGCAGCAAAGCCTCGAAGATCTTCAGTCGGGAGCCCGCGTCGATATCGACATTCGGAAAAAACACCCTCTCGACTTCGCTCTCTGGAAAGCCGAGAAACCGGGGGAACCCTCATGGGAGAGCCCCTGGGGACGAGGCCGGCCCGGCTGGCACATCGAATGCAGCGCCATGTCGACAGCCATGCTCGGCCCCACCCTGGATATCCATGCCGGAGGAAGCGACCTCATCTTCCCCCATCACGAAAACGAGATCGCCCAGGCCGAAGCAGCCACGGGAATGCCTTTCGTCCGCTACTGGATCCATAACGGTTATCTCATGATCGACCAGGAAAAAATGTCCAAATCTCTTGGCAATTTCCTCACAGCAAGGGCGGCTCGGGGAAAATATCCGCCTCTTGCGATTCGGCTTTTCATGCTCAGTGCCCACTACCGCTCACCCATCAATTTTTCCGAGGAAGGCCTTCTCCAGGCCAAAAGCGCCGCCGAAAGACTCCGTAACTGCTCGCTCGAGCTGGACGAAGCCCTTCGCGGAAAGACGGCTTCCGGCCATTCTCCCCTCGTTGAAGAAATCGCAGGCCACCGACAGGCTTTCATGGCACAAATGGATGATGATTTCAATACCGCAGGTGCCCTGGGCTCCCTTTTTGAAACCGTTCGAGCCGTCAACGGCCATATCAAGGAAGAACTCCTTCCCTCCAGAGCGGGACTGGAAGCGGCAAGGCGATTCCTTGATGAGGCCGAAGAGGTCATGGGCGTCATCAAGGCCCCCGTCGCTGATGACCCCGACCGGGAGCGGATCGAGAGACTCATTGCTGAACGCGATGAGGCCAGAAAAGTGAAGGATTTCACCCGGGCCGATGCACTTCGCGATGCCCTCGCCAGCGAAGGAATCATTCTCGAAGACGGCAGTCAGGGGACACGCTGGAAACGGGAAATCTAGCTGATCCGACAGGCGATGCCAGGTAATGGAGAGCCCCCTCGAAACGAGGGGGCTCTCCATTACCTAGACCTCCTGGAGGCCTTTTTCAATTTTCGCGGCCAAGTCGGCCGTGATATCCCTTGCATGAAGAGACAGGCGCATCCGCCCCAGCTGCTCGTCGCCTTCACCGAGGGCAACGAGCAGGTCGATGATGCCCTGAGCGAACTCCTCTGCCAGAAGCAACCCCCTGGCGGACCGGGGGAAATAGGGTTTGGCATGCTTGAGAAGGCAATACTTGAAGCAACTGTCACCGACGGCGCAGATATTCATCTCAATCGCCTGAAGGCACTGTTGAAAGGGTTTGAGCAACTCCTTTAAACCCCGCTCCTCTTCTTCGCCGGAAGCCTCTTCACGGCGCAGAAGACAATCGCCGGTCAGAACCCGGGCCAGGCTCTCCACCTTCGGAGAAAGTCCCTTGATCTCCGGGATCATCATTCCTCAGGCCCCAAACTCACAAGGAACTCGAGAAGCGTTCGGGCGCCGTAACCGCTGGCCCCCTTGGAATAGTAGCCGAAAGGTTCCTTGTAATTGTCGACGCCGGCAATATCGAGATGAGCCCAACGGATGTCCTTGTCAAGGAAGGCCTCAAGGAACATGGCCGCCGTCAGGGCACCCCCTTCGCGCCCCCCCGTATTGACAAGATCGGCAACGGGTGACTCAAGCTTCTTCCGAAGACGATCATCGTCGATGGGCAAGCGCCAGAAACGCTCGCCTGACCGTCGAGAAGCTCCGAGGATCTCCTCGGCCAGGGAGTCATCATTGGAAAAGAGCCCCGCCGTGTAAGGGCCGAGAGCGATGGCGCAGGCTCCCGTCAGGGTAGCGATATCGATCACTACAGAAGGCTTGAGCTCGCAGGCAAAAGAGAGGACATCGGCCAGGGTGAGGCGTCCTTCGGCATCGGTGTTGTCGATTTCAACCGTCTTGCCCTTGCGGCCTCGGACGATATCGTCGGGGCGGTAGGAACGGCTGCCGACGGCGTTTTCGGCAGCCCCTATCAGGCCATGGACCTCGATGGGCGGGCAAAGCCTGGCCAGCCCCCTGAAGACGCCGAGGATCACGGCGGCCCCCGTCTTATCGCCTTTCATGGTTCTCATATACTCGCCGGGTTTGATGTTGAGACCTCCCGTATCGAAGGTAATCCCCTTGCCGACGAGAGCGATCCGGCCGAGGGGTTCTTCCCGGGGGCGATAGACAAGATGAATCAGGCGAGGAGGAGTCTTCGATCCCTGCCCGACGGCAAGGAGAAGCCCCATTTTCATTTCCTCCAGTTCCTTCTCATCATAGACGCGACACTCGAAATTACCCTGTTGCGCCACTTCCTGAGCCTTTTCGGCCAGAGTCAGCGGATTGATGACATTGCCGGGTTCGTTGGCCAGGTCCCGGGCCAGCAGCTGGCCACAGGCGATGAGGGCCCCTTTCTCCAGACCGGATTCCTCTCCGCCGGCGACATAAACGACACCGACGTTGCCCCGCTCCTCTTCGGGAACCTCTTTGTAGCGATCAAAACGGTAGCCGCCAAGAAGGGCGCCTTCAGCAAGAGCCTGGGAGAGCCTCTGGTCCGGCTGGCGACTGGTCCAGATCTCCAGGTCTTCCGCTCCGACAGCTGAAGCGGCCTTGACGAGGAGGGCTGCCCCCTCACGGAAAACATCGCTGTCTGCCTTCTCCTCGGGACCGAGACCGACGACAAGGATTCTCGAGGGGCTGTGCCCCGGTTCGGCACGAAAAAGGCGACTCTCCTTTTTTCCCCTGAACCGTTCCAGATCGAGCTGCCCCAGCAGGCCGGGAGAAAGGGCGGAAAAGCATTCCAGCACCTCTTTCTCTCCTTCAAAAAGCAGGATACCCAGGGTTTGAGATTTTAAGTTTTCAACGTCTCTAGGTGCCGCGAAGACTTTCATGCCTCTTCCACCTCCGCAGTGATTGATGCCGCTACAAATATCCTAGGTCAGAGTGCCGTTCGGAGCAACCGCCAATCTGGCGGCTCCTCATCGCCTTGCCCTGGTCTTGCCTTCTCGGGCTTCAACCCTCATCATGATGAGGAACCATGATGCTCGACGGAGAAAGAGCCGCCGACATCGCTACAAGGAGGCGATTCCATGTATCTCAAGCGGACCTTCACCTTCGATGCCGCCCATAATCTCATCCATTACCACGGGAAATGCGAAGCCCTTCACGGCCATACCTACCGACTGGCCGTCACCCTTAAAGGCCGTCTGGACAGCGAAGGCATGGTCTTGGACTTCGTCGAACTCAAAACTATCGTCAACGACATCGTCCTCTCCCGCTTGGACCACGCTTACCTCAACGACATCCTCGAACAGCCGACGGCAGAGCATATCGCCCGATGGATCTGGCAGGAACTGAACCCCCATCTCAGCCGCCCCAATTGCGAACTCCACGAAATCGAAGTCTGGGAGACGGCTTCCAGCTCCGTCATCATTCACCGGGAAGACCTGACGGCGGTGCGAGAATGACGCGACCGATCCTGCTCTCCTTTGCCGATGAGGAGGAATTTCTCTCCCGGTTGCGCTCTCTCGGCTGCGACCCCGGCGGACTTCCCTACTTTCTCGCCAAAGAGAAAACTTTCTCTCTCCTCCTCAAGGCTATCGACACCAGGGCCGCCAACGCCCTCAAACAGGAGATGCTTTCCCGGGGAGGCGACGCCGCCGTCCATCGCAACGCCATCGACAGAGGCGTTGAACGGACGGACTGCATCCTCTTCGGGAATGAGAAACAGCTCTGCCTCCTCGTCGAGAAACTGAAGGCCATGCCCTATTGGGGCCTGGATCAGATCCGTCGGGACCTGGAAGAGGCCCTCCTCTCTATGACAAGACCCGCCGAGGGACTCGACCTCCCCAGGGGACGCCGGCTGACCTTCGGAACCCGAACGCTCGTCATGGGCATCCTGAACGTGACATCGGATTCCTTCTACCCCGGCAGCCGCATCGGCACCCTGAAAGAGCTGATTGACCGCGCGGGACAGATGGTCGATGAGGGCGTCGACATCATCGACATCGGTGCCGAATCAACCCGCCCCGGCTCGGAAAGCATTGACGAAACCACCGAACGGAAGCGGCTCATCCCGGCGATCGAAACCCTCAGAGAACGCTTTCCCGATCTTCCCCTCTCAGCCGACACCTACAAGGCAGCCATTGCCGAAGAGGCCGTCGCCGCCGGCGCCGACATCATCAACGACATCTCCGGTTTCGGCTTCGATAGGGCTTTTGCCGAAAGAACAGCTACCCTTGGCGTCCCCGTCGTTCTGATGCACATCAAGGGGCACCCACGGGATATGCAGAAAAACCCCTGCTACAACGACCTGCTACCTGAGATAGCCGCCTTTCTCGAAGAGCGACTCGACCTCGCTCGCCAAGCCGGCATTGACAGGAAAAGGATCGTCATCGATCCCGGCATCGGCTTCGGAAAAACACCGGAGCACAACCTGGAAATCCTACGTCACCTTGAGGCCTTCCGAACCTTCGGTCTTCCACTGCTGATAGGACATTCACGAAAGAGTTTTCTCGGAGCCGTACTCGATCAGCCCTCGCCTGAAGAGCGCCTGGAGGGAACCATGGCCGTATCCGCTCTCTGCGCCTGGCAGGGTGTCGAAATCATCCGAGTCCATGACGTGGGCGCCAACAGAAAGGTTCTCGATACGATCGCTGCCGTCAGAGGAACTCGATAAAGAGAAGGAATGTGACGCAATGCTCGCTGCAGCTTTTGATGCCTTTTTACTGGATCTCGACGGAGTCGTCTACGTCGGTGAAGCCCCGACGATCGGAGCGCCTTCAGCTTTGAGAAGGCTTCGCCGAATGGGCAAGGAGATCCGATTCCTCACCAACAACCCCACCGGGACCGATGTGATCGTCAAGCGCCTGAACGCTCTCGACATCGAGGCCCACGAAGCGGAAGTGATCACTTCGGGCACGGTCACGGCCTTATTTCTCGCGGAGCACAACGTCGGAAGCGCCTGGATATTGGGACAGACAAGCCTCAAGAAAACGCTGCAATCTCGTGGCGTATCCCCCTTGAGCGGCCCTCCCTGCGACGCCATCGTCGCAGGATGGGATGACGGCATCACCTTGGGTAACATCCGAGAGGCGGCCACGGTCATCCGCAAAGGAGCTCTTTTTGTAGCCACCAACGAGGACCGGACCTATCCCGACCCTCAAGGCCCTCTAGCTGCGGTGGGAACCCTGGTGGAGGCTCTGATTGCGGCATCGGGGCAACGCCCTCTCTCAATGGGCAAGCCTCAATCTCCCATGTTCGACCTGGCTCTGAAAAATCTCAAAGCGGGAAAGCATAAAACTCTCATGATCGGAGATACCCCTGAGATAGACATCCTCGGCGCCCACCGCGCCGGAATTCAAGCCGTTCTCATGGGCGAAGCCCCCGCCTTCCCTCATTGTGGGGATTTCCGAAACCCCGACGGGAGAATCTCTTCCCTAAGCGATCTTTTCAATCCCGGCATCTCCGTCAAAAAATGGGACCTCCCCTCCTACCAATGGCCGGAGCGAGTGGAAGCGGGAGTCGCTGCCGTGGTCCTCGACGATGATGGCAACGTCCTGCTTATGCGACGCAGCGACAATGGACTCTGGGGCATTCCTTCAGGGCATGTGGAACCGACCGAAACGGTAAAGGCGGCCGTGATTCGTGAAATCCGGGAAGAAACAGGCCTTGAAACTGAAATAGAAAGGCTCGTCGGAATTTATTCGGACCCTCGCTCTCAGGTGATCACCTATCCGGACCACCGGATACGCCATTTCATCACAACCTGCTTCCTCTGTCATCCATGCGGAGGAACCCTGCAATCCTGCGGTCCGGAAACCCTTGATACCGCCTTTTTCCCCACCGAAGCTCTTCCTGAGCCGATGATGACCATGCACCCACGTTGGCTCGCCGATGCCCTGGCACAAGTCAAGGAACCCTTCATCCGCTGAACACGACGGGAATTGCCGCCTTGGGTTCAAAACGCAAAGGCGGAGCCCTCAAGGGAGCATAGGGAGCCCGCGGTCGGGACACTACCGCAAGGGGGAATGCCTATTTTGATGCAAGCCTTTCTCCCTCGGCAATAACGCCTTCAAGCTTTGCAAAGAAGCTTTCGGAGTTGCTAAGATCTACAGATACCTTTACTATAGTCCCGACCATCGGCAACCTGAACATTGAAAAGCGCTGACCTTCAAAAACCAAAAGATCGTTCTTGCTGAATATTGAAAACCCGCCCATCTTTTCACCAATTTTAGATATAGAAAATAGCCCTGCCCCTGTTTTCTCGCTTTTATTGACATTCTTGGAATCTTTAGAGATTCCAAACTGAAGAGATTTACGAATTGCCATTATATTGTCTTTCATGCCATACTTTCCCGCCAACGACTCAGTTATTCCTACTCCTTCATCCGAAACGACAATATCTACGCTATCTTTTCTCCATTTTTGGGCAACAACATAACATTTGTCGGTTTTAGAATGCTGAAAAACGTTATTTATAATTTCAGAGAAAAAATAGCTAATTATGTCAATTTCTTTTTTATAATCGCTAGAAAAAAGTATTTTTGACAAAAAAATAGAGTATTTTTTTATACTAGCCATAAAATTGACTTCTTCCATGGCCTTAATATCTTGTTTTGTTATTTTCATAATGGGAATGCATTCTAATGCCGGTTTTTGGACCTTTCCTTTTTCGTATATGTTCCAATTAACATGATCGAAAAAATTAAAAAAAATGAGGCGATTGACAGATGGCCTTAGCTTGCCATCATCATCTGTCAGGTTTAAAAACCTCACTCCTACATTACTGTTATCTTTGTTGCATTTCATGAAGGCATATCTTAACGCCTGAGCTGCCAACATGATGCCAAATGGCTCAACGAAATCAAGCTCTCCGAAATCAAAAATCAGCTCAGGTTCTGCCATGGACATTAGAACTTTATTTGAAAATTCAGCCGCTCCCCTGTCATCCAATATATTCGGGAAAAATATCGTCGTCATTGCGACACCTCCAATCCCGCACAAAACACTTATCTAATTTTATAGTTCGCTCGGAGTCTGGCCTTGAATGTCTTATATTGTACCACGATAGGCTTTTAGTGATATTCAACAAGAAGGGAGCCGAGTTCCCTATGGACTTCGTACAGCCAATCAAAGACCAGGCCAAGATCGAAGCCATGAAGAAGGTGCTCAAGACCAAAAGGCTGAGGGACTACGCCCTCTTCGTCTTGGGCATCAACTCCGGACTTCGCATCTCTGACCTTCTGGCTCTCAAGGTGGAGGACATCCTCACCACCGAAGGAAACGTTTCCGATCGCATCACACTAAGCGGAGAAAGGACTGGGAAAACGCAAGTTTTCCCTATTGGACCGTCAGCAAGGGAGGCATTGAAAGAGCACCTTGCCCAAAGTGCCCTGGCTCCAACGTCGCCACTTTTTCCTTCTCGGAAAGGAAACCAAGGAAAGATTCGGCCCATAAGCAGAGAGCAGGCCTATCGCATCCTCAACGATGCAGCTAAAACGGTAGGCATCAAGGAGAACATCGGGACACACACTTTACGGAAGACTTTTGCCTATCACGCCTACAAGAACGGCCATGACCTGTCGATGATTCAGAAAATCCTGAATCACTCGGCTCCTTCGGTGACGCTCCGCTATATCGGCATCACTCAGGAGGAACCCGGCGATGTCCGCTTCTCCATGGACCTGTGAAAAGGAAGACGACGCGACAGAACAGAATGACAAGGCCGCCCTTGGGGTTGATCCCCAGAGGGCGGCCTTGATTTCGTTGATGGTTTGGCGGAGGCGTGTGGGAATCGAACCCACCGGGGCCGGCTTTTACCGACCCCCAACAGATTTGAAGTCTGCACCCGGCACCAGCCGAGAAGCGCCTCCGCAACGCAGCTATAGTAACGGCTTATGGGCGGAATGTCCAGATTGGATACTCAGACGAAGCGCCGTCCGACCGGCAACAAGCACAGCCCCTTCAAATAGGGGCTGACTCTCAGGAGCGCAGGGGCTCGATACCGAGACGCCTGTAAATATCGCGGATTTTTTCTTTCGTCTCCTCCGTAGCGGGGAGAATCGGCGGGCGGGGATTGCCGCCCCGATAGCCGACCATGTCCATGGCGGCTTTCATGCCTCCTATGCCGAAACGGGATGTGACGGCGGCATTGATCTCCATGATGGCCAGCTGGAGTCTTCGGGCTTTGGCAAGGTCACCGGCAAGAAAGGCTTCATAAAGATCGGTGCAGAGCTCGGGGACCACGTTGGCGACAGCCATGGTCCCGCCGTCTCCGCCGAGAACGAGGGTGGGCAACAGGAAGCTCCCGGAACCGGCGATGACGGAAAAGCCTTCGATAGCGCCGGAGATGATTTCGGTGATCTGAACGATGTTGGCCGAGCTATCCTTGATACCGACAATGTTGGGGTGAGTTGAAAGGCGGCAGCAGAGGGACGAGGTGATGTTGACGCCGGTGTTGCGAGGCATGTTGTAGAGGATAACGGGGATGGGAGATGTTTCGGCCGTTTCAACGTAGAAACGCTCCAGGGCCATCTCCCCCATGTCTGTTTTGTAGTAACAGGGCGTCAGGACGAGAGCGGCATCGGCGCCGGCATCGGCGCAACGGCGGGTCAAGGTGATGGTTTCTCGAAGGGATTCCCGGCCCGCTCCCGCAATGATCAGCTTATCCTGGGGAAGGCAGCGACGGGCCGTGGCAACGAGCCGCACCTTCTCCTCCTCTTCGAGGAGGGCGAATTCGCCGTTGCTTCCGAGGACGACAAGACCAGCCAGACGCGTCAGGCCGTACTGCGCGACATTTTCTTCAAAGGCCTGCCAATCGACGTCGTAGTTGCTGTCGAAAGGGGTAGAAAGAGGAGCAAAAATTCCGGAGATCTTCTTCATCAATCGACACCCCCTGTTTCGGGAATAGGCGGCTCAAGCCACCGTAGGCCGATTCCAGTTTACTCCATAAGGAGCAACGTCTCAGCACTGCCTTGCGGTAGAATGACAAGAGAGCGCCGCGATCACACCGTCCACTCCGTTACCCGGGTGATAATTTGAAAAGGAGGAACCTCCTATGTATCCCTGCCGCAAAACAAGGGAAAAACTGCTTCTCGGACCTGGGCCGAGCCCCGTGGAAAGCCGAGTCCTCCGCGCGATGGCCGAGCCCACGCTGGGCCATCTCGACGGCGATTTTGTCGCCCTGATGGATGAAACGCAGAGGCTGCTTCGCAAGACCTTCGCAACCGAAAACCCCTTGACCGTGACAATGCCCGGCACAGGAAGCGCCGGCATGGAGGCCGCCTGTGTTAATGTCATCGAGAGAGGCGATCAGGTCATCATCGCCGATCATGGCGTCTTCGGCAGGCGGATGCAGGAAGTGGCCGAACGCTGCGGCGCAGTGGTGATCAAGGTTTCCGCCCCCTTCGGCCAGGCACTGCCAGAAGAGGAGCTGATCGAAACCATCAGGAGGCACCCCGAAGCCAAGCTCGTCGGAGTCGTTCACGCCGAGACGTCGACGGGGGTGCTCCAAAACCTCGATCGCATCGCCCCGGTCGTCCATGACGCCGGGATGCTTTTCCTTGTCGACGCCGTCACCTCTCTGGGCGGCATGGAGGTCCCCGTCGACCGGCTGGGACTGGACATCGTCTACAGCGGCAGCCAGAAATGCCTCGGCTGCCCTCCCGGCCTGGCCCCTCTGACGCTAAGCCCGCGGGCCGTCAAAGCCGTCCAGGAACGCAAGACAAAGGTCCAGAGCTGGTACCTCGATCTGACGATGATCATGCGCTACTGGGGCGAGGAGCGTTTCTATCATCATACGGCACCGATCAACATGCTCTACGCCTTCAACGAGGCCTTGAGGATCATCGACGAAGAGGGGCTGCACCGCCGATGGGACCGCCATCGCCGCAACGCCGAGGCTCTCTGGGCAGGGCTGGAGGCTATGGGGCTGGCCCTTCCTGTGGCGAAGGAACACCGGCTTCCGAGCCTGACCTGCCTTTCCCTTCCCGAGGGGATTGATGACGGACAGCTCCGCCGGGAGCTGATGGAGCGCTACTCCATCGAAGTCGGAGCCGGGCTGGGGGAGCTGAAAGGGAAGGTGATTCGGATCGGCCTGATGGGAAGCGGATCGACAGCGAACAACGTCATCTTCTTCCTTTCAGCCTTGGGCACGACACTGAATCGAATGGGATGGAAGACCGATGTCGGTGCGGCCCTGGAGACTGCCGACGAGCGTTTCAGGGACTAATCGTCACCGGGAGCAATAACACGAAGTTTAGCACGGGCCCGTGTAAGAGCGTTATCGACCTTTTTACGGGGCCACCCTAGAGCTCTGGCCGCCCGCCCGACGCCTCCCGTCTCCAGGAAGGCATCCATCGCCAGAAGTTCCGTGTCGGAGAGGAAACGGGCAGCCTGACGAAGGCATTCCCGTGCCTCGACAATTTCGTCAAGACCCGGCCCTGGCTCCACTTCTCTTTCAAGCCACTCCTCATCGACGATCTCTTCAATCGGCCTCCTTCGGAGATGGGAGATCATGGCATTGCGGACGCAGACTTTGAGGAAAGCCCCGAAGGGACCGCGACGGGGCTGAAAAAGGGCAGTGGCCCGGCAGAGGGCAAGGAGCCCCTCCTGGGCGAGATCTTCTTTCAAATGCCGATCCATCCCTGCAAAGATGCCGGCCTGGCTTCGTATCAGAGGGAGGTAGGCCAAAAGCAGTTCCGTCAAAGCGTCATTGTCACCGCTTTGTGCCTTGTCGAGCGCGAGCTGGAGCTCGTCGGCCCTCTTGTCATTCTCCATGGATCAGCCTCCTCGACGGATCATGACGGAACCGCCGTCGTCTGAACAAAAAACAAGGGGGGACACCTGATATGACCGATCTGGAACTGGCCGAAGCACTGCATCGGGGAGCCGTCGACGAAACCATCGACCCCGATCTGGAAAGGCAGCTCTCCTTTGAGAGCGGCCTTTCTCTTAAAGAAGTCCAGCTTGCCGCATTAAAAGAGGGGCTGACGCCCCAGCGCTTCGAGAGAAACATGGGAACGTTGAGGAGAGAGGGGCAGATCAAACTGCTCCGATCGACGGTGGCCGTCGCCGGTTGCGGCGGGCTGGGAGGACTCATCGTCGATCTTCTGGCCCGATCCGGCGTCGGCACGATGCACATTGCCGACGGAGACACTTTCGCTCCTTCAAACCTGAACCGCCAGATCCTGTCATCGGAAGAACATCTGGGAAAAGAAAAGGCGGTGACGGCGGCCGAACGTGTCCGCTCCATCAACGAAGCCCTGGAGGTGCGTCTTTTTGAGGACTACCTCGACGAAAAGTCGATCGCTCCTTTCCTTGAAGGAGTCGATGTCGCCGTCGACGCCCTTGACAACAACCGCTCCCGGCTCCTTCTCCTCAAGGGTTGTCGGGAACGGGGAATTCCCCTCGTTCACGGCGCCATTGGAGGCTTCTGGGGCCAGATCCAGGTCATCCGCTCTGGAGAAAGAGCTCTCTTCGAGGAAGAGACCTCCGACCGGGGTATCGAGAAAGAGACGGGGAATCCCCCCTTCACGCCCGCCGTTATCGCCTCCCTGGAGGTAACGGAGACGGTCAAGATCCTCGCCGGGCTTCCCTCTCTGCCCGAGGGCGTCATGCTCTGGATCGACCTGGAACGCCTCGAATTCCGCCGCCTCAAGCTCTATTGATCCCAACTAATCGACGCGGTCGAGAAGAAGGGGGCGTCGGGGAGGCTCCTCACCGACGGCAACGGCCTGAGCCAGAGAATTTCTAGCTTCTTCAAGCCGCGTCGGATCATTGTAGTAAAGGCTCAAAAGAAGATCTCCAGCCCGGACCGGTTCCCCTCTCTTGCAATGGAGCTCCACAGAGACGGCCGGATCAATGACATCTTCTTTCCTCATCCGTCCGCCGCCCATCACCTTGACGGCCTCG
This sequence comes from Synergistales bacterium, assembly GCA_018433595.1. Classification (GTDB taxonomy): domain Bacteria; phylum Synergistota; class Synergistia; order Synergistales; family Aminithiophilaceae; genus Aminithiophilus. The sequence goes on from JAHDQY010000005.1 coordinate 63,722, forward strand.
CCGATGGGGCGAGCGGCAAGTCGGAAGAGTCGGCCATCGCGATCCGCCCTGAGGTCAAAGCGTTTCGCCGCGGCAGGGAGGGATTTTTCCGGTTCTTCCAGGAACCGGGACGAAGCCCCTTGGGCTTCGAGGAGTTGCCCCATCTTTTCCAGCGCCTTTCCCTCATCGAGAAGATGCCGACAAAGCGCCTTCCCCGTCTCGACCGATTCAGACCTTCCGCCGAGAAAGACCATGGCCCCTCCAAGAAGAAGACAGAGTTCCCTCGTGTCCTCCGGCCCTTTCCCTTTGAGCACCTCAATGGCTTCGGCAACCTCGGAGGCGTTTCCGACCCACTGGCCCAGGGGTTGCTCCATATCGGTGACGAGAGCCAAGCTCCGCTTCCCCAGTGAACGGGAAAGATCGACAAGGCTTTTTGCCAGTCTGCGGGCCTCGTCAAGATCCGTCATGAAGGCCCCATCGCCGCACTTGACGTCGAAGACGAAGGATCCGGCTCCCCCAGCCAGCTTCTTGCTCATGATGCTTGAGGCGATAAGAGGGATCGAGGGAACGGTGGCTGTCACATCTCGCAGACCGTAAAAACGGCCTTCGGCAGGAGCGAGATCGAGAGAGTGGCCGCTGATGGCGCAGCCGATCCGCTCCACCTGAGCGACGAAACGATCCAAGGGAAGGTGGGATCGGAAACCGGGGATGGACTCGAGCTTGTCGACGGTGCCTCCGGTAAAACCCAGTCCGGGTCCGGAAAGTTTGGCTACGGGAAGGCCCGAGGCCGCAACGAGAGGGACAAGGACAAGCGTCGTCTTGTCACCGACGCCGCCGGTGCTGTGCTTGTCGACGGCCTGGAGTCCCGAGGGGAGCAGGACGCGCCGGCCCGAGTCGGCAAGTGCCAGAGTGAAAGCCCGAAGCTCTTCCTCATCAAGGCCGCGGAGAAAGGCCGCCATGAGCCAGGCCGCCGCCTGATAATCGGCGACGGAGCCATCAAGGACGGCTGCGACGAAGGCCTTCAAGGAAGCTTCGTCATGACGGCCTCCATTCCGCTTCACCTCGATGAAAGCCAGGGGATTAAACATCGTTGTCGCCTATCCTTTTCAGGAGAGCGGAAACAAGGCGAGTCAGCCGTCCCGAAGCCTTCTCCATCTCTTCGAGGACCTCTTCGTGAGTCAGACGGTTTTTCGTCATCCCCGCCGCGAAGTTGGCCACGCAGGAGATGGCGACAACCTCCAGACCCAGATGGTTGGCGGCGATCACTTCGGGAATCGTCGACATTCCGGCGAGATCGCCGCCCATGGTTCTCGCCATGCGGATCTCGGCGGGAGTCTCGAAGGAGGGGCCGCAAAAACCCACGTAAACCCCCCGTTTGAGCCAGATGCCCTCGGAAGCGCCCGCCTTTTCAGCGAGATCAAGAAGCCGTGAACTGTAAGCCTCGGTCATATCGGGAAAACGCAAGCCCCAGGCTTCTTCATTCGGACCGACAAGCGGGTTGTCTCCCATAAGGTTGATATGATCTTCAATGAGGATGAGGTCCCCGGGACGATAGGTCAGGTTGATGCCCCCCGAAGCATTGGTGGCGACATAAGTTTTGACGCCCAGGGCAGCCAGAACACGGAGGGGGAAGACCACCTCTCGAGCCGAATAGCCTTCATAAAGGTGAACCCGCCCCTGCATAGCGACGACGGGGACGCTTCCAAGGCAGCCGGCGACGAGCCTTCCTGCATGACCCGGAGCCGTGGAGCGAGGCCAGAAAGGAATCTCCTCGTAAGGGACGGCGACGGCGTCTTCCAGCGCATCGGCAAGGGCTCCCAATCCGGAACCCAGCGTAACGGCGACGCTGGGGATGAAAGGAATCCGGCGGAAGAGTTCCTCTCGGGCCCGGTTGACCTCCTCTGGACCGTACACGATTTACACCTCCTCCTTCCCTGGCCGCTCAAGCCCGGGGATGGCACTGATCATAGACGTCGCGCAGCTCCATGTCGAAATGAGTGTAGCGCTCCGTTGTTGCGATCGTCGAATGCCCCAAAAGTTCCTGAAGGGTCCGGAGATCCATCCCCCTCCGAAGCAAGTGCGTCGCGAAGGAGTGACGGAGGACGTGGGGATGAAGACGGGCTGAGGGAATCGCCGCCTCCTTGCCCCGCTTTTGAATGATCCGCCAGAAATCCTCCCGCCTCAGGGGGCGGCCGCTTCGAGTGAGGAAGAGATCTCGAAGGTCCTTCCGGTTCAAGAGCGGTCTCGCCTCGTCGCAATAGCGGCGCAGGCATCCCCGGACCTTGCCGATAAGAGGGAGGACCCGCTCCTTCTCCCCCTTGCCCATCACTCGCAGGGTGCCCCTGTTGAAGTCGACATCCTCGAGCCGAAGGCTACAGGCTTCACTCGCCCGCAGCCCGCAGCCGTAGGCCAATTCCAGCAGGGCTCGGTCACGCAGCCCCAGTTTCGAATCGTCGGGACAGGAGGCAAGGAGACGTTCCACTTCGCCCTCGTTGAGAATCTGGGGTAAATTCTTTTCCTTCTCGGGGATAGGCGGTAACTGGAGCTCCCCATCGACCCAGCCGTCCATCTGAAGGAAATGAGCCCAGGAGCGCAGCGTCGCCGCGTAGCGCTGAATCGTGGCCGATCGTTTCCCCTGAAGTGTCAGTTTACGGAGGAAGGGGGCGACTTTCTCCTTGGAAGGGGGCAGAGGAGCGGCACCCGCAGCTTCACAGAAGGAAAACCAGCGGCGGAGATCGCTCTTGTAGGCGCGGATCGTGTTCTCGCTGCAGCCTCTTTCGAATCGGAGGTAGTCCGCAAAATCATCGACGGCGGTCAGTCTCTTGGACAACGTTCGCCACCCCTTGCCTGGAGCCACCAGAGGGCCGCCATGGTCTTGCTGTCCATGATCCCCTCTTCCTGAAGGGCCCGGGCGAATCCGTCGATAGTCAGAGCAAGGACCCGCAGATCCTCGTCGTCATCAGCCTTGAGGCGGCAAGGGCGTAACCGGGTCGCCAGGAAGAGATGAATGATCTCGTTGCTGAAGCCGGGCGAACTGTAGAAACTCCCGATCCGCTCAAGGCAACCGGCATCGAAACCGACCTCTTCCATCAGTTCCCGCCGCGCCGCCTTCTGGAGATCTTCTCCTTCTTCGACGAGTCCGGCCGGAATCTCCAGAATGACCTTGCCCACGGGGTAGCGATACTGGCGGACGAGGAGGATTCTGTCTTCATCCGTCAGGGCGATCATAGCCACGGCGGGGGCATGATCGATCACCTCGCGCTCCGTTCGAAAGCCCGAATCCAGTTTCACTTCGTCGACGCGGAGAGTAACGACCTTCCCCTGAAAAAGAGTTCGGCTGGAAAGGGCCTCTTCTTTCGGATCCATCGCAAGCTTCAGCGGAAATCCCGCCCCTTGATGAAGGCCTGAAGGTTGAGTTCCACCAAAGCGGCCTTCTTCTTGCCGAAAAGGTCGGAGATGGTGAGACGGCAGGCTTCTTCGCCGACGAGATCCGTGTGGGCCGCAAGGGCTCCGAGGACGATGACATTCGCCACCCTGTCGTTGCCAAGCTCGGCGGCAGCGCTATTGGCCGGGATGGGCAACACCTTGATATCTTTCCGGGGATTCTCGCATCTGACGAGATCACTGTTGTAGAGCAGGACGCCTCCAGCCTTCAGGAGAGGCTCAAACTTCTCAAGAGACGGCTGGTTCATGATGACAAGAAAGTCGGGGCGGCTCACGACGGGAGAAGCAATCTCCTCATCGCTGGCGATAACACTGCAATTGGCCGTTCCACCCCTCATTTCAGGACCATACGAGGGGATCCAGGTCACGAAACGCCCTTCTTTCATGGCTGCATAGGCGACTATCTGTCCCAGCGAGAGGATGCCCTGCCCGCCGAATCCGGCGGCGATGAAGCTACGGTAGAAAGTGGACACGCTCGAGACCTCCTTATTCAGGGACCTTGAATTCGCCCAGGGGATAGAACGGGATCATCTTCTCGACAAGCCAGTCCGTCGCTTCAACAGGCAACATGCCCCAGTTGGTGGGACAGGTCGAAAGGATTTCCACGAGGGAAAACCCCTTCCCCGCGATCTGTGTCTCAAAGGCCTTCCGAACGGCCTTCTTGGCTTCGAGAATGAATTTAGGCTTTGCCACGGAAACGCGGGCGATGTAGCCTGGGGCCGCCAAGGTCGCCAGCATTTCGGCGACGCGCATGGGGTATCCGTTTACCTTGGCCTCTCTCCCCAGAGGGCAGGTTGTCGCCTTCTGCCCCAGTAAGGTGGTCGGGGCCATCTGACCTCCTGTCATACCGTAAATGGCGTTGTTAATGAAAATCACCGTGATGTTTTCGCCCCTGTTTGCCGCATGAGCCACCTCGGCCAGGCCGATGGAGGCCAGATCCCCATCGCCCTGGTAGGTGAAGACCGTCAGATCGGGGCGAATCCGCTTGCAGGCCGTCGCCACAGCGGGCCCCCTGCCGTGGGCGGCTTCGTACATATCCGTGTCGATGTAGTTGTAGATAAAGACGGCACAACCGACAGGGGCCACGCCGACAGTCGTCTCCTGAATGCCCAGTTCATCGATCACTTCAGCAACGAGCCGATGCGCGATGCCGTGTGTGCAACCAGGGCAATAGTGTGTCGTCACATCGGCCATGGAACGGGGGCGTTCAAAAATCCGGACTTCTTTCACCGTTGTCACCTGCCTAACTCTTTCGAAGACGGCGGACGGCTTCGGCAATCTCATCCACCGTGGGGGCGACGCCTCCGACGCGGCCGAAAAAGGAGACAGGCACCTTGCCGGCAACACCGATCCGAACATCGTCTATCATCTGTCCACAGCTCATCTCAACGGCAAGGACCTCCTTCACCTGACTCCCCAGATTCTGAAAGGGAGCGTAGGGGAAGGGAAAGACTGTAATGGGACGAACCATACCGGCGGCGATCCCTTCGTCGCGCAACAGCCTTACGGCAGATCGGGCGATACGTGCCGTCGTCCCATAGGCGGCAACGACGTATTCGGCGTCATCCACCAGATAAGATTCGTGGCGCGTCTCCCTGTCGGCCATGAGATCGTACTTGGCCTTCAGTTTCATGTTGTGGGCTTCCAGGGCCGCCGGATCGAGATAGAGGCTCTTGACAAGGGCCCGTTTGCCTCGTCTGGCCCGGTAACCGACGGCACGATCGCGCTTGTCGGGAAGCTTCCTTTCCGGTGCCGGCTTGAATTCGACGGCTTCCATCATCTGGCCCATGAAACCGTCGCCGAGGATCATGACCGGGTTGCGGTAAATCTCTGCAAGGTCGAAGGCTTCCATGGTCAGATCAACGGCCTCCTGAAGCGTGCTCGGCGCCAGGACAAGAAGGCGGTAATCGCCGTGGCCGCCTCCCCGCGTCGCCTGAAAGTAATCCGACTGTGCCGGCAGGATGCCTCCCAACCCCGGGCCTCCCCGGACAATGTTCATGATCACGCAAGGTAATTCAGCCCCGGCGATGTAGCTGATCCCTTCGGACATGAGGGAAATTCCGGGGCTTGACGAAGAGGTCATGACCCGCTCTCCTGTTCCGGCTCCGCCGAAAACCATGTTAATCGAGGCCACTTCGCTCTCTGCCTGCAGATAGACGCCCCCCACCTCAGGTAACCGGCGGGACATGTATTCGGGAATCTCATTCTGGGGCGTGATGGGGTATCCGAAAAAGTAGCGGCAGCCGGCCTGGATCGCAGCTTCGGCAAGAGCTTCATTGCCCTTCATGAGAACTTTTTCGCCCATAGATCATTCACCTCCGAAACGTTCGTCAAAAAACGCGCTAGACCTCATCGATGCGAAAGACTTCGATCGCCACATCAGGGCAGGTCACGGCGCACATCTTACAGGCGATGCAACCCTCCTTGAACTGTTCCGCCGGCCGATAACCCTTGTCATTGATCCTCTCCGAGATTCTCAGTACTTTCATCGGGCAGGCGGCAACACAAAGACCGCAGCTTTTGCAGCGCCCCTCAAAAACCTTCACTCGTCCCTTAGCCATCCAAAGGTACACCCCTTTCCCACGGGAACAGGATCGGCCTGGAGAGGGGCCACAAAAGCTCCGCTCCTGGAGCCAAAACCTCTCGGGCCCTTTCAAAAACGTGATCGGAAACGCCGACATAAAGCAGCGGCAGCTCGATGACCTCGGCTGTCTGACAAATCAGAGCCAGGCCTCTTGCGATATCTTCGGGCTCCGTTGCCTCCATCAGATGAGGGTTACCCAGAAGACCCGTAACGTGGAGACCGCTTAATTTCTCCATTTCATGACGCATCGCGACGACAGCCTCAGGCTTCGAAGTCTGAGGCCTGAAGGGATTGAGAACCATGAGGAAATCATATCCGACATCTTCCAAAAAAGGGGAAAATTGCTTGAGCGCCAGAACGCCCTTTGCCTCGCCGCCAACATCAAGAAAGAGATGGTCACGGTCAGAGGCCAAAAGACGAGTCACTTCCGGAGAGATGACAGGAATATCGCTCCATCGCGCCTCCCCCGGAGGAAGAACGACGTCAATGCCAAGGCGGCCCACGTCATCGGCGATCTCGCGAAGGCAGAAATAGGGGTTGATGATATCAAGATCAGCCAAAGCGATGCGCCGTCCCATCCGATGGAGAGCCAAACCCAAGTTGACCGTCCAGGTTGTCTTGCCCGAACCGAGAGCACCTGTCACGGCGACCGCCTTGGACCATCGTCTTTCGGCTGCAAGGGACCGACGAAAGGCGCCGTAAGGGTTCACGGGAGTCGTTCCCCTTCCTTCAAGCCCGAGCCGCGCCACCAGGAGGCCCCCTGGAGACGTTGTCTCCCCTCGGGTTGAACCTCGCGAAGACAGAGCGAGCCCGCCCCGCAGGCCACGACGGCACAGTCATCCAGCGGTTCAAGAAGTGTGCCGGGTTCTCCCGATCCTTCAACGATATCGGCCTTCCAGATTTTCAGTCGCTTTGGGCCGACATGGGAGAACGCTCCGGGGACGGGGTTAAGGGCTCTGATAAGACAGTTAATCTCCCAGGCCGATCGACTCCAACGAATCTCTGCTTCTTTTTTCTGAATAACCGGCGCAAAAGTCGCCCTTTTGTGATCCTGTTCTCGAGACGACGCTCCGCTCTTTCCCAATAGCTCCAGGACCTCGCACAACAGCCCTCCGCCTTTGAGAGAAAGCCTTTCCAGCAGGCTTCCGTAGGTGTCATCGGGTTGGACGGTCTCTTCCTCCTGCGCCAGGATCGGCCCTGCATCCATCCGCGGAACGAGGCGGAAAACGGTGACACCTGTTTCCGGGTCGCCGGCCATAAGAGCACGCTGTATCGGGGCAGCTCCCCTGTAAAGCGGCAGGAGGGAGGGGTGAACATTGAGACAGCCCCAGGAAGGCGTAGAAAGGTAAGGCTCCCGAATCATCTGGCCGAAATCAACGACGACGATGCCCAGGGGGGATTCCTCGGAAAAGCGCCGCAGGAGCTCGTCATCGCCATTGACATCGTTCGAAAGACAGAGATCAAGGCCACGTTCTTGCGCCTCACGGGCAACAGCCGTGTCTCTCAGTTTCAGGCCTCGCCCGGCGGGACGGGGCAAGGAGGAGACGACAAGATCAGGAGCTCTCCAGGAATGCAGCCGGCTCAGGCAGCGTCGGGCGAACTCGCCTGAACCCATGAACCAGTAGCGGCTCATCGGCTCATGCCTCCCGGAGACGCTGAAATTTCTTTTTTGCGAAGGTTCGCCGAAGAGGAGAAATCTTGTCGATAAGGAGCACTCCCTCAAGATGATCGATCTCGTGAGCAAAGGCCCGCGCCAAGAGTGCAGCAGCCTCAAGGATCCGCTTGTTGCCCTCCTCATCGAGGGCCTCGACGGTAATCCTATCGGGACGCGTCACCTTTTCGAAAAGACCCGGAAAACTGAGGCAGCCTTCCTCGTCGGTCTGATTGCCGGAAGAGGCAGTGATTTTGGGGTTGACGAGAACATACTCACGCCCCTCGTGGGCAACAACGGCAACGCGACGGCTGACTCCGATCTGGGGAGCAGCCAAGCCAAGGCCGTCATGGGCATACATGAGAGCTTTCATTTCAGCGACGAACTCCTTGAAGGCCTCGTCGAAAACCGTCACTTCCTCGTTCGGCTCTCGCAGAACGGGGTCAGGGTAGATCCGAATGGTTCTTTCAGACATGGGAACCTCCTCCACTTGAGGATGAAACCCCCGTCCACAAGATCGGGGACACTCTAACAGCAAGGGCCGCGGCCCTCGTTGCAGCCACGGCCCCTGATAAGCTCATGAGGAAGGCTATTTTATGACATCCTGCCATAGATCGCCAAGAGTCACGTTGGTTTCTTCCTGAGCGAAGTCGGGAGTATGGGGCCGATCCTGCTGTTCATGACGACGGCGACGGGGCTCATCGCCATGAGAACGGCGCTCCCTCTCTCCCTCCTCAGGCGGCTGGAGGGCACTGAGGCTCAGGCGGATACGACGTCCCTCGGCGTTGACCTCGAGGATGCGGGCCGTAATTTCCTGCCCCTCCTGGAGGACCTCCTGAGGGCTCTCGACACGGCGGCGACTCAGCTGGGAGATGTGGATGAGCCCTTCAACACCTTCTTCAAGCTGAACGAAGGCGCCGAAATCAGCGAGTCGAACAACCTTGACCTCGATATCCTGGTTGGCGTGGTAGCGGTCATCGATATCCTTCCAGGGGTCGTTGAGCTGCTTGTAGCCCAGGCTGATCCGCTTCCGCTCCGTGTCGACATCCAGGACCTGCACTTCGACTTCCTGCCCCTTTTTGAAGAACTCCCGGGGATGCTTGATCCGGGACCAACTGATGTCGCCGATATGGACGAGCCCTTCGATGCCGGGCTCGATCTCGACGAAGGCGCCGAAGTCGGTCATGTTCGTCACAGCGCCCTTGGCGACGTCGCCCGCTTTCCAGCGCTCGTGAACGGTCAGCCAGGGATCGTCCTGGGTCTGTTTCATGCTCAGCGAGATACGGTTGTTTTCCTGGTCGATGCCGATAACCTTGACCTTAACCGTCTCTCCCTTGGCAACGATCTCCTTGGGCTTGGCGTTGCGCTGCCAGGAGAGCTCAGAGATATGGACCAGTCCCTCCAGGGCGCCGAGGTTAACGAAGACGCCGAAAGAGGTGATGCTGCTGACCGCCCCCTCGAGAACGTCACCTTCCTTGACGTTTTCGTAGAAATCCTCCCGCCTGCTGACCATCTCCTCTTCGAGAACGGTGCGGCGGGAAAGAACGAGACGGCGTTTGCGACGGTCCTTCTCAATGAGGCGGACCTCAATATCCTCTTCGACGAAGCGGCCCGGATTGACGCCTCGGCCTTCTTCGGCGAGGTGGGAGATGGGAACGAAACCCTCGATGCCGTAGCAATCGACGATGAGTCCACCCTTGACCTTGCGCAGGCCGCGGACGGTGAAGGTTTCGTTGGCTGCCGTCGCCTCTTCCAGGCGACTCCAGCGCTCATCGAACTCAGAGCGCCAGCGGCTGACCACAAGCTGGGCTTCCTCGCCCTGGCCGACGTTGATGACCTGGACGCGGATCGTGTCCCCCACCTCGGGCTCGGCAACCTCTTCCACAAGGACTCGATGAGTCCACTCACGGCGCGGCAGGAATCCTTCACACTTGTAGCCGACATCCACGAGCCAGCCGTCTTCATTGGCGTCGACGACCTTACCCTCCACCACGTTGCCGCGGCGAATCTCCTGGACGGGCTCCTCCTGAAGGAGTTCCTCCATGCTCATGCTCTCTGCGGGCATATCTTTCATTTCTTCCATTAGTTTCCTTCCCCCTTGGCGACCTGCGGAATGGCAAGCGTAGTAATCAATTTTTTTATGAGCCAGTCAGGCGTGCTTGCACCTGCGGCTACTCCGATTTGGAGCTTTCCCTCCAACCACCTCCAGTCCAATTCTTCCGATTTCTCTATCCATAGGGTAGGTGCCCCCTGGGATCGCGATATTTCGACAAGTTTACGTGTGTTAGCGCTGTTCTTCCCGCCGATTACAATAATACCATCAACCTGTCTTGCCAACTGACGGACGGCATTTTGCCTTTCTGCCGTAGCATTACAGATCGTGTTGAAAACCTTGAGCTCCGAAACCTTCAGGCAGAGGTCAGCCACGACACCCGCAAAAACCTCCGCTTTTTGCGTCGTCTGAGAGAGGACGCCGGCACGGAGGCCGGGATCATCGATCTCTCCGATCTCATCGGAACGACCGACGACACGCGCACTTCGGCCCAGACGGGCCGTGATTCCCTGTACCTCGGGATGATCGCGGTCTCCGACAAGGAAAACCTGATAACCCTCGGCCTCAAGATGACTGGCCCGTTCCTGGGCTCTCCGAACGAAAGGGCAGGTCCCGTCGACGATCACAGCCGATCTCCCCTGAAGCCTCTCCACCGCACCCGGTCCGACGCCATGAGCACGGATAAAGGCGACCCCACCCTGAGGAACCTCGTCAGCGTCGTCAACAACGACAAGGCCAAGCCCGATAAGGCGTGCCACCTCCTGGGGATTGTGAATGGGGCTCCCCAAGGCATAGACGGTGCCATGTTCAGCCAAAGCCGCTTCCAGAGCTTCAATGGCGCGCCGTACACCAAAACAGAGCCCCGTCGGATCAGCCAGCCGGAGCTTCATCGGGAAGGGCCCACCCCCTCAAGGTGGCACAGAGAAATATCCGTAATTTCTTCAAGTAATCTCTCCTGATCGACACAGGACATATCATACCACAGAGCAGGCTCAAACTTGCGGAACCAAGTCATCTGCCGCCGGGCAAAGGCCTTCGTCGAGCGGATATCTCCTTCCACCGCCTCGTCGAGAGAGAGACGGCCTCGCAGGTACGCAGTGATTTCCCGATAACCAAAACCCTGCATCGAGGGAAACCTCTCGTCAAAACCCTGAGCGAGAAGCCAGCGGACCTCCTCGACATAACCTTCCTGAAACTGCTGGCGAACCCTGACGTCGATTCTCCGAACCAGCTCCTCCCGGGGACGGGTCAAACCGATATAGAGCGGACAGTAGGCCGACTCAAGGCGAGCCTGCTTCCGGAAGAGATCCGTCGGCCTCTGATCGGTCAACTCCAGAAGCTCTAACGCACGGATGACTCGCCGGCGGTCATTGGGGTGCAGGGCGGCCGCCCGCTCCGGGTCGATCCGGGCAAGTCTTTCGTAGAGGGTCTCGCCGCCCGAGATACGGGCCTCCTCTTCCAGACGGGTCCGTACCGTCTTGTCGGAAGGAAGGTCGCCGGAGAGGAGCCCGCCGAAAAGAGCCTGGAAGTAGAACATCGTTCCCCCTACAAGAAGGGGAATCCTGCCGCGCTGCAGAATCCGCTCCATCGCCGCCGTGGCCATTCGGTAAAAATCGGCGGCGGAAAAAACCTCATCAGGATCGGCGACATCAATGAGGTGATGGAGGATCTCCCGCCTTGCCGCGTCCGAGGCCTTATCGGTCCCGACATCCATGTAACGATAGACCTGACGCGAATCGACGGAAACAACTTCGCCGCAAAGCCTCCGGGCCAAGTTCAGACTGAGAGCCGTCTTCCCCACTGCAGTCGGTCCTATAATGCAGATAATGGGGCGTTTTTTCTCCATTTCACTCTCTCCCGAAGTGACGGGCCAGCTGTTCGACCGTCACGGCAAGAGTTGTCGGTCGCCCATGAGGGCAGGCCCAAGGCCGATGGCAACGGAAGAGATCATCGAGAAGTCTTTCCGCTTCGGGAGGTTCCAGCGAGGTTGTCAGCTTTACGGCGGCCTTGCAGGCCAGTGTCGCCCATCGGCGCCAGACGGACCAGAAACGTTCCTCCTCCTGAGGGTCATCGAGGGAGTCGACGGTAACGCGGAGAAGTTCTTCAGCGGAGGTTCTCTCCAGGTCGGGAAGAGCCGGCACGGCGATGAGAGTCCACCCTGTTTCAAGGTTTTCAAAACGGAAACCCAATTCCTCAAGAACGCCCCGATAGGGATCGACGCGCTGGGCCAGCGACGGAGCAAGGATGAGAGGAAATGCGAGAGGCTGGCTCTCCCCTTCTTTCCGTCCTCTCTCATGAAAACGCTCGAAACAGATTCTCTCGTGTGCCGCATGAGGGTCGACGAGAAGGAGTCCCTCGCCGGTCTCGAAAAGGAGATAGCCCGCCTTAAGGCGCCCAAGGTAACGATGGCCCTCTCGGAAGAGATCGTCTCGAGGCGTCGGGCTCTCCTCCACTGGTCTTGAACGCTCTTGGACAAGGAAAGTTTCTCCCCTTTCCTCCGGTCCTGAAGCGACCCGGGAGAAAAGGGAGAGACCTTCAGCCGGTGCAGAAAGGTTCCTATCCGGCCTCCGCAAGCCGAGACTGAAACTCTGGGGTTTGTCCAAAAGCCCCATAGCGAGACGCCGGAAGGCCTCAAAGACGGGTCCGCTCTTGCGAAAACGGATCTCCGTCTTGGCGGGATGGATGTTGACATCAATCTCTTCAGGCGGCCCCTCGACAAGAAGAAGCCACTGCCCGGAGACATCACCCCCCGGGGCATTCAGAGCAGCCCGGAAAAGCCCCTCCTGAACCCTTCTCCGATTGACGAAAGCAGTCACGTCGGCCTTCCCTCTCCCTGGAGCTGGCTGCCACCAGGCTTGAGCCTGATAGGATTCGACGGTCACCTCGAGGTGACGCAAAGGGGGATCGTCGCCCCAGAGTCCCCGCAGCAAAGAGGCGACATCGCCGTCGCCTGAGGAGAGAAAAACCGTTCTCCCCTCGGACTGGACGAGAAAGGCCCTGTCCGGATAGGCCATGGCATAGGCCTGAACAAGAGTGAGAACACGCCGAAGTTCCGAGGAGGCCCCTTTCAGAAATTTACGCCGCGCCGGCAGGTTGAAGAAGAGATCATCCACCTGTACCCGCGTTCCCCGAGGCAGATCGAGAGGGCTGTGAAGCAGCACGTGACCGCCCTCGGCTCGAAGAAGGCCGCCCCCGGACTCGTCGTCTGACCGGCTCCGGATCTCGAAACGGCTCACGGCGGCGATGCTGGGGAGAGCTTCGCCGCGAAAACCGAGAGTGACGATGCGCTCCATTTCCTCGATGGAAGAGATTTTGCTCGTGGCGTGATGTTCCATCGAAAGAGGCAAATCATCGAAGGCGATACCTCGGCCATCATCCTCAACGACGATCGAGGCCTTGCCTCCCTGAGAGAGAAAAATGGACAGCCTTCGTGCTCCGGCGTCGAGAGCGTTCTCCACGAGCTCTTTCACGACCGACAGAGGGCGCTCGACGACTTCGCCGGCGGCGATGCGCGTCGCCACATCTGGAGGCAGTTTCTGTATCTTCATCGCGCCGTTCTCACCTCCCGGCAACGCTGTCTCAGTTCGTAGAGTTTCTCCAGGGCCTGGAGCGGAGTCATTTTGTCGGGATCAATGGCCGCGATTTCATCAATGAGAGCATCGGCGGCAACGGTGAAGAGAGCGAGCTGTCCCGTTTCAACGACAGGCTCCGAAACGAGGGAGAAGGAATTCTCTCCCTCGAAAAGATCCAGGAGCTCCTGGGCCCTGGCGACAACGGCCTGGGGAAGGCCGGCCAGACGGGCCACTTCAATGCCGTAGGAGCGGTCGGCGGGACGGGGTACGACCTGATGCAGGAAGACGATGCCGTCTCCTCCCTCCTCGACGGCCATGCTCCAGTTGGTCACTTCGGGGTAACGATCGGCGAGCTGAGTCAGCTCGTGGAAGTGGGTGGCGAAAAGAACCTTAGGGCGTTTCACCGCCTGAATCAGATATTCCAGAACGGCCCAGGCAATGCTCATCCCATCGTAGGTCGAGGTTCCGCGGCCGATCTCGTCAAGAACGACAAGGCTTCTATCGGTGACGTTGTGAAGGATGTCGGCCGTCTCAACCATCTCCACCATGAAGGTGCTCCGGCCTCTTGCCAGCTCGTCACGGGCTCCGATGCGGGTAAAGATGCGGTCGACGACGCCGAGACCGGCTTTTTCTGCGGGAATGAAGCTGCCCATCTGTGCCAGAATCACCAGAAGGGCCGCCATTCGGAGGTAGGTCGACTTGCCGGCCATATTGGGGCCGGTGAGGATGGAAATCCTCTCTCCGAAGCTGTCGAGAGAGACGTCGTTAGGGGTAAAAGGCATCTCGGCCAGAGCCTTCTCGACGACGGGATGGCGAGCCTTGATGACCTGAAGACCGAATCCGTCGTTCACTTCCGGGCGTACCCATCGCCCCTCCCAGGCGACCTCTGCCAGGGAGGCCTCAAGGTCGAGGCGGGAAAGCACTTCACCCAGCATTTGAAGGGCGCGCGCTGCGTCGAGCACGTCGGAAAGGAGTTCCTTGAAAAGAACTTCTTCGAGACGAGTGATTTCGGCTTCGGCCCGAAGCATCTCCTCCTCGAAATGCTTCAGGTCTTCGGTAATGAACCGCTCGGCCCCGACTAGAGTCTGCTTGCGGACGTAACGATCGGGGATACGGTCGAGATGGGTCTTGCTCACTTCGATGTAGTAGCCGAAAACCTTGTTGTAGCCAACTTTGAGGCTCTTTATGCCTGTCGCTTCCCGCTCCGCCGCCGCCAGAGCCTCCAGTCCCTCGTCGCCCTGCCTTGAAAGGCTCCTCCAGCGATCAAGTTCCCTATCGAATCCGTCGCGGATGACGCCTCCGTCACGCAGAAGCCGGGGCGGCTCATCGGCAAGGCCGTCCAGCAGACGTTCCCGCAGGGCCTCGAGACAGGGAACATCGCGGCAGAGGCGTTCCAGAACCGTTTCCCGGCAGAGGTTCTCGATCTCGGGCCAAAGGAACACGGTGTCACGGAGAGCACCGAGATCGCGGGGAGAGCCGATTCGAAGGCTCAGCCGTCCCAGAGCGCGCTCCACGTCCCGGCACCGCGGAAGAAGATCCTGGAGGCGGACCCGGAGAGCGTGATTATCGACGAGAGCAGCAATTTCGTCCTGCCTTTCGGCGATGGCTCCGACGTCCTTGAGGGGGTGGAGAATCCAGCTGCGCAGAAGGCGTTTCCCCATGGGGGTGCGGCAGCGGTTGAGCGTCGCAAAAAGAGTCGGTCCTCCGCCGTCGACGAGCTCCAGGTTGACCTGCGTCGTCACGTCAAGGTGCAGGAAGGAACGGCGAAGAAGCGGCCTGAGACGATTGACGTGGAGAGCGGCGCCGAACTGGGTTTCTTCAAGATAGCGCAAAGCTGCGGCGGCGGGCCCGACAGCCCTTTCTCCGTCATCAATCCCGAAAGCCCGGAGGCTCGCCACCTCGAAACGACGGCAGAGCCAACGCTCCGCGGCAGTGACATCGAACTCTTCCCGAGGACGTTCCTGGAAACGGCCCGGAGCGATCTCGGGCAGGACCTTGAGGCACCGTTCATGGCTGCCGGAGGGGAAGAGAATCTCCATGGGTCCGAAGGCGGCCAGAGCCCCTCGGGCTTCATCGATAGGAAGAGTTACGGCCTCGAAGCGTCCCGTCGAGGGTTGAAGCAGTGCCAGGGAGATCCAATCGCCTTCGACGGCGAGAGCAGCCAGGCCACCGTCCATGCCGCTGTCTTCGGGAACGTAGGTGCCGGGAGTAACGACACGGATAACGCTTCGCTCGACGAGAGTCCTCCCGTCAGGTTCGGTGATCTGGTCGCAAAGGGCCACCTTGTATCCCGCCTGGATCAACCGGGCCAGGTAGCCTTCGGCGGCATGGTGAGGGACGCCGGCCATGGGAATCTGACGCTCGCCGTCACGGGCGGTGAGGGTAATATCAAGGACGGACGAGGCGATCCGGGCATCGTCGAAGAAAAGTTCGAAGAAGTCGCCCATCCGGAAGAAGAGGAGACAGTCGGGGTAACGTTCCTTCCATTGGACGTACTGGCGAAGCATGGGCGTCATTTTGACCCCTTCAGGCAGCTTCACGGACATTCCCCCCGAATCCTGTCAAGATACCCCTGGAGGAGGACAGCCGCCGCGGTCTGATCGATCTTGCCTCTCCGCTTCTTGCGTGAGAGGTCAGCCTCAAGAAGGGTTCTCTCGGCAACAACGGTGGTGAAACGCTCGTCGTAAAAGACGATCTCCACACCGGAACAGGCTTGGATCAATCCCTTTGTTTTCTCCCGTACCCGACAAGCCTCGGGGCCTTCCTCCCCTCCCGTCCTCAGAGGAAGACCGACGACGACGACAGTGACGCCGTATCTGGCGATCAGAGCCACCGTTTCGCCGATCCAGTCACCTGACGCCTTGAGAACAGCGATCCCCTGGGCAAACATTCCCAGAGGATCGCTGAGGGCGACGCCGATTCGAACCGACCCGATGTCGAGCCCCAGGTAGCGGGTCATTCCATCAGGATCCCAACTGAAGGCGCAGAATTTCCGCCGCCTCTTTCATCAGGCGTTCAACGTTGGAGCCGGGCTCGCCCGTCGTTTTCACTCCGGCCTGGGCCATGTTGGGCCGACCTCCGCCGCTGCCGCCGAGAAGGGCCGCCACTTCCTTGATGAACCTGCCGGAGTGGACCCCTCTCCTGACGGCTTCGTCGTCGGCCATCGCGACGAGACGGAGATCATCACCGCTGCGGCTGGCCAGCAACACCAGCGACGAGGCGACGCGGGACTTCATGGCATCACCCACCTGTCGCAGGAGATCGACTTCGAGATCGTCAAAAAAGGCCATCATGAGGGAAACGGAGCCGATGACCGTCTTGCCGGCAAGGAGCTTGTCCACATCGGCCAAAGAGGATTTAAGCGTGGCGCTCTGAAGCTCCTTACGCAGGCGTCTGAGTTCCTCCTGAAGTTCCATGACTTTGGGGGGCGTCTCATTGAAATCGGTCTGGAGAAGTTCGGCCAAAGCCGAAGCCGTCTTGAACCGGCTCTGGACGAGATCAAGAGAGGCCAGACCGGTTACGGCGGTGATCCGGCGCAAGCCCGATCCGATCCCCTCTTCTCTGATGATCTTGCAAAGGCCTATATCGCCCGTTCCGTCAACGTGGACACCGCCGCAGAGCTCCGTGCTGTAGCCGGGAACCTGGATGACCCGGACCACATCGCCGTATTTTTCGTCGAAGAGGGCCTTGGCTCCCATTTCCCGAGCGGCCTCCATGTCTGTGAAGGTCACCCTGAGAGGCACGTTGCGAAGGACCTGGCCGTTGACGATCCGCTCCACCTCGTCGATCTGCCCTTCCGTCATCGCCTCGAAGTGGGTGAAATCAAACCGAAGGCCGTCGGGACGGACGAGAGAACCCGCCTGACGGACGTGATCACCCAGGACGCGGCAGAGAGCCTCGTGAAGAAGGTGCGTCGCCGTGTGATGACGCCTGATGGCCCAGCGACGTTCCTCATCGACGGCAGCCGTCACGACGGCGCCTTTCACGAGCGTCCCACCGGAGACGACAACACGATGAACGATCAGTTTTCCGGCACCGTATACGGTATCGAGGACATCGGCTTTGACCGCGGGAGATTCGAGGCGTCCTTTATCGCCGACCTGACCGCCTCCTTCTGCGTAGAAAGGCGTTTTGTCCAAAACGACGAAGACCTCCCGGCCCGAGTCGGCCTCGTCGATTTCACGCCCTTCAAAGACGACGGCTTCGACGCGGGTCTCCTCGAAGGCCGAGACGTAACCCGTGAAGGGCGTATCGCCCAGACGCCGATAAAGCTCGTCGTAGACACCGCCGGTGACGACGGCATGAGCCACCTTGCTTGAGGCTCGGGCCCGCTCCCGCTGAGCCTCCATCTCTTTATCGAAGCCTTCGCGATCGACACGGATCTCCTCTTCCAGGCAAACCTCTTCGGTCAACTCGAAGGGGAAGCCGTAGGTGTCGTAGAGTTCGAAGGCGACCCGACCCGAAAGGGTCTTCGTCTCTGCCGCCTTGAGAGAGGCGATTTCATTCTCGAGAAGGTTCATCCCCTGGTCGAGAGTCCTGCCGAATTTTCGCTCCTCCAGGTCGATAACCTGCTCGATGGTCGAACGGTTGTCGGCCAGTTCCCGGTAGGGGACGGCCATGAGATCGTAGAGGACGGGCAGAAGCTTGAGAAGAAAAGGTTCATCAAGACCGATGAGCCGGCCGTAGCGGACGGCACGGCGCAGCAGACGACGGAGAACGTAGCCCCGTCCCTCGTTGGAGGGAAGGATGCCGTCGGCAAGCATAAAGGCGACGGCACGAAGGTGATCCGAGATGACCCGAACGGCCATATCGCCTCCGGCCGACTGACCGTAGACGATGCAGGAAAGCTCGCAGGCCCGGTCGATAAGGGGCCGGAAAAGGTCCGTCTCGAAATCGGTGCGCACTTTCTGGACGACCGAGGCCAGGCGCTCAAGCCCCATACCCGTGTCGATGTTGGTTTTGGGCAGGGGGATCAGGGTTCCGTCTTCCTGACGGTCGTATTGAGTGAAGACGAGGTTCCAGATTTCCAGATAGCGGTCGCAGCTGCAGCCGGGGGCGCAGTTCGGAGAGCCGCAGGAAAAATCCGCTCCCTGGTCGTAGAGGATCTCCGAGCAGGGACCGCAGGGACCTGTAGGGCCCATGAACCAGAAATTCTCATCCTGACCGAAGCGGATGATCCGCTCCTTCGGCAGCCCGACGACGTCGTGCCAGTGATGGAAGGCCTCTTCATCGTCCTCGTAAATCGTGGCGTAGAGTCGGTCCGGGTCGAGGCCGACCCACTCGGTGAGAAACTCCCAGGCCCAGGGGATGGCTTCGGCCTTGAAATAATCGCCCCAGCTGAAGTTCCCGAGCATCTCAAAGAAGGTATGGTGCCTCGCCGTCCGCCCCACGTTCTCGATGTCGTTGGTCCGGACGCACTTCTGAGACGTTGCCACGCGGGTCGACTCCGGCGTGCGCAGCCCCAGGTAGTAGAGCTTGAAGGGCACCATGCCGGCGATGGTGAAAAGCAGCGTGGGATCGTCGGGAATGAGGGAGAAACTGGCCATTCTGCGGCTTCCCTTGGATTCGAAGAAGCGCAGAAAGAGCTCCCGCAGTTCCGATCCCGATCTGTACTGCATGTTTCCACTCCCCTTTTTTCGATATGACGGCCCAACGATTATAGCTCAGCTCACCAGGTTTTTGCGGCACCGGAGAGCTTCAGCGCGGATCTTCCCGTCGTCGAAGGAAAAATGGCCTCCTCGCTGAATCCATCGCCCCTGAACAAGGGTGCCCACGACGTCGGCCGATGATCCGGCGTAAACGAGAAAGGAGATCAGGTTCTCCCGATCCCATCCCGTGTAGTGAGGCCTGTCGAGGTCGACGAGGGCAAAATCGGCCTGCCATTCTTTGCGGATGAGTCCGACGTCGTCGAAACCCAACGTCCGGGCGCCCTCGACAGTGGCCATTCGGAGAGCCTCCCGGGCTGTCAGGATCGTCGGGTCACGGCGGGAGACCTTGGCCAGAAGGGCCGCCGTCCGCATCTCCTGCCAGAGATCGAGACGGTTGTTGCTGGCGGCTCCGTCCGTCCCCAGGGCGACATGGATTCCGGCAGCCAGCATCTCCGACACAGGAGCGATGCCACTGCCCAGCTTCATGTTGCTGCTGGGGTTGTGAAGAACGGTCACGTTATCCCGGGCCAGGGCCTTGAAGTCGGATTCGTCGATCCAGACGCCGTGAGCCAGGGAAAGGCGGGGGACATCGAAAAGCCCCGTCTTCTCAAGGAGCTCCAGTGGTTCCCGCTTCAGCTCCGTACGGAAATAATCCCGTTCCCATTCCGTCTCAAGCCAGTGGAGGTGGACACCGAGACGGCGCTCAGACGCCAGGGAGGCAAGTCTTTTGAGAGCGACCGGATCAACGGTATAGGGGGCGTGAGGACCGATCTGGACACGAAAGCGTCCCTCGAAACCGTCCCAATCGTCAGCCAGAGCAAAGGCCTCCCGGATCTTTTCTTCGTCGTCTCCTATCAACCCCCGACAGAGGCCGCAGCGCATCCCTGTCTCGCTCGCAGCACGGGCCACATCGTCCATGAAGAAGTACATGTCTCCGAAACAGGTCGTTCCCGTAGAGGCCATCTCCAGGACAGCCAGCAGTGTCCCCC
Source organism: Synergistales bacterium (assembly GCA_018433595.1). Lineage (GTDB taxonomy): Bacteria > Synergistota > Synergistia > Synergistales > Aminithiophilaceae > Aminithiophilus. The sequence continues at coordinate 83,642 of JAHDQY010000005.1, forward strand.
ACCGGACGGCCTCGCCGTCAAGGCAAGCCTCGACGGGCCAGATCCGCTCCTTGAGCCACTCCATAAGAGGGCGTTCCTCGCCGAGGCCCCGAAGCAATGTCATCGCACAGTGAGTGTGGGCGTTGACGAAGCCGGGAAGAAGCGCCGTCTTTCCCTTTCCGTCAAAAACCTCTCCGGCGGCCAGAAGTTCTCCGGCTTCCTCAACGGCAGTGATCTTCCCGTTTTCGACGGCGACATCGGCCGTCCTGGCCTTCATCATCGTCCCGTCCAGGACGACGACATTCCGCAGCAAAAGTCTGCCCTTGTCCGGGTCACTCATTCGCGCCACTCCTTCATGTAGCGTTCCTGTCCCACCGTAAGGCGCTCCAGTTTCAGCCCCCAAGCCTCCAAGGCCAGAAGAGCTACCTCCCTGTCGAGACTTTCGGGAAGAGGATGAAGCCCTTTCGGCAGATTGCCCTCCTTCACATGGAGGGCCGCCAGCAGCTGGGAGGCAAAGCTGAGGTCCATGATCTCCACGGGGTGACCGTCGCCTGCGGCAAGATTGACGAGCCGTCCCTCGGCGAGAAGGTGAAGCCTCCTGCCGTCCTTCATCTCAAAGGTCTCGATGTTGGCTTTGTCCCTTCGGACGGTCTCCGCCTGGGCCCGAAGGTCGGGGATAGAAATCTCCACGTCGAAGTGCCCCGCGTTGGCCAGGACGGCGCCGTCCTTCATGAAAGGAAAGTGGTCACCCCGGATGACGTCACGGTTACCCGTGACCGTGACGAAGAAGTCACCCACGGCGGCAGCTCCGGCCATATCCATGACCCGGTAGCCGTCCATGTGGGCCTCCAAGGCCCGGTGGGGATCGACTTCGACGACGACGACCCGGGCGCCCAGACCGGAAGCCCGACGTGCCACCCCCTTGCCGCACCAGCCGTATCCTACGACGACAAAGGTCTTGCCCGCCACGAGAAGGTTGGTCGTCCTCATGATTCCGTCCATGACGGACTGCCCCGTCCCGTAACGGTTATCGAAAAGGTACTTGCTGTAGGCATCGTTGACGGCAATCATCGGGAAGGCCAGGCAGCCTTCGTCGGCCATGGCCCTCAGACGCTTCACTCCCGTCGTTGTCTCTTCACTGCCGCCAAGAATCGAAGGCAGAAGCTGCCGATACTCCGCATGGAGAAGGGCAACGAGATCGCAACCGTCATCGATGAGGACCGTCGGATGGTGATCGACGACAAAGCGCAGGTTTTCGGTGTACTCCTTCCCTGTCATGCCATGACGGCTATAGACGTGAACGCCTCCCTCGGCCAGAGCGGCACAGACGTCGTCCTGCGTTGACAGCGGGTTGCTTCCGGCGGCGGCGACAACGGCCCCAAGCTCTTTCAGCGCCAAAAGGAGACACGCCGTCTTAGCCTCCAGATGAAGGCAGGCGGCGACAGTTATCCCCTGGAAGGGGCGACTCTCCCGATAGCGCCTCTCCAAAAGAGAGAGAACCTTCATTTCCCGATGGGCCCATTCGATCTTTCCCCGTCCCGAGGGAGCAAGGGAAAGGTCGGCGACACGATGTTCCATGATGATCAGGCTCCTTTTTCCGGTAGACCCGCCTTCTTCAAAGCATCTCTCAAAGCGGGGCCGTAGGGGGGATAAAGAACGCCGGCCTCGGTGATGATGGCCGTCACAAGCTCTGCGGGCGTCACATCGAAGGCGGGGTTCCAGACGGGAAAATCTGCGGGGATGAGAGCTGTCCCGTCAATGGAGCGGATCTCGTTGCCGTCCCGCTCTTCAATGGGAATGGATTCCCCTCTTTCAAGAGAGGCATCGACGGTACTCAAAGGAGCGGCGACGTAAAAGGGAACGCCGTGACGCACGGCAACGACGGCGAGATTGTAGGTACCGATCTTGTTGGCCACGTCGCCGTTGGCGGCGATGCGATCGGCTCCCACGAGGACGGCATCGACCGGGCGAGTTCTCATGAGAGGTCCCGACATTCCATCGGTGATGACGGTCACGTCAAAACCGTCCTGCCGAAGCTCCCAGGCTGTCAGACGGGATCCCTGAAGGCGCGGCCTCGTCTCATCGGCGAAAACCGTCACCGTCTTGCCGGCTTCGACGGCGGCCCGCAACACTCCGAGGGCCGTGCCATAACCCGACGTGGCCAGGGCTCCGGCGTTACAGTGAGTGATGACCGTCGACTCCCGAGGAAGAAGAGCCTGCCCGCAGCGTCCCAACGAACGGTTGCAGGCGATATCCTCATCGTGAATGGCCTCCGCCTCGGCCAGGAGAGGTCCGAAAAGATTTCCTCGACATCGCGACGCGACGATCTCCATGCGTTTCAGAGCCCAAAAGAGATTGACCGCCGTCGGCCTCGTCGAGGCCAGTCTCTTTGCGGCCGTCTCCAAAGGCATCCCCTCTCTGGCGGCAAGAGCCATGGCATAGGCCGCAGCGACTCCGATGGCGGGAGCTCCCCGAACGACCATGTTTTCGATGGACCATGCCACCTGTTCGACGGTGCGGCAGAGACGATGTTCGACGACAAAGGGAAGCCGACGCTGGTCCAGGAGGGAGAGTCCCTCTCCGGTCCAACGCAGAGGTTCGGGAAGCAAAGTCATTCCTCCTTTATGGCGAAGGGGGCAACCGGTTCGACCGATTCAAGTCGAGCCAGGCCCTTTCCGTCGAAGAAGCGGAGGTGGAGAGCCATTCCTTCTCTCAGTTCAGCAAAACGGAAGAGAGGCCGTCCCGCTTCATCGGAGCAGGCCGCATAGCCTCTGGCCAGAGGAGCCAGAGGAGAAAGCGTCTGAAGTCGCCCGGCCAGAGCATTGATATCGCGGCCTTTGTTGTCCAGGAGAACGCGGGAAGCCCGCCCAAGGCGTCCGGAGCTCTCGTCAAGCCGCTCCGAAAGGGGCTGGATGGTATTGCGTCGGAGGGCCATTTCGGAGCGCCGCCCCAGATCGTCGACGGCCGAACGGGACCGATCGAGACGGCGGGACAGGGCTGACCGGAGCCGGGCCTCGACCTGGTGAGCCTGGTGTTCCAGAGCCCGCCGATCCGGCAAAAGGCGCTCGACCGCCGCAGAAGGGGTCGGAGCCGAAGCATCGGCGGCAAGATCACAGAGGGTACGATCCACCTCGTGTCCCAATCCCGTCAGAAGAGGAAGCGGCGATTGTCTGACGGCCCGAACGACCTGTTCGTCGTCGAAGGGATTGAGATCCTCGCGGCTCCCTCCGCCGCGGACAAGAAGAATCGCCTCGGCATCCTCTACGGCCGCCGCCAGAGAAAGCGCCCTGACGATCGACGCCGGAGCCTCCAATCCCTGGACAAGGCAGGGAGAAAGGACAAGAGCGCATCGGGGAAACCGTCCCGAGGCGATCTTAATCACGTCCTGCACCGCCGCTCCTGTCGGCGACGTCACAACGACGATCTTCTCCGGATAAAGAGGGAGAGCACGTTTAAGGCGGCTGTCAAAAAGCCCCTCTTCAGCCAGCCGGTGCTCCATCTCGGCTTTCGCTCTGGCCTGAGCGCCCTTTCCGATGGGGTAGAGCTTCCGGGCATAAAGTTGATAAAGACCCCGGTCGGGATAGACGGCGATCCGACCCTCTACGAGAACCTCGTCGCCTTTCTGGGGCCAAGTTGCAACCGAGGCAGCGTCGCTTCGGAAAAGAACGGCGGCAAGGCGCGATCGGAGGCCGCCAAGCGTGAAATAGACGTGCCCGCTGGTATGGCGCTTGAACTCGACGATCTCCCCTCTTACGCGGAGGGAGGCGAGAATGGGATCGACGCGAAGGAGGCCGTCGATGTGGGATGTCACCTCATCGACGGTCAGAGGCGCGAACTCATTCCGTTTTATCGCCAAGGGAAGCAGACTCCTTTTCAAGCTCCCGAACAATTCGCCCCAGGACACCGTTGACAAAGCGCCCCGAATCCTCTGTACCGAAGCGCTTGGCCAGCTCGACGGCTTCGGAAATGGCGACCGCCACGGGAGTCAGCTTTTCCACGACACCTTCGTAAAGGGCCATCCGGACAGCCGTCCTGTCAACAGCGACAAGCCTTTCCGGACGCCAGCCCGTCAGGTAGGTTCTAAGAAGGTCATCAATATCGAAACGTCTTTCCCACACGCCGTGGACCAACCGGGAGGCATATTCGACAACCTCCTTCTCTTCTCTTTCAAAAGAGAAGAGAAGGAGGGTCTCTTTGGGGGTTTTTTCGGGGCAGAGATCGAGAGAATAGAGAAGCTGCAATGCGATTTCACGTGCCCGACGGCGCCGCTGAGGCATCAGGGAACGGTTCAGGGCGCTCACCTCCTTACTTTTGGAGCAAAGAACGCAAGAAATCCTTTCCCCGACTGGAAAGGAAAAGCCAGGCGATGCCGTAAAAGAGCCCGCCCATGGCAAGTGAAACAAGCGTCGAAGAGAGGCCTAGCAGGATCATGGCGGTAACGGTTCCGCCCGCGACTCCCCAGCAGAGGGGATTGCCGACGAGGCGACCGCAGAAAGAGCTCTCTTCCAGTTCAGCCTTGACGACGACAAGACCGGAACGGAGACCTAAAGGAGCAAGGAGCTCCTCCACGGAAAGGGCGAGAGCCTTGATCGCCGTCCCGTCAGCGCTACCTTTCGAAGCAAAGGCGACGCGGACTTCGAGGAGATCCTGCTCTCGCAGAAGGGTCACGCCTGGACAAAGGGTCGATTCAGGCATCTTGCTGACGATAAGATCGACAAGCGCCTTTTCGTTGACCCACAGGTCACCTCGCCTTGAGGTCTTCCAAAGAAGATTCATGGCCTCACTCCTTAACAGCAGAGGCCGACCCACGTTGAGGCCGGCCTCATAAGAATCCGCCTTGTGACCTACTCCGGAAGGGGAGACGTCGACTCCGCCTCGCCTTCCTGAAGTTCCTCCTGCAGAGGAGTGACAGCCTCAGGCTCCATTTCGGCCGTCTTCGTCTGACCGAAGAATATTCCCTGAACGAAGACATTGACCGCTTTAACATGATAACCCGTAAACGCCTCCAGCTGATTCCGCACGACCTCCTGGACATCCCAGGCCACATCGGGGATCCGCAAGCCGTAACGGATGTTGATGAAAGCGTCAACACCGATCTCGGGAGGCGTCCCCTCGCCGATGCTGATGCGCACGCCTCCGCTCGGCTTCCGACCCAGGCTGAGCTTGGCGCTGAAGCCGGCCGAGGCCGGCTGCACCCCTTCGACGCCCTGCAAGGCTTTCGTCGCCAGGTGGGCGATCACGTCCTCAGCAATACGCACCTCGCCAAGAGGGGTACCCTCTTCGGGGACGACGGGCTCATCGAGAGGCTCCTCTTCGCGCAGATTCTCCTCGGGAAGAAGCTGCTCGTCCTTCTCGTCCATAGTGAGTTCCCTCCTTCAGTCTTCGGCTTCGTTGATTTCGAAGAACTCTCCGCAGCCGGGACATTCGAGAGCCTCGTCAGGCTCAAGTGCTTCGGGGCGACAGAAGAAGGCCAAACCGCAGTTCGGACACGTGACGGAGGTGAATTCCTGCTCGTCGTCGGGCGGGGATATCTCTTCGGCCTCCTCGCCATACTCGCCGGAAAACCCGTCCATACGTTCTTCCAGAGCGGTCATGTCATCTTCAAGCTGGGCACAATAATCGGCAACCTCTTCAATGACCTCGGCCTGCTCTTCGATGCCCCGCCCCTGCTCTTCCAGGTCGGAGGCCAAGGCATCCGCCACGTCGATCAGAGCGAGAAGGAGCTTTTGCTCGTCCTCTTCTCGAGGTGAAAGCCCTTCAAGAAGCCCTTTCAGGTAGGCGATACGCTCTTTGGCCTTCATCGCCGGGCTACTTTTTAGCTCTTTCGAGATAGGAAGCCGAACGGGTATCGACAACGACGATCTCTCCTTCGTTGACGAACATGGGGACGTTGATCGTAAGCCCCGTCTCAAGAGTGGCGGGTTTTGTGGCTCCTGAAACGGTATCACCCTTGTAGCCGGGCTGAGTCTCTACGATCTTCAGATCCACCCGGTCGGGAAGGTCGATCCCCATGATCCTCCCTTCGTACATGTCCAAAGTGACCTCAAGATTGTCCTTCAGGTAGTCGACGGCGTTACCCAGGACATCGGCAGAGAGATGGATCTGATCGAAGGAGGCGAGATCCATGAAGACGTAACTGTCCCCTTCCTGGTAGAGATACTGAGCTGGTCTCTCATCGAAGATGATCCGCTCGAAGCGCTCTCCCGACCGGAAGGAATACTCCAGTGTCGTTCCCGCCTCGAGATTGCGCATCTTGGTACGGACCGTCGCCCCGCCGCGGCCCATCTTATGGTGCATAAAACTGACCACTTCCCACATGCCTTCCTGCCACTTGAACTTGAGGCCGGGGTAAAAATCGCTGGTATCAACAATCTGAGCCATCAAAGAACCTCCTAAGAGCTTGGCGTTGACGGGATAGTCACATGTCAGTCCTATCAGGATACCTCATCTTTCCCCTGCCTGCCAAGGGAAAGAGCACGGGGTTCTTAAAAATCCACCATTTCGATATCCGCATCGGGCACATCGAGAATGTAGGGAACGACGACCATGACCACTTCCGATTTGTTTTTTTCCGTCGAGCGGCTTCGGAAAATCTCTCCAAGAAGGGGGATATCCCCGAGGACGGGGATTTTGCTGACCGTCGTTCGGTTTTCCTCGGAGAAAAGCCCTCCAACGACGAAAGGCTCTCCATCGCGAACCCGGATCTTCGTCATCACCTCTCGAGAGCTGGTCTGAGGGAATTCCTCTCCCTGGCCGCCCTTATAGGTGCCGATGACAGAGCCCGTCGAGATTTTCAGATCCACTGTAATGATACCACCACGGCCCAGCAAGGGAGTGAACTCAAGTTGCGGACCGACTTCTTCTTCATCGTAGCTCGGATTTCCCGCCTCGTCACGCTCGGAAATGTATTTGTACTTCTCGACCAGCTTGATGACGGCCTTCTGGCCGTCGATGGCGATCACCGAAGGGCTGGCCAGAACCTTACCCTTGTTTTCTTCGACAAGGGCTTTGAGCCCGGCATCGAGCATTCGAAAAGTGCCGCCGGCAATGTCCTTGAGATCGAATCCTCTGGGACCGATAGGGCGCTTTTCGCCTGTGAGGGGCTTGTAGATTTCCTCTTCGGGCTTGTTGTCATAGACATATCCGATAGCGCCCCCTCCGGCACCGTAGTTGAACCACCAGTGCTTGTAGACTCCCTCCAGAAGGGTTTCGAGCTCTTTTTTGCCGTTGTCCTTCACTTCCATGATCCGGGCCTGCAGCATGATCTGCCGTCCCGGATGATCGATGCGCCGCAAGGCTCTCTCCACGTCCGTGAGCTGTTCGGGACGACCCGTCACGTAAATCGTCCTCAGCCGTTCATCGACGACGGCCTGGTCGATTCCGGCCAGACCCTGCAGAAGCCCCGGGGCCTTTTGAGGGTCGGCGTAGGCGATCTGATAGCCCTGCGTCTTTTCGAGACCCATCGTCTTGCCCAGATTGGCAGGCGTCCCGACAATGATCGTATCGCCCATGATGGCGTAACTGATCCCGTACATCCGCATCAGGTAAGCGAAAGCCTGGTTGAGAGGAACCCCCTTGAGGCTCATCGTCACCGAATCGGAAGGGACGCTGGGATCGACAATGAGGTTCTTGCCCACAACCTTGCCCAACATCCGGAAGACATCGCGCAACTCGACACCTCGAAGTTCCAGGTTCACCGGCGTCGTCTTCGTCATGGGGTCACTCGATTCCGACGGAAGCGGCAAGACGACGTCGAGCGGCTGAGACGGTCCCGTTTCACCGCCGTGTTTTTTCAGGGCGATCTCCACAGTCCCGGACCGGTCACCCCCAGCAAGGGCCGCAACCTCAAGGGGCTCTCCCGTCGTCAGAATCATTCGAAGGCCGCCTTCTTCCGTCGTCAGGACCGTCTGACGCAAAAGGGGGAAATCATAGTCGCGAGACCAGACACCGGAGGGAATAGCCGTCTCTGCGAAAAAGAGCTCGATGTCACTGCCGTTGTTTCCGATGACCTGAGGGCGAGGCAGGTGCCGTCCCAACACGCGTACGGAGACAAGAGAAGCCCCAGCCTGGTTCACTTCCACACCGGAAACGACCGGGGGCGGCACCGGTTCCGCGGCCTCCGCCGAAGGTATCCGGCAAGAAAGCGAAAAGAACAGAGAAAGAGCAAAAGCGCCAATGATCCTGCGGTGGACGTGATCCATGAAAGACTCTCCTCCCTAGAACCCGACGGGAATTTCGTAGCGGTCGCCCTCCCAGGCAAAGACAACTTTCTCAGCGGCAACCGAGAGAATCCTCCCCTTGCCTCCGGTCAGCTTGAAACCGGGCCTGATCAGAACACCTTCTCCAAGACCTTCGACATCGGCGACGGCGATTTTTTCGCCCGCCATCTCCATGACCGCCGTAACGACGATCAGCGGCGGCGGCGTCTTGATGGGAACGACAGCCTCCGCAGCACTCTGCTTAGATCTGACGATGGCCGGACCGTAAGGCTTGCGTCCGTTCACGGAGGCGAGGCGAGAGAGCTGGCTGCTCCCCTCTCTCGCTTCAACGGCCGTTCGGAACTGCTCCGTCAGGCGGTCAAGGCGAGCCCGGTCTTCATCGAGCGATGATTCCGACCGCGGCAAAAAGGCTTCAGCGGCCGGAGTCATCTGAACCATCATACGATGAAAGACGAAGACGGAATAAAAGGAACCCCCCAAAAGCAAAAGGAAGATGAAAGCTCGCAGGATCTTCCATCCGCCTTCCCCGTGAATGAGATCATTCCAGAAGTCTCCGACGACCTCACGGGCACCCACGCTCAGGCCCCCCCTTCAAGGACGGACTCCAGCTCCGCCGTCACCGAGACCTGGCCGTCCTCGGCAAGGTTCACATCAAGCAGACGCAGCCGGATGGCGGCTTCAAGGGATCGCCAGTCGGCAAGAAGATCCAGAAGACCGTAATAGGGACAGGAAAAATCGATCTTGACGGCCACCCGCCCCTTGTCGGCTTTGGCCGGAGTGATGGCATTGACAATGGCGCCATTCCTTGCCAGTCGCCCTTCGACAAGGGCGTAAAACTCCACGTTGTCTTTGGGCAGCGATCGCTGATAACGGGCGATTTCGGCCAGCGATGTCTTGAAAAGCTGGATCTGCCGTGTCGTCCGGGCAAGACTGGCCGTAAGGTGAGCCTTATTCGTACCGAGTTCGTCGACCTCACGGCGCAGCGTCACAAGGTTGCTCAGAAGAGCGTTCTGGGACCAGATCACAGCGGCAAACAAGATGAACAAAAACAGAAGGACGAGGTTTTTCTGCGAGCCCGTCGTCATGGCTTGGCCTCCGTTTGCGGAATCGTCACCGATTCGAGGTCGTTCAAGGAACAGCTCAAATTGAAGCTGACTCGGTTTTTCCCGCCGACGGCGACCCGGCTCGAAACCGGCAGGCCGACTTCACCGACAGCGGCCGCCTCCGTCAGGGCCCGACCGAAGGAGACGACATCGTTCTCGGCGAAAGCCATGCCATTGAGGGCGGCCGTCGCTCCGGAAAGAGCCACCTTCACCAGCCAGACTCCGGGCGGGAGGCTGGCCTCAAGGCTCGCCAGAAACTCAAGGGCCGGCAGCTCGCTCTGAAGGAGACCCAGCGCCTCGCCGTAAAGTTTCTCAAGCCCTTTGAGACGGTTCACCTCCGCCGTCAACAGGACCTGTTGAGCCTGGAGTTCTTCCACGCTGCGTTCAAGAGACGCTTTTTCTTCTTTAAGGTTCCTGGAAAAGAAAAATCCCGCTCCGATCGCCACGGAAGAAAGGAGGATAAAGGCAACCGTCAGAAGCAACGCCAGCAGGCGGGGCAGATGAACACCTCGCCTGGCGCTGCTCTTGCGCGCTTGGGGGCGAAGATCTATGGCGACTCTCATTGCAGATCCCTCACACAAAGCCCGATCGACGACTCCCAGCCTTCGTAGGAAAGGCTCTTGCCACGGCCCTGATCCATCCCCCAAAGGGCCGGAAGAGATAGGGGCGCAACGGGAATCGTCACGGTGCTTCGCAGTTTTTCGAATAGAGGGGAATCCTCTTCCAGTCCCCCGGTGACGACGATCTCGTCGACGGAAAGACTGCGGAAGCGGTTGCGGGCGAAAGAGCAGGTGGCTGAAATCTCCCCGACCAGGGAGTCAAAAGCCTCTTCTCCACCTGAGCGACCGACCAGGACAGTCCGGAAGAGGATGCCTCCGTCTCTGTAGCCGAGAATGATTTCACTCGTCTCATGGCCGACATGAACCTGAAGATGAGCCCCCTGGAAACGGCTGACGGGGCCGAGCCCGGCCCGGAAAGCCGCCAGATTCAACGGTTCCAGGGCGGATACTTCCACACCGAGAGCTTCGACGGCATTCATGACACCCTCGGCATGGCTGAAACGGCAGGCAGCCACAAGAAAGTGGACCCGCTCCTCTCCGGAGCTGTCGGGAAGCTCCAGTGGAGAGAGGTCATAAGCCGCATCGGTAACAGGCAAGGGGAAATGTTTGTCGAATTCCCACCGAATCGCCTCACGGGCATCTTCAAGGTCGAGGGGAGGCATATCGACGAGGCGGAGCATGACGTCCCTGGAGGGAAGACCAACGGCAAGAGGCGACTCGAGCTTCCCGCCGGCCTGATCGCGAAGCCGGGCTAGGCTGCGTGAAAGAGCCTCCATATCGCCGATCATGTCCTGCTTCAGGGCTCCTGCGAAAGGAGCGACCGTCACCGTCTTCTGGCAGCGGAGGGAGTTTTTGCCGCCGGAAAGCTCCAGATAGCGCAAGCCGTCGCCCTCAAGAGCAATCGAAGCCAGAGGCGTTTTCCTTTTTTTAAAGAGCTTGGAAGCCATCAAGCTCCTCCTTTCGACGAAAGAGGATCGGTAAAGAGGCAGCACCGAAAGATCAGTAATGGACGGGGTAAACCTTCAACGCCAAACCGAAAGGATCCATCTCGACAGCGACCGTCCGGTTTCTGTAGGCGGCCAGAAAGGCGCGGGCGGGAAGTTCCTTCTCCGAATCTGAAAAAAAGCGCGTTTTCTCCGGATGCCAGTGCAGCGAAAAGGCGTTTTCCTCAAAGAGCAATTTCATGGTGAACTGCTTTCCCCAGGTGAGGTCGACGAGAAAGCCGAGCTTGAGCGCATCCTGACCGCCGACCGCCCCCCCCACCGCCGGAGCTTGCGCAACGGCCAGCAGGAGGAAGCCGAAAAGGGCAAGCGTCCCTATGGCTTTCAAAGCGGACAAAGATCTCACCGAGACCACTCCCTCCAGTAGACGGGGCGGATCACGCCCGGAGTCACGCCGCCGCCGCCTTCGGGGACATCCTCCGGAACGGGCCCGGCGATGAGGTTCCCGTCGGCGGTGTATTCGGACATCTCCGAAGGCAGCTCATAGCCGCCCTGGGAGTGATCGGTCCCGCTCAGAAGGACTCTGTCTCCGACGACGGAAACCCCTGAAATCACCCAACCGGGCAGCTCAACATATTTCTTGCCTCCGCCCCAGAGACCCCGCCCCGTCAGGGCGTCGAGGACGTAGAAGCGGCTCTTCCCGACGGTGCAGGGGTCCTCGCTGGACAGGAAGGTCGCAAAAAAGAGGCTTTCCCGGTAAAGCAGCGGCGGCGTCGTCACGACCTCGTTCGCCCCGCCTCCCGAGGCCAGCGGCATGTACCACCCCTTGACATTGACAGTCGGCCCCGCCGTCGAAAGGGGCTCGTCGGCGGAGATCTCCGCAAGGTCTTCAAGCTTGACGTCTTCGCCGGCCCTGGTACGGTTGATGGCGACGAGATAGCCTTTTTTCGTCGTCTTTGCCCCCTCGAAAACCACGGCGGGGTCACCCATGCCGGCAAAAAGCCAGATATCTTTCCCGTGGCGCCCTGCCTCAATAGCGTAAGGAATGCCCAAAGAGGCGGCGACCTCCCCTTCTCTCGAAAGAATCCGCTTGACCGACGGGAGAACCGAAAGGTCCGACTCGAAGATCTGTCCCTTGCCGTCACCGAAGTAGATGGTGCGGACGACACGCGACCCTTCGCTCCCTCCGAGAGCGGTGATGGGAGCTTGTACCGTCCCCATCTTGTCGTGAGTGAGGGTACCGACGATTTCGGCCGTCCGGGCATCGATGACGAGAGCAGCTCTCCCTCCGCTTTGGTCTTCATCGTGACAGGGAGCTCCGGCCCCGACGAAAACAAGGGGAAGGACTTCATTCCCGATCCGCGCCCGCCCGAGGAAGGGTGTGGCCATGGTGCGGCGCAGGTAGGAGTAATCGGCGAAATCACCGGCAACACCGGAGGTCAGTTCGGCCGTCGGCACGCCGATGCCTTGCCGGGCCTTCCAGAGAAGGACACGGCGATCGGCCTCTTTTTTGAGATCGATCCCGGGGCCTTTCCACTCGTAGATGTCATTTTCAACGGCCCAGAGAAATTGGGGCTTTTTTCTGTCGGTCACATCGAGGAGATAAAATCCCGTCCCTCCGTAACCGCCCAGGCCGATAAGGACCGTTCTGTAGGCACCGTCGGTTCCTATGGGGAGATCTTCGGCGACGACGGGGCCGTCGAGCAGGTAATGGGGGATTCCTCGAAGGGAGACGACCTCGCCCTCTCCGTCGAGGACCTGAGCCGTCAGACGCTGAGAGGAGAGAACGTTAGGGGGAATGAAAGCCCAAAGCTCTTCGCCGCCCTTGTCGCCCGATCCGGCATCGAAGGCGTGAAGCATGCCGTCGTTGGCCTGGACGTAGACGGACCTCTCCCTCTCCTTGTGCGCTTGGGCGAAAGCCTTGTAGGCGGTGTGGGCTTCATTGGCCGAGGGCGGCCCCACTTCGACGAGTCCCGTGTGAAACATATCGCCCAGCTTCCAGCGTTCTCCCGAATCGGAGTCTTGCGGCATTCTCTTGCCTCGAACCCAATCGATGAAATCAGGCAAGTTGGCAGCATCGGCGCTGACGAGCATCTCGTCGGCCAGACGGGCCGCCTGGTCCGCCTTGAAAAGGGCGAGATTGCTGCCGGCAAATTTGGAGGCCGGCAGGCCGGACCAATCGGCGGTGCAGATTTTCCGGTTGTCGGCGGCGACGCCGGCCATCTCACCGACCTCCCAGAGAATGCCGCTGTTAAGGGTGCCGTCGTCGTTCATCTGCTTTTTGGTCAGTTTCCCCGTCCAGGCACGCTCCGTCGAGGGGACGAAAGAGGCCAGATAGACACCGCCCGAACCGCCGACGGGAGGGCTTACGAGAGGTGCCCCTCCGGCGCCGCGCTTGGCCTGGATCAGGCCGAAGATCTGACGGAAGGAGTCCAGCAGCGACGCCACGTCGTCGGCGAAGAAGGCCTGATCGGGACCGTCGCGGGGGCCTTTGCCGTCTTCTTTGCCGTCCCAGCCGACATCGGCCATGGCATTGAGCGTCTCCCGAAGCGTACCCGTCGCCAGGCCGACGACAAAGGTCTGAACGGGCCTGCCGGGCTTGCTGAAAAAGGAGAGAGCCGTCGTCGAGTCGTAGAGTCGTTTCACCTTGTCCTTCATCGTTGTCAAGCCGTAATAGCTGTCCGCGCCATCGGTGAGAGCGATGACGTAGTTGTCCTGGCACCAGCCCTGAACGGGGCCGCCTTTTGTTCTCGTGTAATAGCCGGCGGCCGATTGGGACTCTCCGGAAAGATAAAGGGAATCACCGAGAGGAGTGCCGCCATCGGCCCTGAGCTCGGGATCACCCGTCCCTTCGTGGCCGTCGATCCACTGGGCGATCTCGGCGATATGGTCGTCTCCCTTGCCGAAAGAGACGCGAAGGGCGGCATGCCGATCTCCCCCTTTGGAAGAGATATATTGCTTCGGGCGATTCTCCTCCGGGCGGAAGCGATACCAATCCGCTTCGGCTACCCTCTCATCTTGCGCATAGGTAGCCAAGGCGAGGTTCAAGTCACCGACGAAGCTCCGATCGTGGAGAATCTCCCACAGCACCAGCTTCAGGGCATACATCCTGGAGTCGTTGGGGTAATAATAAACCCCCTCGTCATGATAGTAGAAGTTGTTCATCGCATGGCCTATGGCAGCCTTTATGGCATCAGCCTCAGTTTTCGGCATCGCCTTCAGCTCCGGGTGGTAGTTGTAGGGAACATCGGGGTCGTTGTTGGAATCGACGAGGTCCCTTCCGGCCATGTAGTTCCACCTGTTATTCAAATAGACCCTTGCCCCGCCGTCGCCCCAGGTGTAATTTCCGGAAAGGGAAAAGGTCATGGAGCCGCTGGTGTCGATGAGCAGAAGGACGTTGGGGTCCAGAGCCTTGCCGAAGCCGTGGGGAATCCCCTTCGGGAAGGCCGGAAGGCAGGGGCTGTCCGATGCGGCGAGGGGAGATCCGGCGAGGAAAAGACTGAGGAGCAACGGACCAAGCATTTTTTTATAAGGCCGGGAACAGATCAGGTTTCTGCGAAAGTCCCGCAGGCTCGTCACGGTAAACGACACCATCCCCTTCTCCTCCTCTCCATTTCATGTCTTTTCGGCGGAAACGGCAAGGCTACGGCGGGATCAGCGAACGGAGACGGCCGTTTCAAGGATCTCCCTGCGCCCCTTGCAGGCGGCTTCGCTTCGGATGACGTAGCGTCCCGTCCAGGAACCGGCCGAAGTTCCTCCTCCGATGACGGCCTGCCCCTGGTTGGAACTGTGATAGCTCTGGCCGAGGGCGACATTCTCCATCCCCGAAGCCAGCTCCCGCACCAGGGGAGGGAACCGGGGATCGTAGGCAACGGCGGAATCGATTTCGAGAGCGACGTCGAAAACGCGGATATCGACTTCAACACCATCGGTTTCGAGTCGAAGGTGGCCCTTTTCATTGGAACCGCCGCCGTTCCTCCCCCAGGCCGTGAGCGTATCGACGACGGTATCGCCGGAGATGATGTCGGAATCGGTCAGGATACCGTCACCGTCGTGATCGGACCAGCGCGGGTAGACCCCCGCCGTCACCGAAATGTCGATCCAGACCTTGCCTCTTTCGAGACCCTCCTGAGCGGCGTTGTAAAGTTTACGGCTCGCCTCGACGCTCCGGGTGCCGGCCTGATAGTTTTCCGAGACGTAGAGGGCGACGCCGATGAAGGCCGTGGCCACAGCAAGAATGATGAGCACCAGGGGGAGCGCCATGGCTCTGTGTTTCCGAAGGAAATCAGGCGTTTGCCGTCCTCTTGCCATCGCCGCATTCAATTTCGTACCCTCCAGCTTCCCGAGACGGCGACAAGGCGACGGTAGCGCCACTTCGTCATGAACTGGGGGACGTTCACGCCCGAAGGCCAGCCGGGGATCTCATCCTCGTCGGCATAGAGAGCGAACTTCCTGGCCTGTTCTCCCGCAGCGAGAACCGTGGTGGTGAGAAATCTCGAGGCGGCATCGAAATCGAAATGAACGGCGGCGATGTTCCCCTCGAAAGGCTGAGCCCCCGCCAGAGTGACTTCGTTGAGGATGAAATTGCCATTTTCCACGTAGGCCCGAAAAGCCCTCAGGTAGTGCATCTCGTCGAAACGGGCGATGAGGGCGGAACCCGCCAGGGGTTTGAGAGTCAGCTCCGGCACGGAACCGTCATAGGCGGTGATCCGCAGGGGAGTCCTCGCCGTAGGGAAAAGCGCCCATCCCTTGACGGTGGAGGCCCCCGTCCCGATCATGTCCGGATCAAGGGGTTTATTCAGCTCCACGTCGACGACGCCCGACGCATCAAGCGTCTGCTCCGAGACGGTGACAGCCTTGGCGGGAACCGCATAGGCAAGTTTCAACTCTCCCTTTGAGGCCAGATCGACTCCCGTTCCGTGGTCATCGACGCGAAGAGAAGCCTGCCAGGCTGCGATCGGAAGACCGGCAAAAGCGCTCTGAAAGTCTGCCGAGCCTCTGGGCATGCCCAAACCAGCCTGCAGGACGGGTCCTTCCAGAACAGCCAAGACCATCTCGCCGCGCTGCCGTGCCGAAACGATTTCCGAAGTCTGCTCAAAGTGATTGAAGAAAACGACAAAAAGGGAGACGGCGGCGCCCCCCACGATGCCGGTGATCACGATGGCAAGCAGAAGCTCCACGAGCGTGAAACCGCTTCTTTGGTCAGGGGATCTGTCTTGAGGCATACCGGCTCACCTGCCTTCGGTACTCGAGGGAACGAAGGCCCGTCGGGCCGTGCCAGGAGACGGAAACGGCGATATCGGCGGAAAGGTCTCCCTTTGTTACGGTGAGAGTGCGGGTGAAACCGTCGAAAACGTCGGTGGAAAGGGCGGGGAGGACGTCGAAGGAGACGGCCTCCACCGCTTCCACAAGCCCGACGGCAAGCGCCGAGGCCCTCTCCCTCCGGGCCGCCGAGGCCAGAAGCTTCGTAGTCGCCACGGGGACAAGGGCCATCGCCAGAAGGGCGATGGAAAGGATCGTCATGGCGATGAGAGATTCGACGAGAGAGAAGCCGCGACGCATGGGAATCAGACCTTATTTCACCTTGACATAGATTTCGCCCTTGCCGCTTGTATATTCCGCACCAGCATCATCATAGAGATTCTTTTCCTTTTCAGCGATCTTTTGAAGTTGAGCCGTCACCTTGCTATCCTGCATGAGAGCCCCCATGTAGCCGAAACTGTCTCCGCTATTTATGAATTGAAATTCACCATGATCCAGCGATTTGTCCAGATAAGCCGCAAGGTCAGCTACATCGGTAGGCCATTCGCTTTCCTCGGCATAACACATGAGTGCGGCGGCCTTGCCCGTCCTGAGGTCGGAGACGATCTTGGTGGCCTGTGCCTTGGCCGTCCCCGATCCGGCGACGAGCATCATGGCTCCAGCGAGAATGCCAATGATGATGATGACGATGAGGAGCTCAACCAGGGTGAAACCGCGGCGCTTGGTCCTGCCTTTAAGTTCTTTCATGAGAATCTGCCTCCTTATCGGTTCAGACGAGGCGGCCTTTGGCGACGCCTCAAAAGCGAAACTTCCATGTTTTCTCCGTACCCAAAGAAAAAGCGCCCGTTCATCAATCACCTCCTCGCGCAAAAAGTATTATTTATTATTAAGAAAAAAATTTAAATCCCATAATAACACCTCATCACAGAGACGGCAAGAGATCCAGGTTCAATGGAGCCGTCTCTAAGTTTTCCGAATTTTCGTTTTTCATGAATGACCTTGGCTGACCGACCGGACTTTTTCCGGAGCCGATCGGGACCGTAACGGAAGGGTTGCCCTTTTGAAAATTCGGTCAGATCATTGACTGGATGGCGGTGACGATGGGAAGAAAGACGGCAAGCGCCACGGCGGCGACAACTCCACCCACGAAGATGATCAGCAGCGGTTCGAGGATGGACGTGAGACGCTTGATTTTTTCGTCCAGCTCCATTTCAAACCAGTCGGCCACCTTGTTGAGCATCTCTTCGAGATGGCCCGTCTGCTCCCCCACGGTGACCATATGCCCCACCATGGCCGGAAAGACGGACTGGCGCTTGATGAGCTCTCCGATGCTGACGCCGCGGCGAGCCCCTTCCTCAATGGACTTGAAGGCGTCGGCGATGACATCGTTTCCGGCCGTCTCCGCCGTCATGAGAAGGGACTGAAGAATAGGGATGCCCGCCTCGACAAGAGAGGCCAGGGTGCGGTTGCTTCGGGCCATGGAGGACTTGAGAATGAGATCGCCGAAGATGGGAAGGCGAAGCTTGATTCCGTCGACGTAGATCTTGGTGCCCTTGAGGCGACCCAGGCCGACAAAGGTTCCGACGACGGCGGCGACGATCAGAAGCGGCACGTACCAGTGGTCGCGGAACCAGAGAGAGGCGGTGAAGGTGTGACGCGTGATGGCGGGGAGCTCGATGCTGAGGCTCCCGAAAACGGTCGAGAAACGGGGGACGACGACGGTGACCAAAAGGTAGAGGACAAAGAGGGCGAAGCTGAAGACGACGGCGGGATAGGAGATGGCCGAAACGATCTTGCGCCTCAGGGCATCCTGACGTTCAAGAAAAGAGGCGAGGCGGTCAAGGCTCTTGTCGAGAGCGCCCCCCTCTTCGCCGGCGCGGACGACGGCGACCATGAGAGGGGAAAACTCCCTGCGCATTTTCAAGGCGCCGCCGAACGTCTGTCCTCCGTCGATCCGCTGTTTAACGAAGATGATGGCCTCAGCGAATCGAGGGTTGCTGACCTGCCTGGCAAGAAGATCCAGGGAAGAGCCTAGGGTAACTCCGGCGGAGATCATCGTGGCAAGCTGACGGAAGAAAAGGGCCTTCTCTTTGAGAGAGACCGTCGAAAGACGGCGCAGCTGCGCAAGAAGGGAAGGAGAGGCGCTTTCGGTCTCCCGCTTTCTCTCGACGACCGCGATGGGGGTCATGCGGCGCTGACGAAGCCAGCCGACGGCCTCGGACTGGCTTTTCATTTCAGTGAGGATTCCTTCGACGATTGCCCCTTCGGCGCTTCGTGCCCGGTAGCGATACTCCACCGCACTCTCCCTCCTTTCTGTAGAAAACCCCTAATGACCTTCAAAGACGAGGCGCTCCAGGTCTTTCGGGTCATAGGCGTAGCTGACGGCCTCATCGTAAGGAAGAGTGCCTTTTCTGACGAGGCGCGCCAGGTCCTGCTCCATGGTGTGCATGCCCGACTCGCTGCCGGTCTGCATGAAGCTTCTGATCTGCCCCAGCTTACCCTCGCGAATGCAGTTGCGGATGGCGTTGCTGGCCAGGAGCAGCTCCGTGGCGACGATGCGCCCTCCTCCGACAACGGCGATGAGCTGCTGAGAGCAGATACCGATGAGGACGTTGCTGAACTGAAGGCGGACCTGTCTCTGCTGCTGGGAAGGGAAGACATCAATGATGCGGTCCACGCTCTGAGCGGCGTCGGACGTGTGCAACGTGGCCAGAACGAGGTGTCCCGTCTCGGCGGCGGTGATGGCTGCGCCGATCGTCTCAAGATCCCGCATTTCGCCGATCATGATCACATCGGGGTCCTGACGGAGAACGCGGCGAAGGGCTTCGTTGAAACTGACCGTATCGGAGCCAACTTCTCGCTGAGAAATCATGGCACGCTCGGAGCGGAAAAGATACTCGACGGGATCCTCGATGGTAACGATGTGACAGCTCCGCGTCTGGTTGATCTCCTGAATAAGCGAGGCCAGAGTCGTGCTTTTGCCGTGCCCTGTGGGACCCGTGACGAGAAAAAGCCCTCGTCGCGCCTGACAGACGGCCTGAAGGGACTCGGGCAGCATGAGCTGACCGAGGGAACGGATCTTGTCGGGAATGAGACGCAACGCCAGAGAGGGTCGCCCCAGCTCATAGTATCCGTTGGCGCGGAAACGTCCTGAAAAACCGTCGGCGCCGCCTTTGAAAGAGAAGCTGAAATCGATCTCCCGCTTCTCGAAATACTGCTGCCGCTGTTTTGCCGAGAGCAGTTCAGCGAGGATGGCGTCCATGTCGTCGAGCTTGAGCGGAGGAAGGTTGGCGACCGGCCGCAGATGTCCGTCTACGCGCAACGTCGGGACCAGCTCGACGGCGAGATGGACGTCGCTGGCGTTTCTTCTGATGACTTCCGCGAGCAAGGCATGAACGCTGACGGTAACGGTCATTGCCGTCTTCCCCCTTTTGGTGACGGATTATTCGAAAGTGGCCGCAAGGACCTCCTCAAGACTGGTGACACCTTGCAGGGCCTTTTCAACGCCGCCTGAACGGAGAGTCTTCATTCCGGACTTGAGGGCGAGATGACGCAGCTCGTCGCCGCTGACTTCCCGGCTGATGAGACGGCGCATCTCCTCGGAGACGACGAGAATCTCAAAGACCCCCGTCCGTCCCGCGTAACCCGTCCCGCGGCACCGATCGCAGCCGACAGGCCGCCAGGCCCGGGAGCCTTGAGGGATTTCGAGCGAGCGGCAGACCGGATCGGGGACTTCATATTCCTGACGGCAGTCGGGACAGAGGCGCCGGAGGAGGCGTTGGGCAATCATCGCCGTCACCGACGAGGCGACGAGGAAAGGGGCGATTCCCATGTCGATCAGCCGGATGGCCGCGCTGGGGGCATCGTTGGTATGCAGCGTCGAAAGGACAAGGTGCCCCGTCAGCGCAGCCCTGATGGCAAGCTGGGCCGTCTCGGTGTCACGGATCTCGCCGACCATGATTTTATCCGGATCCTGGCGCAGGATGGAGCGCAACGCCGCCGCAAAGGTCAAACCCGCCCTCTCGTTGACATGGACCTGACTGATGCCGGAGATGGTGTATTCGACGGGGTCTTCGACGGTGACGATGTTGACCTCGGGGTGGTTGATCTTTTCGAGCATCGAATAGAGCGTGGTGCTCTTGCCACTTCCCGTGGGTCCCGTAACGAGAATGATGCCGTAGGGAACGGCGAGGATATCATCGATGAGCGAACGGTCATCTTCGCTGAAGCCGATCTTCTCAAGACCGACCTTGGCGTTGGCCTGGTCGAGGAGACGGAAGACGATCTTTTCGCCGAATATCGTGGGCAGCGCCGAAACGCGAAGATCGACACGGCGGTCGAGCACCTTGATGAGGATCCGGCCGTCTTGAGGTTTGCGTCGCTCGGCGATATCCATTTCAGACATGATCTTGATGCGCGAAACGACGGCCGGGTGAAGGCTTTTGGGGTAATCCAGAACGTTGAAAAGCTGCCCGTCGACTCGATAGCGGACCTGGGAGTTACGCTCGAAAGGCTCGATGTGAATATCCGAGGCCGCTTCACGGACAGCCTGCTCCAGAATATCGTTGACGATCTTGATCACGGGAGCATCGTCAACGGAAGCCTCCGCCGCCGAAAGATCCATCTCGATCGTCCCTTCCCCCTCGACGACCTCGACCATGGCATCCTCGAAGGAGTCCCTCATCATGTAGGCCCGTTCCAGCTCGTGACGGATCTCGGAAGGGACAGCGACGCCAAGGTCGATCTCCATGCCGGTCACAAGCCGCAATTCATCGACAGCCAGCAGGTCAAGAGGATCGGCCATGGCGACCTTAAGACGGTTGCCGTCTGTTATGGAAAGGGGGATCACCTCGAGGCGGCGGGCGACGTTTTCGCGCAAGGCCCGGATCGCTTCCGGCTGAGGACGATAGCGGGAGAGGGAAATCAAAGGTATCCGCAGCTGGTGACTTAACGACTCCGTCAGCTGCCGCTCCGTCAGCCATCCATTTTTGACGAGGACCTCGCCAAGCCTCATCCCCGTCTGCCGCTGTTCCTTCAGGGCCGATTCCAGCTGACGGGGCGTGATCACCTGAGCCTCAAGAAGCAGATCTCCGATTCGAACGGGGCTGTTTTCCGACATGTCGCAATAGCTTCCTTTCAGAGGCGCTTATTGAAAAAACGGCGATGTGATTTTTGATCGCTCAAACTCCGGAGATCTGTGAACCAAGAACGCAGACCGGATGATATAAGGGAATTTCATTTTAGTTTTGTTATAATCATGGCACACCGACAAGGAAGTTCAATTTTTTTCAACGCAGGTCGCATCTACAGTTTACCGAAATACTTCGAGAATTATATCATAACCTTTCTCATCAAACAATAATTGGATTGTCAATAAGCGGGAACACCGAAGGGCAAACCGCAAAAGCCTCCGCACGAGAGATTTGCGACAACTCCCAAAAGATCTATTCGAAGCACTTATTCTTAATTTTTTATTATTCCTTAAAATAAATTTATAATTTAGTGTTTATCGGCTTCTTTACCTCGGCAACATCGAAAACGGAAACAAGAGGAGAAGCGCCGCAAGAAAAGCAGCAGGCATTGGGCTGAAAAAGAAGGGTGAAAGGACGGAGAGGAAGGTTCCCGCAGGGCAACCTCCCAACACGACAGACGGGGGGAGGTCCTGAAAGGACCTCCCCCCGTCTGTCGTATAAGGTTTTCGGCAGCGACCTACTCTCCCGCGGGTTCCCCCCGGAGTACCATCGGCGCTGGAGGGCTTAACTGCCGGGTTCGGCATGGAACCGGGTGTGACCCCTCCGCAAAAGCCAC
>JAHDQY010000033.1 GCA_018433595.1 Synergistales bacterium
TCATCGCCTGCGAAGGGCGGAAAGGGGAAATGCCACCCTCCTTCCTGGTGGCTTCCGTGCTTCACCAGAGAGGCTATCGTCTCCGTCTCTTCCTCGTCGGGACGGATTCTCACCTGGCCGTCCTGCTTCAGCGGCTTTGCGAGCAGGAGGTGACCCTGCTCGACCCATGGCTCTGCGGCAGCCCGAAAAACCTGAGGGTTCTTTTCCAGGCCGGCGCCGATGAACAGGCGCTGAACCTGATTCTGGCGCCTCTCTCGCAAGGGCGGCTCGAGGAGGAGAAGGTGCATATCGACCCGCTGACGGCCGATGTCTTTCGCCATCTCGGCGGTGCCTTTGTCCCCCTGATCTACGGCGACGGCTCCTCCATGGTGACGGCGAACCTGGCTCAGGATGTCTTTCGAGACGCCCATCGCCAGGAGATCGGCGAGCCCGCGGCATTCCTCTTCGCGTCGCTTCCCAATCTGAGAGAGTACCAGCTTCTGGAGTT
Source organism: Synergistales bacterium (assembly GCA_018433595.1). Classification (GTDB taxonomy): domain Bacteria; phylum Synergistota; class Synergistia; order Synergistales; family Aminithiophilaceae; genus Aminithiophilus. The sequence goes on from JAHDQY010000033.1 coordinate 488, forward strand.
GGAAATGGGGCGCAGGATGCCGGCTTTGGGACTCGGCTTCGTCCCCCGCCACCTGGAACGACCTCTTCCTTCGCTTGAGGCGCTTCTCGACGGCTCATCCTGGCGGTCGTCGATTCTCCCTCTCCGGGCGGCGGCGGCTCAACTGGAGTCGCTGAGCGGTCAGATCGGCTGGCCTTTCTTTTCGGCCCTCGCCTCCTACTGTCGTTTTTGGGAGGAGTCGCCCTTTCCGGTTGAACCTCTCCCCGCACGGCCTCTGGTGACCCTTTTAAGGCCTGACGATGTCGATCTCGCCGGCAACTCCTGGTCCCTTTTTCTCAAGGGATTGGGCTGTCGCGTCGTAGAATCGCCCCTGACCGGAGGAAGGATCGCGGAGCGGAGCGACGCCATCATCCTCCTGCCGGGTATGGCCAGAAGGGTTCTCCTCCTTATGGCGACCGACACGGGGCTTCGCTCCCAGTTTCCTCTCGCTTTCAAGGGGACCTCCCCTTCTCTTGTGATGGGCGGTTCTCTTCCCCCTATGGGGAAAAAGCTGTTTTTCGGAGAAAACATTGTACGAGGTCTCGGTGTTCTTCCCTTCGAAACGGCCCTTAAGGAATCGGAGAGCCTGTCCTGTCGAGCGGAGGCGGCACCTCCCGGTCTTGCCGATGACAGGGGTTTGCTGAGGGGGAAGGAGAGAGTGCGTGGCTGGATGCCGGGGAACTTCAAGATTCGGGGAGCCGTCGATCTTCCCGAGCCCTGGAGCGTTTCCGACGAGAAGGGAAACCCGATCCCTCTTCCCGGGGGTTGGTCCCTGGGGGCCGCCGTGGCGACGCCCCTGGTCTTGGAGCCCTGGAGCCAGCCTGCGATCTTCCGCCGCTGGCTTTCTTGACATCGGTCTTTCGCGGAAGAAGGGGAGGGAGTGGAGGATGATGACAGAAATCCATCAGGAGCAGCGCCTTCTGGGAGCCCAGCTTCTGGCGGAAGCCGAGGGATTTTCTGAAAAGATCGTCGGTTGGAGAAGAGAGTTCCATCAATTCCCCGAGCTGGCTTTTGAAGAAAACGTGACATCGTCGCGAGTCGCCCAGATTCTGGAGGCTCTGCCGGCGATAAAGGTCTACCGTTCTTTCGGGGTCGCCACGTCCGTTGTCGCCGTCCTGGGCGAGGATCTCCCCGGTCCCGCCCTGATGTTGCGCTGCGGCATGGATGCCCTGGCCCTTGAGGAGGAGACGGGGCTTCCTTTTGCCTCCTGTATCCCCGGCATCATGCATGCCTGTGGCCATGACGGACATATGGCGGCTCTTCTGGGAGCGGCTGTGATTCTCGCCGGTCGGGCCCGGGAGCTTTCCCGGCCCGTCATTTTTCTCTTCCAGCCGGCCGAAGAGGGGAGGGCCGGAGCCAAGGCTCTCGTTTCGGCCGGTCTCTTTCAGCGTTTCTCCGTCGGACTCGTCCTGGGCGTCTATTTCCGTCCCCAGATCCCCTTCGGTGTCCTCTCTCTGCGGCCAGGGACGATGACGGCTCTCTCCGATCGGATCCACATCGAGGTTCAGGGGACGGGCGGTCATGCGGCATCTCCCCATACCGCCATCGATACCGTAACGATCGGAGCCCATCTTCTGCTGGCAATCCAGAACGTCGTCAGCCGCGAGATCGATCCCCAGGAGACCGTCGTGATCTCCTTCGGCCAGGTCGAGGCGGGAGACGCCTACAACGTCATTCCCAAAGAGACCCATTTCTGGGGGACGCTTCGGGCCTTCAACGGGGAAATACGCGATCTCGTCCAGGAGCGTCTGGAGTCTCTGGTCCCTCTGATGGCCCGAGCCTACAGGGCCAGCGCCCACATCGAATATTCCCGCAACTACCCTTCCGTCGAAAACGACCCGGAGAAAACGGTTGAGCTTCTGGAGCGGGCCCGCTTTTTCTTCGGCGACGAAGCCGTTGACGTCATGGAGCGTCCGGTCCTCTCGGGAGAGGATTTCTCTTTCTACGGAGATCAGGCCTCTTCCGTCTTCATGTTCCTGGGAACGGGCTCCGAATTTGACGTGAATCACCCGAAAAACGATGTCCCCGAGGCCATTCTCCCTCTGGCGGCGGCTTGGCAAGCCTTTCTGGCCTTGACACTGTAAATGTCGTCTGCCCTGCTGTTTTGTCCCGATGATTTCAAAGGCGTTGCGGGGGGCGTCCGACCATGACCTCAAGACTGGACGGGGTGATTCTCGGCCGTTGCCGAAGGGAGCCGGAGGAGCGTTGCCTCTGGTGGCGAGGGACCTGGTGGTCCTGGAGAGCCTTTTCGGAGCTGGTCCAGTGCTGCTCGGAACGTCTTGCCGACGGCGGCTTCGGTCCGGGCGGCCGGCTGGCCCTTGTCCTGCCCAATTCGCCTCTTTTCTGGGCTCTGACCGTCGCGGTCTGGTCTCTTGGCGGCTCCGTCTCCCCCATGAACGTCCAGGAAGGGCCTCATGCCGTTTTGAAGGCCTGTTCGCATCTCAAGGCATCAGGGGCCGTCGTGATGGAAGGCGCTCACGATGTCCTCTCCCTTCTTCGCTCCTCCGGCCTGCCCGCCGTTGCATCCGCCGTCGACAGGGACCAGCCTTCCTTCGCCTTGCTCGAAGCCGGCGGCACGGAGGTCGATGAGGCGGTTGTTTTCTTCACCTCGGGGACCACGGGCCGACCGAAGGCCGTCTGCATCACCCACGGAAACCTCGCCGACAATGTCGAGGCGGCCCTGGAGAGGGTGGTTGAGATCGGCGACGAAGATACCGTTCTCAACGTGTTGCCGGACTTTCACGCCCTGGGTTTTACCGTCTGCGGCCTTCTTCCTCTGCTCAGAGGGCTTCCCCAGGTTCTCCTTCCGACCTTCATGCCCCCGGAAACGACGCTGGAAGCGATGAGGCGGAGCAATGTCTCCGTCGCCGTCGCCGTACCGACCCTTTTGGCCTATCTCTCGGCGGCACTGGCCCGGGGCTCCCAGCGGCCCGTCGATCTGAAGACGATCATCTCCGGAGGCGATCACCTCCCCCGCTCTCTCGATGACCGGTGCCGGCGTTTTTTCGGAGTCCCCGTCCTGGAGGGGTACGGTTTGACGGAGGCCTCTCCTGTCGTTGCCGTCAACCCCGGATATGCTGCACGACGCCCGGGGACCGTCGGCCTCCCTCTGCCCCGTTTTTCGACGGCGATTCGTGACGATGGGGGGCAGGAACTTCCCCTCGGTTTCGAGGGACGGCTCTGGCTTCGCGGCCCGTCGGTGGCCCCGGGCTACCTGCGGTGCCAGGGGCTCAGCCGGGACCGCTTCCGCGACGGCTGGTTCGACACGGGCGACATCGCCTCCATCGATGAGGAGGGGTATCTCTCCATCGTTTCCCGGGCTTCCGACATCATCATCGTAAGCGGCTTCAACGTCTATCCCCGCGACGTCGAGGAGGTTCTCCGGCAGCATCCTTCCGTGACGGACGTTGCCGTCGTCGGCTATCCCAACAGCCTCAGCGGAGAGATCGTCAAGGCGTTTATCGTTCCCGGCGGGAACGGACCCATTCCTCTGCGGGAGCTGACGGCCTTCTGTCGCGAACGCTTGCCCCACTTCAAGGTCCCTCGGCTCGTCGAGTATGTTTCCCGGTTGCCCCGTTCGGCCATCGGGGAGGTTCTCAAGCGGGAGTTGCGCAGCTTTTGAGGGGGAACGACGATGCTTGATCTTGAGATCCATCTTCTTTACAGGCCTTCCGTTGAGGCGCGATGCCCCATCGAGGCCTTCCTCAATGCCCGGGGCCTCTCTTTCGAGGGGGATCCCGACGTAACCGTTGTCGTCGAAGACGAGGGCGGACAGATCGTCGCCACGGGCAGCCTCGAAGGGAAGGTCATCAAAATGGTTGCCGTCGATCCTCAATATCAGGAAGGAGGCCTTGCGTCCGTCGTCGTCTCCCGCCTTCTGCAGGTGGCCCGAGAACAGGGGAAGACCCATCTTTTCGTCTATACCAAAGCTGAGGCGGCCGAGAGATTCCTTTCCCTAGGATTCATCGAATTGGCCCGGGTCGAGTCCTCCGTCGTCCTTCTGGAAATGGGGGAGCCGGGCGTCGCCTCCTTCAGGGCCTACCTGGCCTCTCAGAGGCGTGGTGTCCCCGCCGACCGGTCGGGAGCCGTCGTGATCAACGCCAACCCCTTCACCCGCGGCCATCGCTTCCTTGTCACGGAGGCCCGTCGCCGCTGTGATCATCTCTATGTCATCGTCGTCGAGACCGACCTCTCCCTCTTTCCCTTCGAAGACCGCTTCGATCTGGTCGCCAGAGGGACGGCTGACCTCGACAGCGTGACGGTGCTCAGGAGCGGAGACTACGCCGTCTCCCGGGCGACTTTCCCTTCCTACTTCCTCCGCGGATCCGGCGATGAGGAGCGGGCGCTTCTCCAGACCCGTCTGGATGTGACCCTTTTTGCGAATCTTTTCGCACCGGCTCTGGGTATCGGGGTCCGCTTCGTCGGCACTGAGCCCTATTGTCCCGTGACGCGACGCTACAACGATGCCATGAGGGAAATTCTCCCCCGCCGCGGCATTGATCTCGTCGAAATTCCCCGACTCGAATGGGCCGAAGGGGCCGCCGTCTCGGCCTCTTCCGTGAGGGATGCCATCCGTCGCGGCGACTGGGAGACCGTCGAGCGCCTCGTCCCCGAAGTCACCCGGGACTACCTGCGCTCGCCGAGGGCCGAGGCCGTCATCGAGCGGATCTGTCGCAGCGACAGCCGCCACTGAGCGTCAGGCTTCTTCTCGCGGTGCTGCTTCCTTCAAGGCCGTCTCGACGTCGTCGAAGTGGGGATCGTGATCTTTCAGAATCGGTCCGATGGCGATGAAGCATCCCTTGCCGAAGCGCCGCCAGGCCTCTCGGTCGCTCTCGGTGTCGCCGAAAAAGAGAGGATTCGTCACCTCCAGCCTTCGGCAGAGGAGGGCGAGGCCTTCCGGCGAAGGTTTGCTGATTCCTTCGTCGGGTGTGATCGCCCTCTCCCGGGGGAAATCGTTCCAGTTCAGGAGCCTCAGCCCCAGATCGAGCTCGGCCCGGGGTCGTCCCGTGTAGATTCCCACCGGAAGGGGAAGATCCTTCCAGGAGGAGCGTATCAGGGGGGTCTCCATCCGCCAGAGACCGGAGACCTCGGGAATCCGGGGGTGCCGGCCTCGCTTTTCCCACAGCTCCTGCCCTCCGAAATAGAGTTCTTCGCAGAGGAGACGAACTTCCTGGCGAGAGAAGGATTCCCCGAAAGATTGTCTCACCCAGCACATGACATCGGTTCCCTCAAAAGATGCCAGGCGGGCGCTCCATTCCGTCGGGGTCGGGAAAGACAGAGAGAGAAGGCGCTCCCCTTTCGAAGCTGCGGCGCAGAGAAGGGCCCAGGCGATGTCGTAGTCGTCGTTAAAGGCGCGGTGAAGCTTGCAGAGGCGGTAGTGCTCCCATGTGAAGGGCTCTCCGTCGGTGCGGCGGCAGGGGCTGAATCCCCAGGCCCAACGGATGGCCTGTCCTACGAGGGTAAAATAAGAGGCATCGGTATCGATCAGAACGCCGTCGATATCGAAAAGAAGCGCGTCGTAACCGCTGGAAGCCATGTCATCACCTCGGCTGAAGAATATGCGTAAGGCCTTCTGGATTTTAGAGAATCTCCGGAGGAAAGGCAAAGGAGGCAGCCATGCTCGAAATTCCCCTCCATCGCGGGACGGCGACCCCCCTCTACCGGCAGATCGCCGAGCATCTCAAGGTGATGATCGATCGAGGGGCCCTGGCCGCCGGATTCCGTCTCCCCGGCACGAGAGAGATGGCCCGGGCCCTCTCCGTCAGCCGCACGACGACTGCGGAGGCCTACAGCCTCCTTGTCTCCGAAGGGTATGTCGTCGAGAAAGGGCGCAGCGGGAGCTTTGTCGCCCCCCGGCCTTTTCCGGTCCTCACGGCCAGGGCGGTATCCGATGAGATCCTCTGGGATCTGGCGTCGGAAAGGCCCTCGCCGGGTCTTCTCGCCAAGAGCTCTGTCGGGCGCCTTCTTCGCTCCCTTCTGTCCAAGGGAGGTCCGGAACTTTTCGTCCCCGCGCCGATGGAGGGGCTGGCGGCTCTGCGCCAGGCCCTCGTCCATCACGGGGTCCTCCGAGGCATTCCCGTGCAGAGCGAGCAGCTTGTCGTGACCGGCGGAGGCATCGAGGGTCTTTCGACAGCTCTGGCGGCTCTGAAAGCGCAGGGTGTTTCCCGGGTATGGGTCGAAGATTTAACCTTTCCTGACGTTTTCGCCATGGCGCAGGCGGAGACGATGGAGGTTCGCTCTCTCCCCCTGGAGGAGGCGGCTCTTCTGGCCGGAATGGGGCAACTCGGAGAGGGAGAAGCGGTCTATCTCATTCCCAGCTTTCATAACCCGACGGGCAGGACGCTCTCCTTCGAGGCGAGGCAGGCTCTTCTCGCTCTGGGCCGGAAGCGGCGTTTCTGGATCATCGAGGACGATACCTACGGAGAGTTCCGATACGGCTCCACCAGCGTCCCGGCGCTGAAATCCCTTGATGAGGCCGATAGAGTCATCTACATCGGTTCCTTCAGCCAGCTCTTCTTCCCCGGCCTTCGCGTCGGCTACGCCCTGCTTCCTCCCTCATTGAGGGAATCGTTTCTTGCCGTCAAGACGAAGCGCCAGGGGCCAGTTTCGACGCTGGCGCAGCGGGCGGCACTTGCCTTCATCGGCGGAGGAGATCTCGACAGCGGGCTTGTGCGTCTGCGCTCCATACTCAGCCGGCGGATGGATGCTCTTGTCTCGGCGCTGCGGCGGGACCTCCCCGGCCTGCCTGTGTGCAAACCCCAGGGGGGAATTTACCTCTGGCTCCCTACGGCTCCCTTTGACGGTAAGGCCCTGGCGGCTTCGGCCCGGTCCCGGGGTGTGGCCCTGGCGGCCGGAGAGAGCTTCGCCTGGCCGCCGAGGTCTGTCGAAGGGGTGCGCTTCTCCGTGAGCCGACTTGACGGGGTGGCCATCACCGGAGCCGTACGGGTGCTGAAGGAGGCCTGGCGATTTTGAAGGGAAGCGACCTTGAACGGCTTTTATCGGGGCGGGAGGAAAGATGGGACATTCAGCGTTGCCTCCTCCGGGAGGCTGAAGCGGTCGTTCAGGTGGGGCTCAACCTTCCCGGCCTGCCCAAAAGGGTACCCGGAGGCAGCCGCCTTGTCGAAGCCGTCGCCGCCCGATTCGAGGAGAATCTGGGCATCAGGGCCTCTGCCGGAAAATCGCTTGAAAACGATGCCGGACCGGTGGCGCTGTTGGCCTTCCGCTCGGTGCAGGCCCGGCGTCTCAAGGAGATTGCCCTTTCCATGGAGGAGGCCTCGGCCTGGGGGAGGATTCTCGATATCGATGTTGTAACGGAGGGGGGCCCTTTAAGCCGTGAAAGCCTGAAGAGGGGGGCCAGACCTTGTCTGCTCTGCGATCTTCCCGCCAAGGCCTGTGCGCGCCTGTCTCGACACAGCCTTGCGGATCTGAGGGAAAAGGCGTTGGAGTTATTTGACCTTGCGTTGAAGGAGGTCGTTACTTCCCCTTACGACGGTCCGTCCCCTTGCTGCAAAGATGGTTCTTCCACAACAGGAGAGCCATCAGGGCGCTGATCGTGCCTCCCGCAAGGCCCTGAACGATCAGTTCGGGTTTCGGGATGCCGACCAGATAGCCGCCAAGGCCCCCCAGGGCCCTGCCGAAAAAGAAGACGGAAGCGATGGACAGAATCAGAACGATAGGTCTCACGGGCACTCCTCCAAAGGCACTTCCTGATACCACACCTGCGGGTAGATTGTACAGGAAAGGAGAGCGAACGGCTCCATTCCGCTCCGGAGATAGAGTCGCCCCTTGTCCTGTCTTTGTTGTCATCGCCGAAGGGCAGGCTCACAACCGGGTGCTGGCCTGGCAAGAGGTCGAAGGTGGAGCACATCTTCTTCGGTCTACAAACCGGAATTAAATGGCGGGATCGGTCTTACTGCGCAAGGTGGTGAGATTCCATCAAGGCAAATGCCTTGATTTCTGCACTCCGGGCAGCAAAACCCCTCTGCCTGTTTTCGTGAGATTATGCCTGATCCCGAACAGATCTTATCGGTGATATCGATGGGATGCCGTTCTCATCGTGGTTCAGCGAAGCTTCCACGCCGTAGACCTCACGGAGCATGGTCTCCGATATAACCTCGTGCGGTGTGCCGGCGCTGTAAATCCTGCCGTTTTCGTCAAGGACGACAATATGGTCGGCGAACCTGGCGGCAAGGTTGATATCATGAAGTACAACGACAATTTTGATGCCCTTTTCTTCTGTTATGCGGCGAAGCAAAAGGCACAACTCCAGTTGCTTCTGCAGGTCGAGAGAATTGACAGGCTCGTCGAGCAGGATGATTTCAGGTTCGCGCACAAGGGTTTGGGCTATGAAGACCAGCTTCTTCTGACCGCCGCTCAGCTCGCCGAAGCTCCGCGAGGCGAGCTGAGCGATATTCAGGGCATCCAGGGTGTCCATGACATTTTTCAAATCTTCGTCCGAAACGCGCCGGCCAAGCTCCGGCAATCTGCCGAGCAGCACCATCTCAAGTACCGTCAGCGAAGACATTTCGATGTCCATCTGGGGCAGATAGGACATCAACTTTGTTTTATCATTCGTTTTCATGCGCGTGATGTTCCGTCCGCCGCAAAAGACAGCGCCGCTGCATCTTAAAAGCCCGAAGATACATTTTAAAAGTGTGGATTTGCCCGCGCCGTTGGGACCGAGCAAGGCATTCAGCCCGCTGCTGAAGGTGATGTCAAGTTCCTTAAAGACGGGGTGCGTCTTCTTCGTGCAATGATATGAAAACGAGAGCTTTTTCACCGTCAGCATCACAGTCTCCTCATTCTCCCAAAGATGATGGCAAGGAATACCGGAATACCGATAACGGCTCTGACAATCCCGATCGGCAAAACGACGCCCGGAATGACAAGCTTGCTGGCCACAAAGGCCAGCGAGACGACGACAGCGCCTATCAGTCCCGACAGCGGAAGGAAAAACCGCTGCTCCTCGCCGACGAGCTGACGCGCGACGTGTGGCGCTATGATACCGACAAAGCCGACGGAGCTGACAAAGCAGACGGCAAATGACGTGAGCAGAGAGGTCAAGATGATGACCATGCGGCGGACGCTGTGGGTATTGACGCCCAGGCTGCGCGCCTTGGTATCGTCAAGGGTCATGGCGGTAAGCTTCCATGCGTTTCTGCTCAGAATAATGAAGCAGAACACCAGCGCGGCCGCCACGATCAGAAATTTAGGCCACGTGGATTTCAAAAGACTGCCCATGTTCCAGAAGACGAGGCTTTTGAGATCCTCATCGTCTGAGATGTATTGCAGTACCGTGGTCAGCGCACCAAACAGGAAGTTTAGGGCAATTCCAAAAAGGATATTTTTGTGAAACAGACGTTATGCCCATTCGCCTTCGCCCTGCACAAGACAACAACGATTGTCCTCTCCGACGTTGAGAAGGTTAAAGGTCAGGGCGGAACGGAGCCCCCAGGCTGCGTCGGTGCCGAGAGGTGTCAAGAGGACACTGTCTCCGGCAAGTTCGGCCAGGTGGAGTCTCCTGATGGCGGGATCGGTCTCTTGCCTGTCGGCGAGGTTTCAGACAGGTTCTGCAGCGCTTTTCCCCGATGGGGGACGGCCTTTCCCGATCGCTTTTTCATGGAGAAGGGCTTTCTGCTGGCGATGAAGCGGCAGTCGAGGGCGTAAGGAACTTCGGCGTATTCCTGAACGGTCCTTCTCGTTGCCTGACCAGCGACGCTGCCTTCCGGCAGCAGGCTCAGGGCCTCCTGTAGCCGTTTCAGCCGGCCCCAGCCGGGTGGAGTATCGCCGTCACGATATTCGCGGTGGACGATGATGTCCTGCTCGAACCGGTAGGTGCTGAAGGTTTCGTGGGCTTGGTCTCCCTCGTAAGTTGACATGGCTCTTTCCCCGCTCGCTCTCGATGAAGGTCGCATCCCTGATCGAAGGTGGCCACCGCCTGAAGGGCTGCGCTGGACTTGGGAGGCTTCGGAAGACGCCGTTTCATCCCTGCAGGGCCAGGCTCCTCTCGGGGATGAAGATTCCTCCAGATGAGGCTTCGACGATTCCTCCGGCACGTCTGTCCGGCTACATTGCAGCTCCGTCCGAACTTGAACTTTTCTTAAGAGCACCTTAGAATAGTGCTTGTCATCGGTGTTATTTATGGTACAATGCCGTCGTATGTGCATTCTCTTCGGTTCAGCCTAGGGGGGGGTCTCCGAGGGGCCTCCTCTGTTTTGCTGTTTAAATATAAATTAATGGGCGTGGGATTCTTGTCCCTTTTTGTATTCCATGATACACTTCTTTCGAGGTATAGCATTCTGATATTTGTGCAGTAGGGTTTATCAAACCCAAGGAGGGCATAGACTTGACTCGCGAACCGAGGCTTTACACGACTTCTGCCGATTATGTCTACCAAGAGTTGCGTCACAAGATCATAACAAAGCAGCTTAGGCCGGGGCAGCGTCTGCCCGAGGTCAACATCGCCGTTCAGATGGGCGTCAGCCGGACTCCGGTTCGGGAGGCGCTCCGTCGTCTAGCCAGCGAAGGCCTCGTGGTGATCATTCCCAACAGCGGAGCCCGTCTCGCTTCGCCGACGAAACGGGAGATGGAGGACACTTTCGTTGTCAGAGAACAGCTGGAGTGTCTTGCCGTACGACTTGCCGCCGGGAGAATCAGCGAGCGGCATCTGCGTCGCCTTGAGGAGACCCTCCTTGACGAGGAGCGCTCTTTCGAGGAACAGAACCTGGAGCTGTACCTTGAGGTGAACGAGAGCTTCCACCGCATCATCGCCGAGGCGAGCGGAAACAAGGTGCTGGCCGATTATGTCGAGAACATCCTGGCGCGGACGAACGTCTACATGGTTTTTTACGACTCCTTCATGGGGCACAAGGCAGGACAGATGACTCCCAAGGAGCATCCGAGCATCAGAGAGCACCGTCTGCTTATCGATGCCTTGAGGGACCGCAATGCCGACCTCTCCGTCGAGATCATGCAGCGCCATCTCGCCCTTTCCAGCCAGGGCATGGAGCAGCCAGAGGAGTAGAGGCCACAAACGCCGCCTTGGATGGGATACTCTCACTGAAACAGGCGACATCAGGGACAATTCCCATCCCGAGGAGGATCTTCACATGAAGCCTGATTATCTGCCCACTCTTGATTTGAAGCGCAACTATCGTCGTATCAGGGATGAAATCCACCGGGCCTTGGACGAGGTGCTTGAGGAGCAGGCCTTTATTCTGGGGCCCGCCGTCAGAGCCTTCGAGAGCGACGTTGAGACCTATCTCCCCGTACCTCAAGCCGTCGGCTGCGCCTCCGGGAGCGATGCCCTCCTGCTGGCGCTGATGTCGTGTAATCTCAAGACCGGCGATGAGGTGATCACAACCCCTTTCACCTTCTTTGCCACGGTCAGCGCCATTACCCGCCTGGGAGCCAAGCCTGTCTTCGTCGATGTCGACCCCATCACCTACAACATGAGAACCGATCAGATCCTGGAAAAACTGACCGATCGTACGCGGGCGGTCATCGCCGTTCACCTCTTCGGCCAGATGGTTCCGCTGGAGAGGCTTGAGGCGGAGCTGAAGGAGCGGGGTGTCGCTCTCATCGAGGATGCCGCCCAGGCCTTCGGAAGCTGGAGAATGGACGGTGCAGTGCCGCGTAAGGCCGGCTCGTGGGGGGATCTGGGCTGTTTTTCCTTTTTCCCGACGAAAAACCTCGGTGGCTATGGTGACGGCGGCATGGTGACATGCCAGCGTGAGGATGATGCCGGACACCTCAAAAGCCTCCGGGTTCACGGTTCCGGAAAAACCTACTATCACGACGAGGTCGGGCTGAACAGCCGCCTCGACACGCTCCAGGCCGCCGTCCTCAGGGTCAAGCTCCGCCATCTCGACGCCTGGAACGAAGAGCGGCGTCTCGCCGCCGATCGCTACGGCCTTCTCTTCTCCGAGGCCGAGCTTCTTGAAGAGGTCAGGCCTCCTGCCGTTCTCGAAGGGAACGGTCACATCTTTCATCAGTATGTGGTCCGCTGCCGAAAGAGAGACGCCCTTCAGGCCTTTCTCGAAGCGGAGGGGATCGCCTCGCGCGTCTACTATCCGCTTCCGCTCCATCGGCAGCGTTGCTTTGCCTTTCTCGGCCATGAAAAAGGCGACTTCCCCGTCGCCGAATCTCTGGCCGACGAGGTGCTGGCCCTTCCCATTTTCCCCGAACTGGCGGAGACGGAGCAGGAGCGTGTCGTCGATGTCATGAGACGTTTCTATCGTCGGGGATAGCCTGACCATTATTGCTCTTTTTGTCGAAGTTGTGTAAAATTGCCGATGGCAAGGTGGAGGGCCATCGGTATTTTCTGTTGGAGAGTGCCGGTCATTCGCAGGAGGTGAGGGGCAATGATGTACCCCTTTTTCTTTGATCCGACGTTCATGTTGTTGATTCCCGCGCTCCTTCTGGCCTTCTGGGCTCAGATGAAGGTAAAAAGTTCCTTTGAGCGCTTCAGCCGTGTCCCCTCCAGGCGTGGTGTCACAGCCGCGGAGGCCGCGCGGGTTCTTCTGGATCGACATGGCCTTTCAGGGGTTCCCGTTCATCGCGTGGCCGGTAACCTTTCCGACCATTATGATCCCAGGGACAAGACGCTGCACCTTTCCGATACCGTTTACGGCAGCACCAGCATCGCCGCCATCGGCGTCGCCGCCCACGAGGTCGGTCATGCCGTCCAGGACCTCGAATCCTACGGCCCCTTGCGGGTCCGCAACGCCATCGTTCCCGTGGTCAATATCGGATCAGGCCTTGCCTTTCCGCTGTTTTTCATCGGTCTTCTTCTGCGGACCCCCCTGCTCATGGATCTTGGGATTCTTTTCTTCCTGGGCGTGATCGTCTTCCACCTCGTTACGTTGCCGACGGAGTTCGACGCCAGCGCCAGGGCTCTCCGTCTTTTGACGGACACTCAGATTCTCACGGGCGAGGAGGTTGGCGGCGCGCGAACTGTTCTCAATGCTGCGGCTTTGACTTATGTGGCGGCTTCCGTGATGGCGGTGGCTCAGCTGGTGCGGCTTCTTCTGCTGAGAGGCATGTCCGGCGGAAGAAACGACTGACGTCGGTCTTTATCGACGGTCCAAGGTAGGTTAGACTAGGGGGTGGCCTGACGGGCCGCCCCTTTTTTGGAATCCTTGGCGATGGGAAGGAGAGGTTCCCCTCGATGTTTTTTCTGTTTCTGTTGCTTTTAGCCCTTTTTCTGGCCCCCTGGCTGGGGCTGGTCCTGTTTCTTGTCCCGATTTTCTTGCTCCTTGTCATGATTCCTTTCGGCTTTGCGCTCCGCTCCTTTTTCTGGGTTTTCGCCGGTCCCACGCAGCTTTTGAGCGTCTTCTTCAACGCCAAGGTCCGCCGCAACCATGCCCTGGAACATGCGACGGCGAATGTGCTGGAAGAGCGTCTCGGCTTGTCGCTTTCTCTCTCCGGTTACGCCGTCGAGGACGGTTTTTTCGTTGACGGTCCCTGCTCTCCGTCGGACCTTCACGGGGCGGCGAGAGAGGCGTTGAGCCGTCTGAGGGAGGGGGAGGCCGACCTTGCCCTTCACCGGCGCTGCGGAACGACGATCGTTGTCGTCAACCTCCTTGCCTCGGTCGCCTTCCTGCTGCTTTTATGGGCGACGGGACATCTCTCTCTTCTGGGCGTTGTCGTGGCTCTCCTCGTCGCCAACGGCTTCGGCCCCCTCTTGAGCCCTCTCGTCCAGCGTTATCTGACGACGGATGCCCGGGTTGAGGGCATGGAGATTCTCGGCGTCGAGGTGCGTTTCAGTCGCTCCTCCTCCTGGGGTGTCCATCTGGCCTTTCCCTCCCGTCTTTTTGTCGCCACTCGCCAGCCCGGCCAGGTTTTGACGGCCGAGGTGATACGCTGATGCGGGGTGTCGAGGCGGCCCTTCTGACCTGGCGGGCCCTTGGCCGTCATTATTTCTGGGGACAGGCTCTCCAGGCCGAGGCTCCGGACCTGGAGAGAAGAGAACGTCGCCTGGCCGAATCCCTTCTTTTCCGTGCTCTCCGCCGGCGCTCCTTGTGGCTCTTTCTCATTTCACGGCTGTTACGGAGGAGCATCCGCGATCTCTCGCCGACGGCGGGAGACGCCTTGATCCTCGGGCTTTCAGGCGTTGTTGAGGGAGTGCTCCTGACGCCGAGAAGCCTGATCAACGCCTTTGTCCAGCGGCTGTCTCTCCAGGGCGACGAGGCGGGGGCGAAAGTTGTCAACGGCATGCTGAGGCGTTGCTACGAAGAGGACATCGGTCATCTGGCGAAACTCGCTTCCAGCGGGGATCTTCGGGACCAGGCCCTGCTGCTGGGCTTTCCTGATGAGGGGCTTTCTCCTCTGCGGGATTCCTGGGGGCCCCATGAGGCTCGCTATCTGATGAAGCTTCTGGCGATGAGGCCGCTTCTTTCATGCCATCGGCCCGATCAGGATGTCGGAGGCGTCCGTCTTTGGCCGTCTCCCCAAGTGACGGGGCTTTTCAGGAGCGATGCCCTCCTCGCCGATCGGTTTGCCTCGCCCGCCCTTTTTCAGACCGAATCGTCGGCCGGACTCCTCCCCTTTCTGCGGGAGCGTCTTCCGGCGGGAGAGGGTTTCTGCATGGGCCAGCCGATGGATGAAGGACGGTTTCTTGCGCCTCAGGGGCAAGTCCTGCCTCTCTGGCACGAAGAGGGCGTCAGGACAGCGACATTGCCGGGATTCCGAAGGATTCGCCACCGGCCTCGGGGCGTCGCCTGGATCTATGTTGAGGCGCCCTCTTCGGAGAGCGGGCGATGGGCCCGCCTTCCCGACAGAAAGTGGGATTTCCGCCGGAGCCATCTGTCCGGTTTGGCGGAACGTCAGGAGCGGCTCCTCTCCCTGGCGGTGGAGAGTCTCCTTCCGGGAGGTGTCGCCGTCTACAGGACATCGAGCCTCTTCAAAGAGGAAAACGAGCAGGTCGTCGCTCGTGTCCTGGCCTCTCGATCCGATGTCGTTGAATGGGCCCTTGATCTGCCTCGGGGCTTCGCTCGGCGTGGACGCCCTTGGGGATATTATGTTCTTCCCGAAACCCCCTGGGCCGATGGAATTTTTGTCGCCATTCTCATGCGGCGCAGTTGAGGAGGAAACGGGCATGCGCAATCTTTTCCGTCTGACGATGCTCATCGTGTTGCTGGTGATAGTGGGTTCGGGGGTCATGGCTGTCTATACGGTATTCCTCGGCGGACGGACCGTCGCCGTTCCTTCCCTGGAAGGTCTGTCCGTCATCGATGCCGTCGACAGGACTCAGACTCTCGGGCTTCTGGTCCGTGTGGACCAGGTCGAATCGCTTCAGCCTGCCGGAACCATTCTCGGCCAGTGGCCGGGGCCTGGTGAAAAGGTCAAGCCCGGGAAAATCCTCGTTCTCAAGGTAAGCAGAGGAGGTACCCGCCTCTCCCTTCCCGATGTCCGAGGCATGGAGTTCACTCAGGCGACGGCCCGCCTCGAAGAGGAGGGCTTCAAGGCGGGCGACGTTTTGCGCATTCACGACGACGGCCGTCCTGCCGGCGTCGTGGTGGCTCAGAGCCCTGCGGCACCGACGATGATGTCGCCCGGCAGGACGATCGACCTCCTCGTCAGCCTGGGCCCCAAAAGCAGCGGCGGCATGGTCGTCGTTCCTGATGCCGTCGGCCGTTCCGAGACGATTGCCCGCAAACTCATCAGCGAGGCGGGCCTGACGGTTCGTGCCGTTAACGCCGTCTACTCTCAGGCCTCGCCCGAAGGACTTGTGACAAGGCTCGATCCCGCTCCGGGGGCCAAGGTCCCCTCAGGGTCGGCCGTGACGCTGACCGTGGCGACGCTCAAGAAACCGCCTACGGCACAGCCCCCTAAAGTCCCCGGCCTGGCCTCTGGGCAGACACCGGCAGAGATCGTTGCGACCCAGACGAAGCCGGAGGCAGGGCCGACGACGGTCCCGGTCCCGGTGGCGACGCCTCCTGGAACGGCGGAGCAGAAAACAACTCCTTCGGAGTCCAAGCCCGCTGTGGTTCCTGAGACTCCGACCGGGCCGCAGAAGACGGCTAAGATCCGCTATCAGGTTCCTCCTCTGACGCGTCCCATGGAGCTGAAAATCGAGATCGTCGATGCGGCAGGGACGCGGGAGCTCCTCAACCGTGAGGTCAAGGGAGGGGAATACCTGACGCTTGATGCCCCTTACCGTGAAAGCGCCGCTGTGACGATCTACCTGGGAGGAATGTTCGTATGGCAAGACCGCTATCGTTAGACAGGGGGCGCCCTCTGCTGGCACCCTCGCTTCTCGCCGCCGATCCTCTGGCTATGGCGCGATCCATCGACGGACTCTCCGGCGAAGCGGATTGTCTCCATGTCGATGTCATGGACGGCCGTTACGTGCCGAACATCTCCTACGGTCCGTCCCTGGTTCGGGCCTTGCGAAAACGTTATCCCGACGAAATTCTCGACGTTCATCTCATGGTCGAGGAGCCGGAACGTCACGTCGATGACTTCGCGGAGGCGGGCGCCGATTATCTGACCGTTCATGTCGAGGCGACAAGCCACCTTCACCGCCTCCTGACGTGCGTTCGCGACCTCGGCTGTCATCCCGGCGTGACGCTCAATCCGGGAACGCCGATCGAGTCGGTCCGACCGATCCTCCACCTTGTCGACCTTGTCCTCGTCATGTCCGTCAATCCGGGCTTCGGTGGGCAGTCCTTCCTTCCGGAGGTCCTCTCCAAGACACGTACCCTCTGCCAGTGGAGGGCCGCCGACGGACTCTCTTTCCTCGTCGAGATGGACGGCGGGTTAGGGCTGAAAAACGTGGCCGAAGCCGTCAGCGACGGCTGTGATGTCCTTGTCGCAGGCAGTTCCGTTTTCGGTGCCGCCGATCCTCTCGCGGCTCTTCGTCAATTGCGGGTGGCTGCTTTGGGAGGGGTGCTTCATGGGAGAGCGTGAGGAGCGGTTTCTTGCCCTCTGCGGAAGGTTGAGGGAGATCCGCGAAGGCCGGGCCATCAGTCTGGAAGAGGCCTCAAGCAGGACTCGGATCCGGGTGCCCCTCCTGGAGGCGCTTGAGGCGGGGAGAATCGAGGAATTGCCGGGCCTGGTCTATGCTCGTGGATTTATCAGAACCTACCTCAATTTTCTGGGAGTTTCGGACCTTTGGGAGGATTTCGAAGCGGTTTTGCCCAAGCCCGAGACGGAAGGTTTCGGAGACGTCATCGGGTCGACGGCTTCTCCGGCCAAAGGGTTCCGCAAGATTTCCCGCGGCTGGCTCTATCTGCTGCTGGTCCTCTGTTTTGTGGCGGCTCTTTACGTCGTATGGGAAAAAAGAAGCCAGGTCCGTCAGGTCACGCCTCCTCCGGCGGCCGAAGCGGAGAGGGAGCCTGAACCCGTTGAAACGCAGCAGGCCGCTGAGCTTCCACCCTCGGCGATCGATCTTCCGGAGCTGCCTCCCTCCGTGGATTTCAGTGTCGTCTCCGTCGAAGAAACGGCGGCAAGTCCCGACCTGAGCGACGATATTGCCTGGCTTAAGGAAATTTCCGTCGATGTGGCGCCCCTTGAGGAAACCGCCTCAGTCGAAGTCCTTCGCATCGTCGCTCACGGTGCCTGCTGGATTCGCGTCTCCGAGGAAGACAAGGTCCTTTTCCAGGGAACGCTTCAGAGGGGAGACAGCAAAACCTTTGACATCAAGGGGCGGACCCAGTGCCGATTCGGTAACGCCGCCAACGTCGACGTTCACTGGCAAAGCGAGAACCGAGCGCCTTTGAGCGGCAGGGCCGATGTCCTCACCTGTTCCGTCGAACCGGGGCAGGCCCTGCAAGTGCTCCGATGAAGACAAGGGACGTTCGTGACGGGACCAGGATCTTTCTCCTTTCCCTGGGATGCGCCAAAAATCAGGTCGACAGCGAACTTTTGGCCGGTCGTCTTGAAGCGGCTGGCATGGAGCTCGTCTCGGCGCCGGAAGAGGCTGACGTGGCGCTGATCAACAGCTGCGGTTTCATCCAGCCAGCCGTCGAGGAGAGCCTGGCGGCCTATTTCGATCTGGAAGAACTCAAAATGCAGGGCAAACTTCGTCAGATCGGCCTTCTCGGCTGTCTCTACAACCGTTACGGAGAGGAACTGCGCCGCGAGTTGCCGGAAGTCGATATCTGGGCCCGGTCGGAAGAGTGGGAATCTGTTCTGGCCGCTCTCGGTGTCGTCGCCGGGGGGAACCGGTCGCTTCTGCCGGGCTTTTCTCCCTGGAGCCGCTACCTCAAGATCGCTGAGGGTTGCGACAACCGCTGCAGCTACTGCATGATCCCCTCCATCCGAGGGCCCTTCAGAAGCCGGTCCCGGGACGCCATCGTCAACGAGGCCCGGTGGCTCGTCGACAATGGAGCCCGCGAGCTCTGCCTCATCGCCCAGGACCCGACGGCATGGGGCCGCGATCTCGGCGGGCAACGGCTCGACGACCTTCTCGACGCCCTGGAGGGCGAGTTGCCTGCGGACATCTGGCTTCGCCTCCAATACCTCCATCCCCACGGAGTCAGTGAGTCCCTCCTTGAGCGAATGGTTTCGGGCCGGCAGCTTCTGCCCTATCTCGACATGCCCCTGCAGCATGCCGATGACGGTATTTTGGCCTCCATGAACCGGAACGTTACGGCAGAGAGAGCGGGCGAGCTTTTGAGCTATGCCCGTGCGCTGGACCAGGACTTTGCCCTGAGGACCACCTTCATCACGGGATTTCCCGGCGAGGGCAGGCGCGCCTTCGACCGCCTGCTTGATTTTGTCGGACGTTACGAGCTTGATCGTGTCGGCGCCTTCACCTTTTGGCCGGAAGAGGGCACCGTTGCCGCCGTCCTGCCCAAGCGGCCTTCGAGACCTGTCGCTCAGGGGCGTCTCGATCGCCTCATGGCGAGACAGCTTGAGGTCTCCCGCCGGAGGCAGCGGCGTTTTGTCGGCCGTACCCTTCAGGTGCTTGTCGAGCGCGTCGATGAGGAAGCGGGACTTGCCTGGGGCCGTTCCTTTCGTGATGCGCCTGAAGTGGACGGGGAAGTTGAAATCCCGTCGCAGGGGATCGAGATCGGCACCTTCGTCTCCGTCACCGTTACGGAGGCCCTGGACCATGATCTTATCGGAGAGGTGGATGTCCATCATGCCTGAACCCTCGAAAGGCGCCTTCCTCATCGCCACTCTGGGCGGCCTCGGACGCTTTACGGCCATGCCGGGGACGCTCGGCTCCGTAGCGGCCTTCATCCCGGCTCTCTTTTTCCCCATTCCGCTCTGGCTGCCCCCGGCGGCTGCGGTCATCGGGACATGGGCGGCGCATCGTTACGCTCTCGACACGGGGAAAGAGGATCCCGGCGAGGTCATCGTCGATGAGGTCGTCGGTCTTTGGACGGCTCTGGCTCTCGTGCCGAGGGCCCTGGCCCTTCCCGCTCTCTTCCTCTTTCGCGTTGTGGACATCCTCAAGCCCTTTCCCGTCAACGTTTCCGAGAGATTGCCGGGCGGAGTCGGCATCATGGCCGACGACATCGTCGGCGGGCTCATGACGGCGGGTCTCCTTCTGGGATTGCGCTGGCTTTACGTGCAGGGGGGCCTCGCGGCCTTCTTGGGAGGATGAGATGGTTCGAACCGTTCTCGGCTGGACAGCAAGCACCGTGCTCCGCCGATTGGCTTCTCTCCCGTCTGACTGGGGCGCCGTCTCTCTCGTTGAGACCCCGCCCCAGCGGGTGTGCATCGCTTTTGAAAGGGAAGACGAAAGCCTTGACGCTGCGATCGTCCGCCTCTTTCCCGGAGATTGCCTGCCTCGGGGTATCTCCGATCCGGCCGAGGCCGTTCTGACGGCGTTCCGGGAGCGGTCCTGGACCGCCGCCTGTGCCGAATCCTGCACGGGAGGTCTTCTGGGCGGCGCTCTCACGAGCATCTCCGGTTCATCCGACGTCTTTCTCGGCAGTGCCGTCTGTTATGCCGACAGCGCCAAGGAACGACTTCTCGGGGTTCCCCGGGAGATTCTCTCCCGGAGGGGCGCCGTCAGCTCCGAAACGGCTCTGGCCATGGCCGAAGGCTCCCGAAGACTTTACGGCGCTTCGGTTGCCCTGGCCGTTACCGGAATAGCGGGACCTGAGGGAGGAAGTTCCGACAAACCGGTGGGCACCGTCTGGTTCGGCCTGTCCTCTCCCGGGGGGAGCCGCGCCTTTTTGCGGCTTTTTGCGGGGCTTGATCGGGAGAGGGTCCGCTCTTTCACCGTCGCCGTCGCTCTTGAGGCCCTCTGGCGGGTAGCGAAAGGAGGTTAAGCCTTGGAGGAGCGGTTCCGATGTTTCCTGGCCGTCCCCATTGACGATGCGATCCGGTCGGTCCTCGCGGCTGCGATGGGGGCTCTTCCCCGTCATGGTCTCCGCCTTGTCGCGCCCGAATCGCTTCATTTGACCCTTCGTTTTTTCGGCGACCTCTCTCAGGAAGAGGTCTCACGGGTCGAAAGACATCTTCGGGAGAGCTTCAGCAGGCGATCTGCCGCTCCCTTCCCTCTGCATCTCCGAGGGAGAGGACTCTTCCCTCCGAAAGGCGCCCCCCGGGTCCTCTGGGTCGGCGTCAGCGGCGACCTTGACGCTCTGGCCGATCTCGCCAGAAGAGGGGAAGAGGCTGCGGCGAGCGTCGGTCTCCGCACCGAAAGCCGTCCTTTCTCGCCGCATCTTACTGTCGGACGCGTCAGGGAAGGAAACAGGCTCTCCCGTGAAGACCTGGAAAGCTTCCTCCCTGATAGAGACTGGGGGAAATGGCTTGTCGGAGACCTCATCCTGATGAGGAGTTTTTTAAGGCCCCAAAAGGGATCGCTTTACCGTCCTTTGGCGACGTTCAATCTGAAGGAGGTGGCCTTAAGTGGCCAAGAAAGCCCAACTCACCCGTGAGGACATACTGGAAGAGGCCCTCAAGGATATCAAGGGCAAGTTCGGAGACGGCGCCATCATGCGCCTGGGTTCCCAGGAAAAGGCAACCGTTGATGTCATCCCGACGGGAATTCTCCCCCTGGACGTTGCGCTCGGCATAGGAGGGCTTCCCCGCGGCCGCATCGTCGAGGTCTTCGGTCCCGAGGGCAGCGGAAAGACAACCGTGGCCCTTCATGCCATTGCCGAAGCGCAGAAAGGGGGCGGCGTTGCCGCTTTCATCGACGCGGAACACGCTCTCGATCCCCGGTTGGCCGCCTCTCTAGGCGTCGACGTCGAGGCTCTTTACGTCGCTCAGCCGGACAGCGGCGAGCAGGCGCTCTACATCCTCGATACCCTCGTGCGCAGCGGGGCCGTCGACATCCTCGTCGTCGATTCCGTTGCCGCCCTCACCCCTCAGGCTGAAATCGACGGGAAGATCGGCGATACCCAGGTCGGTCTCCAGGCCCGCCTCATGTCCTACGCCCTTCGCCGCCTCACCTCGGCCATCTCCAGGAGCAACGCCATCGTCATCTTCATCAACCAGCTAAGGGCCAAAATCTCCACCATGGGCTACGGCGGGCCGCAGGACACCACAACGGGAGGTCGCGCGCTCAAGTTCTACACCTCCGTCAGGATCGAAGTGAAACGGGGCAAATCCATCACCAAGGGCGATGAAGTACAGGGGCACGAGTTATGGCTCAAGGTGGTGAAGAACAAGCAGGCCCCTCCCTTCCGCACGGGGCATGCCTCGCTCATCTACGGCCGTGGGATCCCCCGGGACCTGTCTGTCCTGGACATGGCTATCGACTTCGACATCATCAAACGCAAAGGTTCGTGGCTCGCCTACAAAGGAGAGACCCTTGGACAGGGGAAGGACAATGTCGCGACCTATCTGGCGGAAAACCCGGACCTGATGGAAGAAGTCATCGAGGCCGTGCGGAACAAGGCGGCCCAGGGCATCGGCCTCGATCTCATCCCTCAGGGAGCTGCCTCTGTTGACGATGCCGAAGAGGGGACTGACGAGGATGCGACGGAACTTCTCCTCGACGAAGATGTCCTTGAACTTGAAGAGAGCCAGGATGCGTGACGGGACAACCCGTATGATCCTCCATAACGAGAGCCTGAGGCTCGAGTAAAAACTTACATTAACATAAATCCTATTAGATTTGTCAGGGATGTCCTTGACGAAGCAAGCGTTATACGATTTGAAGTTTTTTGAGGAATCTATTGACAGAATGCCGAAAGGCCGGTAAGATAGCTCTTGCACTTCCGAGATATCCTCGCAGTGCTACGTTATTACGGCACCATGACAGGAGAATAAAGGGCAGAGAGGATAAGGGGTCGGGAAGGCTCGGTTAGAAGAATTGTCAAGAAACTAACGGAGAGTTTGATCCTGGCTCAGGACGAACGCTGGCGGCGTGCTTAACACATGCAAGTCGGACGGTGCTCCTGGAATAGCTTGCTATGAAATGGGCACA
>JAHDQY010000034.1 GCA_018433595.1 Synergistales bacterium
ACCTCACCTCCTTGGATACGGAAGAGCCCGCCGTTGCCGATCTCAAGAGGAGGAGAACCGATGGACGCGAAGATTCTCCGGGTGATCGAAGAGCAGATGCGTTGTTGGCCCGCCGTGAAAGGACTGGATGCCTTCATGAAGGAGTGCTCCCAGTCGGGCATTTTCTGGCTCACTGACGAACATCCCCCATGGATGCGGGAGATGGACTTCGACGAACTCGAGATCCGCAGCGCCCTCGAATTCCTGCGCCCCGAACTGACGGCCCGCCAGATCGGCTATCTTGAGGCATGGACGGCCGTCTGGCAGACTCTTCGCGAGGCCGGCACGTTCCACCGACGGGTCAAGGAGGTTCTCGGCGGCCGTCTCTCCTGGCCCGCCTACCGCAAAGAGGTCGAGGAGGCTCTTGGCCGCCCGATCCCTCGGAGCCACTGGTGGTTCTGGCCTCCGGAGGATAAGAGCGGTCGCCCGAAATCACGCGAAGCCTTGACCGACTGAAGACGTCTTCGAGAAACCACCTGCCGCTGACGCAGAAACAAACGGTGCTAGAGAAAGAGCGCCCGGACAAGCTCCCAGAAAACGGCGAGAACAGCTCCAGCCCACAGGCAGAGAGCGAGTCCCCAGAAGAGGGCCTCGCCGGCCAGGCACAGCAGTCTGGCCAAGGAGCAGACCGCGGATGCCAGGAATATCGCGGCACTGACCCTTCGATTCACGGCGGAACACCTCCCTCTCGGTCCATTCAACCATATCATCCTCATCATTCCCATCGAACCGGAGGCGACACGATCATTGTCCGGCTACAACGACCGACCGCTTCATTGACAGCCCGACCGTCAGGTTTTAGGCTGGCCCTGTATGCCGAGGCTGCGGTGGCTCCGTGAAAGGAGTTTTGCCATGGACAAGCTCTCCATAGGGGAAATGGCCGCGATCAACCGCGTTTCCGTGCAGGCGCTGCGACTCTACGACCGGATGGGGCTTCTCAAGCCGCAGTTCATCGACATCAACCGCTACCGGTACTACGACATCAAGCAGTCAGCCCGCCTCGACATGATCCAGAGCCTCCAGCTCCTCGGCATGTCCCTCAGGCAGATCAAGGAGCAGCTCGACAAGCAGGACGTGTCGGTCGTCCAGGGGCTCCTCGAGATGCAGAAAGACCGGCTTGACGAGCAGATCGCCCAGCTCCGGGCGACCAGGAAATCCGTGGAGCGCACCCTCATCAACTACAGGCGCTACCACTCCGCGCCCGGGGACGGCATGATCTTCACGGAGTTCATGCCGGAGAGGAAGATCTATTGCTACGACAGCCGCATCAATTTCTACGACTTCGGCCTCGAGACTTACGAGTACATCCTCCGCGAGCTGAAGACCCATATCGCCCTCAACGAGCTCCCCATGGCCTACTTCTGCAATGTGGGAACCATCCTGCGGCAGGAGCGGCTCGCCAGAAGAGAGTTCATCTCCACCGAAGTGTTCATTTTCGTCGACGACGACTTCCAGTGCTCGTCGAACATCGAAGTGCTCCCCTCCCGGACATATCTCTGCATCTCCTGCGACAACTTCCACAAGGAGAAGAGCTACGCCGAACGGCTTCTCGCCTACGCCGCCGAGAAGGATCTCGCCTTCGACGGGGACTACATCTGCGAGGTCGTCACCGACCTCCCCGTTTTCGTCGGCAACGAGCGGAGCATGTTCATCAAACTCCAGATCCCGATAAAGTTTTAACAAGGCCCTTGACTCTATACATGGTATAGACCTTACGGTAGCCGAAGGATGGCCTCAGGGTATCCGAATATATGCATCCAGGGGGTGTCATGTATGAAGAGGAAACTCCAGGTCGCTCAGTTCGGTTGCGGGAAGATGTCCGCCTACACCATGCGGTACGTCTATGAGAAGGGCGGGGAGATC
>JAHDQY010000019.1 GCA_018433595.1 Synergistales bacterium
GTAGTGGAAGGGGAGAGCGTTTTGAGATACCATCAATATCACCTCGTTGGTGTGGGTTTTTGGTGTGGTGACCAAACTCTACCACCGCTCTAGCAGCGGTGCCAACGAGGTTTTTCTATGTCTTTAGCCTGCGGATACGGGCCGAATCTCCTCTTTTTCCCGCCCCTTCGTCATGGCGGCGTTCTCCAAAGGCAGCCCGCCCTCTCCTTGCGACCCCGGCGACATGCCTTCGGCAGCAGAGAATCCGTCGGCAAGACAACAGGGACAGGGCGGCCGCCCTTGCCCAAAAACCGCCTCTCGGCCTACAATGACGGGGCACAAAATAGCAACAGGGTTGCATTTTGTAGCCTTCTTCGCAGAGGAGGGGTCTTCATAACGGCATCCTTTTTCCCGCGTTTTACCGCACCCTCTCAGCGGATCGTCGGCTCCCGAACCTTCGGCGCAGGGCAAGACATGCGGATCGCAGTGAAAGGCAGGGTGACACCATGAACTTCGAGCCCGGAACCATCCTGAAAGAAACGGCCGGGAGACTTCAGGCCCTCATCGGACCCGATTTTGAGAGACTCTCGCTGGAACGCACCGTTTTCGGCCTCTTTTTCACAGGCGTCAAGCTCAGCAACGGCCAAGGCGGCATCAGCTTCACCCCCGTCAAGGCCATTCCCGAAGCGGTCTGCTGCCCGACGTCGGCGCGGGCCATGCCCCTTTCGGGGCGCCTGAAAGGGATGCCGGTCACCAAAATTCTCCAGGAAATGTGGGAACCGGGCAGCCCCCTGAAAAAGACCCTGGGCATAGCCGTCTTGAACGCCCTTTCGGCGGGCTGCGAAAAGGAACTGGAAGGGCAAGGCTACAGCCTGGAGATCGGGGATAACGCCCTCGACCAGATCGAGATCGGCGACAATGAGAAGGTAGTCGTCGTCGGAGCCCTTGTCCCCATGCTCAAACGATTGAAAAGCCGAGGGAAGCCCTTCACCATCCTCGAGATGGACCCCCGCACGCTCAAGAAGGACGAGATGCCCTTCTTCGCCCCTTCCGAGGAGGCCCCCCTGCACGTTCCCGGGGCGGATCTTCTGGTCACGACGGGAACCACCCTCGTGAACGACACGCTGGAAGGTCTGCTCTCCCTGGCAAAACCGGGAGCCCGGGTCGTCGTCGTCGGCCCCACGGCCAGCCAGTATCCGGAGGAGTTCTTCCGCCGCGGAGTGACCTGCCTGGGCGGCATCAAGGTCACGAAGGCCGACGGCCTGCTGGACATCCTCTCCGAGGGCGGTTCCGGGTATCATTTTTTCGGGCGTTATGCCGAACGCACGACACTGACGAAGTCTTCGGAAAGTTGAGAGGCCCCT
The DNA here is from genome assembly GCA_018433595.1 of Synergistales bacterium. Lineage (GTDB taxonomy): Bacteria > Synergistota > Synergistia > Synergistales > Aminithiophilaceae > Aminithiophilus. The sequence continues at coordinate 1,344 of JAHDQY010000019.1, forward strand.
TCGATGACCCCGACAAATCCGATGATCTTCAGCCCCTACGCCCCTCCCGCCGAGACGGAACCGAGGACCTCCGTCGAAAAGGCCCTGGAACTCATCCTGACCGAAGCCCGCTATGAGCTGCCCGTCGAACGGGTGCCTCTTGCGGAGGCTCTCGGCCGCGTCGTCGCCGAAGAGCTGTGCGCCCGCCACTCGCTCCCCACGGTTCTTTCGGCCCAAGTCGACGGTATCGCCGTCCGATTCGACGACCCGCCCAGCCTCCCCGACCGGACAGGAGACCGACAGTTCGCCTTCGTCGGCACCGGAACGGCCCTTCCCGAAGGCTTTGATACCGTCGTCCGGGCGGAGGACCTGGAGATTGCCGCCGACGGAACCCTGCGGATTCTGAAGGAGCCTTCCGAGAAAGGCGCCTGCACCCTTCCTCCCGGGTGGGAACTTCGGGAAGGAGAGATCCTGGTCCCTCCTGATCTGCGTCTCGAACCCCAACACCTGGGGCTTCTGGCGGCAGGCGGCCACAGGGAGATTCCCGTGCTGCGCCGCCCTCTTGTCGCCGTCCTCCCGACGGGAGACGAGCTCGTTCCGCAAGGAACGGTTCCCGGCCCGGGGCAGAACATCGATTCCAACTCCGTCTTCTTTGCCGGCTACCTGAAAGACATCGGCGCCGAACCGCTCCTCTACCCCATCACGGCGGATGACCCCGCCCTTTTGACGGAACGGCTCGAAGACGCCCTGTCGAAGGCGGACATGGTGCTGATCAACGGAGGGTCTTCCCGAGGACGCCGCGACTTTACGGCACCCGTCGTCGCCGGGCTGGGCAAGGTGCTGGTTCACGGTCTCAACTCCGCCCCGGGCAAACCCGTCCTGCTCGCCGTCATCGGCGGGAAACCCGTCATCGGGGTGCCCGGCCCCGCCCTTGCGGCCTGGTACGCCCTGGAGCACCTCATCGACCCCATGGTCAGCCGCTTTCTCGCCCAGCCGCCCCGGGAAAGAAGGAGCGTCAAGGGCCTCCTCACCCGGGAGCTGAGGTTCGAAGGCTTCCTGAAAGAGGCCCTCCTGTCGCTCCGCGTCTCGCTCTCCCGGGATGCCGACGGGCAATACCTCGTCTCGCCCTATCCCCTGAAAAACTCCATGATCACGAACTTCGTCCGCTCCGACGGCATCCTTCGCATCCCCGAAGGAGTCGCCGGCTATGACAAGGGAGACGAAGTCGAAATCCTGCTCCTCTACCCCGAGGCGGTTATCGGAAAACGGATGGAAAAGCGACAGCTTCAGACCCTTGATGAAAGCGAGGTCTTTTAGGTGAAAACCCCCCTGCGCGGAATCCTCATCGTTCTCGTCTGCATTTTCCTGACCGGCTCCGTTCCGGCATCAGCCAAAACGATCGTGGACATGGCCGGAAACGAGGTCGACGTCCCCGACAAGGTGGAGCGCATCCTCATCACCTGCTACGGAGGAGCGACCCACGAACTGACCGTCCTCGGAGGAGCCGACCTCATCGTCGGCCAGCCCTCCATGAAGCCCTTCCCCCTCCTCGCCAGAATGCGTCCCGGCTTCAAGGAACTGCCCGACGCGGGGTCCTTCAACAACGTCAACGTCGAAGAGGCCCTCAAGCTGAACCCCGACCTGGTGATCGCCAGCGTCACCTCCGCCCAGGGCAACAGGCAGCTCGCCAACGCCGGCCTGCCCGTCGTGGCCGTCCTCACGGGAAAGGCCGACATCGAGAAGCTCCAGAAGGAGTTCCTCCTCGTCGGCTCCCTCATCGGCCGTGAAAAACGGGCGCAGCGCCTGGTCGACTACTGGCAGAAGGGATTGAAGCTGCTGGAGGAGCGCACGGCTCCGATCCCCCGGGAGGAACGCAAACGCGTCTACTACATGTTGGGAAATTTCTTGCATACTAACGGGAGCGAATGGTGGGGCGAGTTCCTCATCATGACGGCTGGGGGGATCAACGTGGCCTCCGAACTCGGCAAGGGACGGGACATCAACGCGGAGACGCTGCTGCGGTGGGACCCCGACGAGATCATCGTCAGCGGAAACGAAGGCAGTCTTCTCCCGCTGGCGGAACTGCGGGATCATCCCCAGATCGGAACGCTCCGCGCCGTCCGTGAAAACCGCCTCCACTACTGTCCCGTAGGCGCCTTCTGGTGGGACCGTCCCTCGCCTGAGGCGATCCTGGGCTTCCTCTGGCTGGGGAAGACGCTCTACCCCTCCCGTTTCGCCGACGTCGACCTCGCCGTGGAGACGAAGGCCTTTTTCAGGGAGTTCTATGACACCACGCTGAGCGACGAGGACGTTCAGGCCTTCCTCAATCCCGACCTCCCCCTCCGCAAGTAAAGGCCCTTTCTTACCTGAAAGGTCCGGGCTCCGAAAGTCTCTCTTAAAAGGCCCGAAGGCATTCCGTCAACGGAATGCCTTCGGGCTTTTGCGGTGGGGGGGGGTTAGCTGATTTTGGGTGAAACGGCGTTCTTTCTATTTCGTCCAGGTCCAGAATCGATGAGGTTTCGCAAAAGAGCGGTTCACCTCTTCGGGATGATAGTCGCAACCGTAAAATTCCCTATAAAATTTCAGCGCTTCGGCTTCGATGTCGAAATCGTAGATATCGGGATGAAGGGTTCGGGCCATGAAGAGAAGCCCCAGTATCCAGCGGGGACTGCCGAAATCCCAGCCGGGAGAGGGGAAGGTGTGGATCCGGCCGAGTCGGGTGGCGATCACGTCGATCCCCTTTTCCCGGCACCGGCGCCGGAAATCCTCAGGTGGCGACGAGAGGAAGCCCGAAACGAAGATGTGTTCCGGATTCAGCTCGTTGACCTTCTCCGGCGTCAGGTTGATGCCCGGCCTCCCCTTGCATCGGACCTCTTTGTTGACGCTGACGGCACCGGCCGCCTCAAGGAGGTTGTTTTCCAGGCGCTCTCCCTTGATGTGGAAAAGAGGCGTTCCCATGGCGTAGTAGGCCCGGGGTTTTCTCGTGATGGAGGGATAGCCCCGCTTGATTTCGGCCAGTTTCCCCTCCATGTAGGAGGCAAGCGCCTCGGCTTTTTCCGAAACCCCGGCAAGCCGTCCGAAATGTCTCACCAGGAAAAGATATTTTTCAGGAATCTGAAGGTTGTCGTGGAGCAGCTTCAGCCCGTCCTCCGCAAGGACCCTTTCCCAGACGGACAGCACCTGCTCCTGCCTTGAAACGCCGCTGGCGATGAGGATGGCCTCGATCATCTCCAGAGCCCGCGTGAAGGGGTAGCCGCCGTGAAAATCCATCTCCCGGAAGTTTCCCTCTCTGTAGGCGTCGCCTTTCACAAAGGCAAGGCTTCGGCCGCAGGCCAAGCAGCGGTTTCCTTTGAGGGTCGGTTCTCCGTCGACAAGCCGGGCCCCCATGGGACCGTAGAAGTCGCGGCGGTAGATTACCGTGCCACAGCCGGGGCAGCGGGTATCCAGGAAATCGCTTCCCGGCGAGTTGAAAAGATAGACGTGGTTCAACGTCTTCGTGAGTTCCAGGCAGAGCGCTTCGGCCTCTGCGATGGTCGGCTCCAGGCCGGGATCGGCGCCTTCGAGGGGGAGGAAGCGCATGATCTGAAGCGGCATGTCCCGGGAGAGCCCCCCCATGATCTCGGCCAGGCGGCGGAGTTCCCCCTTCTTTCCCCGGTGGAAGAGGCAGGAGACCTCGACATGGACGCCCGCTTCGTGAAAAAGCGCCATGTTCCTGATGACGGGGACGACCGTCGATCCGCCGCATTCCCGATAGACGCCCCCGGAAAGGCCTTTCACGCCGATGTTGACGAAATCGAGGAAAGGGACCAGATCCGCCAGAGACTCCTCCGTAAAGTAGGCGCTGGTGGAGCATCCGACCAGGAGGCCCCTCTCATGGGCCTTCGCCGCCACGTCGCGGAAAGTGAAATAGGAGGCCAGCGGATCGTTCATGAGGAAGACTATCCCCAGGCACTCCTCATCGACGGCCCGAGTCACCACCTCTGCGGGCAAGAGGCGTTTCAGCGCCGGACTCTCCGGCGAGACGCCCGAGACCAGCGTGCTGGAAATGCAGCCGTTGCAGCGGAAAACGCACCCCGTCGTGGTGATCTGGAGGAACTTCCCGCCGGGATGGAAGTGAAAGAGGGGAGCCGTCTCGATCGACACGGGAGTGACCACGAGATACGCTCCGGGAGCGACCTCCTTCATGCGGCCGGCCACGTTGCGGTAACGGCCGCAGGCCCCGGTCCGGCCCTTCTCGACCGAACAGGCCCGCTCGCAGACGGGGCATCTCATCGGCAGGGCCTCCCCCCTCGCGATTCCTTGGCAAATCGGATCCAAAAGCCCCGATCGTCGTTGTCAATGAGAAATTTTTCGATGCCGGCCTCGGCCAGGGCGTCACGAAACGCCTTCAGTCTGAAATCGGAGGTGCGCTCCCGGACCTGAGGTTCCCATTGGGGATCGCGCTCTCTCATCTGGGCGGTGATTTTCCTTTTCAGATCGCCGTTCCCGAAGCCGCCGCCGATCCAGGCATAGCCGCCTGGCGCCAGGACCCGCCAGACCTCTCGAAAGGCCCGGGCCGGTTCCTCCCAGAAAAAGACCGATCCCCGGCTGACGACCAGGTCCACCGAACCGCTCTCCAGAGGAATCCGATGAACATCCCCCAGGAGGGTGCCCACCCTGGAACCCCTTTCGCGCTCGGCGATGCCTTCCTCGGCGAAAGCCAGCATCTCGGGGCTGATGTCCAGAAGGAGAACCTCCAGCTCGGTGATCTCGGCAACGGCCAGACCCAGCAGGCCCGGGCCGCTTCCCAAATCGAGACAGCGACCCCGGGTGATCCCCGTCTCTTCCTTGATGCGCTCCGCCACGACCGGATAAAGAGGGGCAAAGACCTCCCTGGCCGTCCTGACAAACTGTGCAGCGTCGGTCTTTTTCATCTCTGCTCCCTCCAGGAAAGGGGATGCCCCCGTCAGGTGACGCTCCGAAACAAGCCGCAGGAGCTCCGGCAAAAGGCCGTCCCGATTGTCGGAAGTCACCTCCACGACCCGCACATCCTGTCTGCCGCGGATCTTGCGCGGGAGCGAAGCCCCCGATCGCTTGAGGACGCCCAGGACCGGCAGCGGCGAATCGAGGCAGGCCATGACGGCATCGTGAAAGGCCATGGCCCTTTCCTCGAAAAAACCGATCTCGTCCATAACGACGGCGTCAAAACGATCCTCCAGGGCCTTCCTCAAAAGAGACGCCCCCAAACCGTCAAAGGCCGACGTCAGAGCCTCGAAGCCCCGGTCGGTGCGCCGGGCGATCAGGGATGAAGGCGCCCCATGAGCGGCACCGAAAGGCTCGATACAATAACCGCACATTCCTGTCCCATCGAAGGCGGGTCGCGTCCGGAAGCCGCCGATCCTCCAATTCAGCCTTCGAAGCAGTCTGCCGAGGAGGGTACTCTTGCCCGCGCCGACGGGGCCGGTCAAAAAGAGATTGAAAGGTGCGTTCTCTCCGGCCACGGTGCCCCTCCTACTTCTTCCGCATCGAACGGATCAGGATTTCCCGGGCCTCTTCCTCACCCAGGTCGTAGTGCCAGAAAAGGCGGTAGAAGTTTCGGGCTTCCTCGACGATATCGAAGTCGAAAATCTCCGGATAGAGCAGGTTGGCCAGCCATCTCAAACCCAGGACGCGGTTCACCGACGGCGGACGGTCGAACCAGCAGAAGGGATTGTCCGGAACGGCGTAGACGTGGCCGCTCTTCACGGCCTCGATATCCTTCCAGTGGGTATCGCCTGCAATGCCCTCGCTGTAGCCGCCCCGAGAAGCTCCCCAGGCGATGATCAGGTCCGGGTTCCAGAGGAGAATCTGCTCCATGGATACGGACGACATCCCGACCTGAGGGCCCATGGGCACCTCAGCCACGTTGACGCCGCCCGCCAGATCCAGCACCTGGGTGTGGATGGAGCCGGCCGGATCGGTTTTCCGGCCGTCGGGCCCTTCGGCGTAGTAGACCCGGACTTTCTTGTCCTGAGGAATTCGAGCGGCCCTGTCGGCGATGGAGCGGACCGTCTCCCGGCAATACCGGGCCAGGACCTCGGCCCGCTCTTCCTCTCCCAGAAGCTTTCCCAGGAAAAGATAGGATTCGTCGAGGCGCGTCAGCTCGTTGTCCACAAGAACCACAGGGATGCCCGTCTGACTCTGCAGCTTGTCCGCGAAGGACCGGGCCGTCTCGTTGATGAAGGACATGGAGACGAAAAGATCCGGCTTGAGGGCCATGATCTCCTCCAGGTTACCCGTCTGGGTGGAAAACCAGCCGCCGATGACGGGCAGGTCACGATATTCGGCGGGGAGGAAATGCTTCTCTCCGGGTCTGAGCTCGTAGTTCCACCCCATCAGCTGATCGGGGGCCAGGGTGTAGATCAGGGTCGTCCCGATGGGGTTCGTGGAATAGACCTTCCGGGGGGAGACGGGGACGACAAGAGGCCTCCCCGCCATGTCCACGATCTCCCGCGTCTGGCCGGCCAGCGCGGCGGCGGAGAGGCAGAGCAGGAAAAAGGCGGTGGCAAGCGACAATCTGAACCTCTTCAAGATGACGGCTCCTTTCAGGAAACGCGCTTTTGGACACACCCGACGAGGCTGTCGGGAATGCAGAGCTTCAAACCGCCCTGCCTTGCGTCGAGGGAGATGATCCTGACGTCGATTCCGTACATGGCGCGAATGTTTTCCCTCGTGACCACCTCGGACGGAGAGCCGAGCCCCAACGGGCGCCCCTGCCTGAAACAGAGGACCCGGTTGGCGTAAAAAAAACTCTGCTCCGGGAAGTGGGTCGAAAGGATCACGGTCAGCCCCCTGCGGGAGAGGGACTTCACCCGCTCCATGACCAGAAACTGTCTGCCGAAATCCAGGTTGGTCGTCGGCTCGTCCAGGATGAGAATCCTCGGCTCCTGGGCCAGCGCCCGCGCCAGGAGGACCAGCTGCTGCTCCCCGCCGCTGATTCGCGTGTAGACCTGATCCTTCAGGTAGGAGATATCGAGCATCGCCATGGCCTCTTCGGCCTTCTCGACATCCTCCTCCGAGGGAGAGGCGAAAAGCGCGAGATGGCTCGTCCGCCCCATGAGAACCACGTCCAGCACCCGGAAGGGGAAGACGGCCCCCCGAGCCTGAGGCACGTAGCCGATGAGCCGGGCTCGCCGGGCCGGAGACCAGCCCTCCACGTCACGACCGTCGACGAGCACCTGGCCGGCCTGCTTCTCCAGAAGGCCCAGGATCGTCTTGAAGAAGGTCGTCTTGCCCGAGCCGTTGGCACCGAGCAGGCAGAGGACCTCACCACCTTCGACGAACATCGAGATGTCCTCGACGACGGTCTTGCGGCCGTAGCCGCAGGAGAGCCCCTTCGTCTCGAGCCTCATCGCAGGGCTCCTCTCTCCCTCAGGAGAAGGAAGAGAAAGAAAGGGACGCCGATGAGAGCCGTCAGAACCCCCAGAGGGATCTCGACCGACGCCAGAATCCGCGCCAGGTCGTCCACGAGGAGCAGGAAAACGCCTCCGGCGACGATCGAGGCCGGGTAAAGGTCCTTGTAGTCGGGGCCCACGAGAATGCGGGCGAGGTGAGGGATCACCAGCCCGACCCAGCCGATCATCCCGCTGACCGAGACCGAGGCGGCCGTCACCAGAGTGGCGCAGACGATGACCAGCAGCTTGTAGCGCATCACGTTCAACCCAAGGGCCGTCGCCTCCTCATCGCCGAGAGAAAGGACGTTGAGACGCCAGCGGATGAGAAAGAGCGGGACAAGCCCCAGAAAAACGGGAACGGCGACGAAGCCCACGTCGGACATCGTGATGGACGAGAGGCTCCCCATGAGCCAGAAGGTGATGGTGGGCAGCTTGTCGTAAGGGTCGGCCACGTATTTGAGAAACGACGTCGCAGCCGTGAAGAGGGACCCCGTCATGATCCCCGCGAGGACCAGCCCCAGGGTCCGGTCGTGGCGTATCTTGCCGCTGAGCAGACAGGTCAGCCCCACGGCACCGAGACTGATGAAAAAGGCGAGCGCCTGAATCCCCACGACCCTCAGCGAGAGGCAGATTCCCAGAGTCGCGCCGAAACCGGCGCCGGCTGCCGCACCGAGCAGGGCGGGGGAAGCCAGAGGATTGCGGAACAGCCCCTGGTAGCAGGCCCCCGAGGCGGAAAGAGAGGCCCCGATGAGCATCGCCGCCAGAATGCGGGGCAGCCGCACCTTGAAGACAACCGTATGAAGGACGTCCCAAGGCCCCGCATCGATCAGGAAGAGCCGGGCCGCGACAAGCTCCGCCAGCTGACGGGGAGAGACGGGATAACGCCCCAGGGCAAAGGAGAGAAACATCGCCGCCAGAGGAAGCACCAGATAATTCAGCTTCTTCCAGTCACGGCTTGTTGCTCTTTCGCAGGAAAGATCCCGCAGGGTTCCCGATTCCTGGTACATCGGAGGACACGCCCTTCCACAGAGTCAATGAGACAGCGGGAGCAGAGGCAGTACCCACACATTGTAGCAACTTGGTTGCATAATGCAACCATATTGCATGTGTTTGTAGCGGGAGATTATCTGCCGCCGGCAGGAGGGTTCAAGAGCGGGACAACCATGAGAAGGCCGGGAAGATCCGAAGATCTTCCCGGCCTTTATCGTTCGATGGTGCGGAGGGGGAGACTTGAACTCCCACGAGCCGTAGCCCACTAGCCCCTCAAGCTAGCGTGTCTACCAATTCCACCACCCCCGCAGTTCGGACAGGACGTATTATACGGAGCCTTCCGGAGAACGTCAAGCGCCGAAGTGAAAGAAAGCTAGGAACGGCGCTCCTTGATGCGGGCGGCCTTGCCGCTGAGTTTGCGCAGGTAGTAGAGCTTGGCCCGCCGGACACGGCCCAGGCGGATGACCTCGATCTTGTCCACCGAGGGGCAGTTCAGGGGAAAGACGCGCTCGACACCGACGCCGCCGGAGATCTTGCGGACGGTGAAGGTCTCGCTCAGGCCGCCGTGCTTGCGGGCGATGCAGACGCCTTCAAAGAGCTGAATGCGCTGGCGGTTGCCCTCGACGACCTTGACGTGAACTCTCAGGGTGTCGCCGGGGCGGAATTCTGGAAGATCCTCTTTGCGATAACGCTTTTCGATCAGAGCGATACGGGGATCCATCGCTAACCCTCCTTGCTGGGTGCTTTCAGTTTGTTGTTTTATCTCCATCCGAGAAACCGATCCAAAACGACGGAAAGAAGGCCGGCGGCTGTCAGTTCACCGACGGTCCCGTCGCCGCCGCGGACGGGCTGCAGGACGGCATCGCATCGGTTGTCCCCTCCGTGCTCCTTGTCCTCCGTCAGATCAAGGAGGAAAAGGACGGGGAGGTCCTTTTCAAGCAGCTCCCTTTTGAGCTGGCTCCAGTGAACGGCCCCCGGCTGTGCCGCCCGACCGAGACCGACGACGCAGGGAGCCTGTTTTTCCTTTTCCCGGACCCACCGGAGGGCCTTCGCAAAGGAAGGGAAGGCCTTGAAGGGCGATCCCTCCCCGGCGTTTCCGGCCCGGCTCCGATCCAGGGCCCGAGACGGAACGGCCAGGAAGCGCCGGACTCCGTAACTCCGGCAGGCTCCGGCCATCGTTTCCATCCCCGGCACCTCACCTGAAGCCGCCCCATCGGGGAGAAGGCAGAGCACGTAAACGCCGTGGGTCAGGTAGGGAACCATGCCGGCCCGGGCCACCACATCGGGCCGCCGTCTCAGCGTTCTCACGACGGCCTCCCTCCGCCGCCAGCGGGCGACGGCTTCGTGGTCTCCCCCGGCAAGCACCTCCGGGACCGGACGGTCCCGCCAGAGGGCCGGTCGGGTGTAATGGGGCGTATCGAGCATTCCCCGGTAGAAGGAGTCCTCCTGGACGGCCTCTTCGCGGCCGACGACGCCCGGAAGCAGACGGGCCACGGCGTCGATGAGGACCATGGCCGGCAGCTCGCCTCCGGTGAGGACGAAGTCACCCAGGGAGACCTCGAGATCGACGCAGGTCTCGATGAAGCGCTCGTCGATGCCTTCGTAGCGGCCGCAGAGTATGAGAAGGTGCTCCTTGCCCGCCAGCGTCTCGACCATTTCCTGGTGGAGGACGGCTCCCTGGGGGCTCGGGTAGACGACAAAGGGTTTTTCGGAGCCCGAGGCCTCGACGGCCCGGGCCAGGGGCTCGGCCATGAGCAGCATGCCGCCGCCGCCGAAAACGTAGTCGTCGATCTGCCGGTAGTCGCCGTCGGCGTAGTCGCGCACGTCGACGACTCTGACGTCGAGGGCCCCGGTGGAGGCGGCCCTGCCGATGACGCCCGCCGAGAGGAAGGCCTCGACGAAGTCGGGGAAGGCGGTGACGACGGTGAATCGCATCAGTCCCAGAGCCCCTCCGGAATTCTGGCCGTCAGCCTCCGGTTTTCAAGATCGACGGAACGGATCACCTCGGCGATGGCCGGCAGGGGGCGGCGCCCCTCCTCGCCCTCGACGAGATAGACATCGTTGCTCCCCGTCGGCAGAATCTCGATGACGACGCCGAGCCTGGCTCCCGCCTCGTCGAAGACTTCGAGACCGAGAATGTCGTCGATCCAGTAGCTCCCCTCGGGAAGGACGCTGCGTTCCTCGGGGTTGATCTGGACGAGGGCCCCCTTGAGGCTTTCGGCGGCGTCGCGGTCGACGATCCCCTCAAGGCTGACGAGGAAGGTTCCCTTCGCCTCGTGACGACGGATCTTTTCCAGGGCGGCCTCCCGAAGGAAGGCCCCGTCGGGACGGTAAAGACAGAGGCTTTTCATCGTCAGGAAGCGGTCGGGAAAATCGGTCAGAGGAAGGAGGCGAAGCTCCCCCCGGATGCCGTGAGCCCCGAGAATGCGACCGACGGTGACTTTCCCGGCGAACATGTCCGTCACCTAGGAGCGCTCTTCGTCGATATCGACGTCGATGTGATCTCCACCCTTGACGGCGGCGGCCTTCGTCACGAGACGAATGGCGTTGATCGTCGCCCCCCGCTTTCCGATGACGCGCCCGACATCTTCGGAGGCGACGGTGATGCGGATGCTGATCGTTCCGCCCTCGCCTTCCGTCGCCGTCACCGTCACCTCTTCGGGCTTGGTGACGAGGTGTTCGACGAGAAAGGCGACGAGATTCCGATAATCAGGCATCGCTTACTGCTCAAAAACGCCGGCCTTGCGCAACAGGGCGCGGGCCGTATCCGACGGCAGGGCTCCATTTTTGATCCAGTGAAGGGCGCGCTCCACATCGACTTTGATGTCGGCGGGATCTTTCATCGGATCATAGTAGCCCAGCTGCTCGATGTACCGCCCGTCGCGGGGCGACCGGGAATCGGCCACCACGAGGCGGTAAAAGGGAGTCTTCTTGCGGCCGTGACGGGCCAGACGAATGCGTACTGCCATTTGTGAATGACACCTCCTGAGGTAATCTCTCTTGCGATCTATCCCTGAAATCTTCCGGCAGGCCCGAAGGCCGCTAGAAGAGTTTGGGCAGCTTGAAGCCTTTCTTTCCGCTCTTGCCGAAGCGTTTCCAGAGCTCCTTCATCTGGCCGTGCTGCTTCAGGACCTGGTTGACCATCTGGACCGTCGTCCCCGAGCCGTTGGCGATCCTGCGGCGGCGGCTTCCCTTGATGATCTCGGGATTCCTGCGCTCGGCCGGCGTCATGGAGAGAATGACGGCCTCGACGTGACGGAGCCGCTTGGGGTCCATCTCGGCCCCCCGAAGCTGTTTCATGTTTTCCGGCAGGGGGAGCATCTCCATCACCTTGTCCAGCGGGCCCATCTTCTTCACCTGCCGGATCTGGGTGAGAAGATCCTCCATGGTGAAGCGGCTCTTCTTGAGGCTTTCGGCCATCTTCTCCATTTCGCCGTCGTCGGCGGTGAGCTGGACCCGCTCCATCAGCCCCTGAATGTCTCCCATGCCGAGAATCCGCTGAACCATGCGGCCCGCGTCGAAGGGCTCCATGTCCTCAAGATGCTCGCCGACGCCGGCCATCTTGATGGGCACGCCCGTGACGGAGCGGACGGCCAGAGCGGCGCCGCCTCGGGCGTCGCCGTCGAGCTTGGTCAGAACGAGCCCCGTCAGAGTCAGCCGCTCGTTGAAGGCCGAGGCGACGTTGACGGCCTCCTGGCCGGTCATGCTGTCGACGACGAGGAGGATCTCCTCGGGCTCGACGAGGGACTTCATCGCCTCAAGCTCCTCCATGAGGGGCTCGTCGACGTGGAGACGCCCCGCCGTGTCGAAGAGGATGACGTCGTAAAGACGGTCCTCGGCGAAACGGAGGGCCCTTCGGGCGACGCCGACGGGGTCCTTCTCGCCCGGCTCGGGGCCGAAAAAAGCCACCTTGGCCTGATCCGCGAGAACGCGAAGCTGCTCGACGGCGGCCGGCCGCTGATGATCACAGGCCACGACGAGGGGCTTGTGGCCTTTCAGGAAGCGTCGGGCGATCTTGACGCAGCTCGTCGTCTTTCCCGACCCCTGAAGCCCGACCATCATGTAGCTCGTCGGCGGCCTGGAGGCGATGACCAGGGGGACGACGTCGCGCCCCATCAGATCGCGGAGCTCCTCGAAGACGATGGTCACCACCTGCTGAGAGGGGGTGATCGATTCGAGGACATCCCGTCCGACGGCCCGTTCCCGGATCCGTTCGACAAGATCCTTGACGACCTTGTAGTTCACGTCGGCTTCCAGAAGAGCCCGTCTCACTTCCCGCAGGGCGACGGCGACATCTTCTTCGGTCAACTTGCCCTTGCCGCGCAAATTTTTGAAAATGCCGTCGAGCCGCTCCTTGAGAACATCAAACATGGGGCTCCCCCTCCTCCGCGTTATCATGCAGCCTCTCCCGAAGCGCCCTGACGAAAGCCTCCGGCAGCGAGCCGGCCCACTGCTCCAGAAGATCGGAGGCGGCCTCACACCGGCTTTCAAGGGCGGTGATCCGCCGGGCCAGACCCAGCTGGGAATCGGTCTCCTTCAGCCTCTCTCGGGCCCGCTGGACGAGATCGAAAGCCCCCTGACGACTGACGCCGAGGTCGGAGGCCACCTCCGAAAGGGACCAGTCCAGGAGCTGATGAAGCTCGAAGGCTTTGCGCTGCCTCTCCGTCAGAACGGCACCGTAAAGATCGAAGAGAGAGGCGAACCGGACTCTCTCGTCGAGGAGATCCGTCGAAGCCAGAGCCATCACCTCCCCAAGGAACCCGGTGATTATAAAAGGAAAGGAGGAGGTCTGTCAAGGCATCTCCCTTTACAGCCGTGGAAGTGGCCACCGCCGCGATCTTCAGCCGCATCGTGACCGGATGAAGGCGAAGCTGGTATAGTTTTTACACATCCGAGAAAGGGAGGCGTTACGATGAATCAGGAACGGGCGAAATGGCAGGCCGTGCGCGACGACTACGCGGAAAACCTCGGAAAGAGCGTCGTCGCCCGCCTTGAAACAAAGGGCTTCAAGGCCCGCTACGCGGCGACCTCCGAAGAGGCGCGTCAGATTCTTTTTTTCCTCATCCCCGAAGAGGCCTCCGTCGGCATCCCCGGAAGCGTCACCCTGCGGGAGCTGGGCCTTATCGAGGCCCTGCACAAGCGGGGGAATACCGTCTACCAGCACTGGGATGCGGCGCTGAACCCCGAAGAGAAGCCCCGGCGTCTCCAGGAGGAGCTCTCCAGCGACATCTTCCTCACCGGCAGCAACGCCGTCACCCTCGACGGAACGATCGTCAACATCGACGGGACGGGAAACCGCGTCGCCGGCATGGCCTGGGGGGCCAACCGCCTCATCATCGTCGTCGGCGTCAACAAGATCTGCCGCGACGTCGAAAGCGCCCTCGCCCGGGTCCGTGACGCAGCGACACCGCCCAACACACAGCGCCTCAACATGGCGACCCCCTGCGCCACGACGGGATACTGCTCCGACTGCAACAGCCCCCAGAGGGTCTGCCGGGCCGTGCTCATCCTCGAACGGTGCCCCTTCGGACGCGACGCCCACGTCATCATCGTCGGAGAGTCCCTCGGGTTCTAGCGGCTCTTTTCTCTTGGCGTAAATACCGCCATGGCGTATCATGGGAAAATCTCTCCCGCCCGTACTGGACGGCGACGGCAAAGCGAGGCAGGATATGGCACTTTTCTCCCGACGGAAAATCGACATGGGGCAAGGTCCCGTGGCAAAAACGCTTTTTACGCTGGCCCTTCCCTCGATGGCCTCCATGTTCTTTCACACCCTGTTCCACATCGCCGACACCGTCTTCGTCTCCTGGCTCGGCGAAGCCCCCATGGCGGCCATGGCGCTGACCTTTCCCACCATGTTCATCGTCTTCGCCCTGACCAACGGCATCGGGACGGGCGCCACGTCGCTGATCACACGAAACCTCGGAGCGGGGCAAAACGACGAGGCGCGAGCCTACGGAAGCAGCTCCCTTTCGCTGATCCTCCTTCTCTCCTCCATCGCCCTCCCCCTGCTCGCACCGCGGCTCGCACTCCCCTTCTACGAATTCCTCGGGGGGACGGCGGAAGTGGCCCGGCAGTGCTATCTCTATTCGATCTGGCTGATCGTCAGCTTCCCCTTCATGGGATTCTCCGTCTTCGCCGACTCCCTCTTCCGCAGCCAGGGAGACACGGTGACGCCCATGTACGGCCTCATCATCGGCAACGGCCTCAATGCCCTCCTCGATCCCCTCTTCATCTTCACCTTCGGCTGGGGCATCGCCGGAGCCGCCGCCGCGACCCTGATCGGGCGCGTCGCCTCCTGCATCTACCTGCAGGCCAAGCTGAAAAGGCACAGCGAGATTCCGGCGAGACTGACCCTGGACGCCTCGTTCCTGCGCCGATGGCGTGACATCGGCGCCATCGGCTTCCCCGTCTCCTTCTCCCAGATCAGCATGGCCACGAGCGGCATGCTGATCAACAAGACCCTCTCTTCCTTCGGCCCGGCGGCCATCGCCGCCTGGATGCTGGGCAACCGCATCGAGGGACTGGCCTTCCTTCCCGCCTTCGGCCTCAACGGCGCCCTGGTTCCCTTCGTCGGCTACAATCTCGGCAAGGGCGATTACGGCCGCATTCGCCAGGGGATGAAGGCGAGCATCCTCTTTTCCATCGCCATCATGGGCTCCATCGGCATCATCCTCTTCCTCTGCCCCCGCTTCTTCCTGATCCCCTTCCGCCCCACCGAGGAGGTGGCCTTTCTGGCTACCATCTCCATCAGGGCCTCCGTGACGGGCTACCTTTTCGCCGCCGTCGACCTCATCCTCTGGGGCGTCTTCCAGGGCAGCGGCTACTCTCTCTGGGGACTGGCCGCCCAGGCCATCCGCGCCCTCCTTTTGCGCGTTCCCCTGGCCATCGGTTTCGCCCGTCTCTGGGGGGTCCAGGGCATCTGGTGGTTCCAGCCTTTCTCGGCAGGCCTCTCCATGGCCGTTTCAGCCCTGATCATGTCGCAAGTCCTGTCCCGGATCCGCGTCCGGGTCTCTTCGAAAACTCCCGATTCCACCGGGAACGTCACGTCAACGACAGCGAGGTGATTTTCATGAAGGAAGCGATTTCTCTCCTCTTTCAGTCCCTCTCCACGGGGGGACTGACCCTCCGCAACCGCTTCATGCGGTCGGCGACGTGGCTTGCCGGAGCCGACGCCGAAACGGGAGCCCTGACGGAAGGGCTCCTCGGCCGCTACGGCGAACTGGCCATGGGCGGCCTCGGCCTCCTCGCGACGGGATATTCCTACATCAGCCGCGACGGCAAGGGGGCCTTCCGCCAGTGGGGGCTCCACGACGACAGGCGAACCGCCGACGTGAGGCGCCTCGCCGAGGTCGTTCACGGCGGGGGAGCCAAACTGATGATCCAGATCGTCCACGCCGGCGCCATGCGCCACCCGTCGACGGTCGGAGCGGGACGGCTGCTCTCTCCGTCGGGCGGCGCCATCCGAGGCGGCGGAGGTCTCAGCGAGGCCGCAACGGAATCGGATATCGCCCGAATCCTTGAGGATTTCGCCGCCGCAGCCCGACGCGCCCGCGAGGGGGGAGCCGATGCCGTCCAGATTCACGGCGCCCACGGCTACCTGCTGACACAGTTTTTCTCGCCGCTGCACAACCGGCGCGACGACGGCTGGGGAGGTTCCTTCGAAGGGAGATCGCGTCTCTTCCTCGAAGTCTTCCGGGCCGTCAGAGCCGAGGTCGGCAGGGACTTCCCCCTCTGGTTCAAGCTCTCCCTCTCCGAAGAGGTCGAGGGGGGCTACGACGCCGAAGAGGGGCTGCGCCTCGCCCTCCTTCTGGCTCAGGCGGGAGTCGACGGCATCGAAGTCTCAGGCGGGACGGGCTATTCGACGGCCGAAAGGGCGGAAAGCCGAATCGGCGTCACCAGGGGCGAGAGTGAGGCCTATTTCGCCGAGAGCGCCAAAAGGCTCCGGGCCCAGGCCCCGAGAGACTGTGCCGTCGCCCTCGTCGGCGGCCTTCGCAGCCTCGAGCGGATGGCCGAACTCCTCGAAGGAGGCGTCTGCGACCTCTTCTCCATGAGCCGCCCCCTCATCGCCGAACCGGACCTGGTCAACCGCTGGTTTGAAGACGACCTCTCCCCCTCCGCCTGCGTCTCCTGCAACGCCTGTTTCAAAACCGCCGAAAGAGGCCTCATCGATTGCCCCGTCATGCGCGACAAGGATGAGGGGATCTGGGATCCCGTCCCGGAAAGCTGACCGGACAACCCCCTTCCAGCCCCGTCGCCTGCGCCGGCAATACGGTAAGAAAGAGCCGAAACGACAGGACGGGTTCTTCTTTAATTTTGCAGTTAAAGTGAACCAAACATTGACGCGACGATTTTTCTGAACTAGACTATCGTCAACTCTCCCCTGGATCAAGTTCACTCCGGAGAGATCTTCGAGGAGGAAGGAGCCCCATCATGAACAGCGCCGAACTTCAGGAACTGATGCGGAGCAAGCTCGAGGGAATGCCGACCAAAGCGCGCCGCGTCATCGAATATCTCCTCACTAACATGCGTGAAGCGGCCTTCCGTTCCATCGGAGAGGTGGCCGATGAGCTGGACGTCTCCAAGGCCCAGCTCGTCCGTGTCGCCCGCATTCTCGGCTTCGACGGCTATTCAAGCCTCAAGGAGGCCCTGCAACGGGCCATTCTAGAAAAGATCAACCCGGCGACGATGCTGGCCCGGGTCATGGAGGACCAGGAGAGCCTGCCCAACGTCATCTACAAGACGGAACACGCCAACCTGGACGACACCTGGTCTCAGCTCCAGCCCGGAGCCGTCGAGTCCTTCTGCGCCCTCGTCAGGGAGGCGCGGAACATCCACTGCCTCGGCTGGGGGATATCCTCTCTCGTGACGGAGCATCTTCTCATGCGTCTTCGCGTCATGGGGCTTTCGGCCTTCTCCATGAGAAGGGGATCGCTGACCCTTCTGGAACAGGCCCGCTCCATCACCAAGGGAGATCTGGTCCTCGTCTGCGAGCTGCCAAGCTACGTCGTCGAGGTGACGGAGACGGTGGCGCTGGCCAAGAAGAAAGGGGCCAAGATCGTCGCCATCGTCGACAGCCCCGCCGCCCCGATCTGCCGCTTCTCCGATCAGAGCTTCTTCATCAGCGCCGCAAGTCCCACCTTCGGCAGCAGCGTCGTCAGCCCTCTCTTCCTGACCCACATCCTGACGTCGCTCCTTGCCGTGCACCTCGGCGACCGGGCTCAGGCCGCCCTGGAGGAGCAGGCCCAATTCCTCCACGACGAGCGCATCTTCCACCCCGTCTTCGGCCTCAAGTACTGAAGCCCCTCACCCTCTGAGGGAGATGACGGCGATGCCCGCCAGAATGGCGGCGATGCCGGAGAGGCGATAGCCGTTGAGAGGCTCGCCGAAGTAGCCGGCCGAAACGGCGAGGACCAGGAGAAAGACCATCCCCGCCATGACGGGATAGGCCACGGAGAGATCGACCCGTGTCAGGGCGGCGCTCAAGAAGACGAAGGAGACGCCGAAACAGGCGATCCCCCCGGCGGCCCAGGGGTTGAAAAGGATCCGCAGCGCCGAGGCGGCGACGCCGCCGTCGAGCAGTTCGGTTCGGCCTCCGAAGGCGGCCTTCATGAAGGTGTTGGCCGTGGCGTTGAAAAAAGCCGACCCCAAGAGCATCAGGAAACCCCACCGATCCATATTGAGCTGCCTCCTCGCAATAACGGCTGACTTCCATCATACCGCCTGCCGGACCGATGAAAAGGGCCTCTCCAAACCTGGAAGGCACGCGGGGCAAAAGAGGCGGACGCGGATGGAGGGGAAACCGGAGATCTGCCGACTCGAACCAGGCCTTGAAAGGGGAACGCTCCTTGAGAACGAACGGCAAGAAGGCCCTGTTCCTCGGGGTTACGCTGGCTTTGTGCTACCTGTCTTTTCTCGGCTGTCACGGCCTTCTCGACCCCGACGAGGGGCGCTACAGCGAGATCCCCCGGGAAATGCGCGTCACCGGAGACTACATCACGCCTCGCCTGAACGGCGTGGCCTACTTTGAAAAACCCGTGCTTCACTACTGGCTCACCGCCTCGGCCCAGGCTTTTTTCGGCGAAAACGAGTTCTCGGGCCGCTTCTGGCCGGCCCTGCTGGCCCTGGCCGGCGTCGGCGTCACGGCCCTTCTCGGCCGTCGGCTCTACGGACCCGGCGCGGCCTTATGCGCCGCCCTCGTCCTGGCCACGTCGCTTCTTTATTTCGTCGTCGGGCAGATCAACATCACCGACATGCCCCTGTCCTTCTTCCTCACCGCAGCTCTCGCGGCCTTCAAGCTCGCCGAGGAGGGCGACCGCCGCCATCTGCTCCTCTTCTACGCCGCCATGGCCCTGGCGACGCTCACCAAGGGGCTCATCGGCATCGTCCTGCCCGGCGCCGTCCTCTTCTGGTACATCGCCCTCACCCGGCGGTGGCGCCTCGTCAAACGCACGCTCTATCTGCCGGGGATCGCCCTCTTCTTCGCCCTCGTCCTCCCCTGGTTCATCGCCGTCTGCAGGGCCAACGGCGACTTCTTCCATTTCTTCTTCGTCCGCGAACACTTTTTACGCTATACGACGACCCTCCACGATCGCCACGAACCCTTCTGGTATTTTCTCCCCATCCTCCTGCTCGGGCTTTTCCCCTGGGCCGGTCTTCTCCCGGCGGCCCTGACGAGGGCTCTGCCCCGGAGAGGCAGGAGGGCGGACGCCGATGATCTCTATCTGCTGCTCTGGGCGGGCGTCATCTTCCTCTTCTTCTCTCTCTCGGGATCGAAGCTGCCCCCCTACATCGTTCCCGTCCTGCCGCCCCTGGCGCTGCTCATCGGCCGGGAGCTGGACCGGACCGACGGACTCTCCCCCCTCTCCCTCATCGCATCGGCGATCCTCACGGGACTGCCGGCCCTGGCTCTTCTGACCTATCCTTTCATCCAGGATCGCTACCCTCCCGCCCTCCTGATCGCTCCGGCCCTGATTCTGGGACTCGCGCCCCCGGCGGGGCTCCTGGCGGCCTGGCGCTGCCGGAGCCGCGGCGAGGGACGTCGAGCCGCAGCCGCCCTCTGCGTGGCCGCCCTCATGCTTCTGCCCGGATACCGGGCCCTCTTCCTCTCCTACGGCGGGGTCAAGTCCCCCCGCCCCCTGGCGGAGGCCATCGCCGACCGCCTTGACGCAAGCGACATCGTCGCCCATTACGGCACCTTCGAACACGCCCTCCCCTTCTACCTGAGGCGCCTCAACGTCGTCATCGGCTATCGGGGCGAGCTGGATTTCGGCATCGGACGGGACAATCCCTCCTGGTGCCTTGAGGAGGAGGCGCTTCTCCCCCTTCTCCAAGGCGACCGGCGGGTCTTTCTCGTCATCAGGAAAAAGGTCTACGACGACCTGGGAGCGGAAAAATCCGGCCTCTTTACCCTGGCCGAGTGGGATAATACACTTGTCGTCGTCAATCGCCCGCTGGAGGTGAACGAATAGATGAGAGAATCCTTTTTGCCCTTTGCCCGCCCGGCCATCTCCGAGGAGGCCATCGCCGCGGTGGCCGATTCCCTGAGATCGGGGTGGATCACGACGGGGCCCAAGGCGCAGGCCTTCGAAGAGGAGTTCGCCGCCTACACGGGAGCCCCCTTCGCCCTGGCCCTCAATTCGGCCACGGCCGGCCTGCACCTGGCCTTTCTGGCCCTGGGGCTCGGACATGGCGACGAGGTCATCACGACGCCCATGACCTTCGTGGCCACCGTCAACACCATCCTCTGGACGGGGGCCCGTCCCATCCTCGTCGACATCGACAGAGAGACCCTCAATATCGACACGGCCCGTCTCAAAGCGGCCCTGACGGAGCGCACCAGAGCCATCGTCCCCGTCCACTTCGCCGGCCTGCCCTGCGATATGGACGCCGTCGAAGCGATCGCCGCCGAGCGGGAACTGGCCGTCGTCGAGGATGCCGCCCACGCCCTGGGGGCCCGCTACAAGGGACGCCTCATCGGCTCCTCGAAGGAGAAGCGCCACGCGACGGTCTTCAGCTTCCACCCGACGAAGAACATCACCACCGGAGAGGGAGGGATGCTCTGCACGGGAGACGAGGAGATCGCCGAAAAGACAGCCCTGCTCCGCCAGCACGGCATGTCCAAGGGGGCCTGGAAGCGCTACGCCGTCCAGGGCACCCCCCACTACGACGTCCACTTCCCGGGCCTCAAGTACAACATGCTCGATATCGAGGCCGCCATCGGACGGGACCAGCTCCGCCGCCTCGAAGGATTCAACGGCAGGCGCCGTGAGATCGCCGCCCGCTACGACGCGGCCTTCGCCGACCTGCCGGGGCTGATCCTCCCCCGGGGAGCCTCCTACGACCATCTCCACAGCCGCCACATCTACACGCCCCTCGTCGACACCGACGCCCTGGGTTTCAGCCGCGACGCCTTCATGGCCCGTCTGAGGGAGTTCAACATCGGCACGGCCCTCCACTACCAGGCGGTCCACCTCTTCAGCTATTACGGCAAGACCTTCGGCTGGAGGCGGGGCGACTTCCCCGAGGCGGAGCACGTCTCGGACCGGATCGTCTCCCTTCCCCTCTTCCCGGCCATGACCGACGACGACGTCAGCGACGTCATCGAAACCGTCAGGGCCGTCTGCCTTTCGGGGGGGCGCTGAGGTCATGGGAACCCCACGCATCAGTCTCGCCCCGCCCGTCACGGAAAGGGCGGCGGCGCCGGACATCTCCCTCGTCATCCCCGTCTACAACGAGAGAGAGTCCCTCCCCTTCCTCTTCGAGAGGCTCCTGCCCGTGCTGGAGGGGCTCAAACGCCCCTACGAGGTGATCTTCGTCGACGACGGCAGCGTCGACGGCTCCCTGGGCCTTCTGCTGGCCTTCCGGGAGGCCCACCGTTCGACGGTCCGGGTCATCGAGTTCAACGGCAACTTCGGACAGCACATGGCCATCACGGCCGGATTCCGAAGCTGCCGGGGCAGGATCGTCATCACCATGGACGCCGACCTCCAGAATCCGCCCGAGGAGATCCCCAACCTGGTGGCCGCCATGGACGCCGGGCACGACACGGTGGGCACCTACCGGGTGGGGCGGCGGGACCCTTTTTTCCGCAAAATCGCGTCGAAGATCATCAACGCCATCACGGACCGCATCACGGGGCTCCACCTGCGCGATTACGGCTGCATGCTCCGGGCCTACAGCGGCAACATCATCGGCCTCATCAACGAGAGTGCCGAATCGACGACCTTCATCCCCGCCCTGGGACGCAAATTCTCCATCAGCCCGGCGGAGATCCCCATCGGCCACACCGAGCGGGAACACGGCACCTCCAAGTACGGGCTTTTCAAGCTGATCCGCCTCAACTTCGACCTCATGACGGGCTTTTCCCTCATCCCTCTCCAGGTGGTGACCATGCTGGGCCTCCTGGTGGCCACCCTGAGCCTCTTTTTCGTCGTCTACCTGGGGATCCGCCGCCTCGTCGTCGGGCCCGAGGCCGAAGGCGTCTTCACCCTGCTGAACATCAACTTTTTCCTCCTCGGCGTCACCATGTTCTGCGTCGGCATCGTCGGCGAGTACATCGGCCGCATCTACCAGGAGGTGCGCAAGCGTCCCCGCTACGTGATCCGCAAGGTCTACGACGATGAGACCTAGAATCGCCGTCTTCGCCTACAACGAGGTGGGCTACGTCTGCCTCGAAGAGCTCCTCCGCCGGAAGGCCGACGTCACCGCCGTCTTCACCCACGACGACGACCCCGACGAGGAGGTCTGGTTCCGCTCCGTCCGGGGGCTGGCCGCCCGGGAAGGGATCGCCTGCTTCACGCCGCCCCGCCTCGGCGGGGAATGGACGGAGCGCATCGCCGCCCTCAGGCCGGAACTGATCCTCTCCTTCTACTACCGCAGCCTCCTGGGCCCGGAGATCCTCGCCCTGCCGCGGTTGGGCGCCTTCAACATCCACGGCTCCCTCCTCCCCCGCTACCGGGGACGGGCCTGCATCAACTGGGCGATTCTCAACGGCGAGAGCGAGACGGGAGCGACCCTCCACGAGATGGTGGCCCGTGCCGACGCGGGACGGATCGTCGACCGGGAGGCCGTCGCCATCGGTCCCGACGAGACGGCCCACGACGTCTTCCTCAAGGTGGCCGAGGCCGCCCGGACCCTGGTGGCGCGCAACCTCGACGCTCTCGAAGCGGGGACAGCATCCCTCGCCGAGCAGGACGAGACACAGGCCACCCTCTTCGGCCGCCGGGGCCCCGAGGACGGGAGGATCGACTGGGCCCTCCCGGCCAGGGCGATCCACAACCTCGTCCGGGCCGTGACCCACCCCTACCCGGGAGCCTTCACCTTCGCCCGAGGGCGAAAGCTCTTCGTCTGGAAGACGGCCGTCACCGAAGAAGAAGGCATCGGCGACGGCGGAACCGTCGTCAGTCTCTCCCCCTTCGTCGTCGCTGCCGACGGAGGAAGCCTCGAAATTCTCTCGGCCCAGTTCGACGGCGGGCCTGAACGTCCGGGCCCGGAAATCGCCGCCGCACTGCGCCGGGGCGAACGGCTCGGCTCGGAAAACGAATGATGCCCCAGGGCACGGAAAGGAACGTCTCATGAAACTGCTCATTTTAGGCGCCAACGGATTCATCGGAAGCCACCTCTGCGAGGCCGTCCTGGAAGGGACGGACTGGACCGTCACCGCCCACGACCTGGCCGACGGGAATCTCAGGAGCTGCCTCGACCGGAAACGGTTCTCCCTCCGCCTGGGCGACGCCTTCCACGACCTGGCCTGGATCGAGGAAGAGGTCGCCGGCTGCGACGTCGTCCTTCCCCTGGTGGGCGTGGCCAAGCCCTCCTACTACCTGAGCCGTCCCCTGTGGACCTTCGAGCTCGACTTCGAGCTGAACCTCAAGATCGTCCGCTTCTGCGTCGCCCACAAGAAACGGGTCATCTTCCCCTCCACGTCGGAGGTCTACGGCATGAGCCCCGACCGGGTCCTCCGCGAGGATTCGAGCCCCCTCATGGTGGGCCCCATCGGCAAGATGCGCTGGATCTACAGCTGCGCCAAGCAGATGATGGACCGCGTCATCGTCGCCTACGGCCAGGAGGAGGGCCTGCGGTACACCCTCTTCCGCCCCTTCAACTGGATCGGTCCCCGCCTGGACAGCTTCGACGACGCCAGGGAACGGAGGGCCCGATCGGTGACCCAGTTCGTCTACGACATCCTGGAGGGGCGGCCCGTCACCCTCGTCAACGGAGGCAGCCAGCGCCGGAGCTTCACCTGGATCGGCGACGGCATCGAGGCTCTCATGGCCATCATCGAAAACGAGGCGGAAACCGACGGCAGAATCTTCAACATCGGCAACCCCGCCAACAACCGCTCCATCAGCGAGCTCGTCGATCTTCTCGTCAAGATCCTCTCGGAGATTCCCGAAACGGCCGACCGGGCCAGACATGCCGAAATCATCGTCCAGTCGGCCGAAAGCTACTACGGCAACGGCTATGACGACATGCAGGACCGGATCCCCTCCATCGAAAACATCGGAAGATGCCTCGGCTGGCATCCCCGAACCCCCCTGGAGGAGGCCCTGCGCCGCACCGTCGAGGCCCTGATCCGGCCATGACACAAAGGGTCCTGGCCCTCAAGATCGACGTCGACACCCTTCGGGGCTACCGGGAAGGGGTGCCGCGGATGCTCGACCTCTTCGCCCGGAGAAAGGTGAAGGCCTCCTTTTTCTTCTCCTTCGGCCCCGACAACTCGGGCAAGGCCATCAGGCGCATCTTCCGCCCCGGCTTCCTGGCCAAGATGGGCCGGACGAAGGCCGTAAGCACCTACGGCTTCAGGACCCTCCTCTACGGCACCCTCCTTCCGGCGCCCCTCATCGTCGACTCGGACCCCGACATCGTCGTCCGAGCCGACGGCGAGGGGCACGAGTGCGGCATCCACGCCTGGGATCACGTCAAGTGGCAGGATGAGCTGGACCGCCTCGGGGAGGAGACCATCGAAGCCCAGCTTCTCAACGCCTGGGACCTCTTCGAAAGGCTTTTGGGCCGCCCTCCCCGCTGTTGCGCCGCACCAGGCTGGCAGGTCAACGCGAAAAGCCTTCGCGTCCAGGACCGGATGGGGCTCGACTACTGCAGCGACGCCCGAGGGCGGGGGCTTTTCCTTCCCTCCATCGGCGGCGAGGCCTTTCGAACCCTCCAGATCCCGACGACGCTGCCGACGATGGATGAACTCCTCGGCAGGGAGGGCGTCGATGACGACGGCTTCAACGACCGTCTCCTCAAGGCGATGGGACCGGGACTGAACGTCCACACCGTCCACGCCGAAATGGAGGGGCTCCGGCAACTCCACCTCCTCGACGGTCTGCTTCGGCGCTGCCGCGACGAAGGCGTCGCCATCGTCCCCCTGGCGACTCTCGCCGAAGAGGTCGACAGCAAGAGGGCGCCCCGCTGCGATCTGCGGCGAGGCGCCCTCCCCGGACGGGCCGGAACGGTGGCGATTCAAGGCTGAGGTCCGGCCTCGGCCCTGCCCACGGCACGATAGACGAAGCCGAACGCCTTCATCAGAGTCGCGCTGTACTGATTGCGGCCATCGAAGATCACCGGGCTCGCCATCAGATTCTTCATTCTTTCAAAATCAGGTTTGCGGAAAAGCGGCCACTCCGTCAGGAGGAGCAGGGCATCGGCTCCCCGGAGGGCCTCGTAGTTATCGGGACAGAAGAGGAGCCTTCCCCCCGGGCCACCGGCCTCGATGCCCCTCTCCGCCAGGGCCCTGCCGGCGTTCTCCTCGGCGACGGGGTCGTAGGCCCGTACCCTCGCCCCCCCATCGATCAGCCGGGGGATGAGTTCCAGGGCCGGCGCCTCGCGGATGTCATCGGTGTTGGGCTTGAAGCTCAGCCCCCAGACGGCGAAGGTCCTGCCGGCCAGATCGCCGTCGTAGTGGCTGCTGATCTTGTCGAAAAACCAGCTCCGCTGCCCGCGATTGACGGCTTCGACGGCCTCGAGAATCGAAAAGGGCGTGCCCGCCTCCCTGCCGGAGTGGATAAGGGCCTGGACGTCCTTAGGGAAACAGGAGCCGCCGTAGCCGATTCCGGCGTAGAGGAAGGCCGAGCCGATACGGCTGTCGCTGCCCATTCCGCGACGGATCTGGGTAATATCCGCCCCCGTCTTCTCGCAGAACCGGGCCAGCTCGTTCATGAAGCTGATCCGGGTGGCCAGCATGGCGTTGGAGGCGTATTTGGTCAGCTCCGCCGAAGGGATGGACATGAAGAGCATCCGATCCTCGCGGAAGGTGAAGAAGCTGAAGAGTTCCCGGAGCAGCCCGGCGGCACGCTCCGTCTCGGTCCCGCAGATGACGCGGTCGGGGCGCATGAAGTCCTCGACGGCCGACCCCTCCTTGAGAAATTCGGGACAGAAGGCGACGTCAAAGCCGATGTCGCCCCGGTTCCGCCCTTCGAGAGCCTCCCTGATCGTCTCTTTGATCTTTTCCGTCGTGCCGACGGGGACGGTGGATTTGGCCACGACGAGCTTGTAGCCGTCCATGAGTTCACCGACGGCACGGGCGACGGAGAAGACGCAGCTGAGGTCGGCCGCACCGCAGGAGTCGGGCGGCGTGCCGACGGCGATGATGACGAAAAGCGATTCGTCGAGAGCCTCTTTCAGCTCCGTCGTGAAGCGGAGGCGCCCCTGTTCGACGTTGCGCCCGACGATAACGTCCAGGCCGGGCTCGTAGATGGGGATCCGCCCTCCGCGAAGGGCTTCGATTTTGGATCCGTCGACATCGACGCACCAGACGTCGTTGCCGATCTCAGCAAGACAGGCCCCCGTAACGAGGCCCACGTAGCCGGTGCCGATCATGCAGATGCGCAAAGGGGCCACAACTCCTTCACGTTCAACGGCGCAGGAAAAACTGCTCTAGAACCTCAGTTCCTGCCCGGGTTGGAGGATGACGACGCGGGCGGCGTCGCCGACGAGGTCGGCGAAACGTCCGGCGTCGGCCTTGACGAGGTCGAAGGTATCGTAGTGCATCGGGACAACCGCCTCGGGACGGATCATTCCGACGGCCCGGGCCGCGTCCTCCTCATCCATGACGAAATTGCCGCCGATGGGCAGCAGGGCGATCCTGACGTCTTCCTCGGCGAGGAGCTCCATCTCCTTCGTCAACCCCGTGTCACCGGCATGATAGAGGTTTTTCCCCTCCACTTCGATAAGGAAACCGCCGGCGAGGCCGCCGTAGATCATCCGGTCTCCCTCGAGAATTCCCGAGCCGTGAAAGGCGGGGGTGAGCTTGACCCGTCCGAAGGGGAAGCGCCGGCGGCCTCCGATGTGCATGGCATGACACTTGAGCCCCTTCCTCTCCAGGTAGTGACAGAGTTCGAAGTTGGCCACCACCGTAGCCCCCGTCCTTTTGGCGATCTGGACCGTGTCGCCCAGGTGATCGCCGTGGCCGTGAGTGAGGAAGATGAAGTCGAGCTCCGTGAAGTTCCCGGCCCCCTCGCTCGCCTGGGGGTTGCCCGTGAGGAAGGGATCGATAAGCCCCTTCAGACCTTCGCCCTCGACGTGGAAGGCGGCATGTCCCAGAAATCGGATCGTCGCCATCGCGGCGTCTCCTCCTTCATGTCCTTCGCCGGCCCCGGCCGGGCCGGGGCGCCTCCTGAACGGGGAACGGCCGCTCAGTCCTCCTCCGCCAGGTCGACCCTGACGGAAAGCTCCTCAAGCTGGGCCTCGTCGACGGCGTCGGGAGCACCCGACATGACGCACTGGGCCTTCTGGTTCTTGGGGAAGGCCATGACCTCGCGGATCGATCGGGCTCCGCAAAGAAGCATGACGAGGCGGTCGAACCCCAGCGCCAGTCCGCCGTGGGGCGGCGTGCCGAAGGAGAGGGCATCGAGAAGGAAGCCGAAACGCTCCCGGGCCGACTGAGCCGTGAAACCCAGGGCCTCGAAGACCTTCTCCTGGACGCGGGGATCGTGGATACGGATCGATCCCCCGCCCACCTCGGTTCCGTTCAGGACGAGGTCGTAGGCCCGGGAACGGACCGACCCGGGATCGGACCGGAGCTTCTCCAGGTCTTCGGCCATGGGCGCCGTAAAGGGGTGATGGACGGCAACCCAGCGCTCCTCCTCGTCGTCCCACTCGAACATGGGGAACTCGGTAACCCAGAGGAAGGCCCAACGCCCCTCTTCGACGAGATTCCGGGACCTCGCCAGCTCAAGGCGCATCTGCCCCAGGAGCTCGCAGGTCTTGCGCCAAGAGGGATCGGCCATAACGAAGAGGGCGTCTCCCTCCTTCAGGCCGGCCGTCTCGATGAGGCGGCGCTGCCGCCCTTCGTCGAGGAACTTGACGAGGGGGCCCTTGAGAATGCCGCCGCGCAGCTGGAAGGGAGCCAGTCCTGCCGCTCCCAGCTCGCGGCTCCGGGCATTGACGCCGTCGAGATCCTTCCGGGAAAGATCGGCTCCTCCGGGAAGAGGAAGGGCTCTGATGACGCCGCCTCCCTCGAGAACGGCCTGGAAGGCCTTGATCTCCGTTCCCTCGAAGACGTCGCGGACGTCGACGAGAGAGAAGGGAATCCGCAGATCCGGCTTGTCGCTGCCGTAGCGGTCCATGGCCTCATGCCAGGTGAGGCGGAGGAAGGGGCTCGGCAGCTCGACGCCGACGATCTCCTGCCAGAGGCCGACGGTGTAGCGCTCCAGGAGATCGAGAATCTCCTCCTCGGTGACGAAGCTCATCTCCAGATCGATCTGAGTGAATTCAGGCTGCCTGTCGGCCCGAAGGTCCTCGTCGCGGAAACAGCGGACGATCTGGAAATAGCGGTCGCAGCCGCCGATCATGAGAATCTGCTTGAAGATCTGGGGCGATTGAGGCAGGGCATAGAAGGCCCCCGGATTGACCCGGCTCGGGACAAGGTAGTCCCGGGCGCCTTCGGGCGTGGACCGCGTCAGCATGGGCGTCTCGACTTCGATGAAACCCTCGCCGTCCAGGAAGGACCGGGTAAAGAGAGAGGCCCTGTGGCGCATCCTCAGATTCCGCTGCATCCGGGTCCGACGGAGATCGAGGTAGCGGTGGCGGAGCCGGAGCGTCTCGTCCACCTCGTCGGCCCCGTCCAGGTCGAAGGGAAGCGGCGCCGACGGCGACAGGAGGAGGAAGTCATCGACGAGGACCTCCCAGAGTCCCGTGGCAAGAGCCTCGTTTTCCGTTCCTTCGGGGCGGCGGGAGACGACGCCCCGAAGGGCGAGAACGTACTCGCTCCGGAGCATCTTGGCCCTTTCGTGAAGAGCCGGGTCACGCTCAGGGTTGAGGACGACCTGAACGGTCCCGCTGTGATCCCAGAGCTCGAGAAAGATGATGCCTCCCAGATCGCGGCGGCACCGGAGCCACCCGTTGAGAATGACCGTCTTGCCTTCAAGGGAGCCCTCGATTTTGCCGCAATAGACGGTGCGCCTCCAGGAGGCGTCGAAATGGCGTTCTGTCGTTGTCATGATTCCCAAGTTTCTCCTCCTTATCGGGACAGTCTGGAACGAATGGAAGAGGCCGCATCGTCGAAGAGGAGCTCCTCCTGATTGCCCGTGGCCATCTCCTTGACGGCGACGACGCCCCGAGCGGCCTCGTCGCCTCCGAGGATGCAGGCGAAGGCGGCCTGAGAGGCCGTCTTGAACTGAGTCTTCACGGAACGCCCCTGATAATCCATATCGGCGCCGAGTCCTTCCCGCCTCAGGGCGTAGAGCAGCTTCACCGCCTCGTCGCGGATCGCCTCGTCGACGCAGACGACGAAGGCGTCGAGGGAGGGAGCGCGTCCGAAGGAGCAGCCCTGCTGCTCCATGGTCAGGACGATGCGCTCGATGCCCGAGGCGAAGCCGACGCCGGGGACGTGGGGCCCGCCGATCGATTCGGCCAGGTTGTCGTAGCGCCCGCCTCCGCAGACGGCGTTCTGGGCCCCCAGGTCGCCCGAGAGAACCTCGTAGGCCGTCTTGGTGTAGTAGTCCAACCCCCGGACAAGACGCTTATCGATGTGAGTCCTGGCGCCGAGAAGGTCAAGCCCCCTGCGGACGGCGGCGAAATGGCCGCTGCACTCGTCGCAGAGGGAATCCATCACATCGGGAGCCCCCTCGGTGATGGCCTTGCAGGTCTCTTTCTTGCAGTCCAGGATGCGCAGGGGGTTGCGGTCGAAACGGCTCCTGCAGCTGCCGCAGAGCTCACCCAGATGCGGCCTCAGGTAGCTCTGAAGGGCCTCCCGATAGGCGGGACGGCAGACGGGACAGCCGACGGAGTTGACGACCACCTCCAGGTTCGTCATGCCCAGGCGCCGGTACAGTTCGAGAGAGAGCCCGATGATCTCCACGTCGACGAGGGGATTGACGGAGCCGAGAACCTCCACGTCAAGCTGCCAGAACTGACGGTACCGCCCCTTCTGGGGCTTCTCGTAGCGGAACATGGGGCCGGCGCACCAGAGCTTGACCGGCTGCGGCCCCGAGGCCATGTGGTGCTCCAGGTAGGAACGCACCATGGAGGCCGTCGCCTCGGGCCTCAGCGTCAGGCTCCGCCCGGCCTGGTCCTCGAAGGTGTACATCTCCTTTTCCACGACGTCCGTCGTGTCGCCGATGCCTCGGGAAAAGAGCTCCGTATGCTCGAAAATGGGGAGATGAACCTCGCTGAAGCCGAAACTTTCGGCCAGGCCGCGAAACTGGCCCAACACATAGGCCCACTTCCACGATTCATCGGGGAGCACATCTCTTACGCCGCGCGGTGCCGTGATCTCTGCCATGCCGTGGAACCTCCCTGATCGGTCGCAATTGTCCATCCAGACTTAGCAAAGTATAAACGTTAGGAGCCCGCAGCTCCAGCGAAAGGCGCGCAAAAAAGGAGCACAGACGTGCGGGTCTGCGCCCCTGGCTGACAGCATCAGAAACAGAAGGGGGTCGATCTAGCGCGATTCGAGCTGGAATTTGATCGCCGTCCGCTCCTCTCCATCGATCTCGATTTTTGCGAAGGCGGGAATGCAGACCAGATCGATCCCGTTGGGAGCCACATAACCCCTGGCAATGGCGATGGCCTTGACGGACTGATTGACCGCTCCGGCACCGACGGACTGGACTTCGACAGCCCCTTTCTCTCTGAGAACAGCTGCGATGGCGCCCGCTACGGATTTCGGTTGAGAGTTTGCTGAGACCTTCAGAACTTCCATGCAATTCGACCTCCTCGTCATGGGTATCAACGCAACAGAGAAAACATCGCCTCAAGGCGTCCGACGACGATCTTCAGGCCCAGCCGCCAAAACCATCAAAGCAATTATCATTTAATGCGCGTGTTTTATAATAGCACAATTTTTCCGGCACCAACAGGGGTTGGTCAGATCTCCGATAGATCTCCCTTTTTGCCTCTTGATAAAGGAAGCCGGTTTCCGGGGCGAGAACGGGGAAAGAGACTCCCGTTTTTGGGAAAGTTGCAATTGATCTGAATTGCAAGAAAATATCTGACATGACTTGACTTTTATAGTCATTTGCTTACAATAGCCTTGAAATACCGGAGGAATCGTCATCACCCGTCGGGCAAAAAGGACCAGGGATCGCAAGGAGGGAGATCTCATGGATCAGGAAAAGGCTCTGGCGCAGAGAACGGAAGCTCTCGGAGCCGTCGTCGCTTCGGCAGGATCGATCACCGCCGCCGTCTACGGCATGGCCAAGCTTTGCCTCGGCCTTTTGGGCTAGAGGACGACGACGCCCAGGCGGGAGCCCCAGAGCTCCCGCCTTTTCATGCCTTTCGGAGCCCCTCTTCGCGGCGCTCTTTTCTTCGGGCTTTTCCGGATCGTCCCCTTTTCGCGTATAATGCCGTCATCTCGACATTCCGGCAGGGGGGAATCTCCTTTGGAAGACCTTTTCGATTACGAGATCTGCAACGCGAAATACCGCCCCATCGCCGCGGCTCTCATCAAGAAATACGAGGAACTCCGTCATATCGACCCCGACACGGTCCTCTTTCTCCTGAACCGCAAGGCCGCCGGCAAGAGCAGTCGTCACAAGGTCCGCCTCGCCGAGACCTCCAAGGTTCCGCCCAAATGGCAGCAGGTGCTCTATCAGCAGGGGGGACTGTCCTATTTCTACCTGATCGAGTTCTTCGAGAAATCCATCTCCTGCCTTGACGAGAACCAGATGAAGGCCCTTATCTATCGGGAACTCCGCCGGATCACCCTCACCGGCAAGATCGTGGCCCCCGATGTCCACGAATGGTACCAGATTCTCGAGGGGCTGGGGAGGCACTGGTTCTATCCCGAGGCGACCTGCCCGGACCTGCTGGCCGACGATGTCGACTGGCGGCGTCTCATGGGCTCCTCCTACGAGCAGCCCTCGGCCGAAGACTAGCCCTTGCGGAAGCGGGACGAATCCCTTAGGATGCATGAGGTGTCCCGCTTTTAACCTTAAAGACGCGCAAGACGCGATGTGCCGAGGGGAGAGATGAATCCGTGAAAGATCGTTTCGAAGGCGTATCGGTTCTGAAGAAGCTCAACATCTACAACGAGGGCAAGGTCATGAGCCGCACCATCTTCCTGCCCGACGGGGAGCGAAAGACGCTGGGCGTCATGTTCCCCGGCGAGTACGAGTTCGGCACCTCCGACAGGGAGCTGATGGAGGTGGTCGCCGGCAAGACGGAGGTCCTCCTCCCGGGAAGCGATGTCTGGAAGACCTTCGGGCCCGGAGACAGTTTCGGCATCCCCGCCGACAGCCGATTCAAGCTCCGCGTTACGGAACTGATGGAGTACGTCTGCAGCTATTACAAGGCCTGAGCTCATCACGACGTTCCCGCCTAAAAAGAAGAAGAGGCGCGCCTTTCAAGGCGCGCCTCTTCTTCTTTTTAGGGTTCGATGAGGACCTTCGTGCCGACGGCAACCCGTTCCCTGAGCCAGAGGACGTTTTCGTTGAGCAGGCGGATGCACCCTTCGGTGACGAGGGTGCCGATCGAATCGGGATCATGAGTCCCGTGAATGCCGATCCCCTGCCAGCCCGTCTTGAGACGAAGGAACCAGGGGCCGTAAGCCCCTCCGATGGGCCCCTTGCCGTCGCCGAAATCGTGAGTCCACCAGCTCGAGTCCTGAATCTGCTCGATCTCGAAGAGCCCCTCGGGAGTTTTGCAGTCGCCCCGCCTCTCCTTGTTGCCCGGCACCAGCCCCAGGGCGACGGAGAAGGAGGCGACGATTTCCCGTCCCTCGATATAGTCGAGCCGGAAGGCGCTCTTGTCGATACGGACCCAACGATCGTCCTCGCCGACCCCCTCGGGGAGGACGGCCACGCTCTCCCTGGCTTCGGCCGGAGGCGCCTTCGTCTCTGCCGTTCCGTCAGGGCGGGAGGAGCCGGAGAAGAGGGTACAGGCCAGATAGCCCGTTCCGCCCAGAAGCAGGACCAGCAGCAGAATGGGGAGCAGGGAAGTCCTGCGCCGTGCCGCGTACTGTCGATTTCTTGAACCGCTGGATCTCACAAGACCCCTCCTTGTCGTCCTTTCCTCGCCGAGAGACGGCGCTTCGGCGGATCATCCGAACCCATTATGCCTTTTCGACCCCCCTTTCCACAACAGGCCCCGCCCTCTTTCGGAGGAGGCGGCTTTTTGTCATACTAAAGCGGCGTCCGGTCACAAGGGGGCGGCGATTCACGAAGGGAGATGAGACGGAGTTGGAAGAACGGAGCAGGGCCCTCATCACCGTCAGAGACCTCCGCAAAAGCTTCGACGACGAAGAGGTTCTGGCCGGGGTGAGCATTGAAATCAGCGAGGGGGATCTCGTTTCCGTCATCGGCCCCTCGGGTTGCGGAAAGTCGACCTTTCTGCGCTGTCTCAACGGGCTGGAGATTCTCGACTCCGGGACGATCACCATCGACGGCGTCACGATTTCGAGAGGATCCCCGGAAGAGAAACCAAGCCGGGCCTTCATGGAGGCCACCCACGAGCTGCGCAAGGAGGTCGGCATCGTGTTTCAGGGCTTCAACCTCTTCCCCCACAAGACGGTGCTTGAAAACGTGATGCTCGCACCCGTCGTGGTCCAGGGGGCAAGGCCGGAACGAGCCGAAGCCGAGGCGCTCCATCTTCTGGGCAAGGTGGGACTCGAAGGCTACGCGCACCGCTACCCCGTCACTCTCTCGGGAGGGCAGGCCCAGAGGGCGGCCATCGCCAGGGCCCTGGCCATGTCACCGAAGGTGATGCTCTACGACGAGCCCACGTCGGCCCTCGACCCGGAGCTGGTCGGCGAAGTCCTCCAGGTCATGAAGGATCTCGACGGCGAGGGGATGACCCAGGTCATCGTGACACACGAAATGCGATTCGCCCGCGAGGCCTCGGACTACGTCGTTTTCATGGACCGCGGCGAGATCGTCGAGGTCGCCGACGGCGACGAGATGTTCACGGCACCGCGGAACGAACGGACCCGCGACTTCCTGCGTCACCTCGTGGGGGTGCTCCCGTGAGACGCCTGGTGACGGCCCTGACCCTCCTCCTCTTCCTGGCCCTGCCGAGTTCGGCCCTGACGGCCTCTCCCGGCATCCTTGCCTGGGGCGGAGACACCGAGGGGGGCGCCCCCTACATGTTCCAGGACCCCCGGGACCTGGAACGCCTCATCGGCTACGAGGTGGAGATCGTCGAGGCCCTGGCCGAAAAGATGGGGCTCAAGCCCCGCTTCGTCCAGAACGGCTGGGACAACCTCATCCCCGGCCTGGAGCGGCATCTCTACGACGTCTCCATCGACGGCCTGGAGATCACGCCGGAGCACCAGGACGTCGTCGATTTCTCCATGCCCTACTACGTGACGCATCTCCAGATCGGCGTCCGGCGGGACAACTTCGACATCGGCAGCCTCGAAGACTGCCGGGGCCGCATCGTCGGAACGCTGAAGCAGTCCTATTCCCAGTACGTCCTCGAAACGGTGGGCGACGTCGACATCCGCACCTACGAGGACGAAGTCAACGCCTACAGCGATCTCGTCAACGGCCGCCTCGAAGCGACCCTTTTCGACGCCCCCATCGCCCTCTACTACGGCGGTCCCATGCGGGAGATCAAGTTCGTCGGCCCCGAGATCGGCCGCATCGAATACGGCATCGCCGTCCGCAAGGGCGAGGAGGAGCTTCTCAGGACCGTCAACAGAGCTCTCACGGAACTGCGAGACAGCGGCGAGCTCCGATCGATCCTGGAACGGTGGAATCTCTGGAACTCCCTTACCGCCCGGGCCCTTCAGGACTACGGTCCGGCCCGGACGGAGCCGGTCATGTACACCCGCTGGGTCGCCGACCTTCAGCCCGAACTCACCTGGCAGGACCGGATCAACCGCTACCTCTCCTTCCTGCCCACCCTGGGACGGGCGGCTCTGACGACGATGAAGGTCTCCCTGGCCTCGATGACGCTGGCCATCGCCTTGGGCCTTATCCTGGCACTGCTTCGCGTCTTCGGCCCCAAGCCGCTGTCGACGCTCTCCATGCTCTACGTGGAGATCATCCGGGGAACGCCGGTGCTCATCCAGCTGTTCTTCATCTTCTACGGTCTTCCCAACGTCGGCATCCGCCTCGACCCCTTCACGGCCGGCGCCCTCGGACTGGGCCTCAACTACGCCGCCTACGAGGCCGAGATCTATCGCGCCGGGCTGCTTTCCGTCCCCAAGGGACAGATGGAGGCCGCCCTGGGGCTGGGCATGACGCGGAACCAGGCCCTGCACCACGTCGTCGTCCCCCAGGCGGTGCGCCTCGTCCTCCCGCCGGTGACGAACGACTTCATCTCCCTCCTCAAGGACTCCTCCCTCGTCTCCGTCATCACCCTCGTCGACCTCACCAAGGCCTACGGCCAGCTGGCGACGACCTACTACGACTATTTCGGGACGGGCCTCGTCGTGGCCGCCATCTACCTCCTTCTGGGGCTTCCCTTCGTCAGGCTGGCCCGTTGGACGGAGGCGAAAATGGCCCTCGCCCTGGGCCTCCCCGGCAAGGGCAAAAAAAGGCCGAGCGGCCTGGACCTCCGGCTCTTCTAAAGGGGCCGGCCCGGCTCCAGCAGGGATCCCATGGCCGAGAGGGCTTCGTCGAGGACCTCGACGAAGCCCTCTCCGTTATCCCTCTCGGCCCAGGAGGAGACGTGAAAGAGAAAATGGCCGGGCCTGGAGAGGTAGCGCAGTCCCAGCCCCCCGGCCTCTACGGGACCGTATCCGGCCAGGGCGAGGCCCACGCCGGCCGTCGTGCTGGAGGAGAAGAAGTTGGACGTCAGCTTGAGCCAGGCGGGGCTGTCGAAGAGGACCGGCCTGGCCAGCCCGAGGACCTCGCCCCGGAGCTCCCAGACCCGCTTCAGCAGCCCCAGGTGCCCCTCGACGCCGCAGCCGCCCAGGCACTGATCGATGCGGTTCCGGTGGGCCTCGCCGGCCCGAAGTAAAAGCCCACGAAGGGCCTCCCTGGAAAGGCCGCCGCCCCGAAAAGCCCTGACGAAGGCCGCCGCCTCGTCCGTCAGAGGCCGTGTCCCCTCGGTCCGCCCCAGGCGGAATCGCCTCATCTGCACCGACTCGTAGACGCTATGCCACTCTCTCCAGAGGGCTCGCTGGGCGACGAGAAAGGCGATCTGAACGAAGGCGTCGGGGCTGAGACGGCCTGCCTTCACGCGCTCCCTGCCGAAGGCGTCGAAGCGGTAGAGCCTCTGACGCCGCCGGGCCGAAAAGTCGCGGCAGGCCCGCTCCGCCCTTGCGAGTTCTCCTTTCAGATCATCATCAAGGACATAGGGGATCGGTCTGGGGCCCAGCGGAAGACGGGCCTCTCCTCCGGGACGGGGCGAACGGGCCAGCAGCTCTTTCACGAGCCGGCCCAGGCAGGTTCCGTCCCGAGCTGAATGCTCGAAGTTGAGGCCCGCCGCTCCGTCGGCGGTGACGATGATCTGGAAGGACTTCTCGTACCAGCCGTTTTGCCCCTCGTCGAAGAGAAAGTGACGGGCCCTCTCGTCCAGCGAGGGGCCGCAGGGACCGTCGAGACGGAGCGCGAAAAGGGCGCCCTCAATGGCCTTCAGGGCCGCGGCGTTCTCCGAAGAGGCGGCGGTGAATCCTTTTCGGAAGGCGGCGGCACTCTCCCGATCGAGGCAGGTCATGAGGCCCAGCGGGAGAGCTTCGGCAGTTCCTCCGGCTACGAGAGACCGCAGGTGGCCCGTCGTCTCGTCGAGGTCGCGCAGGGTCCCGTCGGGCGAGATCAGCTCCAGCAGGAAAGGGTGGCCGACGACGAGGACGACGGCACTCCGCCCTTCAAGGGAGGGGACGTCTCCCCGGATCTGGCGGTCCCGGACGGGAAAGGCGCCTCGGGAGCAGCGGAAGAGCTTGCCGTAGGGCACCATGCAGAGCGTCTCTTCCCGGAACCGATCCGGCTCGATCCGGCCCCGGTCGATGTCGAGACAGAAGGAGGCCGCCGCCAGAACGAGCCGGGCCGCCAGGCGGCACCGGTCCTCTTCGGCGGGCAGAGCGGCTTCGTCGAGCAGGTAGAAGGGATTGACGTGAACGGGCAGGGGCTCGCGGCAGGAGAGGTACCACCCCTCCCAGTAGGGGACCTCGTCGAGGATGACGTCGTTCGTCTCACGGCGGAGGCGCTCCAGCTCCTTCTGAAGCCGGGGGCCTGCTCCGTCCAGGAAGGCTCGGGCCAGGCCCCTGGACCGGCGGACCTCGTCAGCCGTCAGCAGGGGACGGGCCCAACGGAGCATCTCCTCCGTGGACCGGCCGGGATTGTCGAAGGGGGGGCGAGGTCGATCGGTTCTCTGGCCTTCTCTTTTTCTCTTTTCCATTAACTACCTCCTTGCGAAAGGACTTCTTCCTGTTCGTCGTCCTGACCGCCGCCAGGGCGGCCCCGGTCAGGACGGATCAAGGCGTCATGAAATGAGTCCACTCCGCTTAATCATTATAAGTCCTGCCGATAGGGGGACAAAAAAGGCGGGACCTCCCGGTCTCGCCGCGGCGTCAGGAAGATTTCAGCGCTTGATGAGGAAGCCGGGGCCCACGTCGTCCTGAGGCTGGCGGACGAGGAAGTTGAAGCCCGTCACCCAGGACCGTCCCCGCACCAGGGGCAAGACCGTCTCGAAGCCTCCCACCTTGGGCTCCACCGAGACGGAAGCCCGTGAAGAGGCTGCCCATGCGATTCATCCCCCTTTGTGCAGACGGGAAGCAGACTCTTTGTGAGGACGGTCCCGGCATCCGCGCGGCCGCGGACTGGACCAGAGGGAACGCCTGTAGGCGTCGGGATTGTCGGCAAATGTGGGATCACGCATCGTTCTGCCTCCTCCCGGCTTATCCCCGACAATGAAAGACGGGGAAGTTAAGTTTCCACTTTTCTCAAATGCACATCACCCTTGGATCTCTCTTCACCGGGCTCACCCTGTGCCATACGCCCATTATGGAAAGATTCTCATGAACAAAGCCCCTGCTCTCGCTTCGTCCCTTAAAAAAAAAATAACGTTACTGGGGATTTTTATTAAACATTGATGGCTCGACGTTTTTGTGCTATGTTTTGTGGGGCATTTCATGCAATATATCTGCCTTGGTCAAACGTTTTTCGGGGAGGTGAGGCCCGGAGGAGTTTTCGAGACGGCGATCGAGACGTAACCGTGATCAGACGTGTTCAGGCAAGGACATAACGGAACCCATAGCAAGGAGGGATCTCGCATCATGGCCAAACGACTGACCCATGCCGCCTTCATGGCGCTTCTTCTCCTCTCCATCGCCGCCATCGCCTTCGCAGGCCCCGTCAAGGTCGGCATCATCACCCCCACGACCTCTCAGGGCGAGGAGGAATACCGCGCCGCCGAAGAGGTCATCCGCAAGTACGGCGCCGACAGAATCATCCACGTCACCTACCCCGACAAGTTCATGGACGAGCAGGAGACGACGATCCAGCAGATCGTCACCATGGCCGCCGATCCCGATGTGAAGGCCATCGTCCTCGCCCAGGGCTACCCCGGGACGGCGGCGGCCATCGACAAGGTCCACGAGATGCGGCCCGACGTCTTTTTCATCAACGTCGTTCCCCACGAGGAGCCCCTTCTGGCCGCCTCCAAGTCGGGACTGGTCTTCGAGACGGACAACCTGACCCGCGGAACGACCATCATCGAGCTGGCCGAGAAGATGGGAGCCAAGACCTTCGTCCATTACTCCTTCCCGCGCCACATGTCCTACCCGCTTTTGGCCCAGCGCCGGGACATTTTCGAGGAGCAGTGCAAGAAACGGGGCATCGAGTTCGTCTTCGTCAACGCCCCCGACCCCACCGGTGACGCCGGCATCGCCGGCGCCCAGCAGTTCATCCTCGAAGACGTCCCCCGTCAGGTCGAGAAGTACGGCAAGGACACGGCCCTCTTCAGCACCAACTGCGGCATGCAGGAACCGCTCATCAAGTCCGTCCTGAAGACGGGCGCCATCTACCCCGAGCAGTGCTGCCCCAGCCCCTACCACGCCTATCCCGGCGCTCTGGGCATCGCCATTCCCGAGGGCAAGGCCGGAGACGTCCCCTACATCATCGAGGCCATCGAGAAGAAGATCGTCGAACAGGGCGGCGCCGGCCGCTTCGCCACCTGGCGCGTCCCCGCCAACATGGCCATGACCTATGCCGCCGTCGAGTACGGCTTCGGCGTCGGTGACGGCTCCATCAAGGGATTCGACAAGGCCAAGGCCGAAGAGCTGCTGGGCAAGTACGCCGGCGGCCAGATCAGGCTCTCCGTCTACGACGAGGAGAAAGCCCCCAACTTCCTTCTTTTCGTCGGCGATTCCATCATTTTCGGTCAGAAATAATCCATGCGCCCGAAGGGGGACCGAAGGGACCCTTCGGTCCCCCCATCTGCCGCTTTGAGGGGGAATCACCTTGTCCCAGCGCGTCCTGGAGATGCGAAACATCTCGAAGGAGTATTTCGGCAACAAGGTCCTGAAGGGCGTCTCTCTCGCCGTCGACGAGGGCGAAATCCACGCCCTCATCGGAGAAAACGGGGCCGGGAAATCGACGTTGATGAACGTCCTTTTCGGCATGCCTGTCATCCGCAACACGGGAGGATTCGAAGGCGAGGTCCTTTTCGAGGAACGTCCCGTCAGCATCGCCAACCCCTTCGAGGCCATGGAGCTCGGCATCGGCATGGTCCACCAGGAATTCATGCTGCTGCCGGGTTTCACTGTCACCGAAAACATCAAGCTCAACCGGGAAATCACCCGCCCCACGCTCCTGAGCCGCCTCTTCGGCCCCGCCATGAAGCGCCTCGACAGGACCGCCATGAACAGCGACAGCCGCCGCGCCCTCGACTCCCTGGGCTTGAGCCTTGACGAGACGACACGCGTCGCCGGCCTTCCCGTAGGCTACAAGCAGTTCGTCGAGATCGCCCGGGAGCTGGACAAAAAGAAGACGAAAATTCTCGTCCTCGACGAGCCGACAGCCGTCCTCACCGAATCCGAGGCCGACACGCTCCTTGAGGCGATGGAACGCCTTTCGGCCAAGGGGATCTCCATCCTTTTCATCACCCATCGGCTGCAGGAGGTCCTGCGCGTCGCCCAAAACATCACCGTCCTCCGCGACGGAGAGAGAGTCGCCGGCCTCGATCGGACCGAGGCCACCGTCGACCGCATGGCCGAACTCATGGTCGGGCGGGCCCTCGAGTCGGTGGGATGCAAGGAGTGCGCCGCCTCTGCGATGAAGGAAGAGGTCCTCCTTGCCGTCAGCGATCTCCGCGTCGACATGCCTGGAGAGGAGGTCCGCGGCCTCGACCTCAGCGTCCGCCGAGGGGAGATCCTCGGCATCGGGGGACTGGCGGGACAGGGAAAGATCGGCATCGCCAACGGCATCATGGGACTCTACCCCGCCACGGGAACCGTCGCCAAAGGCGGCAAGCCGATCCCCCTCAACGACACCACTTCGGCGCTCAACGCCGGCATGGCCTTCGTCTCCGAGGACCGGCGCGGCGTCGGTCTCCTCCTGGACCAATCCATCGAGATGAACATCGCCGTCCCGGCCATGCAGAGCCAGGGCAAGTTCATCAAAGGCGCCTTCTCCCTGGCCGACGACCGCAAGATCCGATCCCATGCCATGGAGCTCATCAGGGAACTCGACATCCGCTGCACCGGGCCGGCCCAGCTGGCGCGGCGTCTCAGCGGCGGGAACCAGCAGAAGGTCTGCATCGCCAAGGCCCTGACCCTCGATCCGGACCTCCTCTTCGTCTCCGAACCAACGCGGGGCATCGACGTCGGAGCCAAGAAGATCGTCCTCGATCTCCTCGTCAAGCTCAACCGCGAGATGGGCGTCACCATCGTCATCACCTCGTCGGAGCTGGCCGAACTGAGGGCCATCTGCGACCGGATCTCCATCGTCTATCGCGGCCACATCGAAGGGACTCTGGCCCCGGATGCCAGCGACAAGGACTTCGGCATCATGATGGCGGGCGGCGCCTCCCACGGCGGGCAAGAAAGGAAGGTCTCCTGACATGGCCGAACAGGTCCGCATGGAAGGCAACGGCCTCTCCGAAAGGCTGAAGGCGATCGCCGCCGATCTCGGCGTCCCTCGACTCATCATCTTCGCCTTTTTGGGAGCCATGGTCGTGGCGGCCTTCCTGCTCGAACTCCCCATCGACACGCTGACAGGCAACATCCTCACCCGCTTCGGCATGAACGGCATCCTCGTTCTGGCCATGATCCCGACGATGCAGGTCGGCATGGGCCCCAACTTCGGCCTTCCCCTGGGCATCACCTGCGGCCTCGTGGCGGCGACGCTGAGCATCGAATTCGGCTTCACCGGGCTCGCCGGCTTCCTCGTCTCCCTGGCCATCGCCTTTCCCCTGGGGGGAGCGGCCGGCTACGCCTACGGTCTGCTCCTCAACAAGGTCCGGGGAGAGGAGATGACCGTGGGAACCTACTTCGGGTTCTCCATCGTCTCCCTCATGTCCATCTTCTGGGCCATGGCCCCCTACAGGAGCCCCGAGATGATCTGGCCCTACGGAGGAAGCGGGCTCCGGGTGACCATCACGCTCCAGAATCATTTCGACAAGATCCTCGACCACTTTCTGGCCTTCAACGTCATGGGCATCGACGTCCCCACGGGGCTTCTGCTCTTTTTCTTCGCCGCCTGCTACCTTCTCTGGCTCTTCATGCGCTCCCGCCACGGCATCGCCATGACGACCGTGGGCAACAACATCCGCTTCGCCGAGTCGATCGGGCTCAACGTCAACCGCTACCGCCTCCTGGGCTCGACGCTTTCCTGCGCCCTCGGCGCGGCGGGCATCATCGTCTATGCCCAGAGCTACGGCTTCCTCCAGCTCTATCAGGCGCCGCTTTTCATGGCCTTCTTCGCCGTCGGGAGCATCCTCATCGGAGGCGCCTCGATCAACCACGCCACGATCAAGCACGCCGTCATCGGCACCTTCCTCTTCCAGTCCCTCCTCGTCGTCTCCCTCCCCGTGGCCAACCTGGTCGTCTCGGAGAACCTCTCCGAGGTCATCCGGATCATCATCACCAACGGGATCATCCTCTACGCCCTGTCGCGGCGCGAGTCGGGAAGTGAGGCGCGATGATGGAGCAGAAAGCGAAAATTCCCGAGATGGCTCAGCCCTCCTTCAACCTGGGACGGCTCCTCAAAAACAACGCCGTCCCCATCCTTTTCATCATCATCTGCGCCCTGGGGAGCTACTATGCCCGGCTGCCCCTGCCTTTCCTCATCGCCGAGATCACGACCCGCATGGCGAGGAACTCCTTCCTGGTCATCTCCCTCATCATCCCCATCATCGCCGGCATGGGACTCAACTTCGGCATCGTCCTCGGAGCCATGGCGGCCCAGTTCGCCTTCATCGCCACCGTCTTCTGGCAGATGCAGGGCGTGGCGGGCCTGACGGCGACGGTGGCCCTGACCATTCCCGTGGCCATCGTCTTCGGCTGGCTGACGGGGATGCTCTTCAACCGGACCCGGGGCAAGGAGATGATCACGGGCATCATCCTGAGCTTTTTTGCCAACGGTCTCTACCAGCTCATCTGCCTCTGGGTCATCGGCGGCGTCATTCCCTTTCCCGACGAATCGATGGTCCTCCCCTCGG
The DNA here is from genome assembly GCA_018433595.1 of Synergistales bacterium. Classification (GTDB taxonomy): domain Bacteria; phylum Synergistota; class Synergistia; order Synergistales; family Aminithiophilaceae; genus Aminithiophilus. The sequence continues at coordinate 43,715 of JAHDQY010000019.1, forward strand.
GCGTGGGCCTGCGCAACACGATCAACCTCAAAGCCATGCACTACGCCCTCGACAACATCGTCAAATGGCGTTACGGAATGATCGGCGTTCCCGTCATGACCTTCGTCGCCGTCGCCCTTCTCTGCGTCGGCATGATCTACCTCCTCAAGACCAAGCTGGGGCAGGACTTCCGGGCCGTCGGCCAGAACCAGCAGATCGCCGGCGTCGCCGGCATCAACATCGACAAGGTGCGCATCCTGGCCATCGTCTTCTCCACCGTCCTGGCCGCCCTGGGGCAGATCATCTTCCTCCAGAATCTGGGCATCCTCACCACCTACGGCAGCCACGTCCAGGTGGGGACCTTCGCCGTCGCCGCCATTCTCATCGGCGGCGCCTCCGTCTCCAAGGCCACCATCGGTCAGGCCCTGCTGGGGACCTTCCTCTTCCACACCCTCTTCATCGTCTCCCCTCTGGCGGGGAAAAACCTCATGGGCAATCCTCAGGTGGGCGAGTTCTTCCGCGTCTTCGTCGCCTACGGCGTCATCGGCGTCGCCCTGGCCCTTCACGCCTGGAGAGGGCGGAGCAAGAAATAACGGCTGAAAGAAGTACCGCGGAAAGACCTTCCGACGGAAAGAGGCGGTTTCCCGTGACGGGAAACCGCCTCTTTCCGTCGTTTCTTTCTGCAAAAGGGGCAAGGCCTCACCGGGAAAATGAGGCTAGAATTAGGAAGGCGCAGGAAATCTACCTTCGGGCGGCCCGGATCTCGGCAGCCCAGCCCGGGGCCAGGACGAGGGCGACGCCGATCATGACGACCGCCATGGCGGCGATATTGACAACGCTCACCCGCTCGCCGAGGACAGCCCATCCCAGCAGGGAGGCGACGAGAGGGTTGGTGAAGGCGTAACTTGTGGCGACGGCGGGACGCGTCGTCCGCAACAGGTGAAGGTAGAGGGTGAAACCGACGATGGAGCCCATGGTGATGAGGAAGAGCTCCCCGACAAGAGCCGAGAGGGGAAGGGGCCAGAGAATTCTCTCTCCCCGCGCAAGCCCCAGGACAAGCACGATGGCTCCGCCGGTGATCATCTGGACGGCCGAACCCAGAGGGCGATGAAGGACGGAGGCTCTGCGGCTCAGGACGGAACCGCAAGCCCAGGTGAAGGCGGCCGCCAGGACGAGCAGGACGCCGAAGAGGTTGCCCTGGATGTCGCCGTCGAGGTGGAGGAGGACGACGCCGGCGAAACCGACGACGATGCCGATCACTTCATTCTTTCGAGGCACGAGCCTCTCCCAGAGGGCCGTGATGAGAACCGTCAGAAGGGGAATGAGGGCCAGTATCGTCGCCGCCAGAGCCGAGGTGACCTGCTGCTGGGCCACGACAAGGAGGCCCGCACCGCCGACGAAGAGGAAGAAGGCGATGGGGACACTCCAGATCCAGCCGGAAAAGGGCATCGGCGGCTCACCTCGAAGCCGGAGCCAGCCGTAGAAAGGGATGCCGGCACAGAGAAAGCGCACGGCGTTCACGAGGTAGGGGCCGATCCCGTCGAGAGCCAGCCGGTTGGCAAGAAAGGTCGATCCCCAGCAGACGTAGAGCGCCGCCAGGGCCGCCGTCGTCCGCAATCCGCCCCGGTAAGGCGTCGCTGAAGGAACGCCTGAATGGAGTGACTTCAAGGGACACCTCCCGACCGCCTCGGCGGCAAAAGAGCCCTCAACGCCGAGGCGAAGGAACCGATGGCGAGAGAAAACCCGAGAGGAGCGAAAACCAGCGATGCCGAACCTCTTTCACCTGAAAAAAACCGCCGGAAAGGACCTCCGTCGGCTTTTCATTATACTCCAGCTTCTGTTCGTTCCTCTCCTCTTCGCCGACAGGGCATCGGCGATCACGGATCTTCGCCGCATCCCCCAGGACCCCCGCCTTCTCGTCGAAGCGCCAGGAGCCGACAGCCCCCTCCTGACGGAAGCCGCCCAGGCCCGGCGGGCCGACGACTACCTCCGCCGTCACTTCTCACCCTGGCGTCGTTTCGAGGCGGCCCACTCGCCACGGGAGGCCTTCTGGGCCCTGGAGCGCTACAGTGACAGCCCCGCCTGGGGGGAAAACCTTCAGCGACGCGATCCGGCCTGGATGGAGGAGCTCGCCAGCCGGTGCGACCGGGAGAACTACCCCAGCCGGGCCGACCGGGCCATTCTGGTCGACAATGCCGCCCTGCGGAGTCTCCCGACGGAACGGCCTCACTTCAACGACCCGGCCCTGCCCGGCGAAGGCTACCCTTTCGACAACTTTCAGAACTCCACGGCCTGGGCCGGAACGCCCCTCCTCGTGACACACACCTCTTCCGACGGAGCCTGGCTTCTCGTCGAAACTCCCTTTGCCGCCGGATGGGTACGCCCTTCCCAGATCGCCTTCGTCGACGACGCCTTTGTCGAACGCTTCACGAAAAACGCCTTCGCCGCCATCGTCCGGGACGAACTGCCCCTTGCCGACAGTGACGGACGCCATCGCTTCCAGGCCCGCATCGGAATGATCCTCCCCCTCGTCAAAGCCGACGGCTTCCGTCTTCGCCTGCTCGTCCCCTTCCGCGACGGCGATGAGCGGGCCCGCCTGGCCGAAGCCGTCCTGAAACGGGGTGACGCCCTCCCTTTCCCCGTAAGCCTGACACCCTGGAAGGCGGCCACCATCGCCTCCCGCCTGGCCGGGGAAAGCTACGGCTGGGGAGGCCTCTACGAAAACCGGGACTGCTCGGCCCTCACGCGGGATCTCTTCGCCCCCTTCGGCCTCTGGCTCCCCCGCAATTCGGCGGGGCAGAGAAAGACAGGAGAGGTCATCGACCTCCGGGGCCTCACCCCACGCCAGAAGGAAGCCCTCATTCTCGAAAAAGGCGTCCCCTTCGCCTCTCTCATCGGAATGACCGGCCACATCATGGTCTACGTCGGCCGAAGAGAGGGGAAACCCCTCGTCTTCCACAGCCTCTGGGGGCTGCGGACCCTTGACGACGAGGGGAGGGCCGGCCGCCACATCATCGGCAGGACCATCGTCACGACCCTCGAACCGGGGAGGGAACTCCCTCGGATCGACCCCGAGGGGAGCCTCCTGAACCGCGTCACCGAACTGGTGCTTTTGGCCTGCCCTGTGTTCTGACTATTTTGTCAAATGTGTGTACCTGACCCCTCCTTGACACGCCTCCCTTGTCCTGTATTCTCTGTACATCCCTGTTTTTTCCGGCCGCTCATCGCTCCCCGAGCCATCGGGAAAGGATGGTGACCTCTTGGGCAACAGCTCCCTCAAGCCCCTGGCTCTTCTGGCGACGGCTCTTTTCTGTGTCTGGATCGCCACAACCGGCCGCGCCGACATCCCCTTCCTTCTGACAGGCATCGTCGTCGTCTTCGCCGTCATCCGCGCCACCTGGGCCACCTTTTTCGCGGGTGCCCACGATTTCTCCCACCGGGGAAGACCCTGGCCGGCATTCCGTCTCCTGCCGCTCCTCTCCTACCCCTTTTTCTTTCTCCTCGAACTGGTTTCCGCCACCTGGCAAGTGGCCCTTGTCGCCCTGCAACCCCGCATCGACCTTCATCCCGCCATCATCCGCGTCGACAGCCGGATCCAGAACCGGACGGCCCTGGTCCTGCTGGCCAACGAGATCACTCTCACGCCGGGGACGCTGACCATCGACGCCGATATCCCCCGCCAGGGGCTCTACATCCACGCCCTCGACCTGGGAAAGGACGGCATCGACGGGGTGAAGGGTCAGATCCGCAGGCTTGAGCACCGGATGGAGGGGCTCATCCGATGACGGCCTTCGTCCTCTGGGGGCTTCTCCTGACGGCCGCCGTCGGCTTCTGGCGCGTCATCGTCGGCCCGACGATCCCCGACCGGATCGTGGCCGCCGATACGCTGGCCACGATCCTGACGACCTTCATCGCCCTTCTGGCCGTCTATTTCGAGAACGCCGTCTTTCTCGACATCGCCCTGGCCTTCGCCGTTCTCTCCTTCGCCGACGTGCTCATCATGGCCAAGTACTTCGAACATGGGGAGCTGCACCGATGAGCGCGATGTTTTTCGGCCTTTCGACGGTCTTCATGGCGGCCGGCCTCTTCTTCGCCTTCGCCTCCGTCGTCGGCGTCATCCGCTTCCCCGACGTCTACACCCGGCTTCACGCCTCAACGAAGGCCCTCTCGGGGGGAGCCATGATGATCCTGGCCGGGACGGCCTTCCGGGCCGCCGCCACCGGGAACTGGCCGGCCATGGTCAAGACGCTGCTCATCGCCGCCTTCCTCCTGGCCACCAACCCCCTGGCTTCCCACGCCATCGCCCGGGCCTGCTACCATCACGGCATCGTCCCCAAGGGAACGGTCATCGACGAGTACGCCGAGACCGTCAGGGGAGATCGTTCATGAGCATCACCTTTTTCGCCTTCCTCGCCGCCTTCCTCATCGTGACGGCCCTGACCGCCTCGGAGGCCAGGGACATGCTGAGCGCCGTCATCGCCCTCTCCGTCTTCGGCATTCTCATGGCCATCATCTTCGTCATCCTTCAGGCCCCCGACGTAGCCCTCACCCAGGCCATCATCAACTCGGGCCTGGTGACCTCCCTCTTCCTCGTCGCCTACAGCCAGACCCGGAAACGGGGAGACGACCCCGACCGGGAGAACGACCGATGAAGTCGCCCCGCAACCTCCAGCGTCTGGGTGCCCTGGCTCTCTCCCTCGCCCTGGGCTGGTGGCTCTGGCAGGGCGTCACCATCAGTCCCTTCCAGGGCATCACGGGGCCGGCGGCCCGCTACATCCACGGGACGGCCCGCGACACGGGGGCAGCCAACGTCGTGGCGGCCATCCTCTTCGACTACCGCGGCTTCGACACCCTGGGCGAGGCTTCCGTCATCTACACCACCGTCTGCGGCGTGGCCCTCCTTTTCGCCAAGAGGCGCTATCGACGCTCCTCCCACGGTCTTTCCTTCATCGTCAAGCGGAGCATGGCCCTTCTCGTTCCCTTCATCCTCCTTTATGCCTCGTCGATCATCGTCATGGGACACCTCTCCCCGGGAGGCGGCTTCCAGGGAGGATCCGTCATGGCCACGGTGACGATCCTCTTCTGCGTCATCTACGGATCGAGCTTCGAGGCGGCCCGGGTAAGCCCCAAGGTCAAGGAGACGATCGAATCGTCGGGGGCCCTCCTCTTCGTCCTCATCGGCCTCGTCGGCCTCGTCACGGGAGGCGCCTTCCTGACCAACATCGCCGCCGGCTTTCCCCGGGGAACGATGGGACAGCTCTTCAGCGGCGGCACCATCCCCCTTTTGAACATCGCCGTCGGCATGAAGGTCGGTGCCGGACTGTCCACTCTCTTCTACAGCATGGTCAAGATTCTCGAAGACCCGACGGAAAGCTCACCGCCGGAGGTGTGATGACATGCTTCCCATCAGTTACGGAACGGCCATTATCGTCTTCTGCATCGGCCTTTACACGATTCTTTCCAAGAGGAACCTCTTCAAGACCGTCATCGGCCTCTCCCTCATGGAGGGTGGCGTTCTCATGCTCATCACCTCCTCGGGCTACGTCCCCGGCGGCGTCCCGGCCCTGCTTCCCTTCGCAGGAGGGGAACCCGTCAATCCCCTGCCCCACTCCTTCACCCTGACGGCCATCGTCATCGGCGCCGCCGACGTGGCCCTGGCCCTGGCCTTCATCATCAAGATCCATCGGCGCTACGGCACCGTCGACATCGACAAGATCCGGGGACTGCGCGGATGAATCCCGTTCTGGCCATCGTCGCCCCCTTCCTGGCGGCCTTCACGATCCCCCTCTTCTTCGTCTTCCGCAAGAGATGGATCGGCAGCTCCATCGTCCTCTTCGGGATCCTGTCGGCGCTCCTCTCGCTGTTCGTCGCCGCCGGGGGAGAGCGGGCAGTGGTCATGGGCGGCTGGAACCCGGAAGTCGGCATCACCCTCGTCGTCGACAGCCTCTCGACGGCCTTCCTCATCCTGGCTGCTCTGGGCTTTTCGGCCTCCCTCTCGGCGGCGACGGAGGCCTTCGGCTACGGCCCCTGGCGTTTCTACGTCCTCTTCTTCCTCAGCTGGGCCGCCACGAACGGCATCATCCTCACCGGCGACCTCTTCAACCTCTTCGTCTTCTTCGAGATCTTCTCCGTCGCCGCCTACCTCGTCGTGGCCTACCCGCCCCGGTCCTGGCAGGCCATCGAGGCCGGCTTCAAGTACCTCATCTTCGGCACCGTCGGGGCTCTCTTCCTCCTCATCGGCATCGCCTACGCCTTCATGGCCACGGGACAGCTCAACATGGCCATCCTGGCCCGGGTTCTGCCCCGCGCGCCGGAAACAACCCTTTCCGTCGTCATCGGCTGCCTCGTCGTCGGCCTTTTCATCAAGAGCGGCACCGTCCCCGGCCATTTCTGGCTTCCCGACGCCCACTCGTCGGCCCAGACGCCGGTAAGCGCCCTTCTTTCGGGCGTCTTCGTCAAGGTCTCTCTCTACGCCCTCATCCGGCTGACCTTTCTCCTCTTCGGCAACGCCGACGGCCGCGTCTTTTTCGTCCTCCTCCTCTTCGGGACGGTCACCCTCTGCCTGGGGCACCTCATGGCCTTTCAGCAGGAGGACATCAAACGCCTTCTCGCCTACTCGACGGTGGCCCAGGTGGGGACCATCGTCATCGCCATAGGATGTGCCTCGGCGGGAGGCATCGCCGCCGCCGTCTATCACGCCTTCAATCACATGGCCGCCAAGATGGGCCTTTTCCTCGTCGCCGGCGTTCTCGCCGAGGACCGGGCCAGCCGCGACATCGCCCAGATGCGGGGGCTTTTCCGTCATCGCCCCCTCTTCGTCCTCGCCTTCTGCCTCTTCGCCGCCTCCATCGCCGGCATCCCCCCCCTGAACGGCTTCATGAGCAAATGGTTCCTCCTCGTCGCCGCCGCCGAAAGAGGGGCTCTCATCCCCGCCGCAGCCGTCGTTGCCGGAACGGTCCTCTCGGCGGCCTATTACCTCCGGGCCATCACCGCCTTCTTCTCCCCCGCCGAAACGGAGCCCCCCCATCTCCGTCCCCATCCCGTCACGGGAGCCATCGTCATGCTCCTTGCCCTCCTCGGCCTCGTGCTTGCGCTGGCGCCTTACATCGATCCCCTGAGGGAAGGACTCCTTGCCGTCGGCAGCGACACCTCAAGCGGAGCCCGCTACATCGGAAGGGTCCTGCAATGATCGACCGACTCTCGGCGACCCTGACGGCTCGCTCGACAATCATGACCGTCCCGGCCTTGCCTGAGGGGCAGGACCGCGCCGTTCCCGTGAAAGGAGCGTGACCGATGACCCGACCGGACAGCCTCTCTTTGATCATGATCGCCCTGGCCCTCTTCATGACCGTCGCCTCCTCCCTCTTCGCCGGTGCAAAAGGGAAGGAAGCCTTCTGGAGAGACCTCGCCCCGCTCTGGCTTTTCTGCCTCTTCGCCTGCCTGACGGCCCTCGCCTCGACCTGGCTCTCCTTCATCATCGGCCTCGAACTGTCGACGCTCTCCCTCTTCACCGTCATCCGCAGAGGCGACGAGGCGACGTCGCGCCTCTATCTGCTGGCCCAGCTGTCGGGCGCCTCGGTCCTCCTCTTCGCGACGGCCCTGGGATCCTCCTTCGGCGGGAACCTCCCCCTCGGCCCCGTGTCGGAGAAACTCTTTCCTCTCTTCGTCATCGGCCTCGGCGTCAAGGCCGCCCTGCCGGGCCTCCACTTCTGGCTTCCCCGAACCCACAGCCAGGCCCCGACGGAATCAAGCGCCCTCCTTTCGGGCTACGCCGTCAAAATGGGCATCTACGGGCTGCTCCGCCTCGTCGACGGCCCCTCGCCGCCGCTCCTCCTGCTGGGGATCGTCATGGCCCTCTACGGCGTCGTCCAGGCCCTCCTCCAGCACGACGCCAAGCGCCTGCTGGCCTATCACACCATCAGCCAACTCGGCTTCATCGTCGCCGCCCTCTCGACAGGCACACCTCTGGGACGGACGGCGGCCCTCTTCCACGTCGTCGCCCACGCCCTCTTCAAGGGACTCCTCTTCCTCTCGGCGGGAAGCCTGGAAAAGCTCTACGGCAGCCGTGACCTCAACCAGCTCGGTCGGGCGGGCCGGGATGCCCCCCTCCTGTTCGGGCTCTTTCTCGTCGGCGCCTCGGCCATCGCCGGCTGCCCCTTCACCAGCGGCTACGCCGCCAAAATCGTCATCAAAAGCGCCCTGGCCGACCAGGGACAGGCCGTCCTGGGGCTCCAGCTCGCAGGATTGGGAACGACCCTCTCCTTCTGCAAATTCGGCTGCTACGGCTTCTTCCGCTCCCTGGGGAATAAAAAAGGAGGAAGCCCATCGGGCTCCCCCGGCAAAAACGCCTACGCCGCCATGGGGCTTCTGGCCCTGGCAACGATCTTTCTCGGCATCACGCCACTTTTTCTTCCTCTTCTGCCGCTGGGAGCAAAAGCCCTCCTGGCGCCGCAAGCCCTCGTCGACGGCCTCATCCCCCTCGTCGGAGGAGCCGCTCTCTTCGCCCTCTTCCCCCGGCTTTTCCGCCCCCGCCAGGGCGACGTTGCCGACGTCGAAAATGCCCTCGTCCCGGCGGGACGCCTTCTCCTTCGTCCCCTCGCCTTTCTTCGGAGAAGCCACACGGGCAGGCTCCGGACCTACATCGCCCTCATCGTCGCCGCCCTCATCGCCATCTTCCATAGCCTCTGATAAAAGGGACGAACTGCCCCCGCGACTCAGTCAAGGCATCTATCAACTATTCTATCCATCCATGTTGAAATTCCAGCCTCTGTTGAATTGGCCAATATCACAACAGTAAAATGCCGCTCAGGAATGCGGAGGATACCCGTCCTAAACCCCAGCCACCGCCCTCCATGCGAGAGCATTTTGCATCCTTCTGCTTCGCCGACTCTCCAGCCGAACCCGTAATGGATGTCCTTGCCATGGTTCGTTTTTCCTGAAGTGAACGCTTCCTCTATCGCACTTGAGCTTACAAGCTCTTCCGTATATAGAGCCTGATCCCATTTATACATGTCCTCAATCGTCGTATATATATTATTATGGCCATAAATTGCATTTTGTGGCGCATAATCAATTTCAGAGTAAACTCCTCCGGAAAACAAATAACTGCTAGCGCTATTTTTAATTGTCGGTCGCGATTTATCACATAGGACAGTTCTATTCATTTTGAGTGGTTCAAATATGTTTTCTTCTAAAAAAGAGGCAAATTTTTGCCCTGAAACAATTTCTACGATTTGTGCGAGAACAACATATCCGGAGTTGCTATATTCCCATTCTGTCCCTGGAGTAAATCGTGGCTCTTCAGTCTGAGAAATAACCTTCAAGACATCTTTTACTGTCGGCTCAAACTCACTTGGTTTGCTTTTCAGCGATCTTGGCCAATTCAAATCAATTAACCCTCTTGCAATTAAAATGGCCTCGCAATCCGGCAAACCGCTAGTGTGAACAAGCAGATGTCTGATCGTTATTGCTTCAGCATAAGGCGGAAATTTTGGAAAATAGTTACAAATGGAATCGTCATATGATAATTTGGCACGCTCTACCAACATCATGATTGCCATTGCCGTAAACTGTTTAGTGATTGACCCGATAAGGAAAGCCGTATCAGGAGTGATAGGTTTTTTATTCTCAAGGTTACTGAGGCCATAGCCTTTCTTCAACAATATTTGACCATCCTTAACCACAAGAACAGCCGCTCCCGGAATATCATTTCTATCCTCTGGAGACAACAATTGATCGACTTCTTGAACAAGAGCTTCTTTTAATTGCATGTGGCTCAAGGCGTCAACGCGAAGCGGAATGACAAGTATTCCAGCAACGATAGCGACCACTGCAAGAACAGACGGGGCAGAAAGAGCGGATGGGCTTGCATGACCTGATGAATTCAGCTTTCCTGTCCGCATAAGAACCTCCTTTTATCAGCCCCTCCATCGAACTGCCTGTTCACACTTGACCCCCGCAGCTCACCGGGCATAACAGTAGAGACAGCCGTGACGGCAGCTGCCGTAGGCACCGATGTCCTTGCTGCGGATGCAGCGGCATTCCGGGCGCTGCCCCCGATCCTTGAGCCGCTCCCAGCGCTCGCCTGGGATCTCTCCGAAAAGGCCCCGCTGTCCCCCGGGGGAAGGGCCGGCGAGAAAATCCCTCAGAATCGGATCGTCGGGAGCGATCCGCAAGAGAAGCTCGCCGTCGACGCAGCGGTTGTGCATGACGCCGTACCGCTCGAGATCGATCTTTTCGGCGCAGGTCGCCGCCGTCACTCCCCATCTCCGACAGAGGGAGGCGATCCCGTGGGCCAGGTGATGCGCTTCGGCGTCCGTGAAATCGCGGTGTCGGAAACCGGCCCCGGCCAGACGGCGCCGCACCTTTCGGTATCTTTCGACGTCGGCGAAGCTGAAGACCAGCTTTTCCGTGTAGGGGTGGAGACGCTCGCCGAGGGACTCGATTCTTGCCAGAAGGTCTTCGGGACGGAGCGGATCGACCAGGATGAGGGGATCGAAGCGCCAGATCACCCTCTCCCTGCCGAGCCTTTTCGAGAGGGCCTCGAAGGTCGCCAGCCGTTCTTCAAGCCGGGGGATCTGAGGCTCCAGTCCCTCCCGCTCGTAGTCGTTCAAGGTGTATTGCAGGTAGAAAGCCACGCTGCAGCGTTTCACCTCGTCGAGGCGCTCAAGGAGCGGTCGGGGGTTTTTCGACCAGAAGACGACGGCCCGGACTTTTGACAGGGCCACGAGGGCATCTTTGCCGTTGAAGGGATTTCTCCAGCGGAGATAGCCCTTCTCCCACCGTTCGAGGAACCCGTCCAGGTGAAAGGCCGGCAGATCCGTCGCCCGGCTCGCCGAGAGGACGAGAGGGGCGACAGCCTCCCTGACCCCCTCTTCCGTTTCGATTCGGACCTTTTCCCACATGATCGTTCCTCTCCTGAAGGCGTCATCGAGAGCTTTTTCCCGTCTTTGCCCTTCAGTTCCCGTCTCCTGGAGGAAGGCTCCATCGGCCTTCGGCGATCCCGTCGGGGTTCCCTGGCGAAGCTTTTTCCCCAGGCCGCGCAACTTTACCCTTGATTCTACTAAAAAATATCGAATCAGGCCGCCGAGGAGCTTTTTCGGCTTTCTTCGAGCTCGCCGAGCAGATGGGACCCGGCCTCCCTTTCGGTGACGGCCTCGGGGGCGAAGAGGAAGGCGCTGACGGCGGCCGTGAAGGGAGCGACCGTGACGAGACCGAAACTCCCCACGAGGGTATGGAGGATTTCGGCCGAGACGTACTGCATGTTGAGGACGTTGGCCAGGGGAATGCCCTGGGCGATGAAGACAAGAAGCAGGCTGGAGTAGCTCCCCGTGTAGGCCAGCATGAGCGTCGTCGTCATCGTCCCCACGACGGCTCTGCCTACGGAGAGGCCGGAACGGAAAAGCTCCTTCCGCGAGAGATCCCGACGCTTTTCGGCCAGCTCCCAGAGGGCTCCGGCGATGTCCATGGCCAGGTCCATCACGGCGCCCGACGAGGCGAGAAAGATGCCGCCGAGGAAGATGGCCGTGAGATCCAGGTGAGGGAAACCGCTGTAGAGCAGCGTCTCCGAAAAGGGCTTGACGGCGCCGTGGATGCGAAAGGCGCCGCCGAAAGCCAGAGAGAGACCGCAGGTGAAGAGGACGCCCAGAGTCGCTCCCAGAAAGGCGGCGAGTCCCTTGCGGCTCAGTCCTCCGACAAGAAGGACGATGACCGCCGTCAGCGTCAGGACAATGGACAGCGAGGAGAGCACGGGGTCCCATCCTCGGAGAAAACCGGGCAGGAGGACCTTCCAGATCATGAGAGCCGTGAAGAAGAAGGAAAGAAGAGCCCGTGCCCCCGTCCAGCCGCCGAAGAGAAGAAGGAGGACGCAGAAAAGCCCTAAAAGAAGAGCCTGGACGTCAAGACGGTAATGATCGAGGACGTTGACCTTGGCGATCTCTCCCCGCCCGTTCCCGTCGACGACGGCCAGGGCCCTGTCGCCGGGGAGAAAGACCTTGTCCAGCTCCAGGCGGCCCATGAGGTGATTGACGGCGTCGGCCTCCTCCCCCCTGTGTCTTCCTGCCAGGATCTGAACGCGGAGGTCCTGATCTCCCGTGCGGATGAGGCCGCATTGACGCATCGTCGAATTGTCGACGGAAAGGATGCGCACCTTGACCCGTTCGGCGCCGTCCTCCACGACATCACCGGAGGGAAGGATCAAAAGGAACAGGGTAAGAAGGAAAATGAAACCTGTCAGAATGTGGTCGCGTCGCTTGGACGCCATGGGAAGGACCTCCTTGAAAAACGAAAGAGGGCCGAACGGAAAGGACATCCGCACGGCCCCTCGGGAAAGGGAGAATCAGTCGCTCAGGCCGGCTATGGACATGGTTTTCCAGGCGACATCGGTATTGTCGTAGTAGCCGCTGAAAATCTCGGCGCCGACGCCGGAGGCAAAGAGAGCCACGGGGATGCCCGTGTGGGCGTAAGACGTCCAGCCGATGCCTGCCTTCTGGTTGAGAATCTGGGTCAGCTTGACCGAAAGAGGCTCGTAGCCGCCGTAGAGAAGGAAGGTCGCCTCGTCCTTGGAACGCTCCTGTTCGCCCTGAAGGGTCCGTTCGAAGGCCCGGCGGATCTCCTCCGCTTCACGGTCGGATAGGACCATGGCCAGCACTTTTCGGGCCTCGTCATCTCCTGAAGCGGCCTTATCCTCAAGAGCTTTTCTCTCGTCAGCCGTCACGAGGCGCAGGCCGAAGGACTCCGTGATGAGGGGCATCATGGCCTCGAAGCGCTTATCGGAACCTTCCTTGAAGGCGGCGATCCTTTTGTCGAAGGCCTCGTAGGATTCCTTCTGGAAGGCGATCTTCTCGAAGAAGGTCTCATACTGCGTTCCGGCAAAACCCAGGCTCATGCCGCCCGTCTCGTGGTCGCCGACGACGATGATGAGCGTCTCGTCGGGGTGTTTCTCGGCAAAATCGACGGCCACCTTGACGGCCTCATCGAAGGCGAAGGTGTCAGTGATCGCCGCGGCGGCGTCATTGGCGTGACAGGCCCAGTCGATCTTGCCTCCTTCGACCATCATGAAAAAACCTTTCGGATTATCGAGCAGTTCGATGCCCTTGGCGGTGAATTCGGCCAGGGAGAGTTCACCCTCGCACCGATCCATGTCGTAGGGCATGGCGTTGCTTCCGTCGAGAACGGGATTGACGGCGATGATCGGTTTTCCCGGAGCGGAGGCCAAAATGGACTGACGGTCGCGAAGGACGGCATAGCCCTTTTCGGCGGCGATGTCGTAGAGATCGGGTCGATCTTTCTTTTTGCCCCTGTTCTGGTGAATCCCGCCGCCGGCAAAATAATCGAAGCCGCTGTCGATAAGCTGCCGGCCGATTTCATAATAATCGTTGCGGGAGGGCTGGGAGGCATAGAAGGAAGCGGGAGTGGCGTGGTTGAGGGAGACCGTCGAGAGGATACCCACCTTCATCCCGGCCGCCTTGGCCATCTGGGCGACGGTGGTGAACTTCTTCGTCTTCGTCGGGTCCATCCCGATGACGCCGTTATCGGTCTTGTAGCCCGACGCGAGAGAGGTGGCCGCCGGAGCCGAATCGGTGATGAAGGAGTTGCTCGAATAGGTGGTGATCATGCCCTGAACGGGGAGACTGCTGAGGGTGAGTTTCCGGAGGGAAGGTTCCTTTCCTGAAGCTTCGAGGGAGCTCCTGTAGATCTCGGCGGCGTTGACCTGCTGAAGCCCCATGCCGTCGCCGATGAAGACGAAAACGTACCTGGCCTTCGGACCGCTCCAGTCGTTGTTCGTCTCCGCCGCCGCGAAGGTCGCGAAAAGGAACAGCGCCAGGAGGGTCAGCCCCACTTTCTTCCAGGTGAAACGATTCATGCCGTCATGACCTCCTCGAAAGAATTTGAGGTCATTATCGTCAACGGCCGTCACGGAAGGGTCACGGCAACCTTCCAGTTCCGTAAAGATCGAGCAAGGGTTCAGACCCCTTAGTTGAGAGCCTCCAGAGCCAGAAGGTAGCTCCGGGGTCCGAAGCCCATGACAAGGCCGGCGGCGACGGCCGTGAGGTAGCTGTGGCGGCGGAAGGACTCCCGAGCGGCGGTGTTGGTGAGGTGGACCTCGACGACGGGGACGGAGACGGCGGCGACGGCGTCGCGGAGGGCGATGCTGGTGTGGCTGTAGGCGGCCCCGTTGAGGACGATGCCATCGGCCTCGTCGCCGCCGCGATGGACGAGATCGACCAGTTCCCCTTCGTGGTTGCTCTGGAAGGTCCTCACCTCGACCCCCCGCTCTCTCCCCCAGAGGCGGCAGAGTTCCTCGATCTCTCCGAGAGTCGCCTTGCCGTAGAGGGTGGGCTCCCTTCGGCCGAGAAGGTTCAGATTCGGCCCGTTGATGACGTAAAGAACTCCCTTTCGTTCCACGAAAGCACCTCCTCATAGGCTGCCTCCAGCTCGGAGAGGGCGATCTCCTCGATGGCGGAGGGTCGTCCTCGACGGGGGAGAACCAGCCGGGGGCGGCCCCCCTCGAATTTCTTGTCCCGCCTCAGATGGGGCAAAAGCTCGCTCCAGGGCCGGTCGGGACGAACCGGCAGGCCCAGGCGCACCAGAAGCCGGACGAGACGCTCCACGAAGGCGTCGTCGCAGAGCCCCAGCCGACGGGAGAGGACGGCGACGACGACCATGCCGGCGGCGACGGCGTCTCCGTGACTCCACCCCTGGTAGGCCGATGCGGCCTCAAGGGCGTGCCCCACGGTATGACCCAGGTTGAGACGGGCCCTGGCGCCGGTGCGCTCCCTTTCATCCTCGTCGACGACGGCCAGTTTGATGGCGCCGCAGCGACGGACGAGGCGGACAAGGGACTCCCCGTCACGGGAGACCAGCGCCTCGGCGCTCTCCTCGATCTCCCCCATCAGCTCCCCCTCTTCACCGACTCCGTACTTGACGGCCTCGGCCAGCCCCTGGCGATAGTCCCTGGCCGACAGGGACCGAAGGAGTTCGACGTCGGCCACGACGAGACGGGGCTGATGGAAGGCGCCGACAAGGTTTTTCCCCTGATCCAGGTTGACGCCCACCTTGCCCCCGAGGGAGCTGTCGAGCTGGGCCAGCAGCGTCGTCGGGCACTGGATGACGTCGATGCCGCGCATCCAGGTGGCGGCGGCGAATCCCGCCGCGTCACCCACCGTCCCGCCCCCCAGGGCCAGGACGACGCCGGAGCGGTCCAGGCCGGCACCATCGAAGGCCCGGTAGAGGGCCTCGATCCGGTCGAGCCTTTTCGCCGCCTCGCCCCGGGGGAGACGGAATTCGCCGATCCTGTCGCCGATCCGTTCTTCGTAGAGCGGCCCGGTGATCTCGTCGGAGACGATGAAGGGCCTCGCCTGCGGAGCCCCCGGGAGCTCTCTCCAGCCTTTGAGGATTCCACGGCCGACGAAGGCCGATCGCCCCGGTTCGAGCGGGAGAGGGCAGCCGGGCCGAAGCGCGCCCTCAAGGCCCAGTAGCTCCATGATCCTCCCGGCCACGGCCGTCGGCGGAAGTCCCTCGGTGTCGACGGCGAGGTCCCCGTCGTCGTAGGCCCGGCGCCGCGAGGCCAGGATCCCTTCGAGGTCGCCCTTTTCCAGGAGAGGACGACCCGCACCTTCCCCGATCCGTTCCCGGATCGTCTCCGGACCGGCCCGGAGGACGACGAGACATCCCGTCGCCTTCAGCCGGCTCCGGCTCCCCTCGTCCAGGAGGGCCCCCCCGCCGAGGGCGACGACAAGCCCCTTCAGTTCGGCCACCTCGGCGACGAGGCGGGCTTCGGCGTCGCGGAAATAGCCCTCGCCCCTTTCGGAGAAGATGCGGGGGATCGGCATGGCAAGACGCCTCTCGATGAGCTCGTCGAGGTCGAGAAAGGGACGGCCCGCCAGGCGGGCCAGCTCCCGGCCCGTCGCCGTTTTTCCCGTCCCCATGAAGCCGCCCAGATAGACGTTAGACCCGGTCATGAAAGATCTCCCCTCTGCGCCGGAAGGCTTCGAGGCGCTCGACGAGTTCGGCGACGGTATCGCCGCCGAACTGCTCCGCCAGGGCCGCTGCGGCCGTCCAGGCCGCAAGGGCCTCGGCGACGACGACGGCGGCCGGGACGGCACAGACGTCACCCCGTTCGACGTGGGCCGACCGGGCCTTTCCGTTGCGAAGGTCCACCGAGGCCAGGGGACGCCGAAGCGTCGGAATCGGCTTCATGGCCGCCCTCAGGAGGATCTCCCCGCCGTTGGTCATGCCCCCTTCGAGGCCGCCGGCCCGGTTCGTCCGCCGACGGGCGCCGCAGCCGTCGGCGATGATCTCGTCGTGAGCCTCGCTTCCGCAGATCCCGGCCAGGCGGAAGCCGAGGCCGACCTCGACGCCCTTGATCCCGGGAATGGCCGCCAGGGCTCCGACGAAGCGGCCGTCGAGGCGGCGGTCCAGCTCGGCATAGGAGCCTACGCCGGGGGGCATGCCCGTCACGGAGACGACGAAGGTTCCGCCCAGCGTCTCTCCGGCCTCGACGGCGGCGGTGATCCGTCCGATCAGGGACGGTTCGTCCTCTGCCCGGGCGCAGCCCAGATCGGCCGATGCGGCGCGGCTCCACTCCTCGTCATCGGCGGGAAGGCTACAGGCAACACCGCCGATGGCCTCCACGGCACCTCTGACGGTCACGCCGACGGCCTCCAGCAGAAGACGTCCCGCGACGCCGACGACGGTCCAGGCCGCCGTCGCCCTGGCGCTGGCACGCTCGATAACGTCGCGGCAGTCGCCGTGGCCGTACTTGATGAGGCCCGGCAGGTCGGCGTGACCCGGCCGGGGACAGGTCGCGGCACAGGCGGCTGCCGCCTCGGCGTCGACGGACTCGGGATCGAGAGCCGGCCGCCAGGACTCCCACTCGCTGTTGCCCAGGGAGAGGCCGAGGGGAGCCCCCGTCGTCAGGCCGTCGCGAAGGCCGCCCCAGAAGGTCAGCTCGTCTCGCTCCAAGGCCATCCGGGGCCCCCGTCCGAAGCCGCGCCGCCGGCGGGCCAGCTCGGAGACGAACCGTTCCCGGGGCAGAGACAGACCCGCCGGAAGGCCTTCGACGACGATCAGGTAGCCCCGCCCGTGAGACTCGCCGCTGGTGAGAAAGCGCAGCGTCATCGCTCCCCCTCCTCCAGGGCCCGCCGCATCGCCTCGCCGGGAGCCCCGCAGCCGGTGAAGAGGGCGAAGGAGCGCATCCCCTGATGAAGCAGGACCGATCGGCCGTCGACGGCAGGGCTCCCGACGGAGCGGGCCGCCTCGACAAGCTCCGTTCCGCCTCCACGCCGGTAGACCAGATCGAGAAGGGGAGCGCCTCGAAGAGACCTGACGAGGCGCGTCAGATCCTCTCCGGACCAGGGGTTGGAAGCCAGCCCCAGCGAGGTGGCGTTGACGACGAGATCGAAGGGCTCCTCATGAAAGCGCTTCCAGTCGAGAACCGTCACGGTCTGACGGCCGAGGGCGGCTTCGATGTCGCCGGCCATCCGCCGGGCCCGGTCGGCTGTCCGGTTGGCGACGGCCAGGGAGGAAAACTCCCTTCCCAGAAGGGCAACCGCCGCCGCCCGGGCCGATCCGCCGGCGCCGAGAAGCAGGGCCCGCCCTCCGGAGGGAGAGAGCTCGGCGAGGGCGCCCCTGACGCCGTCGACATCACTGTTGTAACCCCAAAGGCCTTCTTCCTTGAACAGGACGACGTTGACGGCTCCGACCAGGCGCGCAGAGGGTTCGATCCAGTCACAGAGGCCGAAAGCCTCTTCCTTGTGGGGAAGGGTGACGTTGGCCCCTAGGGCTCCCAGGGCGGCAAGGCCCTTCAGTGCCGTATCGAGCCGGCCCGGGACCACGTCGAAGGCCAAGTAGCAACCGTCGCCCCCCGCCGCCTCAAAGGCGGCGTTCTGCATGGCCGGAGAAAGGCTGTGGCCGACGGGATGGCCCACCAGGGCCGCCAGCCTCGTCGCCGCCCCGATCATGGCCGCCCGCTCCTCTTTCTCAGCTCGTCGAGAAAGCCGGGGTAGGAGACAAAGACGCAGTCGGCGTCGTCGATTTCGACATCGCCCGCAGCGACGAGGCCCGCCACGGCCAGGGCCATGGCGACGCGGTGGTCGCCCCGGCTCGCGACGGCCCCGCCCCGCAGGGGATGGCCGCCCCGGATGATCCAGCCGTCGTCCAGCTCCTCGATATCGGCGCCCAAAGTCCTCAGCCCTTCGGCGACGGCCTCGATCCGGTCCGACTCCTTGAGGCGCAGCTCCCCGGCCCCGCGGACCTCCGTCACGCCCTCGGCCTGGGTGGCCGCGACGGCCAGGAGGGGGAGTTCGTCGACGAGAAGGGGCACCTCGTCGGCATCGACGACGGTCCCACGGAGCGGCGACGGGCGGACCGTCAGCGTCCCCGTCGGCTCCCCGCCGGACGGGGACGAAGGGACGATCCCGCAGCGAAGCCCCATGCGCTCCAGCACCGCCAGCAGGCCCGTCCGGGTCGGGTTGAGATTGACGCCGGGAAGGGTCACCTCCGACCCCTCGACAAGGGCAGCCGCGACGATCCAGAAGGCGGCCGACGAGAAGTCGCCGGGAATTCTCCAGCTTCCCCCGGGCGGCTCCTCGAAGGGAAAGACCGTGACGGACCCCTTCTCCCGCCTGAGAGGAACGCCGAGATGCTCCAGCAGCCGCTCCGTGTGATCCCGGCTCTTCCGGGGTTCGACGACGGTCACGCTTCCCTGGGCCGACAAACCGGCCAGGAGAAGGGCCGATTTGACCTGGGCGCTGGCCACGGGAAGGGTGTAGGTGCCGCCGGAGAGGCGGGTCCCCCTGATGGAGAGGGGGAGACGCCTCCCCCCGTCACGGCCGTCGATGCGGGCCCCGAGCGTCCTCAGAGGGTCGACGACACGGCTCATGGGGCGGCGGCTGAGGCTCTCGTCACCGGTGATGACGGCGAAAAGGCCGGGCATTCCCGCCAGAAACCCGCAGAGGAGCCTGGCCGTCGTCCCCGAGTTGCCGGCATCGAGGACTCCCCCCTCGATGGAGGCATCGCCGCGACGCACCCGGACCTGCTCCCCCTCCCGCGCGACGGCATAGCCCAGGCGGCTCAGGCAGGAGAGGGTGCCGGCACAGTCGGCTCCCGTCGAAAAATGCTCCACGGCGATCCCCTCTTTCGAGAGAGCTCCGACCAGGGCGGCCCTGTGGGAAATCGACTTGTCTCCGGGGACGACGATCTCGCCCCGTATCGGCTCGGTTCGGCTCATGATCTCGACCTCCTGCTGCGGCCAAGGACCGCCTCTCGTCTCGCAGCCCCCAGAGAGGCCAGCGCCTCCATCTCTCCGGCCGTGGCCCCCCTCATCCGCTGCAGGGTGGAGACGAGCCCGTCCAGGAGTTCTCCCATCGCATCGCTTTCGGCCCAGATGTCGGCCATCATCCAGGGGGGACCCGAGGCGACGCGGGTCGTGTCGCGGAAACCGCCCCCGGCAAGAGAGGCGAACCGCGGATGCCTCTCGATCGCCTCCCCGGCCGTGACGGCCAGGGCCGTCGCGACAAGAAGGGGCAGATGGCTGACGCAGCCTGCGGCGGCGTCGTGCTCCTCCGGCGAAAGGAGCCCCCAGTCGGCGCCGAGAAGGCCGCAGAGGGACCGGATCAGATCGAGAACCTCCTCCCTCGTCCGGTCGTCGGCGACGACGGCGCAGAAGGCCCCTTCGAAAAGCCTCCCGTCGGCCTGTCCGATGCCGCCCCGCTCCTTTCCCGCCATGGGGTGAAACCCGGCGTAGCGGCCTTCGAAAAGGGGGGCGAGGCTGCGGAAGGCCCGAGCCTGGACGCCGGCGACGTTCAGGAGGGCCGACAGCCCGCCTCCGGCCCGATGGATCACCCGGGCCGTCTCGACGACATGGCGGGGCGGCACGGCCAGGATGACGACGTCACAGCCCGAGACGAGAGATTCGAGAGATGAGGCCGCCTCGTCGACGGCCCCCCTCGCGGCGGCCCGGGCCAGGACCTCGCCGTCGTCGTCCCACCCGACGACGGAGGCCGCCCGGCCCTTCAGCGCCAGCCCCAGGGAGCCGCCGATCAGCCCCGTTCCGACGATGCCTAAATGGCGATCTTCAAGCCGCATCGGGCCTCCTCCTCTCCGGCGGCGAGGGCGCCCGCCAGGTGACGGACGCGGCCCATCAGGGCGGCGAAGGCGGGGACATCCAGAGACTGGGGCCCGTCACAGAGGGCCTCCTCGGGAGCACAGTGGACCTCGACGATGAGACCGTCGGCCCCCGCCGCCAGGGCGGCCAGGCTCATGGGAAGGATCAGCTCCCGTCTCCCCGTGGCATGGCTGGGATCGACGACGACGGGAAGGTGACTCAGCGACTTCACCAGCGGGACGACGCTCAGGTCGAGGGTGTTGCGGGTGCTCCTGTCGAAGCTGCGGATCCCCCGCTCGCAGAGGATGACCCGCGAATTGCCTCCGGCCAGGATATACTCGGCCGCCTGAAGCCACTCATCGACGGTGGAGGCCATGCCCCGCTTGAGGAGGACGGGCCGGTCCACGCGGCCCAGCGCCTTGAGAAGGCTGAAATTCTGCATGTTCCGCGTCCCCACCTGGAGGATGTCGACATGGGGAGCCAGCCACTCCACATCCTCCGGCGCCATCACTTCGGTGACCACGGGAAGACCCGTCGCCTTGCGGGCCTCCAGGAGCAGGGCGATCCCCTCGCCGCCCATTCCCTGGAAGGAGTAGGGATTGGAGCGGGGCTTGAAGGCGCCCCCCCGGAGAACGGAAGCGCCCGAGGCCTTCACGCCCCGGGCGGTCTCCAGCAGCTGGCCGCGGCTCTCGACGGAACAGGGCCCGGCCATGACGAGAGGCTGGCCCTGACCGATCGTCAGGCCGTCGGCGATTTCCATTGCGGGACGGGAGGCAAAGACGTCACGGCTCGCCAGGGGGAAGGAGCACTTCGTCTCGTGGAAAGCCACGACACCGGGCAGGGAGGCCAGGGGAGCCCCGCCGCCGGGGAGAGCCACGGCGACGATGCAGGGCCCTTCGGCCCAGGGGATGACGCGGGCCTGTCCTCCCCGGCTTTCGATGCTCTCACAGACGCGGGCGATTTCCAGACTGTTGGCGCTGCGGGCCATTTTGACGACGATCATCATCTCTCGCACCTCCTGAAAAAATCGATACAAAAAAGGCCGGAACCTGGATGTGAAAATCCGGTTCCGGCCTTCGCCTTCTTCTCCCCTGACCGACGGAGGTGTCGGCGAGGTTCTGCTAGCTGGCGGTTGCGTTCGGTTCAGCCGATGTCGGATTTCCACGTGACCTGGAGCCACTGGCGTAATAGCGCCACTGGCCGTCGGTAAAGCGATAATAGCTGGAGCTGCTGATCCGAATCGCCTCTTTCGCGGAAACCGTCATCGACGTCACCCTCCTTTCACCGTCATTTCGCCTTGTAATCTTCCGTTGATGTACCATTTTAGACAAGCTTCCTCATTTGTCAAGGACCGAGCTGGAGATTGTGGCCGGACAGGGTTTCCCGTCAGCCTTGACCCGAACGGACCAAGCCCTTTTCTCCTGTAACGGCAAGCGGCAAGAGCCTCGCCGTTACAGGGAATGACATGACGAAAAATCAGGACATACCCGTTCCTGGTGCGATCGGAAGTTTCCTGTCGAATCGGGACCAGCTGAATCGCTCCCAGCCGAAAACACCCTCCTTACAGAGCCTCCCCAGGACAATGACGGGATGGGTCTTCACTTTTTTCGCAAAAACTTCGACGGCATCGTCGCCGAAACACCCGGCTTCCATAAATTCCTGAAAGCGTTTGGGAGGGATAAGCGTATCCGCCGCAAAATGGTTCGCTTCCTCTTCCCTGGCATCATCATCGCCGTCATCGTAGTTGACGTAAATCTCCCTTTTGCTGTGTCCCTTCACCAAGTGTCCCAGCTCATGAAAGAAGGAGAACCAGAACATATCCCAATAGCCGTAACGGAGGCTGAGGGAGATAACGACCTTTTCGGGAGATACCCATTGCGTCGCCCCGCTGACGGAAGTCTTGGGCAGGTGGGGAACGATGGTCAGGGCCACGCCGCACCCCGCGCAGAGCTTCCGGGCCTGGTCGAAGGACTGTGAGAAATCTCCGCAGCTGCCCGCCGCCAATTCACGGAGAAGCGGGATCGACTCCCTGAGACCCTTTTTCGAGTAGGGCTCGGTAGCTGTTCTTTCGGCATCCAGCACGGCCTTCCGCAGCCAGGCGGCAAGGGCATGAAAAGAGGTCTTGGGGGTATAATGCCTCCGGAAGTTTGCAGCCAGAGGCATCAGTTCGAGAAGCTCCAGAGAGGCGATTCCGTGGAATGATCTCAGATTCGCCGCCTTCTCTTCCGCATTGCGGGTCGGCGGCACCCATCCCAGTTCGGCCATTTGAGGATAGGGACACTTCCGGGCAATCCCCGCATCGGCGACAAGCCCCTCCTTGGCGCGGATGCGAGCCAGATCCTCCTGATAGTTCATTTCCAGCTTAAGCCAGAAGGAAGCCTTGACCCCGAAAACAAGCTCCAACTTGAGAGCCGTTTCCGCGGTAATGGGCGCCTTCCCCTTCACTATCTCGTTGATCGTCTTGGCAGCCATCCCTGTTCGAAGCGCGAGTTCCTGCTGAGTCATGCCTCTGTCCTGAAGGACATCAGCCAAGGTATCCCCGGGAGGGATAGCATAATCAGGCATGAATCCGTGATGAGCTTTAGTCGCCATGATAATCCACCACCTCCATGATCAGGGTACCGGCGATTTTCTCCAGGTCGATTCCGCCGTCAGGCAGGCACGGAACGGGATTTTCGAGGGGCCGGAAAACGAGTCGCCAGTTGCTATTGAGCTCCACCGCAAACTGCCCCTCGCGGTTATGGTGCAACGGATGGAACCCTGTCCCCGGAAGCCTGCTGTAATCCAAAAGGTTATCGGCGGCTCGAAGTTCGCCCAGCCTCTGAAAGACCTTTCTCGCACGCTCAGGTCCCCATTCCTGATTTGCCTTTGCAAACTCGTTGCAAGCCCTGGCCAGCTTCTTCGTTCCATATCGTATCTCCATCCGCACCCTCCGTCAAATTTTTCTTTACCTAATAGGTTAATAAAAATACAGAATAACGAAGCCGAAAAAGTTGCGCGGCGCAAGGCATCCGTCCTGAACCGATGGACTCCGTCACGGGACAGGGCTGGCTTGGAATTCGGAAACCTTGTCGTCTCAAACTGATTCATGAAAAAACGGCGCTTTCTGTCAGAATACCATTCTTTCACGAACAGCCACGACAAGATCAGATCGTGTGGCCTGAACCGAGCTGGAGATTGCCCTGACCTTTCAGCAGACGGCCGAGTTCGAGCCCTGCAATGGAGTTTTCCCCTCGCCTCCAGTATCATGGAAAAAACCATTTCAGGAAGAGAGGGGATTCCGTGGGTATCGCCACCGATCTCATCGTCATCGTCATCGTCGGGCTCCTGGGGGGACTGGCAGCCCGGAGATTCAACCAGCCTCTCATCCTGGGCTATATCCTGGCCGGCATCGTCGTCGGCCCCTTCACGGGAGGGATCACCCTCTCCGGAGCCGCGGAGATCGAGCAGCTGGCCGAGATCGGCGTGGCGCTGCTCCTCTTCTCGCTGGGGCTGGAGTTCTCCCTGAAAAGCCTCAGACCGATCCGGGCCATCGCCCTCGGCGGCACGGCGATCCAGATCGTCTTCACCTTCCTGATCGGCATCGGCCTGGGCCATTACATGGGCTGGGACATCATCGCCTCCCTCTGGTTCTCCGTCGCCGTCATCTCCTCCAGTACGGCCGTCATTCTCAAGACCCTCTCCTCTCGGGGACAGATGGGCACCCTCTCAAGCCGGGTCATGCTGGGCATGTCCATCATCCAGGACATCATGGTGATCCCCCTCATGGTGCTCCTGGTCAACATCGGCTCCTCCGGGTTTTCTCCGATCGACGTGCTGTGGCCTCTGGGGAAGGTCATCCTCTTCGTCCTGGCCATGCTTTATGCGGGGGCCAGAATCATCCCCCTCATGATGAAACACGTCGCCCGCTGGGAATCGCGAGAGCTCTTTCTCCTCGCCGTGACGGGAGTCGGCCTCGGCGTGGGATATCTCACCTACTCCTTCGGCCTCTCCTTCGCCTTCGGAGCCTTCATCGCGGGGCTGGTCCTGAACGAGTCCGACTACGGCCGGGCGGCCCTGAACGACCTCATTCCCGTGCGGGACCTCTTCGGCCTTCTCTTTTTCGTGACCATCGGCATGCTGCTCGATCCCTCCATCCTCTTCTCCCACTTCACCGCGACGCTGCTCATCCTGACCGTCGCCACGCTGGGAAAGGGAGCCGTTCTCGCCGGCGTAACCCGCCTTTTCGGCTACCGGAACATCATTCCCCTGGCCGCGTTTCTCGGCATGATCCCCATCTCCGAGATCGCCTTCATCGTCCTTCAGCGCGGCCTCGATATCGGAGCCGTCAGCCCGTCCGTGTACGCCCTCTCCTTGAACGCCGTCATTCTCTCCATGCTCCTGGGCCCCCTGGCGACGGGCCTCACGGCTCCCGCCTACTCCCTGATCAGGCGCTTCGGACGGCCCGTTGAAATCCGGTCCGCCAATCTCCCCGTCACAGGGTTGTCCGGCCACGTCGTCATCGCCGGAGGGGGCACCTTCGCCCACCGCATGGGCTTCATTCTCCGCAGCCTCGAAGTCCCCTACCTCATCATCGAGCCCCATCACGCCTCCTTCCTGGAAGGACGGCAGGAGGGGCTGAGCCTCCTCTTCGGCGATCCGGGGCAGAGCGCCATCCTCGAAGCGGCCGAAATCGAGCGGGGACGTCTTCTCATCGTCACCCTCCGGGGCGTGCTGGAGACCCTGGACGTCGTCAGAGCCGCCCGCAGACGGAACGCCGGGATCGACATCATGGCCCGGGGAGAGAGCCGGGAAGAGCGGCGCCTTCTGAAGGAGCACGACGTCTCCCTCATCCTCGAACCCGAGCTGGAGGCGGGGCTGGAGATGGCCCGCCAGGCCCTGCTTCAGCTGGGATTCCCCGCCACCACCGTTCAACGGGAACTCGACGCCCTCCGCCGGGTCACCTACAACTCCCTCTTCGACAGCAGCCCCGAATACGAGGCCCTGTCCCACCTGCGCAGCGCCGCCTGTCTGATGAACATGGACTGGGTCTATCTCGACGACGGGAACCCCCTGGCGGGGAAAAGGCTCGCGGAGACACCCATTCGGGCCGATTTCGGACTCTCCGTCGTCGCCGTGGGACGGGAAGGAAAACTCGTGACCAGCCTGAGCGGCGATTTCAAGCTTCTCCAGGGCGACTACATCGCCGTCGTCGGGACTCCCGATCAGAACGCGCAGTTCGTGAAAGCCTTCGGCGAGGGGCGGGAGTTCTCGACGGCATCGAAAGAAGAAAGGAGCCGGATCTGACCGCCGCCGGAGAGGCGGAACAGATGGCAATATTGCATGCCCCTTGAAAAGACGGGGACAATACCGCTACAATGAGAATTGGGTTTTTGTGAATTCCCGGCTCAAGATCAGGATCTGACCCGCTTGTCGAAGGGGGGCTTTCGATGAGAGTCGCGGCGGCGAATCCGGCGGCAAGGCCGGCTCCGCCCGCTCCCCGGAACAGAAGGGAGCGGCTTGCTTCCGATGCGAAGGACATCCCTCGCCTCTCCCGGCGCGAGAGGTCCGATGAACTGCGGCGCGCCGAGGAGCGCCTCCTCGAACAGGAGCGCTCCCTCACGGGAGACCCCAAGGTCCGCGACGCCGCCGTTCAGTACGAGTACACCATCGGCCCCGACGGGAGCCGCTACATCACCGGTGCCCGAGTCACCTACAGGGAAATCGACGAAAACCGGACGCCGGAGGAGCAAGAGGCCCCGACGCGTTCCTCTTCGGTTCGGGCCGACCTGAAAACCCCCCAGGCTCGGGAGGATCCAAGGATCGAGGCCGTCGTCGCCGAGCTGCAGAAGATCGACCGGGAGGTACGGGCCCACGAGGCGGCCCACATGGCCGCCGGAGGCGCCTACGCCGGAAGCGCCTCCTTCTCCTACGTCCAGGGCCCCGACGGAAAGCTCTACGCCGTCGGCGGAGAGGTTTCCATCTCCGCTCCTTCAGGCCGGACGTCGGAGGAGACGATCCGCATCATGGAACAGGTCCGCGCCTCCGCCCTGGCTCCGGCCGCCCCTTCCGGCCAGGACTTCAGGGTCGCCGCCGCGGCTTCGGCCGCCCTCGCCCGCGCCAGGCAGGAGCTGGCCCTCGAAAAAAGACAGGAAACATCTTCAGAGGGGATCGAAAGGCCCCGGACGAGAGAGGCCGCCCTTTCCGGACGATCGCCTGAAAGGGGCGACGAACGCCCCGGACGAGGGGGGCTTTCCTGGGGCGATCCCGACGACTGCTTCTCCTTCATCGCCTCCGTCGCCGATCGCGACCGCCTCTTCGCCGCCTACAGCTCCCCCTGGGCGATGGGACGGAGAGGGCCTGAGCGTTCGATGGGCATCCGCCTCGGGTCGGGGCTCGTCGCCTGAAAGGAACCTCAACCAGCGAGCGACGTGCCGCCGTGAGTGGCCCTTCAGGGCCACTCGTCGTTTACTCCGGAAAGAGGGACGCCATGAACGAAAAAAAACTGTGCCGCCTCAGGGCCGCCGTCGACGAAATCGACGAGGCGCTGGCGCTGCTCGTCGAAAAACGCCTCGATCTGGCCCGCTCCATAGGCGAGGCCAAGGGAGAAGCGCCTGTTTTCGACCCCGGCCGGGAGCGGTCGATCATCGAGAGCCTCCAGAGGCGCCATCCCCGCATCGACCCACGAGGGCTCGGGGCCATCCACCGGGAGATCATCTCCCTCTGCCGCGCCGTCCAGGAAAGACCCCGAGTCGCCCTCATGGGACCTGAAGGCTCGTTCTCCCAGGAGGCGGCCCATTTCGGCCTGGGACATTCCATCGAAACCCTTTTCGTCGGCGACCCCCGGGAGGCCTTCGCCGCCCTGGAGCGGGGCGAGGCGACCCTCGCCGTCGTCCCCATCGAGAACACCGTCGAGGGCGTCGTCTACTCCACCCTCGACGCCTTCGCCAAAGCCCCGTCAGGCCACGTCATCGTCAGCGAAGTCCAGCTGCCGATCCGTCACGTCCTGGCCACCGGCGGTTCCCCGCTTGAGGAGATCGTCGAGGTCCGCTCCCATCCTCAGGCCCTGGCCCAATGCCGCCTCTGGCTGGACGCCCATCTTCCCGCCGTCCCCCGAAAGCCGTCGGCCACGACGAGCGGAGCCGCGGAAGAAGCCGCCGCCGGAAGAGGCGTCGCCGCCGTCTGCAGTGAAGCCGCCGCGAAGGCCCGAGGCCTGACGATCCTCCACCTCGCCATCCAGGATCAGCCCCACAACCGGACCCGATTCTGGGTCATCGGCCCGGCGGCGGAGGCGCCGGCGGAGGGAGCCAAGACATCGCTGCTTTTCAACGTCGCCCATCGCCCCGGAGCCCTTCTCCGGGCCCTGGACCCTCTTCGCGAGGCCAGGCTGAACCTGACCTTCATCCAGTCCCGCCCCCTGCCGGAGGACCCCTTCGAATATGTCTTCTTCCTCGACGTCGAAGGCGACGCCGCCCGGGAACCCCTCGCCGGGGCCCTGAAAGAGATGAAGGACCTCTGTTTCCGCCTGAAAATTCTCGGTTCCTACCCCATCGTCCGGAAGGGCGACGGGAAGAGCGTCTGAAGACCCATCATTCCAAGGGAGGCAGATCATGGAAACTCTCGTGAAAGGCTACAGAAACTTTCTCGTCGAAGCCGACAGGGCGCGCTACGTCGCTCTCGCCGAAGGACAGGCGCCCCACAGTCTTGTCATCGGCTGTTCCGACAGCCGCATCATCCCCGAAGCGATCTTCGGCGCCGGACCGGGGGAGCTTTTCGTCCTCCGCAACGTGGGCAACCTCTGCCGCGTCGACGACCTCGCCGTCACCTCCGCCGTGGAGTACGCCGTGGGCCATCTCAAAGTCCGCCACGCCGTCATCCTCGCCCATGGCGACTGCGGCGCCGTCAAGGCCCGCCGCTCCTTCGACGAAGTCCACGAGGAGTCGCTGCGGCAGTGGCTCGGCGAAGAAGGCGGCGGCGGTTGCGGCCTTGAGGAGGCCATCAAGGACTGGGGAAAATGCCAGCTCGAGCGCCTTGAAAGCCTCCCCGCCGTGAAGACGGCCCTGGCCCGGGGCGACCTCGAGACGGGACTCTTCTACTTCGACCTGGAAACGCTCCGCCTCGACCGCTACGCCGACGGCCTCTGGAAGCCCGTCGTCTGAACCTCGTCAAGGACCGCCCTCAGCGATCGAACCAGCCGCCCCGTCTCCTCAAGGAGACGGGGCGCATCGTCCCGGAACGCCTCGGCGAGCCGGACCAGGGCGCTGCCGACAACGACGCCGTCGGCGAAAGAGGCGCAGAGGCGGGCCTTTTCCGGGCCGTCGATGCCAAAGCCCAGGGCGAGAGGGAGCGACGTCGCCTTCCGGACCCGGGCCATGTAGGCCTCCAGTCCTTCGTAAAGGCTCTTTCCCGTCCCTGTCACGCCCAGAAGGGAGACGCAGTAGAGGAAGCCCCGGCTGCGGGAACCCACCGCCGCAAGGCGGTCGGGAACGGCGTTGGGCGTCGCCATCAGGACGGCGTCGACGCCTTGGCGCTCCAGGGCCCCGTAGAGCCTCCCCCCCTCGTCGAAGGGGAGATCGGGAACGATGACGCCGGAGACGCCCACCTCGGCGGCATCGTGAGCGAAACGCTCCTCTCCGTAGCTCAGGATCGGGTTGTAGTAGCCCATGAGAACCAGCGGCGCCCGGATTCCCCCCTTGAGGTCTCCGGCAAGGGTGAGAACCTTCTTCAGCGTCGCCCCCTTCCGGAGGGCCCTCTGGCCCGCCCTCTGGATGATGGGGCCGTCGGCCTGGGGATCGGAAAAGGGGACACCCAGCTCGATGATATCGGCACCGGAGGCGTCGAGGCAGGCGACGCAGTCGGCGGTGACGGCCAGATCGGGATCTCCGGCGGTGACGTAGGTGACGAGGGCCTTGTGCCCCTCGAAAGCGCTGGAAAGACGGCTCATGACGCGCTCTCCCCTTTCTTCAGGTAGGCTTCGATGGAGTTCATGTCCTTGTCGCCCCTCCCTGAAAGCCCCACGACGAGAAGGGTCTTCCCGTCGAGAGAGGGGACCCGCTTCATCGCCTCGGCCAGGGCGTGGGAGCTCTCCAAGGCCGGGATGATCCCCTCAAGACGGCAGAGAAGGAGGAAGGCCTCTACGGCCTCGGTGTCGGTGACGGAAACGTATTCGGCCCGGCCCGACTCCTTGAGGAAGCTGTGTTCGGGGCCGACGCCGGGGTAGTCGAGCCCTGCCGAGAGGGAGTAGGCCTCGACAACCTGACCGTCGCCGTCCTGGAGCAGGTAGGAGCGGCTGCCGTGGAGGACGCCGACACGGCCCGCGCCGAGAGTGGCGGCATGGCTGCCCGTATCGAGCCCCCGTCCGGCGGCCTCGACGCCGACGAGGGCGACGGGATCGTCCAGGAAGGGGTAGAAAAGCCCCATGGCGTTGCTGCCGCCTCCGACGCAGGCCACGAGAAGATCGGGAAGGCGCCCCTCGTCGGCAAGGATCTGACGCCGCGTCTCGTCACCGATGACGCGCTGAAAGTCGCGGACCATCATGGGATAGGGGTGGGGCCCCACGACGGAGCCGATGATGTAGTGCGTCTCCTCGACGGTGGCCACCCAGTGGCGGATCGCCTCGTTGGTGGCGTCCTTGAGGGTTCCCGTCCCCGAGGTGACGGGGACGACTTCGGCGCCGAGAAGCCTCATCCGATCCACGTTCACGGCCTGACGGCGCATGTCCTCCTCTCCCATGAAAACGGTGCACTCCAGGCCGAAGCGGGCCGCCGCCGTCGCCGTCGCCACGCCGTGCTGGCCGGCTCCCGTCTCGGCGATGACGCGCCTCTTGCCCAGACGGCGGGCCACCAGGGCCTGTCCGAGGGCGTTGTTGATCTTGTGGGCCCCCGTATGGTTCAGGTCCTCCCGCTTGAGATAGACCCGGGCCCCACCGAGATGCTCCGTCAGCCTTTCGGCGAAATAAAGCGGCGTCGGCCTGCCTCCGAAACGTTCGAGGAGAAAGGCCAGCTCCCCCTGAAAGATCTCATCCCTGCGGAGAACCTCGTAGGCCCTCTCCAGCTCCTCCAGAGCCGCCATGAGAGTCTCCGGAACGTAGCGCCCCCCGAAGGGACCGTAATACCCTCTCTGCGTCATCGTTCGTCTCCTTTCTCCGCCTCGGGTCGCCTGACGCGGCCCAAGACCCGCATGACCTCTTCCATCCGCCCGGGGTCCTTGACACCCGGCGCCCGTTCGAGACGGCTGTTGAGATCGACGGCGGCAGGACCCGCCCTTTCGATGGCCCGCCTCACGTTCTCCGGTCCCAGCCCCCCGGCGAGAATGATAGGTCTAGCAAAGTCAACTCCTCTAAGCACATTCCAGTCGAAAACCTCTCCCGTTCCCCCGCCTTGCCCTCCCCTCTTCGCATCGAAGAGAAAGGCGTCGGCCACGCCGTCATAGTCCCGGACCCTTTCCAGGTCCTCCCTTCCGGCGACGGGGAAGGCGACGATCCGCCGCAGGGGGACGGAGGCGACGACGGCGGGGCTCTCTCCGCCATGAAACTGGACGGCATCGAAACAGCGGGAGTCGACGATCCGCTTGAGCTCCCCTCTTTCCATGGCGGCGACGACGGCGACGACGGCAACGAAGGGAGGGATGAGAGGAAGCAGCCTCTCGACGGCCTCCAGCGTCACCCGTCTGGGACTTTCAGGCGCCAGAATGAAACCCAGGGCGTCGAAACCGAGCTCGACGGCGGCCCTCACGTCTTCGGCCCGGGTCAGGCCGCAGAGTTTGACCCGCGTCATGACACCACCCCCCTCAGGGAGGCGATGAGCTCCGCCGGAGCGTCGGAACGGACCAGGGCCTCGCCGACGAGAACGCCCGCCACGCCGCAGGCTTCGAGGCGCTCCACGTCACGGCGGCTGAAGATGCCGCTCTCGGCGACGATGAGACAGCCGCCGGCGCCGAGGCGATCCCTCTCGGCGACGAGGCGCTCCGTCGTCGCCAGATCGACGGTGAAATCGCGCAGATCCCTGTTGTTGACGCCGATGATGGGCGCGTTCACGTCAAGGACCCGGTGAAGCTCCCCCTCGTCGTGGACCTCGACAAGGCTCTCCATCCCCAGGAAAGAGGCCAGATCGATCATCTCCTTCAGCCGCTCGCGAAGAAGAGCGGCGATGAGGAGGACCACGTCGGCGCCGAGGAAAAGGCTCTCGTAGATCTGGAGAGGGTCGATGAGGAAATCCTTGCGCAGCAGCGGGAGGTCGACGGAGCGTCGGACCTGCCGGAAGATTCCGGCGTTCCCCTGAAAAAAGGGGCCATCGGTGACGACGGAGATCGCTCCGGCCCCTCCCCTGACATAGGCCCCGGCCAGAGAGAGGGGATCGAAATCCTCCCGCAGAAGGCCCTTGCTGGGCGAGGCCTTTTTGATCTCGGCGAGGACCGTAACGGCCGGTTCCGCCAGGACGGCGGCCAGAGAGCGCCGGGGGCGGCGAAGGGCTTCGACCTCCTCCAGCTTGGAACGGACGATCCGGTCGAGAATCATGCCACCACCTCCCCGTCACGGCCGAAGGCGCGGACGTCTTCCAGCTTCCCGGCGGCCCGGCCGTCGTCGAGAACCTCAGCGGCCAGAGCGACGCCCTCTTTCAGCGAGATCACCCTGTCGGCGACGAAGAGAGCCGCCCCGGCGTTGAGGAGGACCAGATCCCGGGCCGGCCCCCTCCTTCCCTCGAAGATTTCGACGGCCAGAGCGGCGTTCTCGGCGGCATCGCCACCCCGGGCCGCTTCGAGAGGCGCTTCCGGCAGCCCGGCCTCTTCCGGGAGAAGCGTTCTCTCGTCGAAACGCCCCCTTTCAAGAAGACAGACCCGATTGGCCCCTGCCAGAGTCAGTTCGTCGGCCCCTCCGGCGCCGTGAACCACGAGGGCCTTTTCGACGCCGCACCGTTCGAGGACCTCCGCCAGGGGCCGCACCAGGTGGGGGGCGAAAACGCCCACCACCATCCGATCGGGCCGGGCCGGATTGGTCAGGGGGCCGAGGACGTTGAAGATCGTCCTGATTCCCAGGGCCCTGCGGATGGGGGCCACATTCTTCATGGCCCGATGAAAATGGGGGGCGAAAAGGAAGCCGAACCCCACGCGCTCGACGGCGGCCTCGACATCCCGTCCGTCCTCGAAAAGGGGACAGCCCAGCGCCTCCAGCAGGTCGGCGCTGCCGCAGCGGCTCGAAACGGACCGGTTGCCGTGCTTGGCCACGGCGACCCCGGCAGCGGCGGCGACGAAAGAGGAGAGGGTCGAGATATTGAAGGTCCCCCTTCCATCGCCTCCGGTGCCGACGACATCGAGAAGAGGCCGTTGCGGGACGGTGACGGCCTGAGCCTTCTCCCGCATCACCGAAGCGGCGGCGGCGATCTCATCGACGCTCTCCCCCTTGGCCCGCAAGGCTGTCAGGAAGGCCGCCACCTGAAGTTCGGGGACCTCTCCCTCCATGAGGGCCTCCATGGCACCCGTCATCTCCTCGCGGCTCAGGTCGCATCGGCCCATGAGACGTTCCAGCTGCACTCTCAACATCCTGCTCCACTCCTCTCAGCTCGGCTCCAGGCCCTTCAGTGGGCCGTGAAATTCTCCAGCAGTCTGCGCCCCTGGGCGGTCATGATCGATTCGGGATGAAACTGGACTCCGAAAAGGGGGGCCTCGACATGCTCCAGGGCCATGACGAGCCCCTCCTCCGTGCGGGCCGTCACCTGCAATGACGGCGGCAGCGACGCCTCCTCGACGATGAGAGAGTGATAACGCACCGCAGCGAAAGGTGACGGCAGTCCCCTGAAGATCCCTCTCCCCTCATGGCGGATGGCCGAAACCTTGCCGTGGCAGGGCAGAGGAGCCCGAACCACCGCCGCCCCCAGGGCAGCGGCTATCGCCTGATGACCCAAGCAGACGCCGAGAAGGGGGATTTCGCCGCAGAAGGCCCGGACGCAGGCGATGGCCACGCCCGCCGATCGGGGGCCGCCGGGGCCGGGCGAGAGGACGATCCTGTCGGGGCCCAGACGCCGGATGTCGTCGACGGTGAGGCGGTCGCTGCGGATCGTCGTCACCTCGTCGAACTCGCTCAGGAGCTGGACGAGGTTGTAGGTGAAGGAATCGTAGTTGTCCACGAGCAGGATCATCGGGGCCCTCCCCTTTCCGCCGCCTTCTTGAGGGCCCGGAAGAGGGCCTCGGCCTTGTTGCGCGTCTCGTCGTACTCCCTTTCGGAGATGGAGTCGTAGACGACGCCCGCCCCGGCCTGGACCTGGATCTCTCCTCCGGCCTGGACGAAGGTCCGGATGGCGATGCAGCTGTCCATGTCGCCCGTGCAGGAGAGGTATCCCACGGCCCCGGCGTAGGGCCCGCGGGGGCTTCTTTCCAGATCTTCGATGAGCTCCATGGCCCGGATCTTGGGTGCCCCCGAGACGGTCCCGGCGGGGAAGGCCGCCTCAAGGACGTCGAAGGCCGTCACCTTTTCGCGGATTCGCCCCTCGACCTGGGAGACGAGATGCATCACCCTCGAATAGCGCTCCACCCCCATCAGCTCCGTCACCGCCACCGACCCCGTCCGGCAGACCCGGCCCAGATCGTTGCGCGCCAGGTCGACGAGCATGAGATGCTCGGACCGCTCCTTCTCGTCGACAAGGAGCTCCTCCGCCAGGGCCTCGTCCTCCCTTTCGTCCCGCCCCCGCCGCCGCGTCCCCGCCAGGGGACGGGTCATGACGGCATCGCCGTCAAGGCGGACAAGGACCTCCGGAGAGGAGCCGATGAGATTCACCTGGGGCGTCTCCATCAGGAAGAGGTAGGGCGAGGGGTTCTCCTCGGCCAGCGCCTCATAGACCGTCAACGCCGGCAGATCCGTCGAGGCCAAAAAACGCTGAGAGAGGACGACCTGGCAGATCTCTCCGGCGGCGATCGCTTCCCGCCCCCGAGCGACGATCCCCATGAACTCCTCCGGCGTCATCGACGCCCGCATCCGGCCCAGATGGAAGGGCCCCGACGGCGCCTGCGGTTCGGAATCGTCAAGGGAGAGAGCCAGCCGCTCCAGATGGCGGCGCCCCCTCTCCAGCGACCGCTCCCGCTCCTCCGGAACCTCGGCGGCGACGTGACGGATGAGGAGGATCGAATCCCTCTCGTGATCGACGGCAACGACGGTGCCGTACCCCATGAGAAGAGCCCGGGGCAGGCCTGAGACGCCGAGGGAACGGCGGCGGCGGAAGAGATCCTCCCAGTCTTCGACCATGGCGTAGCCGAAATAGCCCGCCACACCTCCGGCGAAGGGCGGTAGATCTCCCCGGCGATCCGAAAATCCGGCCAGATAGGCCTCGACGGCCCTCCGAAGCCCTCCACGGCCGGGGCAACGGTCGAGAAGGCGCCCCTCGCCATCGGTAACGACACACTCCCTTCCGTCGCCGGAGACGGAAAAGACCCTCTCGGCCTCGACGGCGATGAAGGAATAACGCCCCCTGCCCATCCCTCCCTCGCCGCTCTCCAGAAGCAGGCTGTGGCTGTACGCCCTCTTAAGCTTGGCGTAAAGAGAGCGGGGACTCCGCCCCCTCCGGGGCAGCTCCAGCACCAGGGGGACCCGTTTTCCCGCCGCAGAAGGCCGGTTGTCCCTCTCGGCTCGTCTCAACTCAACTCGGCTCGTCATCATGAGACCTCCTCAACAAAAATGGGGAGAGGCCGCAAGGCCCCTCCCCTGAAGATCCAGAAAACAAGAGAGGCCTTGAAGTGAATCCCGAAGGATCCGCCTCCAAGGCCTCTCGCTCAGACGTGATTAAGCGACGTTACGGCTCCTGGCGGCAGACCGGAAGGCCTGCCACCACCAGTTTCGGGTCGTTGACGCTGTCAGAGCGGAAAGATTCACGACCATTCCCCGTTTCGTCAGAATTGGACAAATGATACGCTCCGGAGCCGCCTCTGTCAACTTTCGCCGCGACGTCCTCCGGACTTTCCTTCGAGGGCTTCAGCACCTCAGCCAGCAGGCGCAAAAGCGCCCTTCGCCAAGATCCTTCAACGGCGGCCTCTTCTGATCGCACACCTCGGGGATTTTACGTGGACAGCGGGTGCTGAACAGGCACCCTTGAGGTGGAGAATAGGGCGACGGCAAATCTCCAGGCAGAAGAACCAGCGGCCGCTTCCAGCACCCGACGGATTCTATCTCGGGAATGGCAGAAAGCAGCGCCTCCGTATAGGGATGGAAAGGGTTCTCGAAAAGAGCATCGACCGGCCCCGTCTCCATGATCTGACCGAGATACATGACCAGGACCCGGTCGGCGATGTGCCGGACCACGGAAAGGTCATGGGCGATGAACAGGTAGGTCAACCCGCGATCCGCCTGGAGTCGCTGGAACAAGTTGATCACCTGGGCCTGGACGGAGACGTCCAAAGCGGAAACAGGCTCGTCGCAGACCAGAAGTTCCGGGTTCACTGCCAGGGCCCGGGCAATGCCGATGCGCTGTCGCTGCCCTCCGGAAAACTCATGGGGGTATCGATCCATGTAATCCGGCTGAAGGCCGACTTCTTGCAATGCCTCTGCAATCCGGTCTCTCCCGCAGGGCAATCCGTGTATGACCCGTCCCTCCGAAACGATTTCCCTCACGGTCATCCTCGGATTCAACGAGCTGAAGGGATCCTGAAAAACCATCTGGATTTTCCGGCAGAGATCCCTCCTCGCCTGCCCTCGCGCGCTCTCGATCGGCTCGCCTCTATAGACGACAGAGCCTCCCGTCGGTTTCTCAAGCCCCATCACCATCTTCCCGACGGTGGTCTTCCCGCAGCCGGATTCTCCGACGATACCGAGAGTCTCTCCTTCGGCGACGGAAAAGCAGACATCTTTCACCGCCGTCAGGACACGCTTCTCCCTGTCCTTGCCTGAAACATGGAATTGTTTCGTCAGTTGCGAAACCGCCAGGATCTCTTCGCCTCGTCTCGCAGCGGCGAAAGGGAGAAAATCCCCGGAGCAGTAGGCCTCTCTGAGAGCCAAAGCGGAAGGGGGCCTTCCCCGGCCTCCATAAAGACCGCACATGACCGTATGCCCCTCTTTCAGCTCGAACACGCCGGGGACTGCGGTCCGGCACTCCGCTCCGGCCAGGGGACAGCGCGGTGAGAATCTGCATCCCTGCGGATAGTCCAGCGGAGAGGGCACCATTCCCGGAATGGTCGCCAGGGCGGCCCGCTCTTCCTTTCTGAGGTTGAGCTTCGGTATGCTTTCCAGGAGTCCTATCGTGTACGGGTGGGACGGATTGCGAAAGAGCTCCCTCGTCGGAGCTTTTTCGACCACTTTCCCGGCATACATCACGACGACCTGATGGGCCATCCGGGCCACGATCCCCAGGTTGTGGGTGATGAAAATCACGCCCATGCCCAGCTTCCGCTGCAATTCGGCCAACAGCTCCAGAATCTGGGCCTGAATGGTCACATCCAGAGCCGTCGTCGGCTCGTCGGCGATCAGGAGTTCCGGATTGCAGGCCAGGCTCATGGCGATCATGACGCGCTGCCGCATGCCGCCCGACATCTGGTGCGGGTAGTCGTCAAGCCGACGCCGGGCATCGGGAATCCCCACAAGGTCGAAAAGCTCCGCAGCCCTTTCTCTGCGCGCCCTGCGGGAAAACCCGGAGTGAATGGTCAGCACCTCTTCCACCTGACTTCCCACCCGGAGAACCGGATTGAGGGAAGTCATCGGTTCCTGAAAAATCATCCCGATCCGATTGCCGCGGATCGTCATCATCTCTTTTTCCTTCAACGGAACCAGGTCTCGGTCATTCCACAGGATCTGCCCCGCCTCGATCTTTCCCGACGACCCGAAAAGCAGCCTCATGACAGAAAGGGCCGTCACCGACTTTCCGCTGCCCGACTCGCCGACGACGCCGACCATCTCTCCCCGGCCGACCTCGAAAGAGACTCCGTCGACGGCCCGCACCAGACCTTCTTCCGTGTTGAAACAGGTTTTCAGCTCACGAATTTCAAGCAGTTTTTCCATATCCCGCCACCTCAGGATTTCATTCGGACATCAAGAGCGTCTCGAAGGCCATCTCCGAGAAGATTGAAGCCCAGGACAAAAAAGAGAATGGCCACTCCGGGAAAGGTCACGGCCCAGGGCGAGGTCAGGAGCAATTTCCGCCCGTCGGCAAGCATGGCCCCCCACTCCGGCGCCGGGGGCTGGGCTCCCAGCCCGAGGAACCCCAGAGCCGCCGCTGAAAGAATGGCCGAAGCAAAGGTCAGGGAGCCCTGAACGATCAGGGGAGAAAGACAGTTCCGGAGAACATGGGATCCGATGATCCTCAGATCGGAGGCCCCCAGGGCCCGGGAGGCCTGAATGTATTCGAGGCCCCGAGTCGAGAGGACCGACCCCCTGAGGACCCGTGCAAACTGGGGTATCTGGACGACGCCGATGGCGATCATGGAGTTCGTCAGGCCGGGGCCGAGGACAGCCACGATCAGAATGGCCAACAGGACATAGGGGATAGCCATCAGGATATCCATGCCGCGCATGATGACGCTATCAAGACGCCCACCCCAGTACCCCGCAGCCAGCCCCAGGGGAGCGCCCAGGAAAAGTCCGATGGCCACGGAAATGCAGCCGATCAGGAGGGAATACCGGGAACCGTAGATGACCCGGCTGAATACGTCCCGCCCCACATCATCCGTGCCGAAAAGATAGCGGTGATGGGCTTTGCGCTCCCCTTCTTCGGAAGGAGCATCGAAGGTGATTTCGGTGGTTTCGTAAAGGCCCTCCGTCACCACCTGGTGCTCCGGGAGGCCCCGTTCCCCGTCGTTCTCCTTTTCTCCTTCGGGCACGCCCCCCGTCACGCCGGGCCACCAGAACGGCGGGAGATCGTGATCCTCGACCATACCCCACAGGGGGTCATGAGGCGCCACCAGCGGCGCTGCAAGAGCTGTCGCCACCACGGTCAGAACGATGACAAGCCCGATGAGGGCGTTCCTGTTCCGCCGAAGGCGCCGCCACGAATCGTGCCAAAGTCCGCGTTTAGCCGCAACCTTTTCCATCGCTCTCAACCCGCCCTAATAGCGGATCCGGGGATCCAGGAAAAGGTAGAGGAGGTCCACCAGGAGATTGACCATGATGAACGCTGCCGCGACGAAAAGCGTCCCCCCCGCGATCACGGGAAAATCCCGCCCCAAAATGCCGTCGAGAAGCCACCTGCCGATCCCGGGCCACGAAAACACCGTCTCGGTCAGAATGGCCCCGCCCATCAGATAGCCGAACTGCAGACCGATAACGGTGACCACCGGGATCGAAGCGTTCTTGAAGGCATGGAGAAAAAGCAACCGCCCCGTCCTGACGCCTTTGGCCCGGGCTGTCCGGATATAGTCCTGATTGAGCACCTCCAGCATGGATGAGCGCGTCATTCGGGCGATGATCGCCATGGGAACCGTCGCCAGACAGAACGCCGGCATGACGAGGTGCCTGATCGCATCGGCCAGCACCTCCCGGTTCCCGGACAGAAGGGCATCAAGCAGGTAGAAATTGGTTAACGGCTGAAATTCGATCGTCGCGGCCAGCCTCCCTCCCGTAGGAAGCCATCCCAGGTTGAGGCTGAACAGGATGATGAGCATGAAACCGAGCCAGTAGATGGGGATGGATACCCCGACCAGGCTGCCGAACATGGCGAAATAGTCGAACAGGCTGTTCTGCCGCCAGGCTGAAAGAAACCCGGCCAGGACCCCCAAAACTCCGGCCAGCAGCAGGGCAACCAGAGAGAGTTCCAGCGTTGCCGGAACTTTCTCCGCTATCTCGGAAAGGACGGACCTTCCCGACAGGATCGAATGGCCCAGGTCCCCTCTCGCTAAGCGCCCGAGGAAAAGAACATACCGGACCGTCCAGGGCCGATCCAGCCCCAGGGAATGACGCATCTGCTCCAAAGCCTCGGGCGTGGCATGCTGCCCCAGCATGATCTGAGCCGGATCGCCGGGAATGGCTTCGATGATCCCGAAGATCACGAACGACAAGACCAGCAGCACCGGAATGATCGACAGGAAGCGGTAAGCCAGATAGGATCTCGTTCTCATCGGTCCTCCCCTCCTTTGTCTAACCCATGGTTTTTTCGAAAACCCGCATCAGGTTCAATCCGAGGATTTTGCCGATCTCTTTCGGGGAGTAGCCTCTTTGCTCCAATTCTTTCACAAACAGAGGGATCTCCTTGTGGCCGCTCAGCACGTCCGAGGCCTCGATAGCCTTGCCCCTTCCGGAGTAATCCTCGAAAGAGCCGTCGAAATCAAAACCGATACCCACGAAATCCGCACCGACCAGCCGCACGATGTGATCCACGTGATCGACCAGATCGGAGACATCCGGCCGGCTTTTCACCGTCGGGAGAACGACAAAGGGGCTCAAGGCATTCATGCCGATGACCCCTCCCCGCTCGGCGATCGCTCGGATCTGGTCGTCCGTCAGATTCCTGGGGTGATCGCACAAAGCCCGGCAGTTGGAATGGGAAGCGATGACCGGTCCTTCGGCGATCTCCATGACGTCCCAGAAGCCCGGGTCGTTGATGTGGCTGACATCGATGAACATCTTCAGCCGCTCGGCCTCTTCAACGAGCTTGACCCCGAAGGGAGAGAGCCCCCCTTCGCGGCCGATTCCTGTCGGATGGAAAGACGACCCGTCGGCAGCCTCGTTGCGCCGGCTCCAGGTCAGCCCGACTCCACGCACCCCCAAAGCGTGAAAGACGCGCAAAAGGCGAAGGTCCCCCATCAGGGGTTCGACCCCCTCGAAAGAGAGCAC
This sequence comes from Synergistales bacterium, assembly GCA_018433595.1. GTDB lineage: Bacteria > Synergistota > Synergistia > Synergistales > Aminithiophilaceae > Aminithiophilus. Next base: position 83,518 of record JAHDQY010000019.1, read on the forward strand.
GACGGCAAACCGCCCCTGCCGGCCCGCTTCGAGAATATCTTGAGTGGAGGTGCACAGCACCAGACGCCCTTCGCTCTCCTCGATCTCCTCGTGCAGGACCGCGATCTGATCCAGCGCCTTGCGCAAAGCCATTTCGGGGAGGAAATGGTCATGCAGAAAGAGGGCGGAGACGATGCCGCTGACGCGGCCTGCCCGGAAATCCGGCTCGTAGATCGTGGAGAAAACCTGCCGGGCTCCCCGCTCCCGTCTATCGAGAAGATCCATGGCGAGATCGAAATGTCCGCCAAAAATCAGATAGTCGCTGGGATAGTCCATTATTGTCAACCCTCCCGGGAAAAAACTTTTCTTCCGTTCACCACAGTCATCCAGACAGGCATTTCCGGAAGCTCGCCCAGCGGCACCGAGAAGGGGTCCGCCTCGAGGATCACCAGATCGCCGGCCTTGCCGGGAAAGAGCGACCCCGTCTCCTTCTCCAGGAAGCCCGCGTAGGCCGAAGCCATCGTGTAACCCTCGACGGCCTCTCTCAGGGAGAGAGACTGGCTTGCACCCAAAACGCGCCCGGTCTGGGTCCGCCTTTTGACCGCAGAAGCCATATTCCGCCAGGGAGAAGCGCTGATAATGGGGGAATCCGTTCCCAGAGGGACGGGAAGTCCTGCCAGGCAAAAATCCCTGCAGGCGATCAGACGTTCCGCTCGGTCCGTCCCGAGGGCTCGAACGTACTCGTCTCCGAAATCCGTCACGAATCCGGGCTGGAAGGTGGCCAAAAGCCCCAGGCGCTTCATCCGACCCGCCAAAGCAGGGTCTCCAAGTTCGCAATGTTCGATCCTGTGCCGGTGATCCGGTCGAGGGAACTTCCCCAAGATCTCCCTGAACATATCGATCGTCCGCTCGACGGCTCTGTCGCCGATCGCATGAATCGCCACCTGCAAGTCTGCGAGGTGAGCCTTCAACGTCAGGTCCCTGATCTCGCCGAAATCCTTCAGGATGCCCGCATTATCGGGCCCATCCTCGTAGGGGCTCGATAGCGACGCCGTCCGGGCACCGATACTGCCGTCGGCGAAGAGCTTCACCGCCCCGAAACGGAGCAAGGCCCCCTTGGCCCCCTCACGGGAGCTGAGTCCCACGACCTCGTCGACCCATTCCCGGGGCCCGGCGCCGGGCATGGGGCGAACCATCAGATAGGTGCGAATCTTCATGCGGCCGGATTCTTCGAAGGCCCGATACCCTTCCACGCAATCGCGGGAAGGGATCATGTCGGTTCCCGGATCATGCACGCCGGTCAACCCAAGGGCCAGGTAATCGGACTGGGCCACTTCAAGAGCGGCTTCCACATCAGATCCTTCCATGGAGTCGATCCGTGCCAGAGCCGTCTCCAGCGCCGCCTCGTAAAGCCATCCATCCGGCTCGCCCGATTCCGTGCGTCCGATCCTGCCGTTTCTCGGATCGTCCGAATCGGCCCTCAGCCCGAGGGAGGCAAGGCCACAGCTGTTCAGCAAGGCGCCATGGGTACAGGTCCGGGTCAGAATCACCGGCCGATCCGAAACGACCTCGTCCAGAGCAAATCGATCGAGCCTTCCCTGTCCCCTGTACCGTGATTCATCCAAACCGAACCCCCGAACCCAGGCAACAGGCGACCGCCTCGACACGTACCCGATCAGGGCCGCCCGCAAACCCTCCAGAGTCTCCGTCCCGGGAACCCCGCAGTCCAATTGGGTCTTCAGCAAGCCGTAGGTCATCATATGGTTATGAGAGTCCGTCAACCCCGGAAGCACCGTCTTCCCTCTGAGGTCGGTCACTTCGAGAAGCTCAGGCCCATCGATCAGGACATCCGAAGCCTTCCCTAAGGAAAAAACCCGGCCCTGATGAAGCCTGATCGCCTCAACAGGCGAAGAATAAGGTGTCGGATAAATCCTCCCGTTGACAAAAGCCAAATCTGCGGCACTCACGAAAGTCACCCCTCTGCATAAAGAGGGCAGGAACCTCTCCTGCCCTCGACCGTCTATCCGACCGGGCTACCTCGCCTCAAGGAGCGCCTACTCCTGGATCGACACCTCATGAAACCAGAACTGAGCCGTGGGGTGCAGGTAGAATCCCTTCACGGACTCCTTCAGCAGCACCATGTTGTTGCCGTGGGCGACCGTCAGCAGAGGGGCCTGTTCCTTCACCCTGATCTGAGCCTCTTCGTAAAGGGCGATACGGCTTTCCCGATCCACCGTTCTCCTGGCCTCATCCACGAGCCGGTCGTACTCCTTGTCGGACCAATTCGAGAAATTGAAGATGCTGCCCGAAACGAGAGGTCCGTGCATGAAGGCATCGGGGTCGATGTAATCCGCCGTCCGTCCGAGGAAACACATCTCGTGCTCCCATCGCATCGCCTTCTCGACATAGGTGCCCCAATCGTAGGTCGCAAGTTTCGCCCGAATTCCCACCTTCGCCAGATCGCCCTGCACGATCTGGGCCACCAGCTTGCAATCGGGCAGATAAATGCGGGGAACCGGCATGTACCAAAGCTCCGTCTCGAAACCGTCGGGATAACCGGCCTCGGCCAGAAGCTTCTTCGCGAGGGCGGGGTCGTAGACGTCTTCCTCCAGCGAAGAGTTGTACCCCCAAAGGGTCGGAGGCAACATCCCCTTCGCAGGCGACCCCATGCCCTGATAGGTCTCCCTGATGACCCTTTCCTTGTCGATGGCGTGAGCGATCGCCTTCCTCACCAACGGATTGTCGAAAGGCTTCTTCTTCGTGTTCATCGCCATGAAACCGACGTTCAAACCGGGGGCCGAGAGCATCTTGATCGATCCTGCCTTTTTCTCCTTCAGAATCTTGATCACATCCGGAGTGATGCCGTCCATCCCGTCGATCTCGCCCGCCAGCAGGGCCATCAATCGGGCTGTGTTATCGGGAATGGAGCGGATGATGACCCTTTTCGTTAGGGGCTTCTTTCCCCAGTAGCCGTCAAAGGCTGAAAAAACGACCTGGTCGTTCTTTCTCCATTCCTCCAGCCGGTAGGGCCCGGTACCGACCGGCGCCAGGTTGAATCCGTCGGCTCCCAATCTTTTCATCGCCTCGGGAGAAAGAATCATGGCCAGATTGTTGGCCATGAGAGAAAGAAAGGGAGCATAGGGTTCGGAGAGCTTGACGGCCACCGTCGCGTCATCGATCTTGCTGATCTCCTGGACCTGTTTGAAGCTGGAGTTCCAGAACGCCGCATTAGCTACCGCGAAGGGATGGGAAGGGTCCTTCTGCCGCATGAGCGAAAAGAGCACCGCATCGGCATTGAAGGGCGTACCGTCATGAAAGACCACGCCTTCGCGCAGGTGGAAAATCCACGTCAGGGCAGACTCGTCGTACTCCCAGCTCGTGGCCAGAAGAGGCTCGATATCCTTGCCGTCTTTGCTGAATCGGACCAAAGTCTCAAAGATCTGGTTGCAGGAATTGATCGACTCGTTGTCGGTTATGGTCGCCGGGTCCAATCTCACTGCATCGGCACCTCGCCCGAAAACAAACGTGGATTGCGCCGCCAAGGCCGGTACGCACAGGACGACCGCCAGAGAAAGAACGACACAAAGGACTCGCACTGCTTTCATTTCCCTCCACCTCCTACAGTTGTTCGCCTTCTAAAGCAACCCCTGCAGAAAACCCGCCAGAATCTATAGTCAAGTATGCGAAAAGAGAAGGAAAGCCGCCACCCACTATGTCCGGTTTTGTAACGGCAAAAGCCGTTGTTTGTCTTTTTCAATAAAAATACCGCATGCCGGGAATGGAACGGGGGGAACCGCAGTGGGCAAGATGTCAGTCGTGGAGCGCATTCATCGAATGGAGGAAGAGGGCATCATCCTCTCCAAGACGACAAAAACCTCCCCGTGAAACAATCTTTCCGGAATGAGGGACTGCTCAAGACACTCCCCCTGAAGAGCCGGAGCCCCAGGAGTCCTCGACGGGAACCCTCAAGGGTTCCCGTCGAGGACTCCTGGGGCGGACGCGCCAAAGCGACGTCCCAGGAGCGGTGCGGCACCACCTCGGCAACAGACCGGCCCGACAGGCCTATCGGCCCGAAGCAGCCCGGACCAGGGCGTGGAAGAGGTCCATTTCCTCCTCGTGCTCTCCGGCCATCTTTTCCGGATGCCACTGGACTCCCAGCAGGAAGGGATGGGTCGCACTTTCGAGCCCCTCGATGAGACCGTCCTCGGAGAGGGCCGTGACGTCCAGACCCCGGGCCACCCGATTGACGGCCTGATGATGATAGGTATTCACCGTGGCTTCGGCCCTTCCCATGATTTCCGCGATCCGGGAGCCGGGCGTCAGATTCACCCTGTGACGAAGCGAGTAGTCCCGGGACACGACGCTGGAATGTTGCCGGTCGCTGATCCCGGCGTCACCGATGTCCTGGTGGAGAGTCCCGCCCAGATGAACGTTGAGAAGCTGCATCCCCCGGCAGATGCCGAAGATCGGTTTCCCCGTGCCGATAAACCGGGCGAGAAGGCCCAGTTCGAAGGCGTCCCTTTCGGGAAGCACGTCCAGTCCGGACGTCGCCTCCTGACCGTAGCGCCTCGGGGCGATATCCTGGCCCCCCGTGAGAATGAGGCCGTCCAGCCGCGAGGTCAGGGCATCCAGGTAAGGGACACTGTCGAAGTTGGGCAGCAACACCGGCACGCCTCCGGCCTTTTCGACGAATTCAGGATAATTCATGGCGCAAAGAAGGGTATCCTGTTTCGGGGCGGATTCACCCCGCTCAGGCTCAATTCTGTTGGTATCGACAAACTCCGTAGTCAGACCGATGAGGGGTCTCATCCCGTTCCCCGTTCCCCTTTCCCGATTCGCTATTCATGCCACCAGCAGGCCACGAAATGCTCTCCGCCCACGTCCACGAGGGGCGGGGTTTCCCGGCTGCAGATGGGCCCCTTTTTCCTGTGGCAACGGCTGCTGAAGGGGCACCCCTTCGGGACATTCATGGGAGAGGGGACATCCCCCTCCAGAATGATCCGTCTCTTCCGCTCCGACCCCACCTCCGGAACGGCCGAAAGGAGAGCCTCCGTATAGGGGTGCCTCCCCTTTTCGAAGAGCTCGTCCGTCTCCGCCATTTCCATGATCCGCCCCAGATACATGACGGCCACGCGGTCAGAGATGTGACGGACGACGGAAAGGTCGTGGGCGACGAAGAGATAGGTGAATCCCCGTTCGCGCTGGAGGGCCCGGAACAGGTTGATCACCTGGGCCTGGATGGAGACGTCCAGGGCCGACACCGGCTCGTCGCAGACGATCAGCTCCGGCTCCATCACCAGGGCCCGTGCAATCCCGATCCTCTGCCGCTGCCCCCCCGAAAACTGATGAGGATAACGGTCCATCAGCTCCGGATCGAGCCCCGCGTCCTCCAGGGCCCGGGCCACCCGATCCTCTCTCTCGGCAGGCGAGCCGATGTTGTGGACGACAAGGCTCTCCCCCACGATTTCGCGCACCGTCATGCGGGGGTTGAGAGAGCTGTAGGGGTCCTGGAAGATCATCTGGACCTTTCGGGAAAGCTCCCGCCTCTTTCTCCTGTCCATGGCGGCCATGTCTTGCCCGCGGAACAAAACCCTGCCTTCCGTAGGCTTTTCGAGGCCCACGATCATCTTGCTGACCGTGGTCTTGCCGCAGCCCGATTCGCCGACGAGTCCCAGGGTCTCGCCGCGCCGGATCGAGAACGACAGACCGTCGACGGCCTTCAGCACGCGGCGCTCGCCCCACCTGGACCGGACGGAGAAGTGTTTCTTCAGATCAGCCACTTCAAGAAGCTTCTCGCATGAACCCCCGCGCGGGGAAAGGACGGGCCCCGTCTCGGAACGGTAGGCCCCGGAGAGGTCCAATCCGGAACCGACGCCCTTTTCGTAGAGCCAGCAGGCGACGCGGTGTCCCTTCTCCTCGTCGAAAAGAGGCGGCTCCTCGATCAAGCAGCGGTCCGTGACAAAAGGACAGCGGGGATGGAACCGGCATCCCCCGAGGCGGGAAAAGGGCGGAGGAACCATGCCCGGTATGGTGGCCAGATCTCCGCTCTCGTCGTGCCGCCGGTCAAGCCGGGGGATGCTTTCCAGGAGACCCACCGTGTAGGGATGGAGAGGCGAAGCGAAAAGCGCATCCGTTTCTCCTGATTCGACGACCTTGCCGGCGTACATGACCACGATCCTCCGGGCCATTTCGGAGACGACGCCAAGGTCGTGGCTGATGAGGATCACGCCCATGTTCAGCTTCTTCTGGAGTTCGGCCAGCAGTTCCAGTATCTGGGCCTGGATGGTCACGTCCAGAGCGGTCGTGGGCTCGTCGGCGATGAGAAGGTCCGGATTGCAGGCGAGCCCCATGGCGATCATCACCCGCTGCCTCATCCCGCCCGACATCTGATGGGGATAATCGGCAAGACGCCGGACCGGGTCGGGAATTCCCACCAGTTCGAGCACCTCCCGCATCCGGTCGCACCGTTCCCGCCTTGTGGCTTTGGAGTGGATCTTGAGCACTTCCTCCAGCTGGTAGCCGACCGTCAGGACGGGGTTGAGCGACGTCATGGGCTCCTGGAAAATCATGGCCATCTTCCGCCCCCGCCAGGTTCTCATCTCCGATTCGCTGACGGCGGCCAGGTCCTTGTCCTCGAAGAGGATCCTTCCCTCGACGATCCTTCCGACGGGTTCCGAAAGAAGTCTCATCACGGAAAGGGCCGTCACGGACTTGCCGCAGCCCGATTCGCCGACCACCCCCAGCATCTCGCCGGGCCCGACGCCGAAGGAGACGCCGTCGACGGCATGGACGACGCCCCGCTCGGTGAAAAAGTGCGTCTTCAGGTTCTCGATCTGCAGAAGATTCTTCATGGGAGCACACCTTAATCCTTCATGCGTACGTCCAGGGCGTCGCGAAGCCCATCCCCGAGAAGGTTGAATCCGATCACCGAAAGGGTTATCGCCATGCCGGGAAAGATGACCGCCCAGGGAGAAACGAGCAGCAGGGTCCGCCCGTCGGCCAGCATGGCCCCCCATTCGGGAGTCGGAGGCTGGGCTCCCAGCCCCAGGAAACCCAGAGCCGCGGCGGACAGTATGGCCGACGCGAAGCTGAGGGAGGTCTGAACGATCAGAGGAGACAGGCTGTTGCGCAGGATGTGGCGGGTGATGATGTGCAGGTCGCCGGCCCCGAGAACGCGCGAGGCCTGGACGTATTCGCTCTGCTTCAGGCTCAGGACCGACCCTCGTGTGATCCGGGCAAAGCCGGGGACGGAGACGATCCCGATGGCGATCATGGCGTTGACGAGACTCGGCCCCAGGATCGCCACGATCAGGATGGCCAGCAGCACATAGGGAATCGAAAGGAGAATGTCCATCCCCCGCATGATCAGCTCGTCGATCCAGCCGGACCAGAAACCGGAGACGAGCCCCAGCACCATGCCCGCAAGAAGGGCGATCCCCACCGAGATGAAGCCGATGACGAGCGACAGGCGGGCTCCGTAGACGACGCGGCTGAAGAGGTCCCGGCCCAGATCGTCCGTACCGAAGAGGTAGTAATGCTTCGGCACGCGCACCTCCGCCTCCTCGTCATCGTCGAAGGAGATCTCGAAGGTGCCGAGCTGTCCTGCCTCTTCGTCAGGCCCCAGGACGGCCTCGACCCGTTTTTCGGCCTTTCCCTCCGCGGAGCCGGGCTTGACGGCTCCGCTCCACCAGAAGGGAGGAAAATCACGCTCCCTCAGTTCGCCCCGAACGGGATCCTGTGGGGCGAGGAGCGGTGCGAAAATGGCCATGAAGACCAAAACAGCGATGATGAACAACCCCGCGAGAGCGTTGCGGTTCCGCCTGAACCGCCTCCATGCGTCACCCCAGAGGGCGCCTCTTCCCGAAAAAGTCATCTTCTTCCCTCCCCTCAGTACCGGATGCGCGGGTCGAGGAAGGCATAGAGAATGTCGACACCCAGATTGACCAGAATGAAGAGGGCCGACACGACCAGAGTGCCTCCCGAGATCACGGCGTAATCGCGGGCCATGATGCCCTGCAGGATCCATGTTCCCACTCCCGGCCAGGAGAAAACCGATTCGGTCAGGATCGCCCCGCCCATCAGCGTCCCGAACTGGAGCCCCAGGACCGTGATGATCGGGATGGACGCGTTCTTGAAGGCATGAACGGAGATGATCTTCCCCGTCGACACGCCCTTGGCCTTCGCCGTCCTCACGTAATCCTGATTGAGCGCTTCCAGCATCGAAGACCGGGTCATCCGGGCGATCGTCGCCATGGGAACGGTAGCCAGGCAGAGAGAGGGCATGACCAGATGGGCCAGGACATCGCGGAAGGCGTGCCAGTCACCCGCCAGAAGGGCATCGATACCGTAGAACCCGGTGACGGGAATCAGGCTCAGGGTAGCCGTCGTACGCCCCGAGGTGGGCAGCCAGCCCAAGTGGAGACTGAAGAAGATGATCATGAGGAAGCCGAGCCAATAGATGGGCATGGAAACCCCCAGGAGAGCCCCCACCGTCGACAGGTAGTCGAAGAGGCTGTTCTGTTTCCATGCGGAAAGAAAGCCGACGAACACTCCGACGACGACCGCTACGGCCAGGGCGAAAACCGAAAGCTCCATCGTGGCCGCCAGTTTCGCCTTGATCTCATCCAGAACGGGAGCGCCCGAAATCAGGGATTCGCCCAGATCCCCTCGGACAACCCTTCCCAGAAAGGCCCCGTATCGCACGAACCAGGGGCGGTCGAGCCCCATTTCGGTCCGCAGCCTGGCGAGAGCTTCAGGCGTTGCATGATCCCCGAGGATGATTTCCGCCGGATCTCCCGGAATGGTTTCGATCATGAGGAAAATGAGGAGAGACAGCACGAGCAACACAGGAATCATCATGCAGATGCGTCGGAGGAGATATCTTCCCACTTTTTCACCTTCCATCCTGCCTCAGGAAACGCCCGACAAGGGAGGGACCGAGAGTCCCCCAGCCGGGCCTCTGGCCGGGCGGCATCGTCTCCGATCGCCTCAGCCCTTGCTGATCTCCCGGGCGCCCTTCGCCTGAAGCGGCGCCCGGGCTCTTCGGAACGGCTACAGTTCCAGGTCGACTTTCTGGAAGTTGTTGGCTCCCTGGGGATCGAAGATGAAATTCCTCACGTTGCCCTTGACGAGGGCCAGGTTGAAACCGTGGGCCAGGGGAACGGCAGGGACGTCTTCATGGAAGATCACCTGGGCCTCCCGGTAGAAGGCGCTCCTCTTCTCGACGTCCGCGACCCGCTGGGCCTTCAGCATCAGCTGGTGGTACTCCTCGCTCAGGTAACAGGCATAATTCTGGGCGCTGCCCTTTTCCGCGTTGTCCTTGTCGAAAAGGGCGTAGAGGAAGTTGTCGGGGTCCCCGTTATCCCCCAGCCACCCGCAGAGGCACATGGAATGTTCCAGGTTGTGCAGTTTGGAAAGGTAGGTGCCCCAGTCGAAGGTGACAAGCTTGGCCTTGATCCCCACCCTCCCCAGATCGCGCTGGATGACCTGGGCGACATGCTTGCTGTTGGGCATATAGGGCCGCGAAACGGGCATATACCAGAGTTCCGTCTCGAATCCTTCGGGATAGCCGGCCTCGTCGAGCAGCTTTTTGGCCTTCTCGAGATCGTAGTCGTAGTCGACGATATCGTCGTTGTATCCCCAGAGAGTATCGGGGATGATGTTCTTCGCCGGCTTGCCCATGCTCTGGAAAATCTCCCGGACGATCTGCTCCTTGTCGACGCAGTGAGCGATGGCCCGGCGCACCTTGGGATTGTCGAAGGGCTTCACGCTCATGTTCATGGCGAGGTAGCCCGTGTTCATGCCCACGTTCGCGACCACCTTGATGTCGCTGCGCTTCTTCTCCTTCAGGATCTTGATCGTCTCGGGAGTGACCCCGCCCATACCGTCGATCTCGTCGGCCAGAAGAGCCATGAGACGGGCCGTATCGTCGGGGATCACCCGGAAGATAAGCTTGTCCAGGTAGGGGCCTTCTTCTCCCCAGTAATCCCTGTTGGCCACAAGAACGAGGATGTCGTTCCTCTTCCATTCCGCAAAACGGAAGGGCCCCGTCCCCACCGGGTTGGATCGGAAATGCTCCACGCCCTTTTCGCTCATCGCCGTGGGAGAGACGATGCGCCCCGGATAACAGGCCAGGTTGGAGAGGAACGGCGAATAGGGCTCCTTGAGCTTCATCTCGACCGTGAAATCGTCGATCTTCTTCGTGTACTCCACGTTGGAGAACATGTAGCTCCAGTAGGCGAACTTCCCCTCGTGAGCCGGGTGCTTTTCGTCCCTCTGACGCTCGAAGCTGAAGACAACCGCATCGGCGTTGAAGGGCGTGCCGTCGTGGAACCGGACGTCACGGCGCAGCTTGAACGTCCACGTCAGGCCGTCCTCCGACGTCTTCCACTCGGTGGCCAGCGATGGCACGATCTCTGTGGAGTCGTCCCTGAATTTGACCAGCGTGTCGAAAATCTGGAGAAGGACCCCGTTGGACGGTCCGTCCGTGGCATCGTGCGGGTCCAGGGTCAGCGAATCGGCAGCCCGCCCCTCCACGAACACCTTTTCCCCGGCCAAGCCGGGACTGACCGTCACAACCGCCAGGAGCACCGCAACCATCAGGCAGAACAGCTTTTTCAAAACAAACCCTCCTCTTTTGTGATATAAAGTGCCGGAACGTCGACAATCCTTATCCGGGCAAAGCGCGACAGCCCAAGCCGGACCCGACAGGCCGCCATGCGGGCAAACCCACCAGAACCTATACTCAAGTATGAGAAAGGACACGGCGACCCGCCACCCACTATGTCCGGTTTTGTAATGGTGAAAGCCGTTGTTTGTCTTTTTCAATAAAAATACTGCATGCCAAGGATGGAACGGGGGGAAATGCTGTGGACGAGATTTCAATGGAAATACTGACGATCCTGCGAAACGAGGGACGCATTCCCTTCCGGCAGCTCGCCAAGAGGGTCAACCTCTCACCCTCTGCCGTCGTGGAGCGCGTTCACCGAATGGAGGAAGAGGGCATCATCAAGGGCTATCGAGCCGAGATCGAATTCGAGAAGCTCGGTTTCCCCCTTCATGTCTTCATCCGGCTCAACAGAAAGACAAACGAGCTCGGCATCCCCAAAAAAATAACCGCCATGCCGGAGGTTCGAAATTTCTGGATCGTAGCGGGAGATCATGATTTCCTGATCGAAGTGACGGCACAGGACAAGGAGCACCTGGAGGACATCATCGAAACGCTTTTCGCCTATGGGACGACCTCTACGGCCATCATCCTCTCCAAGACGACAAAAACCTCCCTGTGAAACAACCTTTTCGGGATGAGGGTCTGCCCCTGAAGAGTCAGAACCCGAAGAGTCCTCGACGGGAACCCTTCAAGGGTTCCCGTCGAGGACTCTTCGCCGGACGCGCCAAAGCGACGCCACGTCTCTCGGCAAGAGATCAGAGCAAGCTGTCACCGCCGCTGTCTCCCGCCTCAGGCGGCGGTGCAGATCCCCAGATCCCGCTCCCACTGGGCCAGGCGGACCGTGCTGACGCCGATGCCGCCGCAGACCACGGCCAGAACCGACCGGGCTCCGGCCAGAGCGGGGTGACCATCGTAAAGCGTCGCCAGCGTCGCCCCGCAGGCGGGCTCGACAAGGGCGCGGTGATCGTCGGCGAAACGGCGACAGGCCGAAACAGCCTGAACATCCGAGACGGTCACGGCCCGGACATCGTGCCGCCCCGCCCAGGCGACGGCCTCCGCCGTCACGCGGCGCGTCGCCAGGCTGGTGGCCACCGTCGAGATCCTCTCCAGAGCCACCACCCGCCCCGACCTGAGGGCGGCTCCATAGGATGCGGCCCCCTCCGGCTCGACGGCAACGAGAGGGACATCTCCCCATCCCACCTCGTGAAGCCCTTCGAGAACGCCGCACATCATGCCGCCGCCACCGACGGAAAGGACCACCGCATCGGGCCGGGCCATCTGGGCCCTCGCCTCCCGGACGAGAGTCCGATAGCCCTCCCAGAGGGTGGGATGATCGAAGGGGTGGACGTAGGCCGCTCCCGACGCCTCGGCCAACTCCCGGCCGTAGGCGTCGGCATCATCCCAGACGGAGCCGAAAACCCGGACCTGAGCCCCTTCCGAGGCGATCCGCTCCCTGGCCTCCTGGCTCGTCGTCTCGGGAACGACGACGGTGACCTCCATGCCCAGGCGGTTGCCGGCATAGGCCACGGCGTAGCCGGCGTTGCCGGCCGACGACGCGACAAGGCGGGTGCGGCCGGCGTCACGGGCCCGTGAACAGAAGAGACCGATGCCCCGGATCTTGTAGGAACCGGCGTTCTGGAAGCACTCCATCTTCAGGAAAACCTGCTTTCCTGAGACGCGGCTGAGATCCCTCGACTCGAGCAGAGGCGTTTCGACGTGAAGAGGCTTGGCGGTACAGGTCATGACGAGTTCCTCCTTTTTTCCCTGCAATCGGCCCCAGTGGAGCCGATAAAAAAGAAGGGGCCCCGATCCAGGATCGGGGCCCCTTCCTCGCTTTTATGGGTTCGACGACGACTAATCGCCGTTCCCGCGAGGGGGAGCCGCGTCGGCGATAATAATGATGGCCTGGCTGGACTGGGAAGAAACGGCGGAACAAAGCTGCTTGGCCATCACGAACCCTCCTCGCAAGAATGTATGTATTGGGGGCATTCTGTCAGAATTGGCGAGAACTGTCAAGGCTCAAAACCACATTTCGCAGACCACCGTCGTGGCGATGGCCGAAAAGACGACCCAGATCAGCCCCTTTCCCCAGGCGGCCGCGGCCAGGGCCGTGACGGTACCGACCACAGAAGAGGTCAGGCGCCCCGTCGAATGGAGCACCTCGGGAAAGATCAGGGCCCCCAGGACGGCGTAGGGAACGTAGCGGAAGAGATTCTCCCAGAAGGGGGGCAGCTTCCTGTCGCCGAGGAAGACGAGGGGAATCACCCGAGGCAGGTAGGTGACGACGGCCATGAGCAGGGCCGTCAGAAGCGTCTCTTTCATCGGCCCTGCTCCTTGTGCGGAAAGAGAAGCGCCCCCGTCAGGGCCGCCAGGGCCGTCGCCCCAAGGACCCCCCAGCCGCCGCCGAAGGAGGCCAAAGGCGTCAGGCGATAGAGCCCGTTGAGAGCCATGGCCAGGAGGGCCACGACGAGAACGCGCCGGTCCCTGCAGGCCGACGGAACGAGAAGGCCGATGAACATGGCGTAGAGGGCGATGCCCATCCCCTTCTGGATGACGGCGGGAAGGGACTGGGCCAGAAAGAGTCCCACGAAGGAGCCACTCACCCAGGAGAGGTAGGATGTCAGATTGAGCCCCGCCAGAAAGGGGGGCGCCAGAAAGGGCTCGGGGCTCAGAGAGGCTACGGCGTAGGTCTCGTCGGTGACGCCGAAGGCCAGAAGGGCCCGTGTCCCCCAAGAGGTCCCCGGGACAATGCGGCGGGAAAGGGTTGAAGACATGAGGAAGTGACGGAAGTTGAGGACGAACGTCGCCAGCACCACCTCGGCGACGGAGGCGCCCAGGCCCATGAGGTTGACGGCCACGAACTGGCTCGCTCCGGCGTAGACGATCACCGAAAGGCTCAAGGCCCCCCAGTCGGGAACGCCGACGGACCGGGCCAGCAGGCCGAAGGCGACGGCGATGGGGAAATAGCCCACGGCCACGGGAATCGCCGCCTGGCAGCCGGCCCTGAATGAGAATGCATCTCCTGGATGAGACATCATCACTCCTCCTGATCCCCTAAAATGCAAGCTATTCTAACACAGCCTCCCCTGGGAAAAAGCCATCGCTTCGACAGGATCGACCTCAGGTCCCGCGGCTCCGGAAGGGGCACGGCAATGTGAAGAGGCTTGGCGGTACAGGTCATGACGAGTTCCTTTTCTTTTTTTCTGCAATCGGCTCCGGTGGAGCCGATAAAAAAAGAAGGGGCCCCGAGCTAAGCTCGGGGCCCCTTCCTCGCTTTTATGGGTCGACGACTCATCGCCGTTCCCGCGAGGGGGAGCCGCGTCGGCGATAATAATCATGGCCTGGCTGGAAGAGCTATGGATGCCGCAGCTGCGCCTCACGATCATCGCTGACACTCCTCGCTGAAAATGTATTCAGGGCATCGTTGCAGGGATCGGGAGAGCTGTCAAGGCCTCCGTCTTCCCCTGACGCCGCCGGTCAGGGAGCGTAGATCTCCAGGTCGGCCCGCCGGGCGGCGTTCCTCAGGTGGGAGAGAGTCGCGATGCGGGCCTTTGCGGAGTCTTGGGAAAGAATCCCCTCCAGTATGGCCCTGTGCTCGGACAGGACGAGGCTCGCCCGGGCCGGATCCATCATCGTGTTCAACCTCAGCTCCCGGGCCAGAGAGCGGAGCCTGCCGTAGAGGAAGCGGAGGAAATCCGAGAGAACCGGATTATGGCTCGCCTGGGCGATCGCCTCATTGTACCGGAGGTGGGCCTCCTCTCCGGACCTCTTGGCCTCGACCGCTTCGGCCATCTCATCGAAGGCCTCCTGAATCATGTCAATGTCATCCTGCGTGTGCCGGAAGGCCGCCAATCCGGCAGCTTCGGCCTCGAGAATGGCCCTCATCTCATAGAGATGGTTGGCTTCGGCATGGGAAATGCTTTCGAAAACATCGGAAAAGCGGAAGGCCCGCCGTTCGCCGGGATCCTTGACGAGGATCCCTCTTCCCTGCTTCGATTCCAGGATCCCGTCATCCTTGAGGCTCGCCAGGGCTTCGCGGATGACGGTCCGGCTGATCCCGAACCGTTTGGCAAGATCGGTTTCGGTCGGAAGGCGATCTCCGGGTTGAAACGCACCGGAGCGGATCTCCGCGAGCAGGAGCCTCGACACCTGTTGAGAGAGGCGCTCCTGCTGCCTGATAGGCGACGAGGCCTTGCCTTCTCTGATTTTGCTTTTCGTTTCCATCGCTTGCCATCCTTTCGGGCTCCAGAACTCATTCGATTTCATGTTACTTCCTGTCCGTGAAGGGGACAATCCTTTCTGGACAGGAGGCCGATGTTCTCTTGACAAAAATTGGTATGACAATAGTATTATACTATAAGCGATGAGACGGGAAGGTCGTTTCCGCCTTTTTCGAGAGGGCTTCACCGGTGTGACTTTTCTGAAAAGGAGTGGCTGCCATTGCGCATGAAGGAAGCAATGATGTTCAAGGGAGCTCGGACCATCCTTGACGTATGCGTCTCGGTCAAGGCAGGCGAGCAGGTCTTTATCGTGACGGACATGTACCAGGAGGGGATCGGCCAAGTCCTGGCCGCGGCGGCTGTGGAGCGGGGGGCGGAAGTGACCCTGGGAATCATGACCCCACGGGCAAGGGCCGGCCAGGAGCCTCCGAAGATCATCGCCGAGGGGATGAAGCATGCCGACGTGGTTCTGCTGCCCGTCAGCTACTCGGTCACCCACACCTACGCGGTGAAGGAGGCCGCTGCAAGCGGGGCCCGCCTCCTGGTCCTGACCGACTTCACGGAAGAGATGCTCATCCGCGGCGGGATCGAGGCGGATTTCCGCGAGCTGAAGCCGATCTGCAAATCCGTAGCCGACGCCTTTGCCCAAGGGAAGCGGGTCCATCTGACCTCCCCCGGCGGGACAGATCTCACGATGGATATCACGGGGCGTCGGGGTAACGCCCTTTACTGCATCGTCGAGCCGGGCGAGTTCTCGACGGTCCCCACCGTCGAGGCCAACGTCTCTCCCATCGAGGGGACGGCGAACGGCCGCATCGTAGCCGATGCCAGCATCCCCTACCTGGGCATCGGAGTGCTCGACGAACCGGTCATCGCCGAAGTCAAGGATGGATTCATCACCAAGATCTCCGGCGGGCGCCAGGCCGACATCCTCCTCAAAGACCTCGAAAGCCACAACGACAAAAACAGCTTCAACATCGCCGAACTGGGGATCGGGCTCAACCCAAAGTGCAGGATGTGCGGGATCATGTTGGAAGACGAGGGAGTTGTGGGGACGGCCCACATCGGCATCGGGACAAGCATCACCCTGGGAGGCCACACGAAGGCTCCCTGCCATTACGACCTGCTCATGTGGAACCCCCGGGTGGAGGTCGACGGAAATCTCGTGATCGACGGCACGCGTGTAGCTCTTTAGCCTTAAAGATTAGGGAAACAAAAAAAGCGGAGGAGGAATCATGATGAACGGACAGAAGAGAATTCTCGGAACGCTCCTTGCTCTTGTCGCCTTTGTCGCTTCCTTTGCGGCCGTCGCTCCCTCGATGGCCTCGGCTGCCGACTACCCGACGAAGCCGGTCGTCGCCATCGTCCCCTTCTCTCCCGGAGGAGGCAACGACATCCTGCTTCGCCTCGTCGCGAAGTACATCACACCCGCTCTGGGCGAAGCCCTGATCGTCGAGAACAAGCCCGGCGCGGGGGGGCAGGTCGGCTGGACGGCGCTCTCCAAAGCCAGAGCCGACGGCTACACCATCGGAGCCACCAGCCTGCCGTCGATGATTCTCATCAAGAGCCTCCGGGAGGATGTGCCCTTCTCTCTCGACGACTTCCAGTACATCTGCAACTTCCAGGTGGATCCCATCATCTGGGTGGTGAACGCGGACAGCCAGTTTGGGACGGCCCGCGACATCGTCGATTTCGCCAAGGCCAACCCCAAGAAGCTGAACGTCGCCGGCGACGGCCCTCAGAGCAACGTGCAGCTTCAGCACCTCGTGGCAGCCAAGCTCCTGGAGATCTCCTCCAACTTCGTCTCCTACAGCGGCTCTGGACCGGCCCTGACGGCACTCCTCGGCAAGCAGGTCGACATGGCCGCAACGACGCTGAGCTCCGCCATCCCTCACATCGAGGGAGGCCGTCTGCGTCCCCTGGTACTCTTCTATTCGGCTAAGATGGAGGCCATCGCCGACACGCCGACAGCGAAGGAGGCCTTCGGCATCGAGATCCCGTCGATAGGCATGGCCCTGCGGGGCGTCGCCGCGCCGAAGGACGTGAAGGCCGAACAGATCGCCACCCTTGAGAAGGCCTTCAAGGCCGTGGCCGAATCGCCGGAATTCTTAGAACAGGCCGAATCTCTCGGACTTGCGATCCAGTTCATGGGCTCCCAGGAGTCGACGGCCCTCGTGACGGAAACGGCCGCCCTGGTGGAGCAGTACAAGTCGCTCTTCGAAGAAAAGTAGAACGCAGAGGGGGCCCGTCGGCGATTCCGCCGACCGGCCCCCTTTTGGGGAGGAATTCCGATATGGCAGCGAACTCCTACAAGAAAGAATTGGGATTCTCCGTCGTGGTTACAGGGATCTGTGCCCTTCTGACGATCCGCGCCTTCTCCTACCCCGGAGACTCCTCTCAGTTCCCCCGTTTCCTGACAGTGACCATGACGCTGCTCTCCATCGTCCTGCTGGCGCGGGCGCTGCGCTCCAGGCCCGATCAGGCCGAGGCGGGAGAGGCGGAGCAGAAAAGAAGCTCCTTCTGGACAAGCCACAAGATGCCCCTCCTGATCTTTCTTCTCACCGCCCTCTATGTGGTCGCGATCCAGGTGATCGGGTACTTCACGAGCACGGTCCTTTTCCTGGTGGGGTCCATGGCCTTTTTCGGCAGGCACCGGCCATGGGTGATGTTCGGCATCTCCGCTCTTTTTTTGGCGGTGATCTACGCCCTTTTCGTCCGTTTTCTGGGGCTCCGCCTGCCGGAAGGCCTGCTTTTCTAGCGTCGGCCCGTCAATAATCACGGAAGGGAGGATCCCTTTATGGAAGTTCTTTTCTCAGGCATCGCAAAAGGCGGGCTTCTGCTTCTTGACCCGATGACTCTGTTTCTGATCCTGGCAGGCACCGTATTCGGCATCATCGTCGGCTCCCTGCCCGGCCTGACGAGCACGATGGGAGTCGCCCTGCTCGTGCCGGTGACCTTCGGCATGAGCCCGGCGATGGGACTGGCCCTCCTGGGGGCGATCTACTGCTCCTCCACCTACGCCGGAGCGATCAGCGCCATCCTGCTGAACATCCCCGGAACCCCGGCGAACTGCTGCACCCTTCTGGACGGTTATCCGATGACGCAAAAAGGGGAATCGGGCAGGGCCATCGCCCTCTCCACGGCAGGGTCCGCCGTCGGCGGCTTTCTGAGCATCTTCGCCCTCCTCTTCCTGGCGCCCCCTCTTGCCGAGTTTGCCCTCAAGTTCGGAGCCCAGGAATATTTTCTCCTGGCCATCTTCGGGGTGAGCGTCATCGCCTCCCTTTCCGAACGGAACATGATCAAGGGACTGATCTCCGGCTGTTTCGGCCTCTTTCTCAGCATCGTCGGCATGCATCCCCTGACGGGGAATGTGCGGTTCACCTTCGGCATCGCCGAACTCTATAACGGCCTTCCTCTGGTGGTGGCGCTGATCGGCCTCTACTCCATCCCCGAGGTCATCTCGATCCTGAGCGGCAGGCAGGAGGCGGTGAAGCAGTCCCGGAGCGTGGGACGCGGAGTCTTCGGGCAGATGATGGAGATCTTCCATCACAAGATCCTTCTCCTGCGGGCGACGGTCATCGGCATCATCGTGGGGATCATCCCCGGTGCGGGCAGCAGCATCGCGAGCTTCGTCGCCTATGACGATGCCAAACGCTCCTCGAAAAATTCCGGCATGTTCGGGAAAGGCTCGCCGGAAGGGGTCATCGCCTCGGAAACGGCGAACAACGCCGTCGTCGGCGGCTCGCTCGTGCCGGCCCTGACATTGGGCGTCCCGGGCAACGCCGTCTCGGCGGTTCTCCTCGGAGGGCTGATGATCCACGGACTCAAACCCGGTCCGGTCCTCTTCATCGAAAACAACGCCATCGTCTACAGCTTCATCCTGAGCCTCTTCGTGTCGAACCTGGTCTTCGTCCCCGTCGGGCTCTTCATCGCCCGCTACTGCGTCCGTCTCATCGAAACGCCGGCCTCGATCCTCGGTCCGCTGGTGGTCGGACTGGCCGTCATGGGCTCCTACGCCATCAACATGTCCATGGTGGAAGTGTGGATCATGATGGCCATCGGGCTGCTGGGCTACCTCATGAAGGAGTTCGACGTCCCCCGGGAGCCCCTCGTGCTGGGGCTGGTTCTGGGAAGCATGGCCGAAGGGGAGCTGGCCCGTGCCATGTCCCTCGTTCACGGCAGCGTCCTGAGCCTCATCCAGGGCATGCTGACGAGCCCGATCTCTCTCATCATCATCGGCCTGACGCTTCTGTCACTCTGGCAGGGGATAAAAAAACAGCTGCTCGCCCGGGGATAACGGGGGGCAGCCCGAAGGGTGGGGTCAGGCAAGGGCGGGGTCAGGCCTACACATTTGACAAGATGATTCTCTTTGTCAAATGTGTAGGCCTGACCCCGCCCTTGCCTGACCCCGCCCTTCGGGCTTATCGCCTTTAGGTCTTACATCAGAAAGATCTTTTCCAGTTCGGAGGCGGGAAGCTGGTTCCTGGCCGAGATCTTCCGGTCATCGCCGGAGACGCTGGTTCTGATGCAGTTCCCGGCCTCGGCACAGCTTCCGTCGTCCCCTCGCCTGTATCCCTTGCACACGCGCAGCACGTCCGGCGAGATCTCGTCGATGAGCACGATGCGGCCGTCGCCGCCCTCCAGCCGACCGAGCTCGATCTTGCCGTCGAGGACGTGCAGCCCCCGTGCGGCGAACTCCTCGTAGATCACCGAGGCGATCTTCTTGACGAACTCCTTGACGTAGGCAATCTCTTCCTCGCTCATCACCCCGGCGCCGGAGAGCGATTCGAAGGTGATGAGCTTGTCCGTCTTGCCCTTGGTCCAGGCCTCGATCACCTGGGGCAGGTCGGCGCAGGGTCTGACGAAGGGATAGCGCCGCCAGAAACTGCCCATGGCGCTGTTGCGCCACGTCCACTCCAGATTCAAAAGAGGAGCGGAACCGGCGAATTCGGGAGCCTGCTCGGGCATGCCGATCGGCCTGGCCGGCTCGACGACCATGACGTTGTCGGCGACGGTGGCGATGTAATGGGTCGGGACCTTCCGCTTCGCCAGCAGTCTGAAGAAATAGGTGGCGAACTTGCAGGCGATCGCCCCCTTGCCCGGGATCTCGCCGACGACATCGTCATAGCCGGGGTCGAAGACGGGCCTGCCCTCCCTGTCGAAGTAGCCGGTGCCGCGGTCGGTGAAGACAAAAGCGTATTTGCCCTTGTATTCCCCTTCAGGGATGCGGTAGATCTCCTTCGACTTCCCCGAGGAGACGAAATTTTCCTTCGTGAGCACGCGATCCAGTTCCATCGGTCGAACCTCCTGCTTTTTTCCCATCTTGCTGTCGCCTGACGACCCCATTGCAAGCCGTTGATCTCTCGGAGTCCCGTTTCCGGCCCTACCTGCGCAAGGCCCTCTCGAGCGCTGATGCGGCCTTCTTGTCGCTCGGAAAACTATAAAATACACCACTCACGGGCGTCAACTCAAGCTCGCAGCCAAAGCCACGG
Organism: Synergistales bacterium; assembly: GCA_018433595.1. Lineage (GTDB taxonomy): Bacteria > Synergistota > Synergistia > Synergistales > Aminithiophilaceae > Aminithiophilus. The sequence goes on from JAHDQY010000019.1 coordinate 103,878, forward strand.
GCAAGGCAGGACGTTTCGGAACATCGGCGATATCTTCGATGGACAGAAATTACCCGCTGTGTCATTCTTGTTTCATGATATCGACATGCTCGTCGGCGACAGGGAAGGGCCGGGAGGTGTCTCATCATGGGAGAGAACGAGGCGGTCTGGAGGCTCGAGAGGGTATTCAAGACCTACGACATGGGAGAGGTCCAGGTGGAGGCCCTCCGCGAATCCTCGCTGGAGATCCCCGAAGGAGACCTGCTGGTCCTGCTGGGGCCCAGCGGATCGGGAAAGAGCACACTCCTCAACCTGCTGGGCGGAATGGATCTTCCCTCCGGCGGTGACGTCTGGTTCCGCCGGGAGAATCTCGCCACGGCAAAAGAGCGCGAGCTGACCTGCTACCGCCGCCGCGTCGTCGGATTCGTCTTCCAGTTCTTCAACCTCATTCCCGATCTCACGGCCCGGGAAAACGTGGCCATCGCCGCCGAGCTGGTGGAATCCCCCCTCCCGATCGAGGAGGTTCTGGATCGGGTCGGCATGACCGACAGGATGGACCATTTCCCCTCCCAGATGAGCGGCGGCGAGCAGCAGCGCGTCGCCATCGCCCGTGCGGTGGTCAAAAACCCCCTCCTCCTGCTCTGCGACGAACCGACGGGATCGCTCGACGCCGCCACGGGCCGCCTTATCCTGGCGCTCATTGAAGAGATCAACCGGACCTTGGGGACCACCGTCGTGATCGTGACGCACAACGCCGCCATCGCCGCCATGGGGCGGCGCGTGGTCCGGATGAGCAGCGGCCTCATCGTCGAGGAGTCGGTCAACGAGACGCCGCTCCCGCCGGAAAGGATCTCCTGGTGATGCCGACCCTGGCGAGGAAGCTCCTGAGGACGATCGGCTCCACGCTCGGACCGTTCATCGCCTCGGCCGTCGTCGTCGCGACGGGGATCATCGCCTTCGTCGCCATGACCGCCCTTTCGGATAATCTGATCGGCTCTCGAGACGCCTTCTACCGCGAGACGGATTTCGCCGATCACTTCTTCCATGTCGTCCGCGCCCCCGAAGGAGTGCTCAAGCGGGTGGAGGCGGTCAAAGGGGTTCTGCGCGCCACGGCCAGGGTGCAGAAGGACGTTCCGGTCCTTCGCGACGACGGAATCCGGACCACCCTGCGCCTCACGGGCTACCCCCTCCCGGCCGATCTGGAGCTGAACCGCGTCAAGGTCCTTCAGGGAAGGATCTTCGAGAAGTACCCCGAGGGAGGCGCCGTGGAAATCCTTCTGAACCCCCAGTTCGCGGAAGCCCACGGCCTGATTTCCGGGAGCACCGTCTCCGTGGCGGCCGGAGGGAGACGCAAGACCCTCACCGTAACGGGAACGGCGGCCGGTCCGGAATTCGTCTACGCGGTGAAGGATGCCGCATCCCTTCTTGAAGACCCCTCCTCCTTCGGTGTGGCCATCCTCCCCCAGAACCAGCTCCAGCAGCTTCTGGAGATGAAGGGCTCGGTGAACCAGCTGCTCGTGCGGTTCACCCCCGGCGTCGACCGGACCGAAGCGGTGCGGGAGATCGAAAACATCCTCGGACCCTACGGCAACCTCGCCAACTACGGGCGGAAGGACCAGCTCAGCGAGGCGATCCTCAGGGGAGAACTCGACCAGCTCAAGGCCTTCGCCCGCTTCCTCCCCTCCGTTTTTCTGGGGATCGCCGTCCTGATGCAGTTCGTCTTCATCGGAAGGATGGTTCAGGCGCAGCGGGGACAGATCGGCCTGATGAAGGCCATCGGCTACGGGGA
>JAHDQY010000007.1 GCA_018433595.1 Synergistales bacterium
AATCGTTCCAATCCGGCTTTCTTCGCGTAAACCTTCGACAACCGTTGTGTCCAGCCGCCCGGTGACAAGGGCTCGCCGGTCTTGAAGTTGATGAACACATGATCAGTTTCCCACTTGGCCTTGGTCCTGATCTTGAGCCGCCCAAGGCTTTCGGTCGTGACTGCTGAAATGGGGAGAACGCGCGTTCGTCTTGTCTTCGCGTTTGCTGCTCGGACTGTTACAAGGTGACCGTTGAGGTCAACGTCATCCCAAACGAGAGAGAGCGCTTCCCGTGGCCGGATGGCACAGTCCAACGACAGGTGGAGGAGTGCGCGGTCCCGGTTTCCCTCGTAAGTGTGACGGTCCGGTGCACCCAGTAGACGCTTGAGGGTGTCGGCGTCGTGCTGGACGATTCGCGGTTCAGCTTTACGTTGGCGTATCCCCTGGGCCGGGTTACGACTGTAAAGGCCTTCCTCGACGCACCATGAGAAAAACGCCTTGATGTAGCGCAGCCTGATATTGTACGTGGCAGCGGCAACCGTGGGATCAGCGGCAAGGTAAGCTATCAGCTCGCCGCGGGCTTTTTCGGGATGCGTCCATGCCAGCGGGTGAGCCGTGAAAAAACGCGGGATGTGGTACATGTAGTCATCGATCGTGCGCTTGGCAAAACCTTGAGCTTCGCGGTTGAGCCTAAAGGCCCATAGGGCTTCTTCCCAAGTTGTGTAGGAATCGGTGGAAATACGGAAAATAGGCTCGAATTTCAAGGAAACGTCAACTCCTTCCTTCGCGGCTAATGGCCGTTTAGGGGCTCTTCTTGACCGACGGACGTTTACATGTCAATTCCCTTGTGGTAGAGTTTCCTGAATCGTTGAGCAAGTGGTTACGAATCTTCTGAGCCCTTGGTACGACGGCCTCCCTTGACAGTCGTCTCTTCGCTCTGTATAGTGGTCTCCGCTTGCTTTGAGCCGTTAGCTCAGTAGGTAGAGCACCGGACTTTTAATCCGGGTGTCGTGGGTTCAACTCCCACACGGCTCACCACTTTGCGGTCCCATCGTCTAGTGGCCTAGGACACAGCCCTTTCAAGGCTGCGGCACGGGTTCGAATCCCGTTGGGACCGCCATTTGCCGGTGTAGCTCAGTTGGTAGAGCAGCGCACTCGTAATGCGCAGGTCTCCAGTTCGAATCTGGACACCGGCTCCATCGTCTCGATGCAAGCCTTCGCGTGATGCGGAGGCTTGCTTTTTGTCGCTGCCAAGCGACGCATCGGTTTTTTTCGCGGCCTTTTTCTCACCCCCGAGTCGACGTTTCAGGAGGCTGTTCTTCCGTTCGGGCAGCCGCGCTTTCCCGGGTGTGAGATAATGAAATGGACTTCGTTCCCGAAAAGATATCGATGTCAGGAGGCACGAGCATGCGTCTTATCTCCGTTCTGCCCTCGGCCACCGAATTCGTTCACGCTCTCGGGTGCTCCTCCCTTCTCGTCGGCGTCAGCGAGCACTGCGATTACCCTTTCGAGATCCTTCAGGGGCTTCCCCGGCTGGGTGATTTCCTCCACCCCCGCATCGAAGAGATTCTCGCTCTGTCCCCGGACCTGGTGCTTCTCGATCGACGCTACCAGAGACGGCTTGCCGAAAGGCTTCCCGACGCCGGTGTGATCGGACTTGAGGGCGCCTGCGACGACTTCGAGGATGTCTTTCGCTTTGTGGAAGACCTCGGGCAGGTCCTCGGTGTCGCCGACCGGGCCGACGATCTCCGCCGCTGGTTTTGCGATGGGCTTGACCGCTGGAAGGCCTGGTCGGAGGGGCTTGCCTCTGCAAAACCCTCTGTCCTGCGTCTGTTGGCGGCCCTTCCTGACGGGAGGGGTATCGTCGCCGGCGGAGACACGCTGCAGGGGAAGGCTCTGGAACTGGCCGGCGGCCGCAATGCGGCCGCCTCTCTTGCCGGTTACGCCGTCATTGAAGGTGATTGGCCCGGTTTGCGGAAGCTTGACGCACTCGTGCTCTGCACCTTTGGCGGGTCCGGGCGCACTCTCGCCGAAGAAGGAGGCCTTGCCGGACGCTGGGAAGATCTGCCCGTCGTCAGGGATCGGGCCTTCATCTCCGTCCCCTGTTCTCTCATGTGCCGCTGCACCCACCGCTGGTTCGACCTTCTCGAGGCTTTGGCCTGCCAGGTTCATCGAAGCCGCCCCGATCTCTCGCCCTGGAGGTGTTGAATTGAAACACAGACGACTGCTGCTGGCCCGCCATGGCCGGACGGATTGGAACCGTACGTTCCGTTATCAGGGGACGACCGATGTCCCTCTCGACGGAGAAGGGCGCCTTCAGGCTCGTCGCCTGGGACTCCGGCTGAGCCGCGAGCCGTTGACCCGGATCGTATCGAGTCCCCTTTCCCGAGCCGTGGAAACGGCCTCCATTATTGCCTCCTCCCGTGAAGGAGGAGTGGATCGGACCCTCTCCCCCGAACTGGCCGAACTCGATTTCGGCCGGTGGGAGGGGCTGACGGTCAACGAGGTCATGAAAAAGTACGGAGACCGCTACCGCGCCTGGCGCGATGATCCTCTCGCCGTCGAGCCGCCCGATGGCGAATCTTTCCTGGACGCTGTGGAGCGGGTCCGAAAGGGGATTTCCCCCCTTTTGGAAGGGCCTGAGGGGACGATGCTCGTCGTCTGTCACGGGGGAACGATCCGGGCCGCCCTGATGGCGCTCCTTCATATCCCCCCCGGCCTGGTGTGGAGGATCCGCCAGGACAACTGCGCCCTGACGGCCGTCGATGTCTGGGATGCAACGCCCATGTTGGCTTTTTCCAACGACCAGGCTCATCTTCTCGTCGAGGAATCGATGATCGCTTCCATTCCCCTTCCCCAGTAGGCCGTTGGGTGCCCTAACTGCTAGAATAGAAAATACCTTTTGATCTGGAGGCTGGTCGATGGAAGCCTCGTATGGAGACGAAGACAGCAGGAAGCGAATGTCCAGAGAAGAGGAGGACCGCCTCTGGGAAAAGGCCGCCGCCGGGGATGAGGAGGCTCGCGAGGCTCTGATCCTGGCGCATCGTCCTTTTGTCTTCTGGCTTGCCCGCCGTCATTTTCATGTAGACGCCTCCCGTTACGGTGACCTGATCCAGGAAGGCATGGTCGCCCTGATCACCGCCGTCGACCGCTTTGACCGCACAAAAAACATCCGTTTTTCGACGTTCGCCTTTTACCGCATCCGCGGTCGCATGGCAAACTACCTTCAGCGCGTCGAGGCCCGGGCCCCCCTTCCTATCGACGTTGAGGAGCTTCCATTGGAAGACGGCTCCTCTTCCGACCGGTTCGAGTGGCTTATCGATCTGGAGTCGGCCCTTCCCCGGCTGCCGAAGTCGGAGTCGGAGATCGTCGAGGCGCTGGTTTTTGAGGGGAGAAAGGCCTGCGATGTCGCCACGGAGAGGGGAGTCGACGTCAGCCATATCTATCGCCTTCGACGAAAGGCCCTGGCGCGGCTTCGCAAATGGTTGGGGATTGCCAGTCCACAGGAGGGGGAGGCTCGGGGATAATAAAAGAGCATGATCCGTTCTTTTTCCGGGGGTGAGTCTTTTGGAGCGTCGAATCAAAAGAATCCGTCGGTGGATTGATCGTTGCGCCGCCGCCTGCGAACGCAGGCTCTGGGCGTCGGCGATCGCCGAACTGGACTGTGCCAGGGCGGAATTGGAGGAGACCAGGAGAGCTCTGGGGGATCATCTTGTCTCCGAACCCCTGGCGACGGGGGCTGCGTCTCCGGCGTTGCGCGTCGCTTTGACGGCTCTTCTGCTTCTGCCCCTCCTGTCTCATCCGGCCGGGCTGCCCTTGGGGCGGGAAAACTCCCTGCCGCCGCTTTTCACGGCCTCCGGTTCCATCGTCGAGATCGTCACGGCCGATGAGAAATTGCTGTTGGATTCGCTCCGCTCCCCTGGTGGAAACCCGACGGCCCGTGCCGTTGAGGCCGAAACGGAAGTCGCCCGTGAGGCGTCTTCTGCCGCGGAGCCCGGAAATTCGATGTCTGAAGGGGTTTCTCCAGGACTTGAAGCGGGAGCTTCCCCCTTGACTGAGGCGCCTCGAGTCGCCCGGGCAGGAGGGGAATCGTCGCGCTCCGGAGAGATTTCGGAAACCCCGAAAAAGGATGCTTCTTCTGGTAAACTGAGGAGCGATGGTGAGCTTCCGGCTGAAGAGATTCTTCGCCTGCTCCAGGTGGGGCAGCGGGCTCTTGAAGGAGAGAGCGCCGTCGTCGTGATCCGCTGAAAAGCAAGAGTTTTTCACACTCAAGGCTCCGGAAGGAGAGGATTTTCTTTGCGACGTTTTGTGCCGGCTCTGATCCTTGTCTTTTCCCTGCTCCTTATCCCCCTGGCGGCGGGTGCCCAGGAACCGCTCATCGCAGCGGTGAACGTCGAGGGTAACGACAAGGTGGTCCCCGCTCACATCCTGGGCGTCGTCGGCTCCAAGCCCGGTGATCCCATTGATAAAGAACAGATCCGCAAGGATATCGAGGCCATCTACAGTCTGGGCTTTTTCTCTCTTGTCGACGTCCGCGTCGACCCCCTGCCGGCGGGCCTGAGCGTCAATTTTATCGTTCAGGAGAACCCCATCGTCCGGGAGGTCCGTTTCGAGGGCAATACCGTCTATAGTGACGAACAGCTTCATGAGCTGGTCTTTACGGCCGAGGGCAACGTCTTCAACCGCGTTTTCTTTCGCCATGACCTGCAGCGCATTCAGGAGCGCTATCAGAAAGACGGCTATGTCCTCGTCAAGATCGGCGACGTCCAGGTCGAAGACGGCATCGTTACCGTCCAGATTCTGGAGCCCCGTGTCGGCGAGATCATCATCCAGGGCAACACGAAGACGAAAACGCGCGTCATCGAACGGGAGATCAAGGTCAAGTCGGGCGACATCTTCAATTCCACCGTTCTCCGCCACTCCCTCAACAGGATCCAGGGCATGGGCTATTTCGAGGACGTCAACGTCGGCTTCGAGCCTACCGAATCTCCCGAGGTGATCAACCTCGTCCTCACGGTCGTGGAGCAGAAGACAGGTCGGATCGGCCTTTCCATCGGCCACGGCTCCGAGAGCGGCTGGAGCGGGGGTCTCAGCTATGAGGACACCAACTGGCAGGGGCTGGGCCACAAGGCCTCCATCGGCTTCGAGACGGGTGACCGCCAGCAGTACTGGATCTCCTACGAGCAGCCTTACATGGATTTCGAAACCTACGCCTGGCGCGTCGGCGTCTATAAGCGCGAGTGGGAGGATCTGGACTACTATCTTGACGGCGTCATCCACCTTCAGGACTACGAGGAGGACCGGACCGGAGCCTATGTCGGGGTCGGCAAAAAGTTCCGCAACGAGCTTTACAGCTGGTATGTCACCCTCGACTGGCGAGAGACGGAGATCCGAGGCGATACGGCCAACTACAAGGGGACGGACCTCACCTACGAGGAGTTCCGCAAGCAGTATCTCAAGGACGGCAAGACCTTCTCCGTGACGGGGATGCTGAAGCGGAGCAACCTCGACGAGCTCCTGAGCTACCCTAAGGGTGATGTCGAATCGATCAACGTCGAGAAGGCCTTCGAGGTTCTGGGGGGCGAGTACGACTACACGAAATACTGGATCGAGGCTCGATACTACACCCCCGTCTCGTTCCTTCAGGATATTCTCGACTCTCAGATCGGCGACGAGGACAACCCCATTCTCTTCGCTGCCCGCGTCCGATCAGGCTGGTCCAACGGCGACCTTCCCGCCGCCGACCAGTATGAGGTCGGCGGCAAGTCGACGCTCCGGGGCTTCAAGGACGATAAGTTCAAGGGCGAGGAGATGTTTCTGGCTAACCTGGAGCTTCGAGTTCCCATCGAAAAGGCCTTCTCCTTCGTCCTCTTCTACGACACGGGGATGGCCTGGTCCTCGACGCACGACATCCATAACAGCTACAGCCTCTCCGATCTGGAAAGCTCCGTCGGTTTCGGCGTGCGGGTGAGGACGCCCATCGGGAACCTCCGCTTCGACGTGGCCGAGGGAGACGAGGAGACGAGGACTCATTTCGGCTTCGGCGAGCTTTTTTAACGGCATGACCTTTCAGGGGCTGAAAAAAGTGGCCGTGGCGCTTCTCATGGCCGCGGCCCTTTCCATGGCCTCCATGGCCGAGGCGGCTCCCTCGGAGGTCTCCGTCTTCGGGTTGCCGGAGTGGATGCAGCCGCTGGCACAAAGAAGCCTCGAGGCCGTTTGGGCGCAGATCCCATCCGATCACTCCAGGGCTGGGCGCGCCCGCCTGGTCACGCTCGTGGCCGGAAGGCTGTTCGAGGGCTATGCGGTCACGTCGATCGATGTCGACGGCGATGATCTGATCGTGACCTTCGCGCCCCTGGAGGCTGGCGCCTGGAAGGTGGAGGTGATTCCCCCCGAGCTGCCCTCTCCCCTCGACGAATGGTTCGCCGGCGATCTGACGGGCGTGAGGGAGGCTCTCTCCGAGCTTCTGGGTACCCTTCCTCCTGCCGCTCTTTCCTGGTGCGGCAAGGCCCTCGAAGAGGAGGTGCGCCGCAGCGTCGAAAACCGGATTCCGGGTTGGGCGACGTCGCTGCTCTTCCGGTCCGAAGGGGTCTCCTGGAGCCTGGAACTCCGTTTTATCCCGAGGGGGACGCTGCTTCTGGCCTTCGATCCGCGCCTTTCGTCGACGACGCTGCCGGTGATGCTGCTCCGGACGGACCTCAAGGAGGATGTCCTTGAGAGATTGGAGCCTCTCATGGGATTGCCCGTCGCCTGGCTCGATCATCATCGTCTCCGCGTCGAGGCCTGGGCCGGGGAAAGGTTGAGGGAGCGGAGCGTCGTGGCGAGGACGAAGGCGAACGTCGATGTCGCCTTCAGGGCCGAGAGAATCAGCGCCGTCGACGTTTCCGTCGAAAGCCACCGCTATGTGCTCTGGGCCTGGGCAGCTGCCTATGCCGGGACGAAGGACCGTTACCCCGAGGTCGGCATCCATCTGGGCCGCCGGGCCAAGCTTTTCCGCTGGTGGGAGGGGGAGCTCTACTACGAGGGCGTTCTGGAGATGGAGGATTTCGACCTTGAAAGCCGTTGGGGGTTTCGCTGGAGCCCGTGGGGTGACGTCTGGCTCGGCGTCGAGACCGTTCACCCCGGGGCGCTGCTCTGGGGACGGCTTTCGCTGGGCGGCCGAGTCGGCAGGCCCTATCTCTGGTGGCGCTTCAGCGAGGAGAGCGATCACAACCTCGGCCTCGGCTACCGGCTCAACGAGTACATCTCCCTCGAACTCCACTATGACGACGATGACGAAGACAGTCTCAGTTTTCGAGCCATCGGCAACCTTTGACGAAAGAGGGCGACGCCCGTGGAAAAACGCTCTTTGACCCTGTCGGCTCTGGCCCGGCATCTTCAGGGACAGCTTGTCGGACCGGGAGAACATGTCGTCAGCGGCGTGGCCGCCCTTGAGGCGCCGGAAGAAGGCAAGCTCTGCGTGCTTTGGGAGAAGCATCATCTCAAGGCGATGGCTCCCTCCATTCCGCTTGTCGCGCCCAAGGGTTGGCTGGGTGGGGAACGGCGGGGCGTCGAAGTGGAGGACCCTCGAGAAGTCTTCCCCCTGGTCCTCTCCCTTTTCGATGGGAAAAGGTGTTACGAGGCCGGCATTGACGGGACGGCTGTCGTTGCCCCCGATGCCGAGATTCACCCTGAAGCTCACGTGGGCCCTTTCTGTGTCGTCGAAGCGGGTGCCGTCATCGCATCAGGAGCCGTCCTCGAAGCCCATGTCTACGTGGGGAGGGGGTCGTCAATCGGCCGCCGCAGCCGGATCGAACCCCAGGTCTCCCTCTATCATGGAACGGTTGTCGGCGATGACGTCCTCATCCACGGCGGGGCGATCATCGGAAGCGATGGCTTCGGTTTCATTCCCGATTTCGAGGGAGGCCACAGGAAAATCCCCCAGATCGGCGGAGTGCGCATCGGCAACGACGTCGAAATCGGGGCCTGCGTCACCATCGACCGGGGAACGGTGGGGGAGACGGCTATCGGCGACGGGACTAAAATCGACGATCACGTTCACGTGGGGCACAATGCCAAGGTGGGGCCTCGCTGCATTCTCGTTGCCATGACGGGGCTGGCTGGCAGTTGCGTCCTTGAAGAGGGGGTCATCATGGCGGCCCGAAGCGGCGTCAAGGATCACGTCCGCGTCGGAAGGCGGGCTCAGGTGGCGGCCCTGGGCGGAGCGACCCGCGACATCCCCCCGGGGGCCGTTGTGTCGGGTTTTCCCGCCCGCAACCACCGGGAACAGCTCAAGGGGCAGGCCGCCCTGCAGAAACTTCCCGACCTGTTGCGGAAGGTGCGTGACCTCGAGGCCCGCCTCGAGGCTCTTGAGGGGAGGGATAAGGCGTGAGAAAGCGGAGAACCCTCGCCGGTCCCGTGGTCTTCGAAGGGGTGGGGCTTCATCGGGGACTGCCCTCCCGCCTCGTCGTCCGGCCCAGCGCCTGCCGGGGCTACCTTCTCGTCCGGGAAGGCGAGGAGTCTCCCGTCGAGAGGCTGACGCCCAGCGGGGATGAGCGGGGAACGACGCTTGACTTCCCCGGGGGGGGGCGTGTTCAGACGGTGGAGCACCTCCTGGCGGCCCTTCGCGGCCTCGATATCGATGACGTGCGCCTTGAATTTGACAGCCTGGAGCCCCCCGTTCTCGACGGAGGATCGGCGCTCTTTGCCAGGCGCCTTATGGATATCGGCATCGTCGAGAAGGAGGACCCCGCCGATTTCTATTCTGTCGCCTTTCCCGTCGCTGTCGAATCGGGTGACCGTCTTGTCGCCGCCTTTCCCTCAAGGGAGTTCCGCCTGACCTACGTCATCGATTACGAAAACCCTCTTATCGGGACGCAGCGTTTTTCCCTGGCAATGACGCCGCCGGCCTTTGTGGCTCAGGTGGCGCCGGCCCGGACGTTCTGTCTGGCAAGGGATCTGGAGGCGATAAGGGCGCGGGGGCTGGCTCAGGGGGGCGATCTCGAAAATGCCGTCGTCGTCGGTGAGACCTCCCTTCTCAATGCCGGAGGCCTGCGATACAGGGATGAGTTCGTCCGCCACAAGGTTTTGGATTTCCTGGGAGATCTCGCCCTGTTAGGTCGCCCCTTGAAGGGCCATTTCCTGGCCGTTGCCGCCGGGCACGATCTGCATCAGGCCTTGGTGGAACGGATCAGACCGTTCATTCTGCAAGGGAGAGTTGATTCATGATCGATATCGGGAAAATCATGGAATGTCTGCCCCATCGCTATCCTTTCCTCCTTGTCGACCGTATCGTCGAGATGGAGCCTCAGCGCATCGTGGGGCTCAAAAACGTCACCATCAACGAGCCCTTTTTCCAGGGGCATTTCCCCGGCGAGCCGGTGATGCCCGGAGTCCTTATCCTCGAGGCCATGGGGCAGGTGGCGGCGATGATGATCTCTCAGATCCCCGAGATGAAGGGGATGATCACCTATGTGACGACCATCGACGAGGCCAAGTTTCGCCGGCCCGTCCGCCCCGGAGACCAGCTGGTCACCACCGCCGAACTGACCCGTGTCCGAGGGCGCGTCGGCAAGGTGAAGGCCGTTGGACGCGTCGACGGCGAGATCGCCGCCTCGGCCTCCTTCGGCTTTGTCCTCTCCCGCAGGCTTACTGCGGAGGCCGAGGAATGACGGCTCTCATCCACCCGACGGCCCTTGTCTCGCCGCGGGCGGAGATCGGTCGTGACGTCGTCATCGGTCCTTTCTGCGTGGTCGATGAGGATGTCGTCATCGGTGACGGGACGGAGCTTTCAGCCTATGTGCGCCTTCGTCCGAGGGCTCGTGTGGGGAAGCGCTGCCGTCTTTTCGAGCACGGCGTGGTTGCCGGCGAGCCTCAGGATCACAGCTATCGAGGAGAGCCCAACGACGTCGTCATCGGCGACGACGTCACCCTGCGGGAGTTCGTTACCGTCAACCGTCCCGTCGGAGAAGGGGCCGTCACCGTCGTCGGCGATCACTGCCTGCTGATGGAAGGGGTCCATGTCGCCCACAACGTCCGTATCGGGAGTCACGTCGTCATCGCCAACAAGGTCGGCCTTTCAGGACATGTCGTCGTCGAGGACAATGTCACTCTCGGCGGCATGGCGGGAGTTCACCAGTTCGTCCATATCGGCCGTTACTGCATGGTAGGCGGGCTGTCCAAGATCGTGAAGGACCTTCCTCCTTTTGTCCTGGCCGACGGGAGGCCGGCGCGGATCTACGGTCTCAACCGCATCGGCCTGAGGCGGAACGGCTTCAGCGCCTCCGACCGGGAACGGCTCAAGGCGATCTACGAGGCGCTCTACCAGGGCGGGCTCCCTCTGCGGGAAGCCCTGGACCGTCTCGTGGCTCTCCAACAGGGAGATTCCTTCGTCGAGGAGATCGCCTCTTTCGTTGCCTCCGGCAGCCGGGGGCTGGCCCCATGGAGCCGGGGGCATGTCGAACCCCGCGGAGGGTACGGTGATTAGGCTTTTGGCCCTCGATGTCGACGGTACCCTGACTGACGGCGGCGTCTACCTCGACGGTGAGGGGAACGAGTTCAAGCGTTTCGACATCCGTGACGGCATGGGGCTCGTCCGCCTTCGCAAGGCCGGGGTGATGCTGGCTATCGTTAGCGGCAGGGCCTCGGCGGCGACGGACCTTCGGGCCCGGGCTCTGGGCATCGAGTGCGTCTACAACGGCGTCACCGACAAGCTCCCCGTCCTGCAGGCGCTGGCCGCCGAGCTCGGCCTCGCAGCCGGCGAGGTCGCCTATATGGGCGATGACGTCAACGACATCGACAGCCTCCGTTGGGCAGGCCTTTCCATGGCGCCTTGCGACGCCCGGCCCGAGGTCCTTGCCGTCGTCGATTGGGTGGCCCCCGTCGGCGGGGGCCGCGGTGCCGTCCGTGAGGCCGCCGAAAAAATCCTTTCTCTGAATGGGGAGACGATGCGTCCGTGAAGAAGGGCCTTCCGTCCTGGCGGATTCTCGATCGCTTCATTGTCCAGGAGCTGAAGGGACCTTTCCTCTTCGGCGTCTTTGCCTTTACCGTCCTTCTTGTTGCCGGGGATCTCCTCTTCAAACTGGCCGATCTCATCATCGAGCAGGGCGTCTCCCTGAGCGTCATTGCCCGCCTCTTCGTTTACAAGCTTCCCGCGGTCATCGTTCTCACTCTGCCGATGTCGGCTCTCCTCTCGGCCCTTTTGACCTTCGCCCGTCTCTCCTCGACAAGCGAGATCGGAGCGCTCAAAGCCTCGGGAATCTCCTTTCAGAGGATCGTCCGCCCTGTTCTTCTCGCCTCCGTCGCCGTGGCCCTGCTGGCGACGCTGGCCAACGAGACGGTCGTTCCGCTGACGAGTCGTGCCGCCGAGAACGTGCTGCGGTACGAAGTGGCTAAGCAGCGGATCTCCCTCGTGCAAGACCACGTCTTCATGCGGGAGGAGGCGGAGGGGCATCTCAAAAGGGTGGTCTACGTCAGCCGCCTCAAGCCCCGATCGGGAACGATGGAGGGCGTGCTGGTTCAGGAATTCGACGAGGGGCGGCTGCGACGGATCCTTTCGGCCGAACGAGGCACCTGGCAGGAGGGGGAGTGGTGGCTTGACGACGGAAAGGTCTTCGACGTCGACGTGGAAGGCCGAGTCTCCTTCCTCTTCCGCTTCCAGCGTCAGAAGCTCATCCTGCGCCTCTCTCCGGGACAGTTGGAGCGGGTCTCCCGTAAGCCCGAGGAGATGAATATCCCTGAACTGCTGGAGCAGATCGAGCTTTTCGATCATCAGGGCATCGATGTCCGTCCGCTCCGGGTGATGTTCCACCTTCGCCTTGCCGTCCCCTGGGCCAGTGTCGTCCTCGCCCTCGTCGGCGCCGCTCTCGGTGTCCGCCCTCAACGGAGCGGGTCCGGCGTCGGTCTTGGGCTGAGCGTCGTCATCGTCTTCGCCTACTACGTCGTCATGTCTCTTTGTCGAGCTCTCGGACAGGGAGGTTACCTTCCTCCCCTCGTCGCGGCCTGGACGCCGAATCTGCTTTTTCTCATCGGCGGAGGGTCGCTGGTCCGCAGAGCCAACCGTTAAGGAGGTTCTTTAGATGAAGTCGACGGTCGCGCTCTTTGCCGGCGAGGGCAAGCTGCCCCTGGAGATCGCCAGAAGGCTGACGGACAGGGGGTTTCCTCCCGTTGTCTACACTCTCGGCGAAGCCGAGGGATCTCTTTCCCGCTTTGCCCTGGATCTGGTCCCCCTGCCTCGGCTGGAGCTGGGCCAGGCCCTGGACGACCTGCGGCGGCGGGGCCTGACGAAGGTCATGCTTGCCGGTGTTGTCCCAAAAACGGTCATGTACAAGCCGGCCCTGATGGACGAGGGGCTCAAGCGGGTTCTTCAGCACATCCCGGTGCGGGATGACCACAGCCTGATCGGGGCCGTCGTCGACGCCATTGAAGCCTACGGCATCAGCGTCCTCTCCTACCGGGACCTGATCATCGACCTGATGGCTCCATCGGGCCTCGTCGCCGGCCGGGAGCCGACAAAGGAGGAGGCTGCCGACATCGATTACGGCCGCGAGGTGGCCTCCGTCGTCCTTCCCCTTTCCTTCGGCCAGACCGTCGTCGTCAGCGGACGGGCCGTCGTCGCCGTCGAAGCCATGGAGGGGACCGACGCGACGCTTCTTCGGGCGGGCGGGCTGATCCGTCAGGGCGTCGTCGTCAAGATGATGCGCGTCGATCAGGATGAGCGCTACGACCTGCCCACCGTGGGGCCGGGGACGCTGCGCAATATGACCCGGGCGGGACTGCGCTGCCTCGCCGTCGAGGCTCACCGGACGATCATCCTTGAACCGGAGGCTTTCCATCGCTTTGCCGAGGCGGAGGGCATGGCCGTCGTGGGGGTTCGCCATTGTCTCTTTTCCTGAGCTGCGGCGAAGCTTCAGGAGATCGTTACGCTGCGGCCTTCCTGACGGCTTTGAGAAGCCGCCGTCCCGACCTGGCCTGCTGGGGAATGGTGGGATCTCGGACACAGGCGGCCGGAGCCGAGGCGTTCCGTTCCTCCGGAGAGCTTGAGCTGATCGGTCTTACCGAAGTCCTGCCGGCCCTGCCCCGTCTTTGGAGGTTGCGGGCCCGTCTGGTCGAGGAGATCCGTCGCCGCCGTCCCGAGGCCGTCGTGGTCGTCGACAGTCCCGATTTTCACCTGCCCCTCGTTAAAAGCCTGAGACGGGAGGGGTACGACGGGCCCGTCATCCACATCGCGCCTCCTACGGTATGGGCCTGGAGACGAGGGCGGTCGAAAACGCTTCGGGACTGTCATGTCCTCTGCCTGCCCCTTTTCGACTTTGAAAACCGCCTTTTTCTCGAACTGGGCGTGAGAAGCCGCTGGAAAGGTCATCCCCTTCTTGAAACCTGCCGGCACTGGAATTCGGGTGTGAAAGAAAACCCTCTCTCCGGGGTCCCTGTCGTTGCCCTCCTTCCCGGTTCCCGCGCCGGTGAGATCAGGGAGCTGATGCCGGTCCTCAGGGAGGTCGCCGACGATCTGGCCGAAAGAGGCTGGTGTCCCGTCTTTTCCGTCGCTCCCGGTCTCTCGGAAGAGGGCAGGGAGAGGCTTTCAGCCCTCTCGGGAGGGCACTCCCTTCATGAGGGGCCCGCCGCGGAGCTGCTTGCCCGATGCCGTGTCGCTGTCGCTTCGAGCGGAACGGTCACCGTCGAGGCCCTGCTTCTGGACCGCTTCACCGTCGTCGGCTACCGTCTGTCGTTTTTGACCTGGCTTGTCGGAAGAAGGCTCTGCCCTCTCGCCCATTACGCCATGCCCAACATCCTGGCCGGAGAGGAGATCTACCCCGAGCTCATCCAGAGCCGCTGGAGCTCCCGGGCCGTTCTGAAGGCTCTCATGGCCTACGAGGAAGATGAAACCTATCGTTTGGAGCTGCATCGGAAGATGGCCCGGGCCCGAGAGAGGGAGCTCGGTGAGGAGGGGGCCTTCGATTTCTGGGCGGAAACGGTTCTGGAGGTCTTGAGGCGATGAGCCGTTTCCTCCTTCTGACCAACGGCCCGGGCGAACTCTGGGGATGGGCTCGGCCTCTGGTGACGGTTCTCAAGGCCCGGGGGCACGAAATCGACATCCAGCTTCTGCCCTGCCCCTTCGCTACGGGGCGGGAGAGCCTCGTGGCCCGGCATCTTCCCGCCCGAGTTCTGCCGCCCGGACCTCTCCCGTCCCTGTATCGCTTTCTCGACCGCTCCGAAGCCGACATGGTCGTTCAGCTTGGCGGCGATCTCCTTTTCGGGAGGCTGGCGTCGCGAAGGGGCGCTCCTCCGTTGGTTGCCTACGCCTACGGCCCCAAGCCCGGCCTCTCTCACTGTGAAGCGGTTTTTACGGCTTTTGACGCCATGACGGTCCCCCTGAAAGGGCGTGCCGATGTCATCGGAGATCTTGTCGCCTCCGCCGTCGAACTCGACGGGACGGCCCCCGTCTGGGAAAGAGGGGAATCGCCCCGCCTCGTCTTCTATCCCGGCAGCCGTTCCGCCATCCGGAAGATCGCCCTTCCCTTTCTTGAGGAAGTGGCTTCTTGTCTTCGGAAGGTCTATCCCCGTTTGGGCCTGAGGACGCTCTTGTCGCCCTTCGCCGACGAAACGGAATACCCCCTCTGGGAGAAGGCGGGGCTTTCCCCAACCTTTTTCGGAGCCGGAGCCGTTCTCCGCGGTGCCGATTTCGCCCTGACCCAGCCGGGGACGAACACACTGGAGCTGCTTCACCGTGCCGTTCCGGGGCTGGTCGCCGTCCCCTTTGCTTTCCTGCGGCAGATTCCCCTTGCGGGGGTCAAGAAATGGCTTGCCTCCATCCCGCTTCTGGGAAAGTTGGGAAAGGAGGGCTATCTTCGAGCGATGGCGTCGAAGGGGCGCTTCCTGGCCTGGCCCAACATCATTGCCGGTCGGGAGCTGCTCCAGGAGCGGGTCGGCGAGTTGGGGCCCCGTGATCTGGCCGATTCCGTCGTCAAGGCCCTTGACGACGGTCGGGAATTGGCGGAGCGCCGGAAGGGGCTTCGCGCTCTTGCCGATGACGGTGAAGCGTCGAACCGCCTGGCCTTCGCCCTTGAGGAGATGATTTTGTCGCGATGAGGCGCCTTCGCTCTTCCGTCTACCTTCGTCTGCTTCTCCAGGTCCGCCCCTATCTCGGTCGGGTCGGCCTCGCCCTGGTCTGCATGTTTCTCGCTTCGGCCTGCAACGTGGCGCCGCCGTGGCTCCTCAAGAACGTCGTCGACGACGTTCTCATCGCGAAGAACACCCTGCTGCTTAACGTCCTCTCCCTGGGGATCGTCGTCCTCTTTCTCATCAAGGGGGTCGCCGGCTATGGCCATCAGTATCTGATGAGCTGGATCGGGCAGCGTGTCGTCATGGATATCCGCCTCAAGCTCTACGAACACATGCAGAGCCTCTCCTTCCGCTATTTTCATGCCAGCCGCGTCGGCGAGCTTCTGTCTCGGGTCACCAACGACGTCAACGTCCTGCAGTCGCTGGTCACGACGGTTCTCGTCGATCTCGTCATCCAGGCGGTCAGCTTCGTCGCCATCCTGGGTTTCCTCTTTTACCTCAACTGGCGTCTCACTCTGGTCACCTTCGCCGTGCTCCCGCTGGCGGGGTGGGTTATCGACCTGGCCGCCAGAAAGCTTCGCCGGGTGGGCCACGAAATACAGGAGCAGCTGGCCCGCCTCTCGGCCATCGCCGAGGAGGCCCTCTCATCGATCCGCATCGTCCGCATCTTCGCCACCGAGGAGGAGGAGCTGGGCCGCTTCAGCGAGCAGAATCGGGCCAACTTCCGCTCTCTCATGAGAGGGACTCAGATCCATGCGGCTCTCTCGGGTGCCGTCGAGGTCATCCTCATCGTTGCTCTGGCCCTGATCCTCTGGCTGGGAGGACGGGATGTCATCGGCGGGCGCCTCACGCCCGGCGAGCTGATCGCCTTTCTCGGCTATCTCGTGCTTCTCGTCCAGCCGATCCGCGTCGTCAGCCGCGTCGTCAGCCAGGTGCAGCAGGGGCTGGCCGCCGCGGACCGCATTTTCGACGTCATGAGCAAAAGGGGCGAGGTCCTGCCTCCGAAGCATCCCGTCCTCCTCGATTCGCTTAAGGGGGAAATCCTTTTCGAAAACGTCTGGTTCGCCTACGAGGGGGAGCGTTGGGTGTTGCGGCAGGTCAGCTTCCATGTCGCCCCAGGCGAGACGGTGGCCCTCGTTGGGGCGACAGGGGCCGGCAAGTCGACGGTGGCCGATCTGATCCCCCGCCTCTATGATCCCCAGAAGGGGCGGATTTTCATCGACGGCCATGACGTCCGCTGCCTCGATCTCCCGACGCTGCGGCGCCATATCGGCGTCGTCCCTCAAGATTCTCTGCTCCTCAAAGGGAGCCTGGCTTTCAACGTCGCCTACGGCTGTCCCGAGGCCACCGAGGACGAAGTGCGCCGCGCTCTCGACGAGGCGGGACTCTCCGGTTTTCTGGCTACCCTTCCCGAGGGGCTGGAGACGGAAATCGGCGAACGGGGCATTACCCTGAGCGGCGGCCAGCGGCAGCGCGTCGCCATCGCCAGGGCTCTGGTCCGGAACCCCCGGATTCTCATCATGGACGAGGCCACCTCCTCCCTCGATGCCGCCGTGGAACAGCAGATTCAGGAGGCGATGCAGCGTGCGGCCCGGGGACGCACGTCGCTGATCATCGCTCACCGCCTCTCGACGATCCGCCAGGCCGACCGCATCATCGTCATCGAGGGGGGCACCGTCGTCGAAGAGGGGAGCCATGACGACCTGATCGCCCTGCAGGGGCGGTACTGCCGTCTTTATTCGCTTCAGTTCGGGCTTGATGATGGGACATCTCATCGATAGCTATCTCCGCTTCGCCAAGGGCGAAAGGAGCCCCCTCTCTCCGTGGGTCCTTCTCCTTCCGGCTGGTCTGATCGGGAAAGGCTATTCCAGGCTGCGGAACGGCCTCTTCGATCACGGCCTTCTCCCTGTCGAAGAGGCTCCGTTGCCGGTGATCAGCGTCGGCAATCTCACCGTCGGCGGCACGAACAAGACGCCCTTCGTCGAGATGCTGGCCCGACGCCTTGAGGAGATGGGGCTCCTCCCGGGGATTCTCTCCCGCGGTTACGGCGGGCGGGCCGGTGATCCCGTCATCATCCGGGGCGGCCGGGGTGACCGCTCCCTTGTCGGCGACGAACCTCTTCTGCTCTCGGGGCGTCTCCCTCACGTGCCGGTCGTCGTCTTTCCCGACCGCGTCCGAAGCGCCCGCCTTCTCGCCCGGGAGAGCGTCGCCGTCGCCGTCGCCGATGACGCCTTCCAGCATCGCCGTCTCGACCGCGACGTCGATGTGGTCCTTGTCGACGCCTGCTGTCCCTTCGGCAACGGCCGCATCGTGCCGGCCGGGACTCTCCGCGAGGGCCTGGAGGGGCTTCGCCGGGCCCATCTTGTCGTCATCACCAAATACGATCAGGTCTCTCCGGAAGCTCTCGCCGCCCTGGTCATGCAGCTCTCCTCTCTGGTGGGACGGGAGCAGCTCTTCCTCTCCCGCCTCTGCCTTGAAGGCTGGAGCCGCTGGTCGGGGCGATGGATCGACAGTGTCGAGGCACCTCAGGGAAGGGCCTTCGCCTTCTGCGCCATCGGAAGTCCCTCCAGTTTCCGGTCGTTTCTCCTTGCCCAGGGCCTGGAGCTGGCCGGCGAACGGTTTTTCAGAGATCACCACCGTTTCGGTGCCGAGGAACTGACCGCTCTCGAGGCGGAAGCGCTGCGTCTCGGAGCGGATTATCTTGTCTGCACCGAAAAGGATGTCTATAACGTCCCTTCGGACTGGCAGCCTCAAGTGCCTCTCCATGTCCCCCGCGTCGCCTCCGTCGTCGATGACGAACCCCGATTCTGGCGGTCTCTCGTCGAGGCCCTGAAGCCGCGGTTCGTCGTCGTCACCAACGGGCATGGCGAAGACGCCATAGGGGCCGAGCTTGCCGGGAAATTGCGCCGATCTTTCCCCGCTTCCGAGGTTTACGCCTTCCCCCTTGTCGGAAGGGGAGTTCCCTACGAAAGGAAGGCCGTCCCCGTCGTGCCGCCGCCTTCGGTTACCCCGAGCGGAGGCGTTGTCAAGTACAGCCTCAGGGTGCTCTGGCAAGACCTGAGAGCGGGCCTTCTGCCTCAGATTCTGGCCCAGCTCCGTTCCTGGCGGACCCTTCGCAGCCGATGCCGTACTCCCTTGTGCCTCGGTGATGTCTACCTCTTTCTTCACACCCTCTGGGGGCAGGGGCGAAAACCGCTCCTCGTCGCCACGGCGAAGACGGCCCTTCTTTCGGGTCACTTCCGCCTGGAGAGCTGGCTCCTGCGGCGTCGCTGCCGGGCCGTCTGGACCCGCGACGAGGCGACGGCCCGGCAGCTTCGAAGTCGGGGTCTCGAGGCTCGTTTCGCCGGCAATCCCATAATGGACCTCTTAGGTGATAATGATAGAGACGGGCTTCTCCTTCCCCCGTCCTCGGAGAGAATCCTTGTCCTTCCCGGCAGCCGCGATCGGGCCTATGACGATATCGGGCTGATCCTGGAGACGGTACTGCTTCTCCATCGGCGGGGGAGAGACGATTTCCTCCTCGTTCCGGCGCCGACGCTGGAGCTGTCGAGGCTTCTGGGAGCCGCACCGCAGTGGCGTCTTGCAGGGACGGATCGCCTTCTTCATGACGGGGGTGCGAGGATCCACCTCTTCCAGGGGCCGGTGGCGGTGGCGGCGCGTCAGAGCCGCCTTGTCCTGGGGCTGGGAGGAACGGCCAATCAGGTCTGTGCCGGCCTCGGCCTTCCCGTCGTCTCCGTCAGGGAAAAGGGCAAGGAGGTCCAGCAGAAACTGCTCGGCGAGGCGGAGCGTCTTGTTCCCCCTCAGCCCGAGGCTCTGGCTGACGCCATCGATGAGATTCTCGGCGACGGAGAGCTTTTTCGACGCATGTCCGAAGCGGGCAAAAGGCGTCTCGGCGGCCCCGGCGCCCTTGATGATCTCATCTCCTTTGCCGGCGGGACCCTCGGATGGGAGGCCCGCCACGTGCTCTATGTGAAGCTTTCAGGTAAACTCAGAGGAGGAGAACCGATGTGACCACCCTTGCCGTCATTCCCGCCCGTCTCGGCAGCACCCGGCTGCCGGGCAAGCCTCTTGTCGAGATCGGAGGAGTTCCTCTTGTCGTGCGGGTTCTGCGCCGCGTTCAGCGCTGCCGGACCATCGACCGCGTCATCGTTGCCGCCGACGATGAGCGCGTCGTCGAGGCCGTCTCCGCCTGCGGCGCCGAGGTCGTCATGACGCCGGCCGACCTTGCCAGCGGCGGTGACCGTGTCGCCTGGGTCGCCCGAAAGAGACCCGAGGCCGGGATCGTCCTCAACATCCAGGTCGACGATCCCCTTGTCGGACCTGATCTCATCGATCCTCTCGTGGCGGCCCTCGAGGAGCGGCCCGACGTCTCTCTGGCCCTCGCGGCCAAGCGGATCGAGAAGGAGGAGGAGATCGGCAATCCCAACATCGTCAAGACTGTCTTCTCGCGTCGAGGCGAGGCCCTCTACTTCAGCCGCTCTCCGATTCCGTACCCGCGCAACCCGGGCGGCTGCTGGTACAAGCATATCGGTCCCTACGTCTATCGGCGGGAGCTCCTTCTCCAGTTCTCCGCTTGGCCCCGGACGCCTCTCGAAGAGACGGAAAGTCTCGAGATGCTTCGCCTTCTCGAACGGGGAGAGACGATTCTCGTCGTTCCCGTGGAGCGGGATACCATCGAAATTGACACTCCCGAAGACGTGGCGGCGCTGGAGCGCTATCTCAGAGAAAAAGGGGACGACCTCCTATGATTCGCCCTGTCGCTATCGGAAAGATCCTCGTCGGCGAGGGCCCTCTCGTCGTTGTCGCAGGTCCCTGTGTCATCGAAAGCGAAGATCTGGCTTTCGAGACGGCCCGCCGGGCGAGCGAGATCTGCTCCTCCCTCGGTCTGCCCTACATCTTCAAGGCCTCCTTCGACAAGGCCAACCGAACCTCCATTCACAGCTTCCGAGGTCCCGGCCTCGACGAGGGGCTGAGGATTCTCGACGGCATCAAAAAAACGATCGGCTGCCCCGTTCTCACCGATATCCACGAGCCCTGGCAGGCCGAACCCGTCGCTGCCGTGGCCGACGTGCTTCAGATTCCGGCCTTTCTCTGCCGCCAGACGGACCTTCTCGTCGCCGCCGCCGAGACGGGACGGGCGGTCAACGTCAAGAAAGCCCAGTTCCTGGCGCCTCAGGACATGAAAAGTGTCGTCGAGAAGTGCCGTCAGGCTGGCAACGAGAAGGTGATCCTCTGCGAGCGGGGGACCTCCTTCGGCTATCGTCAGCTTGTCGTCGACTTTCGCTCTCTCCCCCTGATGCGGGAGCTGGGCTGTCCCGTCATGTTCGATGCCACCCACAGCGTCCAGATGCCCGGAGGACAGGGGAGCTCTTCCGGCGGCGACCGCCGCTTCGTCCTGCCTCTGGCCCGGGCCGCCGTCGCTCTCGGCGTCGACGCGCTCTTTGTCGAAACCCATCCCGATCCGGCCGCGGCCCGGAGCGACGGCCCCAATATGGTGCCTCTTTCGAGGTTGAGGTTCCTCCTGGAAGAGCTTGTCGCCATCGACGGCCTGGTCCGGGGCAGGCTGGGACCGGCGGTTCTCGACTGGGCCGAGGAACGGCCATGAAGACCTCCTGCGACAAGGTCTGGACCGACCAGGAGCTGCTTGCCACGGGGCGGGCCGTCCTCTTCGACGAAGCCCGGGAGCTTCAGGCCGCCGCCGATCGTCTCGGCATGGAGCTCGTGGAGGCGGCGAGACTGATCCACCGCTGCAAGGGGCGGGTCGTCGTCGTCGGCCTGGGCAAATCGGGCCTGATCGGAAGGAAGATCGCCGCGACGCTGGCCTCCCTCGGAACGCCCGCCTTTTTCCTTCATGCCGCCGAGGGTGTCCACGGCGACCTCGGCATGGTCCGTCCCGAGGATGTGGGCCTTTTCATCAGTAACAGCGGTGAAACCCGGGAGGTCCTGGAGCTGATTCCCTTCTTCCGCCGCATCGGCGCCGCCGTCGTCGCCTTTTCCGGCCGGAGCGCCTCCCGCCTGGCCCGCGAGGCCGACGTCGTCCTCCTGACGACGGTGACGCGCGAGGCCGATCCTCTGGGTCTGGCCCCGACGAGCAGCACCACGGTCCAGCTCGCCGTCGGCGATGCCCTGGCCGCCATGGTCACCGAACTTCGAGGCCTTCGCCAGGAGGATTTCGCCCTCTTCCACCCCGGGGGCGCCTTGGGGAGGAAGCTGCTGCTTCGCGTCGAAGACCTGATGGGACCGTCGGAAAGGCTCCCCCTCGTCTGCCGGGAGGCGTCCGTCAAGGACGCCCTCTTCGAGATCACCAGCAAGGGTTACGGGGCAACCGGTGTCGTCGACGCCGAAAGAAGGCTCGTCGGAATTTTCACCGACGGGGACCTGCGCCGCCTCCTCGAGCGCCGCGGCGTCCAGGCCATGGAGGACCCCATCACTCAGTCGATGACGAAAAACCCCAAGGTCATCTCTCCCGACAGACTTGCCGTAGAGGCCCTGCGTCTCATGGAGAAGTGGGAGGTGACGGTCCTCGTCGTCGCCGTCGAGGGGTGTCCCGTGGCGATGATCCACCTTCACGACCTGCTCAAGGCCGGGCTCGCCTGAGGAGATGATGAGGCTCTATCCGGCACTTCTGGCGACGTTCTACCTGGCCGCCTATCCCTGGCTTGCCCGACGCTACCGCGAAGGTTTCGACGAACGGCGCGGTATCTACGATAAACTGACTATTCCGGAGGGGCGGCGCCCTCTCTGGGTCCATGCCGTCTCCGTCGGCGAAGTCCAATCGGCGTCACCTCTCCTGCGTCTTGCCAGAGAGACCGCAGGCGACATGCCGCTTCTTCTTTCGACGGTGACGGCTACGGGGCGTCAGATGGCCGACCGGATCCTCGACGGAGTCATCGACGGTCACGTCTACTACCCCTGGGATGTCTCCTGGATCGTCAGGCGCGCTCTTGAGGCCCTTCGTCCACGCTGCTATGTCGCCGTCGAGACCGAGATCTGGCCCGGCCTCCTTGAAGCGCTCGGCAGGCGGGACGTCCCCGCCTTCCTCGTCAACGGCCGTCTTTCCGAGCACTCTTTCAGGCGCATGAGCCGATGGCCTTCCTTCTGGCGGGAGGCCTACGGCTTCTTCGAAAGGATCCTGGTCCGGGCCGACGACGACATGGAACGCTTTCTTGCGCTGGGAATCGCCCCGGAAAAGCTGCACCTGACCGGCGATCTCAAGATCGACGCCCTGCTTCATCGCCACCGGCGGGCGGACCTCACCCGGGTTCGGCAGGTGACCGCCGGCGAAGGGCCGCTTTTCGTCGCCGGAAGCACTCACGAGGGGGAGGAGGCGATCGTTCTGGAGGCCTTCCGCCGTCTCCGGCTCATTGCCCCATCGGCCCGGCTTGCCGTTGTTCCCCGCCATCCCGAGAGGGCGTCTTCGGTCCTCTCCCTCTGCCGGGAGGCCTTCCCCTCCTCCCTCCTGTCGCAAAGGAGGGCTGGCTGGGATATACTGGTCGTCGATCAGGTGGGGCTCCTTTTCGACCTCTACGGAGTCGCCGTGAGCGCCTTTGTCGGAGGGAGCCTTGTTCCCCGGGGAGGGCAGAACCTGCTTGAACCCGCCTGCTGGGGACTTCCGCTCTCTCATGGCCCGCACATGGAGGATTTCGCCCTCTCGGCCCGTGACCTTGCCCGGGTCGGCGTGGCTCATGTCGTCGAGGATGCCGCGGAGATGGCCCGATTCTGGATGCAATCGCTTGATGGCGCCTTTCAGTCCCGGGCTGCGGAAGGCGCCGGGGCCTTTTTCGAAGCCCAGGGAGGGGCCGCTTCTCGGGTGTGGAGCTTTATGGAACCCTATTTGAATCAAAACAGGAGATGATGCCATGAACTTCAGTATGTTCCTCTCGGGCCGGATCAGCTTCGGCCCAGGAGTGTCGTCCCAGGTGGGTTTCCAGGCCAAAAAACTCGGCGCTTCACGGGCTGTCCTCGTCACCGACAAGACAATGGAGGCCCTGGGGCTGGCCGACAGGATCGGCGATCATCTCTCCGAGGCCGGTGTCGAGACCTGTCTTTTCACCGGCGTCGAACCCGAGCCCTCGGTGGAGACGACCGACGCCGTTGCCCAGCTGGCCCGCCAGCAGGACTGCCAGCTCGTCGTCGGCCTCGGCGGAGGAAGCAGCATGGACGTGGCCAAGGCCGTCAGCATTCTCATCACCAACGAAGGTTCCGCCGCCGACTATCAGGGACTGGGACTCGTAAAAAACCCCGGCGTCCCCAAAATCATGATCCCCACGACGGCCGGGACGGGGTCGGAAGTCACCTTCACGGCCGTTCTCATCCGCCGCAGCGACGGTGTCAAGGGCGGCATCAACGACGACAAGCTCTTCCCCGACTACAGTCTCCTCGACCCCGAGTTGACCCTCTCCATGCCGCCCCAGGTGACGGCTTCGACGGGAATGGACGCCCTCTGCCATGCCCTGGAGGCCTACACGAGCCGCCAGGCCTCTCCTTTCAGCGATCTCTTCGCCGAAGAGGCCCTCATGCGTATCGGCTCCTGGTTGCGGGTGGCCACCCTCAACGGCAAGGACCTCGAGGCGCGGAGCGAGATGATGCTCGCCGCCCTCTACGGAGGCATCGCCCTGGCCAACGCCGGCGTCACGGCCTGCCACGCCCTCTCCTACCCCCTGGGAGGCATGTTCGGCATCGCTCACGGCCAGGCCAACGCCCTCCTCATTCCCTATGTGGCCCGATTCAACGCCCTGGCCCGGCCGGACAAGTTCTCCGCCGCCGCATCCCTGCTCGGCTACATCGAAGAAGAGATCCCGCAGCGCGATGCGGCCCTTCTCTGTGCCGACGCCCTTGAAGAGCTCTCCGAAGATCTGGGCCTTCCCCGTACGCTGAAACAGCTCAAGGCGGGCATCACCCCCGCTCATTTCGACGAAATGGCCGAAAAGGCCCTTGCCGTGGCCCGCCCCATGGAAAACAACCCCCGCGTCATGACCAAGGAAGACTGCATCACCCTTTACAGGGAGGCGATGGAATAATGCCCGGCTTTGAACTGTTCGACCAGAGGGAGATCGATGCCCTCGCTGACGTGATCAACCGCAAGATGGTTCACCGCTACTCCTTCAATGACAGCCGCGGCGGCATCTACCGCGTCGAGGAATTCGAACGGGCCGTCGCCGATCATGTCGGCGCCCGCCACTGTCTTGCCGTCAGCAGCGGCTCGGCATCGCTCTATGTGGCCATGAAGGCCTGCGGCATCGGCCCCGGCGACGAGATCATCACCTCGCCCTTCACCTTCATCGCCAGCATCGAGGCCATTCTCGAGTGCGGCGCCGTCCCCGTTCTGGCCGAGATCGACGAGAGCCTCAACCTCGACCCCGAATCGGTCAAGCCGCTTATCAACGAGAGGACCAAGGCGGTCATGCCCGTCCACATGTTCGGATCGGCCGCCGACATGGACGCCTTCGGCCGCCTCTGCGCCGACTACGGCCTGGCCCTCTTCGAGGACTCCTGCCAGGCCATGGGGGCCACCTTCCGGGGACGCTCCGCCGGAACCTTCGGCCTCTGGGGAACCTACAGCCTCGACCCCTACAAGATCATCACCGTCGGCGAGGGAGGCCTCATCGTCACCGACGACGAGGAGCTCTACCGCCGCATGGAGTACTATCACGACCACGGCCACATCCATGACAAGACCATCGACAGAGGGGCGGAAGGCAAGCACTGCCTGGGCTTCAACTTCCGCATGAGCGAGCTCCAGGGTGCCCTGGGCCTGGTTCAGCTGACCAAGCTCGAAGGGGCCCTGGCCGCCCTGAGGGGTCACAAGAGGGCCATCCTTGAGGCCGTGGCCGACCTTGGCCTCGCCTACAGAGTCCATGCCGACCCCGAAGGGGACAGCGCCACCCAGATCGTCTTCCTCCTCCCCGACGAGGCCTCGGCCCGGCGGTTCCAGAAGGCGTCGAAGGAGGTCGGCGTCGGCTGCGGCAACCTCTCCGACAACACCTGGCACTACGCCCGGCATTGGCAGACCCTTCGCGACGGAGCCCTCTACAGCCGGACCCGCTGTCCCTACGACTGTCCCTATGTGGAGGCCATGCCCGAATATCGCCCCGTCGAATGGCCCCGAACCCATGCCGTCCTGAGCCGGACGGCTGTCTACGGCCTCTCTATCGCCATGATGGAGGAGCAGATCGGAAAGATCGTCAAGGCCATCAGGGCCGGAACGGCCGCTCTCTGACAAGGATTGCCCGAACCCGACCTTGGACACGCAAAGGGGAAGCCGTCGCCGCGGCGACGGCTTCCCCTTTGCGTGTCCAAGGCGTTTCTCCAAGGTTCTCAATGTTACAATGGCGTAAGGGATTTCATCCTCATCGATCAAGGGGGCCGTCCGTTATGGCAGGAGAGCCGAGGGAGAGGATCGCCTTTCTCGACGCCTTTCGCGTCGTCATCGTTTTTGCCGTTGTCAGTCTCCATGCCGCCATGAGCTATATGACTTACGCCCCTTCCTGGTGGTACGTCATCAACCCCGAGAGAAGCTGGGCCTTTCTGGCCTGGGTTCTCCTGGCCGACACCTTTCCCATGCCGGCCCTCTTTTTCGTCTCCGGCATCTTCGCCTCGCCGTCGCTGGAAAAGAGAGGGAAGGGGGACTTCCTTAGGGATAAGGCGCTTCGCATCGGCCTCCCCTGGGCCGTCGGCGTCTTGGCCTTCGCCCCCCTTTTTGCCCGGGCCAGCTGGAAATCTCTCGGTCTTTCTCTGCCTGACGGCTATGGGCGGTTTCTGACCACGATCTGGCTGGGGCCCGGTTATCAGCAGGCCCATTTCTGGTTCCTTGGCGTCCTCCTCGCCTTTTTCCTCTTCTTCGCCGCGGTCTCTTCCCGCCAAGGCCGCTTTGCTTTGGGCTTCAAACTTCGACCCGGAGCCGGGCTCGCCCTCTGGTGGACCCTGGCGACGGTCTCTTTCTTTCTCTCTTCCCTCCGCTGGGATCCAAATTCCTGGATTTCTCTGGGACCTCTCTACTTTCAGCCGGCCCGGATCGTCTCCTATCTGGCGGCCTTTTGGCTGGGGACTCTGGCCTGGCGGAACCGGGAACGGTGGCTCCATGATGAGCCTGGAAGAAAGTCCCTTTTTCTGTCGGCGTTGGCCGCCCTGACAGGGAAAGGGGCGGTGCTGGCGGCGGCCTTCATCTTCCCCGTCAAAGAGGGGCTGCTTCCCAAGGCGCTGGCGGCGGCGGCCCACAATTGGGGAGCCCTTTCGATGGGCCTTTTCCTCTTCCTCATCTGCCGGACCTTCGCAGAGAGCTACTCGCAGCGATGGCGCCGGTGGGGAGAGGCCTCCTACGGTATCTACTGGCTTCACCAGATGATCCTCATGCCCCTGGCGGCCTTTCTGGTCTCCTTTGACCTGCCTCCGGCGGTGAAGTTCGCCCTGGCCCTTGCCGGAACCTGGGGAATCTCTTCGGCCCTGACGGAACGGGCCTTGAGGCGCCTTCCTCTGATGAGGCGGGTCTTCTGATGCTTCTCGGAGGGGGTGCCCTTTTGGCCCTTGCCGTCACGTGCTATCATGACCGGGAATCGATGGAGGAGGGATTTTTATGGCAATGCAGATCAGTTTGGACGAGATCATCTCCATGCTTTTGGCCCGCGTCGAGAGCCTGGCTTACTCGGCGGAGAACCAGAAGACCCGCTTCAATGTGATGGCCAGGGTCCTCTACCGCAAGGGACTCCTCTCCGACGAAGATGTTCTCGATGCCGTTCGCGACGAGCACCATCTTCTGAAGGATCTGGGGCTCATTGAAGAGATGCCCGACGAGGAGATGCTCCGGGCGGCGGCTGAAAGCCTTCTTCAGTGGATCAAGGGGGATGCCGCCGAGATCCGGCGGACCATGGAGGAGTACGAAAACAAGATGCGCGAGATGGCGACGAAAGAGGCGGTCAAGCCGCGGATTGACGTGGCTCCCGCCAGCACCCTCTCTCAGCTCGACAAGTTGAGCGGCAAGAAGCCCGGCGGCGGCAAGCTCATCCTCTGACGGGAAGGCCGGGATGACGACGAGGGGCGCCGGTTTGAGCTGGCGCCCCTCGTCGTCATCCCAGGTCCGTCCGGAGTTTCATCGTCGGCATGGCGACGACGGTGATGCCCGAACTCCTGTCGTAATGGAAGTTCGCGGCGTCGGTCTCGGCGTCGTAGCCGATGGAGGTGTTGGGGCTGATCCGGTTGTGGGCGTCGACGATGACGCGTCTCAGCCTGCATCCCTCGCCGATGACGACGTTTTGGCCGATGATGCACTCTTCGACGATGGCACCGGGCAGGATCGTGCAGTTTCTCGAGAGAATGGAGCGATGGACGACGCCGCCTAAAACCCGGCTCCCCTCGGCTCTGAGGGTGCCGATGACGGAGCAGGTTTTCCCTCCCGAGGGGTAGCTGAAGGCGGGAGGGTCGGCGAAGGAGACGGTACGGATGGGCCAATGGGAGTTGTAGAGCGTCATCGGCGAGTCGGGCTGGAGAAGATCCATGTGGGCCTCCCAGTAGGCCTTGAGGGTTCCCACGTCGCGCCAGTAGGGGCGATCGACCTTCTCGCCGTAGGGGATGCGGTTGGTCGAGAAATCGTAGGCGAACATGCGGCACTCCGGGAAGAGCCGGGGGAGAATGTCCTTGCCGAAGTCGTGACTGCTGTTGACGGTCTTGGAGTCTTCGATGAGGGCCCGTTCCAGGATCTCCCGTTCAAAGATGTAATTCCCCATGGAGACGTAGCTGAAGCCGGGCTTCCCCGGGATTTCGGGAGGGTCGGCGGGCTTTTCGACGAAACCGGTGACCCGCCCCCTCTCGTCGGTGAAGAGGCATCCGAACTGATGGGCCTCCGAGCGCGGGACGACATTGGCGGCGACGGTGACATGAGAGTCGCTGTCCTGGTGGAAGGCCAGCATTTCTTCGACGTTCATCTTGTAGATGTGATCGGCGGCGAAGATGCAGATCCGATCGGCGTCATAGAGAGTGATGAGATGGAGGTTCTGAAAGACGGCGTCGGCCGTCCCCCGGAACCAGTGTTCACCCTGCCACATCTGAGCCGGGACGACGGTGATGAAGAAATCCCGACCCCGCAGGGCGCCGCCGAACTGCCAGCCTCTTTCGACGTGTTCGTTCAGGGACTGGCTTTTGAACTGGACGAGGACGTAGACGGAGAAGACTCCGCTGTTGACGAGATTGGAGAGGGCGAAATCGACGATGCGGTATTTGGCGGCGAAAGGTACAGCCGGCTTGGCCCGGTACTTGGTGAGCGGCATGAGGCGCTCTCCCTTTCCGCCGGCGAGAACGATGCCGAGAACGCGACCGTATTTGCCGTAAATCACTGGCGAGACCTCCTCGAGTCGCCTCAGAACAAAGAAAACGGCGAAAAGTTTTGATTCTGACAGTAAGGCTATTATATGCTTTTGGGGGTTTTCTTTAAAGTCAATGAAATTTTTGGCGGTGATGTCTCTGCCTCTGCCGCTTTTCAGTCGCGAGCGAGAAGTTGATGGTAAAGGCGTCGATAGGCCTGGGCCGACATTTTCCAGGAAAAGTCCCGTTCCATGCCTCTTTGCTGGATGGTGCGCCACCGCTCCCGGTCTTCATAGGCCCGGAGAGCCCGCCTGAAAGCGGCGATGAGTTCTCCGGGGTGATAGTCGGAGAAAAGGAAGCCGTAGCCGTCGGGGGCCCCGTCGACGTCGATGATCGTATCGGCCAGTCCGCCTGTCGCCCGGACGATGGGAATCGTCCCGTAGCGGAGGGCGATGAGTTGGGAGAGACCGCAGGGTTCGAAAAGCGAGGGCATGAGCAGGATGTCGCTTCCGCTGTAGATGAGGCGGGCCAGATCTTCGCTGAAGCCGATATGGACCGCCACGTGCCCGGCAAGGCGGGAGGCGGCTTCCTGAAGGGCCTTTTCGAAGAGGGGGAAGCCGCTTCCGATGAAGATGAGCCGGGCTCCCAGGTTGATGAAGGCCTCCAGCGAAGGGAGGAGGAGGTCGATGCCTTTCTGTTCGACGATGCGGCCGATGAAACAGGCCAGGGGTCGGCCGTCGTCAGCCCATCCGAAATGTTCCAGGAGCCGGCGGCGGCAGACTCTCTTCCCCTCGAGATTTTCCGCGCTGAAGCCTTGAGGGAGTGTGCTGTCGTCGGCAGGATTCCAGGCGTCGGGATCAAGGCCGTTGAGAATGCCGGTCAGCTTGTCCCGTGCGGCGCTGAGAACGCCGTCGAGTCCCATGCCTCCGTCAGGCGTCTGGATCTCCCAGCTGTAGCTGGGTGAGACGGTCGTGACGGCTCCGGCGGCGATGATGCCGCCTTTGAGGGTGTTGATCTGGCCGTAGTACTCGAGTCCTTCCATGGTGAAGCTCTTCCGGTCCAGTCCCCATTCATCGAGGACGAGGGGGGAGAGAATCCCCTGATGGGCCAGATTGTGAATGGTGAGGACCGATTCAAAGGCGGTCCCCCAGTCGCGGTAGTGGCGGTGCCAGCGCAGGGCGATGGGGATGAGGGCGGCGGGCCAGTCGTGGCAGTGAAGGATCTGCGCCTTCCAGCTCGACTTATGGGCCAGTTCCAGGGCGGCGAAGGAGATGAAGGCGAAGGGGAGAACCGTATCGGGTGCCAGGGTGTCGGGATAGATTTTCCCGCTGCCGAAGAGTTCCTCGTTGTCGAGGAGGTAAAGGGGGGTATCCTCCACGACGCTTTTCCAGAGACGGGCCGAGTAGACCTGCCAACGCAGGGCAACGTGGACTCTTTCGCGGGATCGTATGAGAGGGGCGCCCTGTTCGTTCAGTCGGTCGAGCATGCCCGGCCAGGCCGGCGTCAAAACCCGGGCATCGATGTCCAGAGCCCTGAGGGCCTTGGGAAGGGAGCCGACGACGTCGCCGAGTCCTCCGACCTTGGAGAGAGGGGCCATCTCGGTCGCAACGTGAAGGATCCTCGGCTTCAGCGGGAGATTCTCCATTTCGACACCTCCGAACCTTCAAAGACATTGCTTGATCCGTCGAGGCTGATCATGTCCCTAAAGGCCGCGGAAAGAAATCCCGTAGGCCTTTTCGCAGTACTCCCGGACGACGCGGGTGGTATTGAAGTAGCTTCCGTTCAGGGCGATGGTGTGTTTCATCATGGAGACCCACCGATCCCGGTTCCGGTAATAGGTGGGGATGATCTTTTCCTCGAGTTTGCCGTAGAGATCGGCGGCGTCCTTGCTCTCATCGTAGTCGATGAGCTGGGCCTCCATCGATTCGGGGCCGATGGACCAGCCCGTGACATCCTCGATCCACCCCTCGATCCACCAGCCGTCGAGGACGGAGAAGTTGAGGACCCCATTGAGGGTACATTTCATCCCGCTTGTTCCGCTGGCTTCGCGGGGTCTTTTGGGGTTGTTGAGCCAGACGTCGACGCCTTGAGTCAAGAGGGCTCCGATCTCCATGTCGTAATTTTCAAGGAAAATCATGGGGATGGCCGCCCCCAGCTCCTGGGAGGCCCGGTAGATCTGTCGGATGATCGCCTTGCCTCCCTCGTCGTGAGGATGGGCCTTGCCGGCGAAGAGAAACTGGACCTGCCCCGAGGCGATATCGAGAAGTCTCTTGACGTCGGAAAGGAGAAGGTTGGCTCTCTTGTAGGTGGCTGCTCGCCGTGCGAAGCCGATGGTGAGGACATCGGCGTCGAGCTGCTGCCCCGTCAGCTCGAGGACCTTGGCGAGGAGCTTGAGCTTTGACGCCTGGTGAGCCGTCCATATCTCATCGTCGGGGATCTGAAGGGCCTGGACAAGGCGTCCCGGGTCCTGCTGCCATCCCGGGATATGGCGGTCGTAGAGGCGTTTGAAGCCGCTTGCCGTCCAGGTGCCGGGGTGGACCCCGTTGGTGATGCCGTCGATCTTGGGATCGTTGAACATGTTCCGGCTCACTTCGGTGTGTTTTTTCGAGACGCCGTTGACGTAGCGGCTGAAGCGCAGTCCCAGCTCCGTCATGGAGACCCCCTCGGAAGGCATCATGCGGCGGAGCTGACTTGAGAAGACGGGAGGCATGACGCGGTCGATCAGCTCGTAGCGGAAGTGGTCATGTCCCGCCGGGACGGGCGTGTGGGTGGTGAAGATGACCTGCTGGCGGATCTTGTCGTAGCTCTCGTAGCCCTGCTCCCGGAGAAGCTCCAGCGTCAGGAACCCGGCATGGCCCTCATTGAGGTGGAAGGTCTCCAGGTTGTTGTAGCCCAAGTCGCGAAGCATTCGCAGCCCCCCGACGCCGAGAATGTTTTCCTGGCAGAGCCGGTAGCGCTGGTCACCTCCGTAGAGCTGCCAGGTGAGGCTACGGTCGTCGGGGCCGTTCGCCTCGAAGTTGGTGTCTAGGAAATAGACGGGGACGGGATAGCCGTTGACGCCGACCAGCTCGAAGACCCAGGCACGGATTTTGACGTCCCTTCCCTCCAGGCTGACCGAGACCTGGTTGGGAAGGAGGCGAAGCTCCCTGTCGGGCTGCCAGGTGACGGGGCTTTCGTGCTGGTTCCCCTCTCCGTCTAGGTGCTGATTGAAATATCCCCTGTGGTAGAGAAGCGTTATACCGACGATGGGGACGCCCAGGTCGGCGTTGCTTTTGAGAATGTCGCCGGCCAGGATGCCCAACCCTCCCGAATAGGTGGGAATGGAGGCTTTGATGCCGATCTCCATCGAAAAGTACGCCACCGTCCGGAAAGCGGGATCCTGCTCCATCATGCCCTTCAGGGCGTGCCCGATGTGGCGTCCGTAGGTCATCGTCATGGATCTTCCCCCTCCTGCGTTCGTTCAGGTGAATGAGATCGGTTCAACAATGAGGGACGGCGAAGCCCAGTCGTTCCGCCAACCGCAGAAGATCCTCCCCCATCCGGGTTCGTTCCGTTTCCAGGGATCGCCAAGTCTCATTCTGAAGCCTTCCGATGTCGATGTCGATACCGAGGTTGTCCGCCCGGTCGAGGGCGTGGCGGGCGAGGGCAAAGCCGCGGGGCTCCTGCTTCAGTCGGGCGTGGCGGATCAGCAGCCGCAGCTCTTCGGCCAGCCTCGGCGCCAGCAGGGAGAGCTCGGGCTTCAGGCCCAGGGCGTGAGCGTCGTCGAGGAGGTCGGCGAGAGGAGACCCCTCTTCCAGCAGGTCGAGGGCCCTGGCCCCCTCGATCAGAGAGGAGAGGCGATGCTCCAGGGCCAGCTCGGCTGAGGCCTTCAGGTAGTTCGGTGCCGCCGTTCCCATCAGGTTGAGCTGGACGAGAAGGCGGCGGCTGTCGTCGGTGACGCTTTCCGCCAGGGAGACGTAGCGTGCTTTGGCGAGCCGGGTCCGTGCCGCGGCCAGGGCGTCCCGCTCATCCTGAGGGAGGTCGGCCATGCGCCAGGGACCGAGAGGGTAGATCTCCTCCAGCTTTTGGGAGAGGTCGAGGAGATCTCCCTCATAGAAGAGGCGGTGGATCTCCCCCCTCGGAGCCGGTCCCTCCTCTCTGAGTCGGCAGACGTCATCGAGAGCTCCTTGAGAGAGGCAGGCGGCCTCTCCTTGCCAGCGTTCTCCGGTCCGCCTGTCGCTGACCTGAAGCGATGCCAGGCGCAGTCGGAATTCACCGCTCCTCAGGATCTGTTCCTTTCGGACCACATTGAAGGCGTAATAGCTCTTGGCCTTTTCGGATAGAACCGATTCGGCTGCAATGCGATGCAGATTCCGGCTTCTGAGACGCACCCTGCGTGCCACGGCGCCTCCGTCGGGGAGATCGACGCGGTTCCCCTCGGCTTTCCCCAGTTCTTTCAGGAGATCGGGCAGGCAATCTTGTCCTGTCGCCGCCAGGAGGAGCTCGCAGGCCCGAAGGGCATAGCCGATGATCTGGGCCGTTTCGATACCGGCGACATCGCTGAAGAACCAGCCGCACGAAGTGTACATGAAGAGCCCCATGCGTTGAGCCTCCAGGAGGAGGCGGGCCTTCTGCTTCAGTGGACCGTCAAGACCGTTCAGGGATTCAGCGATAAAAGACTCCTTCGGCGAATGGCGTCCTGTGAGATAGAGGGCGACGGCATCGTCGCGGAAGCGCCAGACGTCGCCGACAAGGGGCTCCAGGTGGGTCGAGAAGGCTTCGTCGAGGCGTTCCTTGAGGACGTCCAGGGCGCTGCGGAGGGGTTTGCGCCATCGCTGGTGCCAGAAAGGATCCCCTCCGGTCCGGCAGCCGCAGTCGTCGCGCCACCGTTCGATTCCGTGGACGCAGGACCAGGAGCTTTGAGGGACGATTTTTGCTTTCCATGTGACGGCATGTCGGGCGAGGAAGGCGGCGACGGTCGTTACCTGGCTCTGGCGGGAGCCGTAGATCAGGCGCAGGGCCCGGGAAAGAGCCATCTCTCCGAATTTGTGATGGTGACCGAAGGTTTCGCCGTCGACGGCGACGGTGAGGAGAGCCGGCTCCTCCCGCTCTCGGGGCAGGGCCTTCATCAGGGCTTCGGCCAGGACGTCGCCGTTTTTGAGAAGATCTCCGAAAGCCACGGCCCGGGCCAGTTCGCCGTGGTAGAAAACTGCTGTGATCGATCGTCCCGAGGGGAGGTCGATGCGGTAGGGGCGGGTGACGTCGAGGCCTTCTCCCCCGGGTGTCGCCTGCCAGGGACCGTCGGGAGGGGAAAAGGCGGCGCATTGATGAGGTGCCAGGATAACGAAGGAGACGTTGCAGAGGGCAAGATCTTCCAGTGTTGCCGTGTCTACGGCCGTCTCCGGGAGCCAGAGCCCTTCCGAGGGGCGGTTGAAGCGGCAGCGGAAATCAGCCAGTCCCCAGCGGATCTGAGTCCGTCGGTCATGGCTGGAGGCCAGGGGCAGGATCATGTGATTGTAGGCCTGGGCGATGGCTCCGCCGCCCTGTCGGTCCGCTCCCTTCAGGTGCCGGTCGAGAACGGGATCGTGCCTTTCGATCCACCGGTGGAGGGTCGGTCCGACGTTGAAACTGAGGTGGCGATAGTTATCGACGATGGCGACGATATGCCCCCGATCATCGACGAGACGAGCCGCTCGGTTGGGGCGGTAGCATTCCGTGGCGATGCGCTCGTTCCAGTCGTGGGACGGTTTTGCCGACGGGTCGTCGAGAACGGTGTCGAGCCAGGGATCCTCTCTCGGCGGCTGGTAAAAGTGGCAGTGAAGGGCGATGGCGTGCATGCGCTCACCTCCCGCTCCCGGCAGGAGCTCCGATCTTATCTCATAATTATAGGTGTTTCTGGCAGGAGATGGAGAGAAAGAGAAGGGTTAAATTATGCACGACAATTCTTGCCACCTCAAAGTGAAGATGCTATGTTCAGCAAAGTCGAGCAGCTCGTCAAGCCCTGCGTGAAAAGAGGGACTTCTATCGTTTGGATTCCCCCGGAAGAGGCGTTGGTGCGGCCTTTTGCCTACACTGGAGGGAAAAGCCAAAAGACTGCGGCTCCTTGAAGGGCCCTCGCCGGTTGATCCGTATCCGCCGGGAAAGGGGGCCTGTCATGTGCGGGGAGCTTGAAGGCCCTTGAGAAAGAGAAGGAGGCGCTTAAAGTGGAGGAACACGGAACCATCGAAGATTTCCGTTTCACTCTGAAGCCCGTGGCCTGCATGGGAGCCTGCAATCAGGTTTTTTTTGCCCCTGCCGACGACCTGTCTTTCGTCCGCTTTGCGTGATCGGCCATGCTTGAAGACCTCTCCTGTCATATCCTGGATATCGCCGAGAACAGTGCTGCCGCTGACGCCGAGACGGTGACGATTATTCTGGAGGAGTTGCATCGCGACGACTGGCTTCGCCTGTCTGTCGACGACGATGGTCGCGGGATGGATCCGGATCGTTGCGCCCGTGTGTATGATCCTTTTTTCACGACACGGACGACCCGTCGGGTCGGGTTGGGAATTCCCTTCCTGAAACAGGCCGCCGAAGCCTGCGAGGGGGAACTTGTCCTCTCCTCCCGACTGGGAGAGGGGACCTCGCTGCGGGCCACTTTCCGATACGATCATATCGACAGGCCTCCTATCGGGGATGTCGCTGCGACGCTCGTCACCCTTCTGGCAGGCAGCCCCCGCATCCGCTGGATCTACCGGCATCGTGTCGATGACAGGGAATTTGTCCTTGACAGCAAGGAGCTGATCGGCGTCCTGGAGGATCCGGAAATGCTCCGTACTCCTCGTGTGGCGGAATGGTTGCGGTCCTACATAACGGAAAACCTGGAGGAGATCGGAGCCGGGGGAACCATCGGAAATCGGGAATCCTGAAGGCGCTGCCCCCGGCTTCGTCTTGGATCGGACGGGAATAGAGGCTCTTCATGGCGACGAGGCCAGAAAGGCCCGCTGTGACTACTTTAAATACCAAGGGAGCGCTTCGCTTGAAAGGGAAAAACGTCGTCCTCGCTTTCGGGACCCGTCCCGAAGCGATAAAAATGGCTCCTGTCCACCTGGCTATGGAGAGGATCGCGGGGTTGACTCCCCGGATTCTCCTCTCGGGCCAGCATCGGGAACAGCTTCAGCAGGCTCTCTCCCTTTTCGGCATCGAGGCGGAACGCAATCTGGATGTCATGACGGAGCGACAGACCCTTCCCGGCTTGGCCGCTCGAATCCTTCCCCAGGCCGCCCGGCTCCTGAAGGAGATGGAAAGCGATTATGTCCTCGTTCACGGCGATACGCTGACGACCTTCGTCGTTGCCTGGGCCGCCTTCCTGGAGGGGGTTCCCGTCGGCCACGTTGAGGCCGGCCTTCGGAGCCACAGTCTTTCCGAACCCTTCCCGGAGGAGGCGAACCGTCGCCTCACCGATGTCCTGAGCGACCTCGACTTTCCTCCCACTGAAGGGGCCCGTCGAAACCTCCTGCGGGAGGGCAAGGATCCCGATCGGCTGATCGTTACCGGTCAGACCGCTGTCGATGCCGTACGCTTCGCTGCCGGTAAAGGGCGTTTACCCGTCGCTCCGGAGGGGAAGCAGGTCGTGACGGTGACCCTCCATCGCCGGGAAAACTGGCCCCGTCTGGCGGCCCTGGCCGGAGCTCTGGCGGAGGTGGCCCGAACCTTCCCGGATCATCTGTTCGTCTACCCTGTCCATCTCAATCCCGTTGTCCGCGAGGCCGTTGTTCCCGTTCTCGAGGCCGTTCCCAACGTCACTCTCCTCGATCCTCTCGAGTATGGCGAGATGGCGGCTCTTTTGGCCGCCAGCCGGCTTATCGTCACCGATTCGGGAGGGCTTCAGGAAGAGGGAGCGGCCCTGGGTGTTCCCGTGGCGGTCGTGAGGAACGTGACGGAGCGGCCCGAAGGCCTGCTGACGGGAGTTCTCCGTCTGGTCGGCACCGAGCCGGAAGGGGTCCGGGAGGAACTTTCGGCACTTCTCGGCAAAGGGCTCGGGCTCCTCCGGATTTCACCAAAGACGAATCCCTACGGAGACGGCAGGGCCGGCAGCCGCGTCGCCCAGGCCGTCGCCTGGCGGCTCGGCTGCGGAGAGAGACCCGCCGAGTGGATTTATGCGGCTGAGGAGGCTTCCTCCTCTTGACGATCTCTTCCGACAGTCTGCCTGAGAGCTTCCGGCCTCTTTTCTGGGATGCCGACTGGTGCCGGCTCGATTCGCAGCGCCACTGGCGCCTCGTCATCGAGAGGGTCCTCAACTGGGGAGACGAGGGGCATCTTCGCTGGATCTTCGACCGCTATGGCAGCGACAAGATCCTGGCTGTCGTCCGGGAAAGCCGACGGCTGACACCCAAGACGGCCCGATGCTGGCAGAATCACTTTGGGCTTGGCGAGGAGGAGATGCAATGTTTTGGGACGTTCTCGACGAGCCGCGACGGCTACTTCTGAGGCGGGTGGTCGAGGCATCTCCTGTCCCGACGGCCTACCTGGCGGGCGGAACGGCCTTGGCCCTCCTTTTCGGACATCGTCATTCCGAGGATTTCGACTGGTTCACCGCTGCCGATTTCAGCGTCGATGACGTCCGCCGCCGTCTCGATCCTCTGGGCTCGCTCGTCATCTCGGAGACGGGGCGAGGGACCTTTCACGGAATCCTGAACGGCGTTCGGGTAACGTGGCTTCATTATTCCAACCCCCTTCTTCAGCCCCTTGTCGCCCCCGCCGAAATGGAGGGCTTGCGGCTGGCGTCTCCCGTCGATATCGGCGTCATGAAGCTGGCTGCCCTGGCCGACAGGGGCGCTCTCAAGGATTTCATCGATCTGTACGAACTGGGGGCCCAGGGGCTTCCCCCCCGCGAGCTTTTCCGTCTTATCGAGGCCAAGTTTCCTGATCGCAGGGTCAATTCCTACCACCTGGTGAAGAGCCTGGCTTTCTTCGACGATGCCAGAGATGACGCCTGGCCTTCGTTGCTTCGCCCTGTCGGATGGCCCGAAATGGAGCGTTTCTTTCTTCGGGAGCAGGCCTACCTGCTGGGACGGTTCTTCACGTCCTCTTCTGGAGAGATCCCCTCTAGTTGAGGCTTTTTACCGCTGTGATATAATAGCAGCGGGAGAAATCCCTGCGGTGTTCGTTGACATGTATGAAGTGCCTTGAGCCAACACTCGAACCTGCGGAAGCCGGGTTCCGCTCCGGTGGAGGAGACGCTGAAACGTCACCAAAGCTAAGGAGGGGAAGGCATCCATATTCTGTTAGGGACCGGGTCAAGGCCTTCATGCGACGGCATTGCGGGGTTCCTTCCCGGTCGGAGGGGTGCGGGGGATCCGCGTCCCTCTCTTTTGTGTTGAAGGCGAGTTCCGCTGGCGGTGCCCTTTGTCTTGGAGTGGAGGAGGGACTTCCCTTGATCGAAGCGCCATTTTGGCATCCTGCCGGAGCCTCGGCCTTTCTGCTCGACTGGGATGGAGTTCTCGCCGAGACAAGCCTTGACTTCGGGCCGATTCGTGACCGTTACTTCGGGGGCAGAAGGATCCCTCTGCTGGAGGCCGCCGAAACGCTGCCGGAGGCGGAGCGCCGTGCTTTTTACCGTGATGTCGAGGCTCTCGAACTGGAAGGAGCCCGCCGGGCCAGCCTCATCCCCGGCGCCGATGAGCTTCTCCGATGGCTTTGCGAGGGGGAAATCCCCTGGGCGGTCGTCTCCCGGAACTTCAGCGGCGCCGTTGAAGAGGCAGCTTCCCGAGTCGGCATCGCTCTGCCCCAGGTGACACTTACCCGCGATCAGGGTCCTGTCAAGCCGGACCCGAAAGCGCTTTGGGAGGCCGCGAAAAAACTCGGCGCCGACCCATCGGACTGTGTCTTCGTCGGGGATTTCCTTTATGATCTCATCGGAGCCCGTCGTGCCGGGATGCGGGCCGTGCTGGTCCAGCGCGTCGAACCTTCCTGGCTTGACTGGGTCGATGTGGCCTATCCGGCCCTGACCGACCTCGTCGATTCTCTGCTGGAGTCGGAGCCCCTCGTTCCCTGGGAGTATCGTGATCTTGTCAATGAGCGGGGAAGGCGCTGGCTCGAACGGGCCTGGCCGCTTTCGATCGCCTTGGCCGCTTCCGACCCGTCTCCGGGACAGCATGCCCTCGAGGTGGCTGCGCTCGGAGTCGGGAGACTCGTCGTCTCGCCCGAGGCCAGGCTCTCGCCGGTTCAGTGGCGGGCCTTTCCCTTCTGCGACCGCGTCTGGATGGGCGAGAACCTGGCCGTGACCCTTCGCCACCTTTTGAGTCAGCGCTATCCTCTCGTCTCCGTTGTCGAGGGAGAGGTGCCGGAAGAAGGCGATGACGGAGGGTTCCCGATGGAGAGGGCTTTGCGATGAGCGACGAGACCGTAAACCCTCTCTTTGAAGGGATCCCTTCGGAGTCGCCGAACCGATGGGAGCGCCCCTTGGCCGATAGGATGAGGCCCCGCTCCCTTGACGAGTTCCTCGGCCAGGATCACCTCGTCGGCGCCGGGGCCCCGCTGAGGCGCCTTCTCGAGTCGGGCCGCGTGCCCGGCTCCATCCTCTACGGTCCTCCGGGCGTGGGCAAGACGACTCTGGTGCGGCTTATGGCCGAGGCGACAGGCCGCGTCCTTCTGGAAATCAATGCCGTTACGGCCAAGGTGAGCCTTCTCAGGGAACTTGTCGATGAGGCGCGGACGCTCAAGGAACGGGACGGGGGACGAGCCGCCGTCGCCTTTGTCGATGAGATCTACCACTTCAACAAGCAGCAGCAGAACGCTCTCCTCCCTTCCGTCGAACGGGGGGACCTCATCCTCGTCGGGACGACGACGGAGAACCCCTGGTTCGAGATCAACAAAACCCTTCTTTCCCGGCTTGTCGTCTACGAGATGTATCCCCTGGAGGAGGCGGACCTTCTTCTGCTGCTCCGCCGGGCTCTCTCCGATGCCGAGCGGGGGTTGGGCGAGCTGGCCGTCGAGGCTGACGATGAAACGCTTGTCTTTCTGGCTCGAAGCGCCGGAGGCGACGCACGCCAGGCCCTGACCCGCCTTGAAGTGGCCGCGGCCTCTCTGGCGGCCTCTCTCGGCCGACGTCTCACCGTCGAGGACCTGAGACGCTCTCTCCCCGGAGCCTATCTTCGTTACGATCGCGCCGCCGACGATCATTATGCCGTCATCTCGGCCTTCATCAAGAGCATGCGCGGCTCCGATCCCGACGCGGCCGTCTACTGGCTGGGGCGCATGATCGCCTCCGGCGAGGATCTGCGCTTTCTTGCCCGGCGCATCCTGATCTTCGCCGCCGAGGATGTGGGGCTTGCCGATCCGCAGGCTCTCATCGTCGCCTCCGCGGCGGCTGAGGCTGCGGACAGGGTCGGCTATCCCGAGGCGCGGATCATTCTTTCCGAGGCGGCCCTCTACATGGCTCTGGCCCCCAAGAGCAACAGCGCCTACAAGGCCATCGACGCCGCCGTGACCGACGTCGAGAGGGGAGAGCTTCAGGCGGTCCCCGAGCCGCTCCGCCCCCATGGCGGTGGCTATGTCTATCCTCACGATGACGAGCGCCACTGGGTTCCCCAGGTCTACATGGAAGAGATCCGGCGCTATTATTTCCCCGGCAGCCTCGGCGAAGAGCCCCGCCTGGCGGCGCCTCTCAAAAAGTTCTGGAGGCGCTTCCGGTAACAGGGCCGAAGCGGGTCTCTTCCGTCTCAGGGCAGGCCGTGTTAGGATGAAAAAACCCTGTCAGGTAGGAGGTGCGCCATGGCGACCCCCGGCCAGAACACCCTTGCCATCGTCTGCGGAGGCGGGCCCGCCCCGGGAATCAACAGCGTCATCAGCTCCATCACCATCGAGGCAAAAAAGTCGGGATGGGACGTCTACGGAGTCTATGACGGCTTCGCCAACCTGGCCAAGGGGGAGAAAAAGGTCGTCTTCCTCACCATCGACGCCGTGAGCCGCATTCACTCCGACGGAGGAAGCATCCTGCGAATCTCCCGCTTCAACCCCACCAAGAGCGACGAATCGCTGCGAAAAGTGGTGGATACGCTTATCGCCCTGGGGGTTACGCACCTGGTGACCATCGGCGGCGACGACACGGCCTATGCCGTTTCCCGGATCGCCGATTTCGCCAAGAATCATCTCGGATTCACCATCAGCTTCGTCCATGTCCCCAAAACCATCGACAACGATCTTCCCCTCCCCGAGGGGATTCCCACCTTCGGTTTTGAGACGGCCCGATCCCTGGGGACTCAGATCGTCTCGAACCTCATGGAGGACGCCAAGACGACGGGCCGATGGTATCTCATCGTCGCCATGGGACGTACGGCGGGGCACCTGGCTCTCGGCATCGGCAAGAGTGCCGGTGCGACGCTGACGATCATTCCCGAGGAGTTTCCCGGCAAGGAGAAGATCCCTCTTGCGCTTGTGATCGACATTCTCGCCGGCTCGGTCATCAAGCGATTGGCGGCGGGGAGAGGTTACGGTGTCTCCGTCATCGCCGAAGGGCTCATCGAAAAAATCCGCCGGGAAGACCTGGAAGTCGCCGATTGCCTGGAGTACGATGACCATGGCCATGTCCGCTACGCCGAGGTCAACTTTTCCGATGTCCTGAAAAAGGAGCTGCTGGCCGGTCTGGCTTCAGTGGGAATCAAGATGACGGTCAATAACAAGGAGGTGGGCTACGAAGTCCGTTGCGCCCCTCCCAATGCCTTTGACATCGAGTACACGCGGAACCTGGGATATGCCGCCTTCTCCTTTCTGCGGGGGGGTGGGACGAATGCGCTCATCACCATTCAGAACAATCAGATCGTTCCCATCCCCTTCGGAGAGATCCTGGACCCGGTCACAGGGAAGACCCGGATTCGCATGGTGAACACCGAATCCATTCAGTACCGGATCGCCCGGGAGTACATGATCCGGCTGGAGAAAAGGGATTTCCTGCCCGGGATCGAATTAGAGCGGATCGCCGTCGCTGCAGGGATGCTTCCCGAAGAGTTCCGCAAGCGCTTTCAGTATGTGACGGACTATTGATGTCGCCTGCCCGGTATCCATCGGTTCCGTTGAAACGCACCGCCTGCTTCCTGCCCTTTCTTCAAAAGGAGCCATTCACAAAAAAGGAGGCACAGGGATGAAACGCATTGCCGTTTTGACCGGTGGAGGAGACGCGCCGGGAATGAATGCCGCTGTGCGTGCCGTCACGCGCTCGGCCATTTTCAAGGGAATCGAGGTCGTCGGTATCCGGAGAGGTTACGAGGGGCTTTTGGAGGGCGACATGATCCCTCTGACCAAGAGCTCCGTCGGCGGCATCATTCATCGCGGGGGGACGATCCTCAGAACGGCCCGCAGCGAGCGTTTCCGCCGCCCCGAGGGGATCAACGAGGCCCTCCAGCAGCTCAGGCGCTTTGATGTCGACGGCCTGGTCATTGTCGGAGGCGACGGTTCCTTCCGGGGCGGATGGGAGCTGTCTCAAGGAGGTTTCC
This sequence comes from Synergistales bacterium, assembly GCA_018433595.1. GTDB lineage: Bacteria > Synergistota > Synergistia > Synergistales > Aminithiophilaceae > Aminithiophilus. Next base: position 41,763 of record JAHDQY010000007.1, read on the forward strand.
CCGTCGTCGGCGTTCCGGCGACGATCGATAACGACATTGCCGGAACGGACATGACGGTCGGCTTTGACACGGCCATCAACACGGCCCTGGAGGCCGTAAAGAAGATCCGGGATACGGCCAGCAGCCATGACCGCCTCTTCATCATCGAAGTGATGGGCCGGGAGGCGGGTTTCCTCGCGCTGGAGGTCGCCGTCGCCAGCGGCGCCGAGAGTGTGCTCGTCCCCGAGAGAGCCGTCGACCTGGGGCGTCTTTGCGATAAGCTCCGTTATGCCCGAAAGCGGGGCAAGACCCACTCGCTGATCATTCTCGCGGAAGGGGTCATGGCCGCTCATGAGCTGGCCGGACAACTCATGGACACGGGGGGATACGATTCGCGCATCACCGTTCTGGGACATCTGCAACGGGGAGGGAGCCCGACGGCCTTTGACGCCGTGCTTGCTTCGAGAATGGGGGCGGCGGCCCTGGAAGGGCTCGTCACCGGTCGGAAGCGGGTCATGGCCGTCTACCGTCATGGCGGGATGGAGCTTGCCCCTCTTTCTCTGGCCTGGGAGCAGAAAAAGAGCCTCAATCCGGAGCTGCTTGACCTGGTTGAAAAGCTCAGCATCTGAGGTGGAGGAGTGACTGCGGTGGAACGGATCGAGTCCGTCATGTCTCTCGTGGCTTCCGACAGGCCGGGGAGGGGGGCCTCCGTTTTGGGGCGCCCCGAACACTGGCAGAAGGCACTGTCTCTGTTGAACTCGGCGTCGCGTGTCGTCGTCGTCACAGGGTTTTACGTCCCCGAGGTTTCTGCGGCCGAGACGGACGGCCCCGGAGGCGCTCTCGTGCTGGCCCGTGCGCTGGAGCGGGACGGTAAAAAGGCCCTTGTCGTCACCGACAGCCGCTGTTTCGATGTCGTCGCCTCCGGGGCTTCGGCGCTGAACGGGAGCCCGACTCCGCTCTGTCTCGACGACCCGAAGGAGATCTGGCGCTGGCGGCCGGACCTGCTCGTCTACGTCGAGCGCCCCGGTCGTTGCGGTGACGGCTGTTTCCGCAACATGAGGGGTTGCGACATTTCCGCCGTTACGGCTCCCCTTGATGCCGCCGCTTCCGAGGCCGTCGAACGGGAGGTCCCCCTCCTCGCCGTCGGCGACGGAGGCAACGAGGCCGGCATGGCGTCTTTTCTGCCGGACCTGGCGACGATGTTCCCTCATTTTGCCTCATCTCTCTCCGTCGTCTCCGCCGATGCCGCCCTGGCCGTCGATGTCTCCAACTGGGGTGCTTACGGCCTTTGCTGCCTCCTCTCCGGCGAAAGGGAGATCTGGCTCGGCCATGGCGCCGACGAGGAGGAGCGGCTGTTGAGGGCTCTCGTCGCTGCAGGGGCTGTCGACGGCGTGACGAAACGTCCGGAGCTTTCGGTGGACGGATTTCCCCTGAGCCTCCACAAGGAGGTCGCCGCCTCGCTCTTGCGGCTCTGGGAGAGCTGGACGCGGCCTATCGCGTCTCCGTCAAAGCGAGGCGTCGTCTGAGGATGGGGGTGAAAAGAAGGGCGAAGGCTGCGCCCATGCCGGTCTGGATGATGTCGGTGACGCATTCGACGGGGGCCGCCTTCCAGCCGTAGAGCAGCCCTGCCGCCGACGTATAGCCGGTGATCATCACGATGGCCCCGGCGGCGATGGCGACGGATTTTCCCTTCGGAGCGAGGTGCCCGACGACGTAGCCTTCAAGCCCCTTGATGCAGAGGGTCAGCGGCGCCCAGAGAGGGTAACCCAGAATCAGGTCGGCCAGGGCGGCGCCGAGCCCTCCGCAGAGAGCTCCGTAGCGGGCTCCGAGGGTCAGGGCGATCACGTAGATGACGCCTTCGCCGAGATTGAAATAGAGCCGGAAGCCCGGAACGGGAATATGAAGCATCGTCGCTACGGTCACGACGGAGGCGATGACGGCTCCCAGCGCTACTTTCCGTGAGGTGCTCTCTTGTTCCTGCCTCATCGTTCGATCGCTCCTTTGCAGATCGCTTTTCTTCAGGTACTGTAAGGACCTGTGTTCAACTGTAGCTTTCTCGCCCCCTTCCCGGAAGGGCCAGAGGGAGCTCTCAGGGCCTTCTTTCTGGCCACTCTCCAGAGTTGCTTTTCCCTTCCCGATGGGAGATGATGCGCTATAATGAACGTCAACAGTCGCTTCCCTCTTGTCTTTGTCTTTTCCGCGACGGTCCTTTCAGCCTTGTTGCTCGGGTGGGCTCTCAGGGGCAGCGGGATCGTGAAGAATTGCGAAATTTACGATGTCTCCGTCTGTGAAGAGCTCGATGAGCAGCTCCGTCCGGTCGGCGGAGGTTCTCCCTTCTGTTTCGGGATCCGCCAGCTGGGCGTGCGATTTCGCTTTCGCCTTGCCCGCCAGGGCGAGAGCCTCCAGATTCGCTGGTTCTATCAGAACCACCTCGTGCACGAAGAGTCCCTTTCCGTCGAATCCACCGAGGGGGTCAAAGCCTTCTATCTCGTGAGGGAGGATGGCGCGCCCCTGCCTGCGGGGGAGTATTCCGTATCGATCGCAGAGGGAGGGCGTCAGGCCTTTCGCCTCGATTTTTCAGTGGAAGATTCCCAGGAGGCTCCGGATCAGGGAGCCTTGAAGCTTCAGGAATCTCAGGAAAACAGCGAGCCTCGGCAGATTCATTGAAAACAAGGAGGAGCTGGTACGATGCGTTTTTTTCTTGATACGGCCAACCTGAACGAAATTCGGGAGGCCGCGGCTTGGGGAGTCATCGACGGCGTGACGACAAATCCGTCGCTTGTCGCCAAGGAAGGTGATGTTCCCTTTCATGATCATGTCCGAACCATTGCCGAGATCGTTTCCGGTCCGGTCAGCGCCGAGGCCGTCTCGCTCGAAGGAGAGAAGATGCTTTGCGAAGCCCGCGAACTGGCGGCTCTCAGCCCTCACGTGGTGGTCAAAATCCCCATGACGCCGGAAGGCATGGGAGTCGTTCGAAGCCTCTCGCGGGAGGGAATTCGGACCAACGTGACGCTGATCTTCTCGGTCAATCAGGCGCTTCTTGCGGCAGCCGCAGGTGCGAGTTATGTGAGCCCCTTCGTCGGGCGTCTCGACGACATCGGTCAGGACGGCATGGCGCTCGTTCGGGAGATAGCGGCCGCTTTCAAGGTCGGCGGGATCACGACAAAGGTTCTTGCCGCCAGCATCCGCCATCCCCGCCACGTGACCGAGGCTGCCCTCGCCGAAGCCGATGTGGCGACCGTTCCGTTCAAGGTCTTGAAGCAGCTTTTTTATCATCCCCTGACGGAAAAGGGCATCAGAGCCTTTGTCGCTGACTGGGAGAGCTACAGGAGCTGTCATGACAACCGGGCCTAACGACGAACAGAACGGCGAAATTCTGGCCTCCGCCGAGGCGGTGACGACATCCGTCGAAGCGGCGGAGACGAAACCCGCTCCGCGGCCCAGGCACTCCTACGGCAAGCTGAATTCCCTCCTGCTGACCGACCTCAGGAAGCTGGCCCGGGATTTAGGCCTGTCGGGGGTTTCCTCGCTTCGCAAGGACGACCTCGTCATCGCCGTTCTCCGCCACCAATCGGAGGAGATGGGTTTCCGCTTCGGAGGAGGGACGCTGGAGGTTCTGGCCGAGGGATTCGGCTTCCTCCGTCATGAGGGGCTCCTTCCCAGCGATGACGACATCTACGTCTCGGCCTCTCAGATTCGACGATTTGGACTGCGGAACGGCGATGTCGTCTGGGGTCTCGTCCGGCCCCCGAAGGAACAGGAACACTACGAGGCTCTTCTTCGGGTCGAGATGGTTAATTTTTCCGACCCCGAGGCGGCCCGCAGGAGACCCCATTTCGAACACCTCGTGCCGATATTTCCCAACGTCCGCTTTCAGCTCGAAACGACCTCTCTGGAAGTCTCAACGCGTCTCATCGATCTCTTCGCTCCCATAGGCATGGGGCAGAGGGCCCTTGTCGTCTCGCCGCCCAAGGCGGGGAAAACGTCGATCCTCAAAAAAATCGCCAACGCCGTCATGACCAATCACCCCGACATCATCCTCATGGTTCTTCTTATCGACGAACGCCCCGAAGAGGTCACCGATATGGCGCGGTCGGTTTCGGGCGAGGTCATCGCCTCGACCTTCGACCGTCCCGCCGAGGAGCACATGCGGGTGGCGAATCTGGCCCTGGAAAAGGCCAAGCGCCTTGTTGAGGTGGGCAAGGATGTCGTCTTGCTCCTCGATTCCATCACCCGCCTTGCCCGGGCCTCTAACTTGATCGTCCCTCCGTCGGGCCGGACGCTCTCGGGCGGCATGGATCCGGCCGCGCTCTATTTCCCGAAGCGCTTTTTCGGAGCGGCCCGCAATATCGAGCAGGGGGGGAGCCTCACCATCATCGGCACGGCTCTCGTCGACACGGGGAGCCGCATGGACGAGGTCATCTACGAGGAGTTCAAGGGGACGGGCAACATGGAAGTTCACCTTTCCCGGAAGCTGGCCGAGCAGCGTATCTTCCCCGCCGTCGACATCGGTCGTTCCGGAACCCGACGGGAAGAGCTTCTCCTGGAAGAGGACAAGCTGGCCCGCATCTGGCTGCTTCGTCGCCGTATCGCCAGCCTTGACGAGGCGGAGGTCCTCAACCTGATCATCGACAAGATCAAAAACACCGCCTCCAACGACGAATTTTTGAAGACAATTAAGATTACATAAACAATTGATCTCTTCAGCGAAGCGCCTTATAATGGCCATATGTCTTTGTGGCCTGCTACTGCCGTTGTCATCAAAGGGGTGAGAAGGTTTGGGTTGGAAGATAGGGTCCGTGTCCCGTCGAAGAGCGGGCAGGCTGGGTTTCATCCTCCTCCTGGTCGTTATGATGAGCGGCACTGTCTACCTTTCTGTCGCGGCCAGCGAACGGGCCGGTGGCGGACTCTGGAGCAATCTCCCTGAAAGTTTTCATGTCTCCGCTGCAGCGCTTCCTTCAGGTTTCATCGTCGTCGACATGTCGGCGACGGCTCTCCCCGTCGAAGGGGATGCTCTTGCAGCCCAGGTCAGAATGTCGCGGTCCCTCGGTATCGGTCCTCTTCCTGAAGGTCCCTCTCTCTTCGAAGAAGAACTTGTTCTCAAGGAACTGACTCCTCCCGAGAAAGCCTCCGTCGATCTTGAAGACGTTCAATCCGGCGATGTCCGACTCTTCTGCTGGAAGGAGCATGTCGTGGCCGCCGGCCAGACTCTGAGCGCGATCTGCGACGGCCTTCCCGTCACGCCTCAGGATGTGGCCAAGGCCAATGGTCTGAAAAACCTTCATCGCCTCGTCGAAGGTCAGCTCCTTCTGATTCCGAGTTCTTCGGAGGATGTCGATGCCGTCCTCGAAGAGGTCGGTCGCCGCAGTGCCGAAGAAGAGGCCAAACAGCGTCAGGCCGCTCCCGTCGAGATCAGGGAGTATGTCGTTCAGCAGGGGGATACCCTCTGGAGCGTGGCCAACAACTTCAACCTGGATATCAACACCCTTTTCGGCTGCAACACGCTGAAAAACCCCGACGTTCTCTCTCCGGGGACGAAACTTCGCGTTCCCAATCAGGACGGCATTTTCCACAAGGTTCAGAAGGGTGAGAGCCTCTCCGCTCTGGCCAAGAAATACGGCATCCACTCCGATGCGGTCGTCTCGGCCAACAGTTTCAGCGGAGAAGCGGCGCTTCAGATCGGCAACGAACTCTTCCTTCCCGGCGCCAAACCTCTCGTCTCCGTTGCAAGCAGCCGTGGAGGGGCTTCGTCCGCCATCAGCGGTTTCCGCTGGCCTGTGGCCGGTCGTATCAGCAGCCCCTTCGGATGGCGCCGTGACCCCTTCAGCGGAAGAAGGGATTTCCACACCGGCCTCGACATCCGGGCTCCATCGGGGCGGACCATAGGCGCCGCCAAGGCGGGGACCGTCGTTTACTCAGGATGGATGGGCGGCTACGGCCGGGTCATCGTCATCAATCACGGCGGCGGCTACACGACCCTTTACGCTCACTGCAGCAAACTTCTCGTTGCCACGGGACGGAAGGTTGCAGCCGGTCAGGCCATTGCGAAAGTCGGGTCATCGGGGCGGAGTACGGGGTCTCACCTCCACTTCGAGGTTCGAGTCAACAATTCGCCGACGAACCCTCTCAAAGTCCTTCGGTAGTGCGGGAGCCGTGACGGAAGGGAATCTAGCGGATTCAACCGACTGGGCCGGAGTCTTTCTCTGGTCCGGTCTTTTTTTAGGCCGTTTCCCCCTCGCCGTCGTGCCTCTGTGGTAGTATCTTCTCTCTAGAAGGAAGTCATCGGTATCGGCTCCGACGTGAGCCAATTTCGCCAGGGAGGTCAAAAAGGGAATGACCAAATATGTCTTTGTCACGGGGGGTGTCGTCTCTTCCCTCGGGAAGGGGATCACGGCGGCCTCGCTGGGCATGTTGCTCAAAAAGCGCGGTTTCAAGGTCTCCATCATCAAACTCGATCCCTACATCAACGTCGACGCCGGAACCATGAACCCCTTCCAACATGGAGAGGTCTTCGTCACCGATGACGGCGCTGAAACCGATCTCGATCTGGGGCACTACGAACGGTTCATCGATGAATCCCTTTCCTCATCCAACAATGTGACGACGGGCAAGATCTACTCCCGCGTCATCAGCAAGGAGCGAGAAGGGCGCTATCTCGGGGCGACGGTTCAGGTCATTCCTCACATCACCAGTGAAATCCAGCAGCGCGTTCTCTCCGTCGCCGATGGGCGGGACATCGTCATCTGCGAGATCGGCGGCACTGTCGGCGACATCGAGGGCCTCCCCTTTCTGGAGGCCATCCGTCAGATGGTCTCCAGAGTCGGCAGGGAGAACGTCCTCTACTGTCATGTCACCCTTGTGCCCTATATTGCGGCCGCCGGAGAGCTTAAGACCAAGCCGACACAACACAGCGTCAATGAACTGCGGCGTATCGGCATCCAGCCCGACGTTATCGTCTGCCGCTCTCAATATGCCCTGGGACAGGAGCTTCGCGACAAAATCGCCCTTTTCTGCAACGTCGCCAAGGACTGCGTCATCGTGGCTCTTGATGCCGATACGATCTACAAGGTGCCTCTTCAGCTTTCCGAACAGGGTTTTGACGGTCTCGTCCTCCGCCGCCTCTCCCTTCCTGAAGACGGGAAGCCGGATCTCAACGACTGGAAACGTTTCGTCTCCACCTTCACCAACGCCGAAGAAGAGGTGGAGATCGCCATGGTCGGCAAGTACACGGCTCTCAAGGACGCCTACCTGAGCGTCGTCGAGGCGGTTCTCCATGCGGGGATCAGTAACGGTTGCCGCGTCAAGATCCGTCACGTCGAAGCGGAAGAGATCGAAACGGGCGGAGCGGAATCCCGTCTGGCCGGCGTCGATGCCATCCTTGTCCCGGGCGGCTTCGGCGCTCGCGGCACCGAGGGGAAGATTGCCGCCGCACGCTTCGCCAGAGAGAGGAAAATTCCCTATTTCGGGCTCTGTCTCGGCATGCAGGTGGCTGTCGTCGAATTCGCCCGGAACGTCTGCGGCATTGTCGGGGCTCACAGCGCTGAGATCGACCCGGCGACGCCCAACCCCGTGATCCACCTGATGGAGGAGCAGAAAGAGATGGAAAGGCTCGGCGGAACCATGCGCCTCGGTGCCTACCCTTGCGAGCTCGTCGAGGGAAGCCGCGCCCACCACGCCTATGGCAAGCTCCTCATTCGAGAGCGGCATCGTCATCGTTTCGAGTTCAACAACGACTATCGCGAACGCTTCGAGGCGATGGGCCTTCGCGTAGCTGGCATCTGTCCCGGCAGAAACCTCGTCGAGATCGTGGAATTGGCCGATCACCCCTGGTTTGTCGGAGTGCAGTTCCACCCGGAATTTACCTCCCGTCCCGTCACGTCACAACCGCTTTTCCGCGATTTTGTGGCTGCAGCTCTTGCGAAAAGACGAAACGGCTGAGATTGGGTGAGTTGGGAAAGAGAGACGAAGAAGGAGGTATGATGATGAAGCGCCTAGCCCTGTGTTGCCTGATCGCTGCTCTTTTCGGTCTGACAGGACCCTTGGAGGCGAGGGCCGATGAGGAGACTCCCTTCCAGCTTCTGGGCCGAGTGGAGCAGGTTGTTTACGGCGGGTCCCAAGCGGGAGGTCTCATCGCCCGTCTCGGCCGGGTGGAGCAGGAGCTTTTCGGCCGGGAGCTGCCGGGAAGCATCGCCGAAAGACAGCAGGCCCTGTTGACCTTTATCGATGAGGGAAGCCAGGGGCAGCCGTCGTTCCTTTTTAAGCTCGGTGTCGCCGAGTGGGCCGTTTCCCAGAGGACTTTCCCCGCCAAGTCCGCCAAAGAGAGAATCGCCGACCTGGAACTGCTTCTGGAGGGGCAGCCGGGAGAGGAGCGCCCTCTGGCGATGCGCCTCGAACGGCTTGTAGCGCTTCTCTTGGCTGAAGGAATCACTTGGGAGGACCTGTCTTTATCGGCGGGGAGTCTCGTCAAGGTGGAGCTCCTTGAGGGACTCTCGCCCCGGACGGCCGAGAAGGACCAGGCCGTCGCCATGGCCATCAGGGACGACCTTATCGTCGATGGCCGCCTCGTCGCCCCCAAAGGGAGCGCGGTCGTGGGGCATGTGGCCGAAGTCAAGCCTCCGCGCAGCTTTGGACGTTCCGCCGAGGTGAAGATCGCCTTTGATCACCTTGTCCCCTTGGGGCCGGAGCGGATCGGTGTCTTCCTTGGAGAGCGGGCCAAGGAGGCCGCCAAGACCGACAAGGAAGTTCTCACCGCGGCTGGAGCGAGCTTTCTGGGGCTTGTCGTTTTAGGTCCCGTCGGTTTGGCCACCGGATTCCTGATCCGGGGGGGCGAGAAGGACCTCCCCGCGGGGACGCTCTTCTATCTCGAAACGGCGACGGCCACCGACGTCAAGGCTTTCCCGATTCCCGTCGGTCTCCAGGGGCTGATGCAGCAGCAAGTCCCTCCCCTCTCTCCTGATGCGGAAGATTTCAAAGAGCGGGGAGACGGCAATACGCCGTTGAATTGAACGAAAGGAAGGATCCCATGAAGCTTCGCAAGCCTGTTTTGGGCCTGTTCTTATCGCTTTGTCTGGCTCTGTCCGTCATCACGCCGGCTCCTGCCATCGATCTCGGCGATCTCATCGGAGTCGTCGGCGGAGGATTGCTTGTCAAAACCATCGCCGGGCCCATCGACGATTTCATCAACACCATCACTCTGAACCGGGGCGTCAAGGTCGAGGGACACACCAAGGTCGTTCCCATCGTCTCCGTCGGCAGCGGGACCCGCATCGGAGCGGCCCAGGTGGCCGGCCCCAAAGGTGTCGTCGATGCCACGAAGGCCGTGGCGCAGCTTGACGTATCATTCCAGGGTCGCGTTGGCGTCAAGGTCCTGGTTCCCATCGACTCCGAAAATCCCCTCCAGCGCTTCAAACGGGTCCAGGGAGTGGGCGTTTCGGCGATCATCGATTACCGGCTCTGAGGCGGTTCATGAAGCGCGGGTTCCTGCTTTTCTTGGTTCTGTCCCTCTGCGGCACGGCTGTTGCGGCGGCACAGGACCCCGCCGTCGAGGTTGCCCGCGTCCTTGACGAGTGGACCTCTTTCCGCTGGGGCCAGGACTGCCTTGTGTGGGTTGTCCACTACCCTCAGGAGCTCGTTGACCCCTGGGTCCGCGTCGAGGGTTCCCGCCAGGGGCTCTCCCCCTATGAGATGGAGACGTCGGCTCAGTCTTTCCGGAAAAGCCTCAGGATGGACGAGGCCGAGGCCTTTCTCCTTTCGGTCTACAATTTCGGCGGCCGCCCCCTGCGGATCGCCCCCGTCGAGGGACGCCTTCTGCTTGAGCTCCCCGACGGAAGACGGGTGGGGCCTCTCTCCTTCGAGGAACGTCTGGCCCAACCGATCGAAGGTCTTGTTCAGGGTCTCGTCTTCTTCCCTCGCCAGGAGGGGACCTTTTCTCTTGTCCTTGTGGGAATCGGCCCCGGGCCGGAGACCCGTTTCACCTTTGCCGGAGCGAAAGGGAAAGACTCGGAGGGCCCTGTCGAAGAGCTCGTCGTCGAGCTGCCTCCCCTTTCCCAGGAGCCTCCCGCCGAGCCGGAGCCGCCGTTGTTGCCTCAAAAGGCCCAGGTGCCGGAGGAGCCGGTTTCAGAGCTTCCTGTCACCCCGGTGTCGCCCGATTTCGCTCCGCCGCCTCCTTTCCTGCTCCTTCCTTCCGACCCTCTGCCTCATCGCCCGCAGGCTGAGGCCCCTGCAGCGCCGGAACCTCCGACAGCCGCTCCTCCCGTCGAGGAGGTTCAGGAGTCCCCGTCGGAGGCAAGCTCCTTGCCCCATACACGGGAGGCCTTGCTGGAGCGCTTTATCCAGCTCTGGACCGCAGGAGACGCCGAAGGGCTTTATGCCCTGCTGAGCGATGAATCGAAGCGCCGGATCGCCCCTGAGGAATTCCGGAAGGACGCACTTTCCCGTTCCTTCCGGCTCTCCCTGAAGGATGGCTATCGTACGACCTGGCTCGATGAGAATCGGGTCAAGATTACGGCGGCCCAGAAACTGGTCTTTATCCGGATCCTTCAGAGCGAGACCTTGCACCTCGTTCACCAGGAGGGGGGCTGGAGGGTTGCCTGGTAGGTTCAGGGAGAAGCGCCCCTTCACCATGCTGTTTTTTGCGGCTTTCCTTCTCCTCTGCGGCGGTTTTATCTGGATGGTCCGCCGCGACCTCGCTCTTCGTCTGCCCCAGGCAGGAGTCAGTGTCGGGGGAAGAGATGAAATCGTTCTCTCCGTCGAGAGCGTCGATATGGAAAGAGAAATCCAAGGCCGACAGTGGCATCTGACGGCGGAGAAGCTGGAACGGTCTCCCTCTCAGGCCCGGGGTTACACCGTCGAAATCTCTCTTTTTGACGAGGAGGGAAAACGGTGGCTCTTCACGGCTCCGCAGGCCGACTATCGTGATGACCTCGGCGAGGTCCGGCTTTTGCGGCCGAGAGGATCTCTGGAAGGGGAGAACTATTCGATCAAGTGGTCGGCGGGGGAGGCTCACTGGGTCGAAGGGGAAGAGGGCTGGTCCCTCTCGGGTGGCCTGAAGATCGAAGACTCCCTCCACGGCGTCCTGCTGGAAAGCGGCTGGGGGTTCTTCGACGTCGACGGCGGCGTTCTCCTCAGAGAGGAGGCTCGGCTCTTTTGGCAAAGTCCCTGAAACGGTTGTCGCTTTTGATCCTCTCGTTGACTCTCCTCGCCTGTTCCGCCTTCGCCTCGTCGTCTACGGATCAGGTGACCGTCGAAGGGGAGCGTCTCGTCTTCGACGAGGCCGAGGGGATCGCCCGAGCTGAAGGTGATGTTCGACTTTCCTATGAAGAGCTTCGGATGAACACGCCCTTCCTGGAGATGGACACGGAACGCCAGGTGGTGCGTGCCTCCTCTGACGGGACGACCCCCGTAAGCCTGTTCTGGAGGGGACAGTGCTTTCAGGGCGAGAGTATCGAGTATGATTTTGTCTCGCGGCGGGGGCTTGTCCGCAATGCCTCGGGCAAAGCCGAGCGGCTGATTGTCGCCGGCGAGGACCTTGAAGTGATTCCGGTGGAGGAGGCCCTCAGACGGGGTATCGTGACGGCCAGGCAGGCTCGAGGTCTCGAGGAGGGCGAGGTCGTCGGATGGTGGCAGCACGTCTCGGTGACGACCTGCATCGAACCGCGCCCTCACTACCGCCTGACGACGAAAAAGCTCACGGTCATTCCCGGTGAGCGGGTCATCATCAAGCAGCCCCGGGTCTACATCGGGGAGACGCTGATCTTCACCTATCCCTTTGATTACATCGTCAGCGCTCGACGCTCCTCGGGAGGGTTTCTCCCCATGCCGCGCTATGACGGCACGAAAGGGGCCGGCCTGGGTGTCTCGGGGCCTCTTGCCTGGTCCACCGGGCAAGCCGAGCTGTCTGTCGTCGCCTGGTCGAAGATCGATCCCGAGGGGAGTTTCCTCTTGACCCAGCGGATCGGCGACAGCGCCGCCTTTTTCCTGGAGAGCGCCTATATTTACAGCGAAGTCGACGATGACAACCGCTGGAGGCCCCGCTGGGGGTTCCGCCGCGATCGTTCGGGGTGGTTCACGGAAGTGCTCTGGAGCCAGCGTGAATCCGTCGAGGTTGATGACGTGGCCGGTGAGAAACGCTACAAGGGGACTCTCTGGAGAGAGCCTCAGGTCACCGTCGAGGGGCCTTGGTGGAAAGATCCGGCCAGCGGCGGCTGGTGGCGCCTTCTCGGGACGTGGGGGCGCTACGACGAGGACGGTCTTCGGACGGAACGAAAGGGGGCCGCCATCGACCTTTACGGCCAGGGTCCGGCCTCGGCGGCCTTCAGGCCCTTCTGGCGGGCCACTCACTGGCACTATGACTATGACGCAGCCGGATCGGACAGCCAGAAGACGACGGACCTCGCCCTCGGTCTCGACTGGTCGGCGGGAGAGGTTCAGTTGCGTTCCACTTATGTCCGTCGCTGGGTTGACGGAACATCGCCGATGCGCTGGGACCGTTATGATGAGTCGGAGATCCTTTTTCAGCGGGTCACCTTCCCCGTGGCCGAGCAGTGGGAGCTCTCCCTTCGAGGCGGCTGGGATCTCAGGGAAGACTGCCTGGAAGAGATGGTCTACCAGCTCCGTTACGAAGTGGACTGTCTCGCCTGGGAGCTGACGGTCCGGGACGATCGAGTCGGAGGGGACAACTGGGCGGGGCTGAGGCTGATCATCAAGGCTTATCCCGATACCCCTCTCCAGTTTCAGCAGAAGGAGATCAACGAGCCCGGTGCTCGCCCCGAAGGAATTCCGGAGAACTCCTGACGATGTTTTCGGCCGTTGCGCGAGGGCGCTGAGGCCCTCGCGTTTTTTATTTGCAGGAGGCGATCGTGATGAAGGTAGGCGTTTTGTACGGGGGAGATTCTCCAGAACGGGAAGTTTCCCTGAACAGCGGGCGTGCCGTCTGTTCCGCCCTGGAAGAGGCCGGTTATGTGGTGAGCCCTTTCAGGATCGATAAGGCGGAAGAGGTCATCGCCCTTCTGGGCAGCGGCTGGAAAGGGTTTTTCTTTATCGCCCTTCACGGAGGCTGGGGTGAAGACGGGCGCCTCCAGGCGCTGCTTGAACTGGCCGGGAGACCCTACTCCGGCTCAGGGCCCTCGGCCTGTTTCTGTGCCATGGACAAGGAGGTAAGCAAGGCTCTCTTCCGGGAGCGAGGCGTGCCGACGCCTCCGGGCATCACTCTGGCCAAGGGGGACAGTATCCTGGAGGGGAAAAAAGACGGCGTCGAGGCACTGCTCGGGGCCGGAAAACATCTCGTGGTCAAACCTGCCGGCTGCGGCAGCACCGTGGGTGTCTCCATCGTCTCCTCCCTCTCCGAATTGGAGGAGGCCGTTGCGACGGCCCGGGAATTCGACGAGAAGGTGATCGTCGAAAGCTACATCGAGGGGCGGGAGCTCACCGTTTCCGTCATCGAGGAGAAGGGAGTCGCCACGGTCCTCCCCGTCGTTGAAATTCTTCCCCCCTCGGGCTTCTATACCTATGAGGCCAAGTACACGCCCGGGACCAGTCGCTACGAGGCTCCGGCGTCGCTGTCCGCCCGAGAGAAGGCCGTCGTCGACGCCTCAGCTCTGGCGGCTCACCGCTCCCTGGGCTGTCGCGTCTACAGCCGCGTCGACGTCCGCCTCGATGAGGGGGGAAATCCCTTCGTCCTGGAGGTGAATACGGCACCGGGCATGACATCGACGAGCCTTGTCCCCAAGGCTGCTAAGGCTGCTGGAATCGAGTTCCCCGAACTGTTGCGGAGGATTGTCGAGGCCTCGGTCCGATAAAAACACCGACATGAGGCCTCTTCAGCTGAAGAGGCCTCATGTCGGCGACGACGAGGCAAAAAGTGCAATCCGTCGGCCTGTCTAGAGGCCGACGGAGATATCGACGATGCGAAGTTTTCTTGTCCCTTTGGGAACTCGAGCGAGGACCTCCTCCCCGACCTCGCGCCCCATGAGGGCCTGACCGACGGGGCTGGCCGCGGAGAGCTTGAAGGTTTTGGGGTCCGATTCCTCGGAGCCGACGATGGTGTAGGCAAACTCCCGACGGCTGTCGAGATCGACGAAGCGAACCTTCGTGCCCAGCGTAACCTTGCTGCTGTCGATGTCTTCCGTGTCGATGACCTTGGCTTTGCTTAACTGATACTCAAGCCACTGAACGCGGCTCTCCAGTTTCGCCTGCTCATCTTTGGCGGCCTGATACTCGGCGTTTTCACTCAAGTCACCGAAACCGCGGGCCTCCTCAAGTTGGCGGGCGATTTCCGTGCGGCCCGTGCTTCGCAGATGGATCAGTTCTTCCTTGAGTTTTTCGTAGCCGCTTCGCGTCATCACGATGACATCGTCGGAGGAGCGGGTGTTCGGCACCATGACATCAGCCTCCTTAGACTGGCTGGAGAGTACCCCTCTATGTCGATCGACCATTCTATCAGACTCGCCCTTTTTGAGCAACGGCTTGACAATTTCACTGGAAGGGCGTAAAAAATACGGAAACCTATCGGTCGATCAATCGGCCAGGCGAGGAAGGGAAGAGTAACCGCCGTTCACGTACAGAGAGAGAGCCTCACGGGCTGAGAAGGCTCTCAGCGGTTGGAGCGTCGGTGAAAACCACCCCGGAGCGGGCGGCGAAGCGACAAGAGCGTCGATAAGCCGTCGGGTATCCGCCCCTTACAGCGGAGATAAGTGCCGGTGCCGAGGTGCCGGAAGCGGAGTGGAACCGCGGGCTAGCCCGTCTCCTTTGAAGAGGGGACGGGTTTTTTCGTCTTTTCTAACAGGTTGAACAGGGTAGAAGATGAAGCGAGCATGCTGGGAGGTAGGGACAATGAGGGGAATTCTGTTTCGTTATGGAGATCTGCTGCCTCTGACGAAGGCGACGCCGCGTCTTTCTCTCTGTGAGGGACAGACGCCTCTGATCCCCCTGACAAATCTCGGGAGCGATCTGGCCGTCGACCTTTGTGTCAAATTCGAGGGAGCCAATCCGACGGGTTCCTTTAAGGACAGAGGCATGGTCCTTGCCGTCGCCAAAGCCATAGAAGGCGGGGCCAAGGCCGTCGTCTGCGCCTCGACGGGCAATACCTCGGCCGCTGCGGCGGCCTATGCGGCGCGGGCGAACCTTCCCTGTTTCGTTCTCCTGCCGTCAGGAAAAGTCGCCCGGGGCAAGCTGGCCCAGGCCCTGATCTACGGTGCCAGGGTCATTTCTGTCAGGGGCAATTTCGACAGGGCTCTCGATCTGGCCAGGAAGGCCTCGGAGGAGCTGGGGCTGGCCATCGTCAATTCCGTCAATCCCTACCGTCTCCTGGGGCAGCAGTCGGCGGCCTGGGAGATCTGTGATGAGCTTGGCGAGGCCCCCGATCGGCTCGTCATCCCCGTGGGTAACGCCGGCAACATCTCGGCCTACTGGGCCGGATTCAACCGCTACCGGGAACTGGGACGGACGAGGGATCTCCCTCAGATGATCGGCGTCCAGGCCGCGGGAGCTTCGCCTCTCGTGGAAGGTCACCCCTTCGACGAGCCCGAAACGGTGGCCACGGCGATCCGCATCGGCCGGCCCGTCAACGCCGAAAAGGCCAAGGAGGCCGTCAGGGAAAGCGGAGGCCGCTTCCTCGCCGTCTCCGATGAGGAGATCCTTGCCGCTCAGCGCCTTTTGGCCTCGCGGGAGGGGATTTTCGCCGAACCGGCCTCCTGCGCCTCTCTGGCCGGGCTCCTGCGCCTCCATCGGGAGGAGGGGTTGCCCGAGGGCATCCGCATCGTTGCCGTCCTCACCGGAAACGGCTTGAAAGATCCCGATGCCGCCCTGAATCAGGTCCCCGAGATGGTCGAAATCGACGATCGTTGGGAATCTCTCCGGGAGGTGCTGGCCCGATGAGGACTCCGTTCCGTGTCCGCGTCCCCGCCTCGAGCGCCAACCTCGGGTCGGGTTTCGACACCGTCGGCCTCGGCCTGGCCCTCTACAACGACTACGAAGTCATTGATCTCCTGCCCCAGGGAGAGTTCTCCATCGACGTTGTCGGCGAGGGCAGCGGCGAACTTCATGACCCGGAGGCCAACCTGGTCGTCAAAAGCTACCTGAGGGCCTGTGCCGAATGGGGAATGCCCCCTCAGGGCCTTCACCTGCGGTCTGTCAATGCCATCCCCCTCTGCCGCGGGCTCGGAAGTTCGGCCGGTGCCGTCGTCGGCGGTGTCCTCATCGCCAACGTGCTGAGAAAGCGTCCTCTGGCGCGGGAGGAGCTTCTGCCTCTCATGACGTCGATCGAGGGACATCCCGACAACGTTGTCCCCTGCTGTCTCGGCGGCATGGTCGTCAGCTGCTGGGACGGCAAGGATCTGCGCCATGTCCGGCTTCAGGCTCTGCCGCGGGAGATCGTCACCGTCGTCGCCGTGCCCGAGGTCCGGGTCAGCACCTCCAAGGCCCGCGAAGCGTTGCCGGAGAAGGTGAGCCTTCAGGATGCCGTCTTCAACGTCGGCCGGGTGGCTCTATTTGCCGCTTCCTGGGCGACGGGGCGCTGGGAGGAGCTGCCCTGGGCCATGGACGATAGGCTTCACCAGCAGTTCCGTGCCAAGCTTTTCCCCGGCGGCGAGACGATCCTTGAGAAAGTGCGCCTTCACCGGGAGTGTCTCGGCGTCGCCATCAGCGGCTCCGGCCCCAGTGTCCTTGCCTTTGTCAAGGGCAATCCCGAAGCCGTGGCCTCGACGATGTGCCGCATCTTTTCCGATCACGGCGTTCGGTCTCGCTTCTTCGTCCTCGATGTCGACGACGAGGGCGCGACGGTAACGGCTCTTGCTTCCGAGGAGGCCTGAAGTCTGTGGCCCGGCGTGTTTTCAAGTTCGGTGGCAGCTCCGTGGCGACGGCGGAGAAAGTCCGCAGCGTCGCCCGCAAGGTCGCTCGTTACGTCGAGCGCGGCGATTCCATCGTCGTCGTCGTTTCGGCAATGGGCAAAACGACGGACGGCCTCATCCGGCTGGCCATGGAGGTCGCTCCCAGTCTCAACCGTCGCGAGATGGACCAGCTTCTCGCGACGGGGGAGCAGCAGACCATCGCCCTCCTGGCTCTGGCCCTGGAGGGGGAAGGGTTGAAATCCCGCTCCTTCACGGGGGCTCAGGCGGGTTTTCTCGTCAGCGGCCGCTACAGCGAGGGGCGGATCCGCCGCATGGAGCCCCAGCAGGTGGAGCGTTCCCTGGCGGCGGGAGAGGTCCCCGTCGTGGCCGGTTTCCAGGGCGTTCTGCCCAACGGAGACGTCATCACCCTGGGGCGGGGCGGTTCCGACCTCTCGGCGATCGCGCTGGCGGCCTCCCTTGAGGCCGACTTCTGTCACATCTATACCGACGTGGACGGTATCTACAGCGCCGATCCCAGGATCGTTCCGAAAGCGAGGAAACTGGATCGCATCTCCTGCCGGGAATGTCTCGAGATGGCCGTGGCCGGCTCGAAGGTCCTTCAATCCCGCAGCGTCGAATTGGCGGCGCGCATGGAGCTTCCCGTCTACGTGGCTTCCACTTTCAGCGATGAGGAGGGGACCTGGGTCATGAATTTCGATGTTAACGAGGGGCTTGTCGTCAAGGCTGTCGTCTCCGACAGAGAGACGGCCAAGATCGCCGTCCTGGGCGTGCCCGACGTTCCCGGCGTGGCGGCCCGCCTCTTCTTCTCTCTTGCCGATCGGGGCGTCGGGGCTGAAATGATCATTCAGAGCGTCATGAGAGGGCAGGTCAACGACATCGCCTTTCTCATCAAGAAATCCCTTCTGGGCGACGCCATTGAAGTCTGCAGGGGATTGGTCCGGGACATCGGTGCCCAGGGCGTCACCTTCGATACCGAAATCGCCCGTGTCTCCGTTATCGGTGCTGGCATCGCCAACCATCCCGAAATTCCCTCGCAGATGTTCTCCATCCTTGCCCGGGAAGGCATCAATCTCGATATGATCGCCGCAACGTCCATGGCCATCACCTGTGTCGTCGCGGCTCCCAAGATGGAGCAGGCCGTCCGGGCTCTCCACGGCCATTTCATCCCTGAGGAGGACTAATGCGATGCGAGTTGCTGTAGTCGGGGCGACGGGGCTTGTCGGCGGCGAGATGGTGAGGGTTCTCGAAGAGCGGGATTTTCCCGTTGACGAGCTCCTGCCTCTGGCCTCACCCCGCTCGGCGGGGAAGGAGATCCTTTTCCGCGGGCGGTCCTGGGAGGTTCGGGCCATAGAGGAGAGTTCCTTCAACGATGTCGATCTGGCCCTCTTCTCGGCCGGTTCGGGTCCGTCGCGACAGTGGGCTCCCGTAGCTGCCGCCTCGGGAACCGTCGTCGTCGACAACAGTTCGGCCTGGCGTATGGATTCCGCGACACCTCTCGTGATTCCCGAGGTCAACGGTGAAGCCGTTCTTCGGCATCGTGGGATCATCGCCAACCCCAACTGTGCCACGATCCAGGCTGTTGTCGCCGCCTGGCCCCTTCACCGGGAGGCCGGTCTCGATTATCTGAGTGCCGTCACCTTCCAATCCGTCTCCGGGACGGGGCGCGACGCCCTTGAAGAGCTCGAGAGCGGCGCCAGGGCCGTTCTTGCCGGAGAGAATCCCTCTTCTTCCGTCTACCCGCATCCCATCGCCTTCGACGCCCTCCCGCACATCGGCGCCTTCGACGAAGGAGGCGTCTCCGAAGAGGAGTGGAAGATGGTTCGGGAGTCACGGAAGATCATGGATCTTCCCGCGCTTGCCGTCAGCTGCACCACGGTACGGGTCCCCGTCTTTCGCGGCCACTCGGAAGCCCTGATCCTTCGTTTCCGCTGTGATCTCTCTCCGGAAAGGGCCCGGGAAATCCTCCAAGAGGCTCCCGGCATCGTCGTCATCGATGATCCGACCCGGTGTCACTACCCGATGGCTCGGCCCGCCGCCGGCACCGATCCGGTCTTCGTCGGAAGAATCCGCCGCGACACGGCTCTGGAGAAGGCCCTGGCCCTCTGGGTCGTCGCCGACAACCTGCGCAAGGGAGCAGCTCTGAACGCCGTCCAGATCGGGGAAGAGCTCCTCGAAAGAGGAGCTCTTCGTCACTGAACCGTCGACGTCCCCGGCGATAAGGTACAATAGCGGCGGCGCTCTTCTTGCGCCGCCATTTCATGTCTTGAGGATGGTGCGACGATGAAGGAAAGAGCATCGCAGGGTTTCCTGATCGGGCTCCTTCTGGGAATCACCTTGGCCGCCGGCATGGCCCGGGCCGACGAGGCCTTTCTCAGGGCCGACGAACTTCGCTACGATCCGGCCTTTCAGCAGATCCGCGCCAGGGGCAACGTCTCTCTCGAGCGGGAGGGAATGACCTTTGACGCGGAGGAGGCCGAGGCCTTTCTGGCCGAAGGGCGCTTCCGCCTTTGGGGGAGTGTCGGTGGCCGTTGGGAGGAGCGCCAGATCGAAGTCAATGCCTCAAGCCTGACCTATGCCGAGGAGGGTGGCGTCGAAGTCGCCGCCGAAGGCGACGTCCACTTCCGGCGAGGCGACGAAGAAGAACTTCTCTGTTCCCGCCTCATCTGGAAGGAATCGGGCTTTCTGCACATCACAGGCGGTTTTTCCGCCTTTTTCGAGGGCCGAGCCCTCGAAGCGGAGGAGGCTCTCGTCGAAGGAGACTCCTTCAAGATCCTGGGACTGAAGCGTTTCGAGGACGCCCAATCGGGGTTGACCCTTCGGGCCGGAAGGATCGAAGGCCGCCTTGAAGCGGGTCGCGTCGTCGAGGCATCGGCCATCGACGACGTCGAGGCCGAGTTTGTCGGTTCCGACGGCAGGCCCATGCGTCTCTCCGGAGGCAGGGCGCTCTATTCCGAGGCCCGGGGGACGCTGGTCCTTTCAGGATCGGCACTGGCGAGGCAGGCCGATCGGAGCCTCCGGGCCGACAGCCTCGTTCTCCACCTCGCCTCGCGGCGGATCGAGGCCCTCGGGGCGCCCAAGATCACCTTCCGCCTTCCTGAGAAGGAGGCGCCCTGATGGATCTCCGCCTCCACGCCCGAGGGCTGACGAAGAGCTTCAAGGGGCGCAAGGTCGTTCAGAGCGTCTCCCTTTCCGTCGCCCAGGGAGAGGTCGTCGGTCTTTTGGGGCCCAATGGGGCGGGCAAGACGACGACCTTCTACATGATCGTCGGTCTCATCACTCCCGACGGAGGCAGCCTTTCCATCGGAGGCCGCGAATTGGCGGACCTGGAAATGTATCGCCGTGCCCGCCTGGGATTGGGCTACCTGCCTCAGGAGGCCTCCATTTTCAGGGGGCTGACGGTAGAGGAGAACCTTCTCCTCGTCCTTGAGGAGATGGGCCGATCTCCGGTGAAACGGAGGGAGGTGGCCGATCAGCTCATCGAGGACTTCGGCTTGAAAAAGATCGCCGATGTTCCCGGCTATGCCCTCAGCGGCGGAGAGCGACGGCGTGTCGAAATCGCCCGGGCCCTGGCCATCATGCCTCAGTTTCTGCTTCTCGACGAGCCTTTCAGCGGCATCGACCCCATCGCCGTCTATGACATCCAGCAGCTCATCGTGGGGCTGCGGCGCAAGGGCTACGGCATTCTTCTCACCGATCACAACGTAAGAGAGACCCTGGCCATCACCGACAGGGCCTACCTGATCCACCAGGGACAGATCCTCATCGAGGGGACCCCCTCCGTCGTTGCCGAGAGCGAGGTGGCCCGCAAGTTCTACCTGGGCGAGCGGTTCACCTGGTGAGAGGCAGGAGAGGGATCTCCGGCCATCTCCGGTCGGCGATCGATCGCGCCGTCTCGGCGACGGCCAGCGTCACTTCAGCTGAAAGAGGGGCACCGAGACCGCACTGCCTCGGCTCGATGCCGATGAAGGTGATCTTCGTTGTTGCATAGGAGGCCAGAAGGAGCATCCAGGGCAGGTCGATGAGACCGGGATCCCTGAGGGTCGGGGCTTCCGGCGAAATGCGACGGATTGACCCGGCGTCGAGCCCCATCGTCGCCGCATCGACGAAAAGGACTTCCTCCGGGTGCTCCCGGCCGATGAGGGAAAGCCAGTTCTCCGGGTTCTGGCCGCAGTCGACGGCGCGGAGCCAGCCGAGAGACTCTCTTCGCAGCATCTCGACGACGGCCGGCCCGGCGCCGTCGTCGCCTCGGAGAATGTTGCCCACTCCGAAAAGCAGAACGGTCGTCTTCATGGAGATCCCCTCCATACTTGTCCGGAAGGTTGCGCGGGAGGTTGGCATAGAAGAATGTCGGCATCGCTTGCAAGGATGGTACGCCACGCTCTGACGATGATGATCGGAACCCTGGCCAGCCGCTTCCTTGGTCTGGCCCGGGAGATGCTGACGGCGGCTCTTTTCGGGGCGACGCGTCGCCTCGATGCCTTCTTCATCGCCTACACCCTGGCCAATCTCTCCCGTCAGCTTCTGGCGGAAGGCGCTCTTTCGGCCGCCTTCGTCCCCGTCTTCTCTCAAACTCTCGCCCGGGACGGCCTCGAACGCTCCCGACGGCTGGCCCGTCAGGCCATGACCGTCCTTGCCGCCGCAGGGATCCTCGTCGTTCTGGCCGGCTTCTTCCTGGCCCCTCTTTTCGTCCGTCTCATGGCTCCCGGCTTCACCGCCGACGAATCGGCCCTGGCGCTGAGGCTGACCCGCCAGATCCTGCCTTTCCTGCTTCTCATGTCCCTTTCGGCCCTTGCCATGGGCGTTCTCAACAGCATGGACCGTTTCTTCGTCTCCTCGCTGGCGCCGGCTCTGAGCAACGCCCTCTACATTATCGTCGTTTTGCTCTTTTTTCGCTCCCTGGAGATCTGGGTCCTGCCCATCGCCGTTCTCTGCGGGGGCCTTGTCCAGTTCCTCATACAGTGGTTCTGGGCCGGACGTCAGGGGGTTTTCCTGCTTCCCTCGCGGCCGGATTGGAAAGACGGCGAACTCCGCCGGATGCTTCTTCTTTTTCTTCCCTATGCCGCAGGGCTTTCCTTGAACCAGGTCAACCCCATCGTCAGCCGCATGCTCGGTTCTTTTCTCGAAGAGGGGGCCATCTCCGTTCTCAATTACGCCGACCGCGTCCTCCAGCTTCCGCTGGGGCTTTTCGTCATCGCCATCTCCCAGGCCGTTCTCCCGCTTCTGGCCCGCCACGTCCTCGACGGAGAGACGGTCTTCGCCGAAGTCACCCGCGACGCCCTCCGCTTCGCCCTCTTCATCGTCCTCCCCGTGGCGGCCGGACTTTGCCTCGTCTCGGAAGAGATGGTCCACCTTCTTTTCCGGAGGGGGGCCTTCGACGACTGGGCCTGGCACGCCACGGCCCAGGCACTGGCCATGTACGGCCTCGGCCTGCCCGGCATGGCTCTGACGACGGTCCTCATGAGGGCCCTCTACGCCCGGAGCCTCCCCAGAGACGCCCTGAGGGTGACCTTTTCCACGGTCGGAGCGAATCTGATCTTCTGTCTTCTCCTAATGGGGCCTCTCTCCTACAGAGGGATCGCCCTCGCCTCCTCTCTGGCCTTTTCAGGGGCTGCGATGGTGGGGTACCATCGTCTCTGCCGCAACCTCGATCGTTCTCTGGGACTCTTTCAGGGACGCTGGCTTCTGCGCCCTTTCCTGGGACTGGCGGCCCTCGTCGCGGCGGTGGCGTTCCTCAAGTTCTTTGTCCCCTATTCTCCCTCGGGGAGACTCTTTTCACGTGCCGGCTGGGTCTTGGCCGCTACCTTCTTGGGCGGTGGAGCCTACGGAGTCGTCACGGCTTATCTGCGCTGCCAGGAGTGGAACTGGTTGCTGAGTGCCTGCAGGAAGGAAGGTCCATCATGAAAAACAACAGCATGGAAAGAGAAACCCCCCGGCAAGCCCTCGTCATCAGGGCTCTGATAGGAGGGGAGCAGGCCCGGCTCCTCGCCGTCGAGGCCCGGGATCTCGTCGCTCACCTGAAAAAGCTCCACGGCCTTTCGGGGACGGCCACGGCGGCTCTGGGGCGGCTTGCCATGGCCTCTCTCCTCATGGCCGACGACATGAAAAAGGGCCGCCGGTCCCGTGTCACCCTCTCCGTCGACGGCGACGGTCCCCTGGGAAGGATCGTCGCCGACGCCGAGTCGGAAGGCTTCGTGCGCGGCTTCGTTCAGAACCCCTCCGTCGAACCGGAACCTCTGGGGCCGGGCAAATGGAACGTCGCCGCCGGAGTGGGGACGAAGGGGACGCTTTCGGTCATCAAAGATGTGGGTCTCAAGGAGCCCGTGACGGGACGGAGCCCCCTTCTCTCCGGCGAGATCGCCGAAGACGTGGCGGCCTACTATGTCCGTTCCGAGCAGACGAAGGCGGCCCTGGCCCTGGGTGTTCTGGAACACGACGGTCGGGTCGTCGCCGCGGGAGGCCTGATGGTCCAGCTTTTCCCCGACACGACGGAACGTTTCGCCGAAGAGGTCGAGCGCCGTTTCCGGGCGCTTCCGCCCCTGAGCGCCCTTTTCCTTGAGGAGGGCGACGTCATGCGTGTCGTCGAACGTTTCGCCGCAGGACTCGAGCTGTTCTGGCTGGGCCGGCAGGGATACCGCTTCGGCTGTCGCTGCAGCCGCGATGTCGCCGCCAATGGACTTTTGGCCGCCCTCGGTGACGAGACCGTCAGGGAGAGCCAGGAGGTGCGCTGTCAGTTTTGTAGCACCTCCTACCTTTTTTCACCTCGGGAGATCGATGATCTTCGGAAAGGAAGGAAAAAATGAAAGGTCGGTTGCTGATTTTTACCCTCATCGCTTCATGCCTTTTTGTCGGGAGAGGGGAGGCGGCTTCCTTCAAAGAACTTCTCGAAGCTCGAACGGCCACCTGCTGGGTCGAGGGGCAGGTATTGGGCGACATGGTGATCGGAGCCCGTGCGCGCCTGTCTTTCGTCCTCGTCGACGCCGCCCTCGCGAAAAGCCTTTCGGGCAATCCCGAGGTCCCCGACTGGCTCGTATGGCACGGCCAACACTACGGGGCCAAGGGCAAGACGCTTCTCGTCATCCGCTTCAAGGCCCTCAAGCCCTGGAACTTCGAGCCGACGTCCCTTTATGTCGGCGACCATCAGGTGACGAAGGAGGACATCCGCACGCGGGTTCACTTCCTCCCCCAGGGAGACCTCCCCAGTGGGACGGAAGCGACGCTTGCCGTCCTCGTCCCGACGAAGGCCCTGCCGTCCGGAGGCCCCATCCCTCTCGGCTACGGCGAATTCGGGGTCGAATGGACCGCTCCGAGATGACGACCGCGCATCGCTACCGCTGCGCCGCCTGCGGCGCCTTCTTTTCTTCGGAGAGGCACGAGTCCAAATGCCCCGTCTGCCGCGGCAAGGTTCTGATCCATCTGGAGGGGGAGCCCCGGCCCCAGAAGTCCTGCGGCGGCAGCTGCTCCTCCTGCGGTGGCTGCGGAGGACAGCGGCGATGAGCCGTCCCTTCCTGACCCTGGCCTTCGAGAGCAGCTGTGACGACACTTCCGTTGCCCTCCTCCAGGATCAGAGGAAGATCGTCGCCACGGCTCTGGCGGGTCAGACCGAACTTCACGCGGCCTGGGGCGGAGTCGTTCCGGAAGTGGCCTCCCGGGAGCATCAGCGCGTCCTCATTCCCCTTTTGAGGGAGGTCCTCTCCCGGGGCGGCATCGACAACCCCGCCCGGCAACTCTCGCTTCTGGCCGTCACGGCAGGGCCGGGCCTGATGGGCTCCCTCCTCGTCACCGTCATGGCGGCCAAGGCCCTGTCTCAGGCCTGGGAACTTCCTCTCATTGGCGTCAACCACCTTGAGGGGCATCTTTTCGCCAACGTCGTGGCCCACGACGACCTGGTCCCTCCCTTTCTCTGTCTCATCGTTTCGGGAGGACATACGGAGATCGTCCACGTCCGCGCTTTCGGCGACTACCGTCTTCTGGGCATGACGCGGGATGACGCTGTCGGAGAGGCCTACGACAAGGTGGCCAAACTCCTGGGCCTGCCTTACCCGGGAGGTCCGGCCGTCGACGATCTCGCACGAAGAGGCAATCCCGGCGCCTTCTCCCTGCCCGTGCCACTGCGTGACAGCAATGCCGTCGAATTCAGCTTCAGCGGACTCAAGACGGCCGTGCTCCATCTTCTTCGTCGTTTCGAAGGCGAAACTCTGCCTCTGGAGGACATCTGCGCCTCCTTCCAGGAAGCGGCCCTGTCGGCTCTCATGACCAAAGTGCGGCTTGCCGTCATGGCCACCGGTGTCCGATCTGTCGCTCTCTCCGGGGGCGTCGCCGCCAACAGTGCCCTCCGGGAGAGCATGGAATCGGCTAAAGAATGGAAGAGCTTCATTCCTCCGAAGAGCCTCTGTACCGATAACGCCGTCATGATCGCCGCCGCGGGCTACAGCAACTGGAAGCGGGGGATCCGTTCCGATCTCTTCCTGTCGCCGGACCCCTCCTGGTCCCTCGCTTCCCGGTAACTCCGGGAAAGGCCGGGTGTCCTTGACTTCGGGCCGGAGCACCTCCCCGGAAAGGCCTTTCTCTGAAGCATCTCTCCAGCATGCTAAGAAGCAGAAAAAACGAGACGACAGGCAAAAACAGGGAATAATCCCTCCTCATCCAGCTATTTGAAGGTTGAGGCGAAGGAGGGTTGACGATAATATCTTGTTCGATCGCTAGCACTCGGAGAGAATGAGTGCTAACATGACAAAGGTAAAAATCCACAAGGAGGGATAAACTGTGCAGTTAAAGCCTCTGGCTGATCGAATCGTCGTGAAGGCCGTGACCCAGGAGAGCCGCACCAAGGGCGGTATCGTTCTTCCCGAGACGGCTAAGGAGAAACCCCAGGAGGGCGAAGTGGCCGCCGTCGGTACGGGCAAGGTTCTTGAAAACGGACAGAAGCTTCCTCTCGAGGTCAAGGTCGGTGACCGGGTGATCTACAGCAAATACGCCGGCACGGAAGTCAAGATCGAGGGCGAAGAGTATCTCATTCTCAGCGAGCGTGACGTGCTCGCCATCGTCGAAAAGTAGGAGGGGAGAACTATGGCCAAGATTCTTGCCTTTGACGAAGAGGCTCGCCGCTCGCTGGAGCGCGGCATCAACAAGGTGGCCGACACCGTCGCCATCACCCTCGGTCCCAAGGGGCGCAATGTCGTCCTGGAGAAGAAGTTCGGTTCTCCTACCATCACCAATGACGGCGTCACCATCGCCAAGGAAGTCGAGCTCGAAGATCCCTTCGAGAATATGGGGGCCCAGCTTCTGAAGGAAGTCGCCTCCAAGACCAACGACGTCGCCGGAGACGGTACGACGACGGCAACCGTTCTCGCCCGCGCCATCATCCGCGAGGGGATGAAGAACGTCGCCGCAGGGGCCAACGGCATGCTCATGCGCCGCGGCATCGAGAAGGCCGTCGACGTTGTTGTCGACGAACTCAAGGGGATGTCGATCCCTGTCAAGGATAAGGCCAAGATCGCCCAGGTCGCTGCCATCTCGGCCAACGACAGAGCTATCGGCGACCTCATCGCCGAGGCCATGGACAAGGTCGGCGAAGAGGGCGTCACCTCCATCGAGGACAGCCAGACCGTCGGCACCACCCTCGAAATGGTCGAAGGGCTCCAGTTCGACAAGGGCTATGTCAGCCCCTACATGATCACCGATCCCGAGCGGATGGAAGCCTCCCTGGAGGACGCCTATATCCTCATCAACGACGGCAAGGTCAGCAACATGAAGGATCTCCTGCCTCTACTGGAGAAGGTTGTCCAGACGGGCAAGCCCCTCCTGATCATCGCCGAGGATGTCGAGGGCGAGGCTCTGGCCACGCTTGTCGTCAACAAGCTCCGCGGCGTCCTCAACGTCTGCGCCGTCAAGGCTCCCGGCTTCGGTGACCGCCGCAAGGCCATGCTTGCCGATATCGCCGTCGTCACCGGTGGTCAGGTCATCACCGAGGACGTGGGTCTGAAGCTGGAAAACGCCGATCTCTCCATGCTGGGTCGGGCCAAGCGCATCAAGGTCACCAAGGAAGACACGACCATCGTTCATGGCTCCGGCGATGTCGACGCGATCCGCAAGCGTGCCGCCCAGATCCGCATCGAGCTCGAGAATTCCACCTCCGAGTACGACAAGGAGAAGCTCCAGGAGCGCCTGGCCAAGCTTGTCGGCGGCGTTGCCGTCATTCAGGTCGGTGCCGCCACCGAGACGGAGCAGAAGGAGCTCAAGCATCGCATCGAGGACGCCCTCAACGCGACCCGCGCCGCCGTCGAGGAAGGCATCGTTGCCGGAGGCGGTGTGGCTCTTGTCAATTCCGTCAAGGCCCTCAGCTCTTTCATGGAAAATCTCAAGGGCGACGAGAAGACCGGCGCCATGCTGGTCCGCAAGGCCCTGACCGCTCCTCTGCACCTGATCGCCGACAACGCCGGGCTTCAGGGCGACGTCGTCGTCGAAAAGGTCATCGTCCTTCCCAAGGGAGAGGGGCTCAACGCCGTCACCGGCGAGTATGAGGATATGATCGCCGCCGGGATCATCGACCCCCTCAAGGTGACCCGCAGCGCCCTTCAGAACGCCGGATCCATCGCCGCCATGGTCCTCACCACCGAGGCCCTCGTCGCCGATAAGCCGGAGAAGAAGGAAGCCATGCCCCCCATGCCGGGAGGCGGCATGGGAATGGGCGATTTCTAGAAAACTCCGCCCTGAGGCCTCCGTCCTAGGACGGAGGCCTTTCCATCTGGATGGACCCTCTGTCTGGGCCGCCTGACTTCTGTTACCATGAGAGCGATACTTGATGACGGAGGTGTTGGGCCTTCAGGCCTTGTCGATGATGAAAAACACGGACAATATTCTGGTGCTGGATTTCGGCTCGCAGTACACGCAACTCATCGCTCGCCGGGTTCGGGAGCAGAAGGTGCACAGCGAGGTTCTTCCCTGGGATGCGACGCCGGAGGAGATCCGCGCCCGCCGGCCGAAGGGGATCATCCTCTCCGGGGGGCCTGCCAGCGTGACGGCGGCCGGGGCGCCGACCCTTTCCCCGTCGCTTCTGGACGGAGAGATCCCCCTTTTGGGGATCTGCTACGGCATGCAGTTGCTTGCCCACACTCTGGGAGGCAAGGTTGGCAAGGGCCCTCGAGCCGAATACGGAGCGTCGACGGTTCGTGTCGTCGCTTCCGGCAACCCTCTCTTCAAGGGGCTTCCCCCGACTTTTCAGGCCTGGATGAGCCACTGGGACGAGGTGAGCCAGGTGCCGCCCGGTTTCGAAGTTCAGGCCGAGAGCGAATCGGGTGCCCCCGCTGCCCTTATGGGACGGGGAGGGCGTATCCTGGCGCTTCAGTTCCACCCCGAGGTGATTCACACCGAGGGAGGGACCGAGGTGCTGAGGAACTTTCTCTTCGACGTCTGCGGCTGCGAAGAGAGCTGGGACCTTTCGAGCTGGATCGACCAGATGACGGCCGAGATCTCCGCCCAGGCCGGAGAGGGCCGGGTCGTATGCGGCCTTTCCGGAGGAGTCGACTCCACCGTTGCCGCCGTTCTCACCAGCCGGGCCATCGGAGACCGCCTGGAGTGCATCTTCGTCAACAACGGCCTCCTCCGAAAGGACGAGGCCTCTTCGGTTCTCGACCTCTACAGGGAGAAGCTCAAACTCAAGGTTCACTACGTCGACGCCTCGGAGACCTTCCTCTCCAGGCTTGCCGGTGTATCCGACCCGGAGCGGAAGCGCAAAATCATCGGCGAGACCTTTATCCGCGTCTTCGAAGCCAAAGCCTCGGAGATCGGAGGGGCGCGGTGGCTGTTGCAGGGGACGCTTTATCCCGACGTCATCGAAAGCGGTTTCAAGGGGAGAGGCGCTTCCGTCATCAAAACCCATCACAATGTGGGGGGCTTGCCCGAGGATATCGAGTTTCAGCTTCTGGAGCCGCTGCGCGACCTTTTCAAAGATGAGGTGCGGGCCATCGGGGCCCTCCTCGATGTTCCCCCGGAGATTCTGGGGCGCCATCCCTTCCCCGGTCCCGGACTGGCCGTCCGATGTCTCGGCGAAATCACGAAGGAGCGTCTCGACGTCCTTCGTGAGGCCGATGCCGTCTTCCTTGACGAAATCCGTCGCGCCGGGTTTTATGACGACATCTGGCAGGCCTTCGCCGTTCTCTTGCCGGTGAGGACCGTCGGTGTCATGGGCGATGTCCGGACGTATGCCGAAGCCGTCGTTTTGAGGGCCGTGGATTCCCAGGATGGTATGACGGCCGATTGGGTTCGCCTTCCCGGGGACCTTCTCGATCGGGTGTCACGCCGAATCTGCAACGAGGTCAAGGGGGTCAACCGCGTCGTTCTTGACGTAACGAGCAAGCCGCCGGCAACGATCGAGTGGGAGTGAGGCCGACGGATCGCGGGAACTCGCTCTAGACGGCCTGTTTGCCCAGGTGACCGAGACCTCTGCGGATGTGGAGCGAAGAGCGTCGGAGGTCGACGAGGTGGACGTCGTTGAAGGGAACGCCTTGGGCGTCAAAGTGGAGGAGGACGGTCGGCCGGATCAGATCGCCCTCCGTCGAGGAGACGACGACGGCGATGGTTTCATCGGACAGCTCCACGAGAGTGCCCGGAGGGAAAAGCCCCAGGGAGCGAAGGAGACAGCGGCTGACGGCAGGGTCGAAGTGGGCCCCTGAAGATTCGATGATCGTCGAGAGGGCTTCCCGGGGAGGAAGGGCTCCCTTGTAGGCCCTCTCGGCGGTGAGGGCGTCGAAGACGTCCGCCACGGCGATGATCCTGGCGACAAGGGGGATGGCTCCCCCCAGGAGGTTGTCGGGGTAGCCGCCGCCCATCCATCGCTCATGATGCCAGCGGATCGCCTGGAGGATCTGAAGTTCGGCGATGCCCGAATCGCGGGCGAGGTTTTCGCCGATGAGGGGATGCTGTCGGACCTCGTGATATTCTTCAGCCGTGAGTTTCCCCGGCTTGTTGAGAATGGCCGGATTGATGAGGGCCTTCCCCAGGTCGTGCAGCAGCGAGGCGGAGATGGCATGTTTCAGGAAGGGAAGGTCGCCGGGGCGCAGGATTCCCGCCAGGCTCCCGGCGAGGAGGGCGACGTTGAGAGAGTGGACGAAGGTGTATTCGTCTGTCGCCTTGACCTTGAGGAGCGAGAAGAGGATGGAAGGGCTCTTTCCGATCTCTCCGGCCAGGGCCTTTCCGCAACGGAGGAGGGGGAGAAGAAGGTCTTCCCGATTCCTTCCGACGGCGATTTCGTGGTAGGCTGTTTCAATGGCGGTGACAGCCTCGGAAGCGGCCTGTCGGTTGACGGTCCGAAGGG
The DNA here is from genome assembly GCA_018433595.1 of Synergistales bacterium. Classification (GTDB taxonomy): domain Bacteria; phylum Synergistota; class Synergistia; order Synergistales; family Aminithiophilaceae; genus Aminithiophilus. Next base: position 71,898 of record JAHDQY010000007.1, read on the forward strand.
GAGGGGAGATCTTCCCCAGGAGGGAGCGGAGCCGTTCCGTCGAGAGTCCTTCCTCCCGCCTGATCCTGACGTGGAGGATGCCCAAATTGCGGAGGCGGGAGATGACGTGTTCCCGATGAGCTCCGATCCAGGCCAGATGGGTCCCCTGGGGGAGAATGAGCTTCCCCGCGTTGTCGACGACATCCTCGGCAACGATGCCGGGAGCGTCAAAAAGCTCCTCCACAGGGAGTGTGAAAAGGATTCCCTTCCCGGTCGTTGTCCCCATAAGGCCACACCTCATCGCAGTCTCCCGGCAGGTTTTCCCCTTAAATTACTTGAGAGGAACGTTATCATGATGACAAAGCGATTGTATCGTGCCCCCCGATATAACGCAAACAGAATGGTAGGAAGGAGGTCTGCACTCTGGGTGCCAAAGGGAAATTTCACATCGATCCAGGAAGCCGAGCTGCATTGTTCCCCTTCGCTACAGTCCTTGTCCTGACGGCGGTTCTCAGCTACATCGTCTCCCTTCCTCTCCTGCGGCCGCTGGCCTGGTCGGCGCTGCTCTCCTTTTTCGCCTATCCGCTCTTTCGTTGGCTCAAGGAGCGCCTTTTCCGGGGACATTTCGCCGTTCTCGCGGCGGCCATGACGACGGCTGCCATCGTGCTCCTTCTGGTCATTCCGGCCCTCTTCGTCGGACTTTCCATCGCCCGGGAGGGGATCCGCCTTTACGGCTACCTGGCCGATCACTTTCTCCGCCTGGGGGCGTCGCCGACAGCCAGCCTGGAATCCCTGCTTCCTGAAGGGATGGCGGAAAGATTCGCCCCCTTTCGGGATCAGCTCTCCTTCCTGGGCGGAACGCTGCGTCAGGCTGCGACGTGGCTCGCGTCATCGCTGGCGACTGCCTCGAGGGGATTCCTGGAGAACGCTTTCCGTCTCGGTTATCAGTTTATCGTCATCGCCGTGGCCTCGTTTTTCCTGCTCAAGGACGGTCACCTGATCCTCCAGTTCGTCAGCGACATCACGCCTCTCTCCCTGGAGCAGCGGGAGGCTTTCTTCGAACGTATCCGCAGGATGATGGCCGCCATGATTTACGGCGTCACCCTGACCGCAGGGCTTCAGGCGCTGTTGGGCATTGCCGGCTGGCTCTTCGTCGGCCTGCCCAATCCGGCCATTTTCGGCCTCTTGATGTTTATCCTGGCCATGATCCCCTTCGTGGGAACCCCCCTCATCTGGGGGCCTGCGGCTCTCTATCTCGCTCTCTCCGGCGAAGTCCGCAACGGGATCGTCCTTTTCATCTGGGGGCTTGCCGTCGTCAGCACCATCGACAACCTCGTCCGCCCCATTTTCATTTCCGAGGGGAGCAAGGTCCATATCCTTATCGTTTTCATCGGCGTCGTCGGCGGCCTTGCGGCCTGGGGCTTTCTCGGCCTCTTTCTCGGTCCCCTGATCCTGACGATGTTCGTCTTTCTCCTCGACACTTACCGGCTTGCCTGGTGCGCCGCCCGCGGCAGCGACTACGAGGATCGGGAAAGGAGTTGTCCTTAGGTGCCTTTCATCATCGCCGTCTCCGGTTTCAAGGACAGCGGCAAAACCACGCTCTGCATGAGGCTTCTCGATTACTTAAAAAAGGAGGGTCTTGATGCGGCCTTCTTTAAGCACGGCTGCGAGCCGATCCTCTCCGACTCGTCAACGGACAGCGGCAGGGCTGTCGCCCAGGGGGTGCCGGCCCTTCTCTGGAGTGACAAGGGAATCCGCCTCGAGAAGGCGGGAGAGTTCCCCCTTGAAGAGATCGTCGCCGTCTTTTTCCCTGCCGTCGACATCATCGTCGTTGAAGGGGCCAAAAATGTCCCCCTGCCTCGGATTTGGGTCGGAGGGGAGACGCCTCCGGAGGAAATCAAGGGAGTTCTGGCCCGCTATGATCCCGTCGGAGAGGAGACAAGGCCCGAAGAGCGACTTTACGGAAAAGGGGGGGAAGAGCTCCTGGCGTCCCTCCTTGTCGGACTCTGGCGCCGAGCCGAACCGACGGGAGTTTCCCTCTATGAAGGGCATCGGCGGATTCCTGTCAAGGACTTCGTCGCCGATTTTCTTGCCGGAGGGGTCCTGGGCATGGTGGGCGCCCTTAAGGGGTGCCGTTTGACCGAGGACGGCCTTTCTCTTTTTGTCCGGAAGAAAAGGGCCTTGCGAAAGAAAGACGATACCGAACAGCCCTCCCTCTGACGCGCTCTTTTCTTTTGATGCTTTCTTGTAAAGGATCGAGGTCGTGTCTATAATGAGGTTCGCTCCGGGCTCCCTGAAGAGCCTACAGAGCAGGCTGTCTTTATATTTTATAAAGAAGTCGCCGGAAGACTTAAAGGAGGTTTCATCGGATGGAAGCGCAGTTGCTGTGGTTGGCCGGTGGGGCGGGCATCGTAGCCTTGGCGTATGCCTTTTTCGCCGTCGGAAAGGTCAAAGCCTTCAAGGTCGAAAACGAGAGAATCGTCGAGCTGTCGACGATCATCCAAAAGGGATCCATGGCTTTCCTCTCTCGCGAGTATCGGGCTCTTGTCCCCTTTGTCGTTCTTGTCGCCGTTCTGTTGGCGTGGAAAATCAGCCTCGCTTCCTCGGTCTCCTTCCTCCTCGGGGCGGCCTGCAGCGCCGTCGCCGGCTACGTGGGGATGCGAGTGGCCACGATGGCCAACGGCAAGACGGCCGCAGCCGCCACTCACGGCATGAACAGCGCCCTCGCCGTGGCCTTCACGGGCGGCTCTGTCATGGGGATGTCCGTCGTCGGCATCGGTATCCTCGGCATCGCCGTCTGCTACTTCCTCTTCCGAGATCCCAACGTCATAACCGGCTTCGGTTTCGGAGCCAGTTCGATCGCTCTCTTTGCCCGCGTCGGCGGCGGCATTTACACGAAGGCCGCCGATGTCGGAGCCGACCTGGTCGGGAAGGTCGAGGCGGGCATCCCCGAAGACGACCCCCGCAATCCCGCCGTCATCGCCGACAACGTCGGTGACAACGTCGGCGATATCGCCGGTATGGGCGCCGACCTCTTCGAATCCTATGTCAACTCCATCATCGCTGCCATGGCCATCGGGCTTGCCGTCTACGGCGGAGCCGGTGTCGCCTATCCTCTCGTCCTGGCGGCTCTCGGGATCGTCTCGGCCATCATCGGCACCTTTTTCGTCCGCGTCAAGGACGGTGGAGATCCCCAGCTCGCCCTGAGGATGGGGACCTTCGCCACGGGAGGTTTCATGATCGCCGGCTCCTGGGTGGTCACGAAGATGGTTCTCAACGGCGACATCACCCTCTTTTACGCGGTTGTCGCCGGTGTCGCCGTCGGTGTCCTCATCGGTTACGTGACGGAAGTCTACACCTCGGCGAACTTCAAGTCGGTAAAACAGATCGCCGAAGCCTCCGAGACGGGTCATGCCACGAACATTCTCGCCGGCATCGGCGTCGGCATGCTCTCGACGGCCATCCCCGTTCTGCTCATCTGCGCGGCCATCCTTGTCGGCGTCAAGTTCGGCGGCCTCTATGGGATCGCCTGTTCCGCCGTGGGCATGCTCTCCATCGTCGGAATGAGCCTCAGCGTCGATGCTTACGGCCCCATCGCCGATAACGCCGGCGGTCTGGCCGAGATGAGTCATCTTCCCCCTGAGGTTCGGAAAATCACCGACCGCCTTGACGCCGTGGGCAACACGACGGCCGCCATCGGCAAGGGACTGGCCATCGGCTCCGCCGCCCTGACGGCTCTGGCCCTTTTCTCCGCCTATGCCGCCGCCGTCGGCGTCGACGTCATCAATCTCAGCGATCCTCGGGTCATGGTGGGGCTCTTCATCGGAGGCATGCTTCCCTTCGTCTTCTCGGCGCTCACCATTCAGGCCGTCGGCCGGGCCGCCTCGAGCATGATCGACGAGGTCCGCCGTCAGTTCCGGGAAATTCCCGGCATCATGGAGGGGACGGGGCGCCCCGAATATGAGCGGTGCATCGACATCTCCACCAAGGCCTCGCTCCGCGAGATGGTCATTCCGGGGCTTCTGGCTGTCATCAACCCTGTTGTCGTCGGCGTCGTGCTGGGTCCGGAGGCGCTGGGAGGGCTTCTGGCGGGTTCGATCGTCACCGGCGTCATGATGGCCATTTTCATGTCCAACGCCGGAGGCGCCTGGGATAATGCCAAGAAGTACATCGAAGAGGGGCATCACGGCGGCAAGGGCTCCGATGCCCACGCCGCAGCCGTCGTCGGCGACACTGTCGGCGATCCCTTCAAGGACACCTCGGGACCGAGCCTCAACATCCTCATCAAGCTCATGTCCGTCGTGGCGTTGGTGATGGCTCCTCTCTTCCTTTAAGCGCACTATCCTTCACACCGGTTGAAAGGGTCCTTTGGGAACAAGGGGGAGAGCGGCGCTCTCCCCCTTGTTCCCAACGTCATCTGCGGGAGGTGAGGCCGATGGCCGATGATGCCGTTGCTGAAGTCAAATCGCGCGTCGATATCGTCGACATCATAGGCGGCTACGTCCCTCTCAGAAAGGCCGGAAAGAATTATCTCGGCCTCTGTCCCTTCCACGGGGAGAAGACGCCCTCTTTTAACGTCTCGCCTGAACGCCAGACCTATCACTGCTTTGGCTGCGGCAAGGGGGGAGACGTTTTTTCCTTTCTCATGGAGATCGAGGGGCTGACCTTTCCCGAGGCTCTGGAGCAGCTGGCCCGTCGCGCCGGCGTCACCCTGCGCCGGAGAAGCTCCTGTCAGACCGTCGGCCTTCGGGATGTCCTCGACGAGGCCCTCTCCTTTTTCCGCTCCTCTCTCGACCTTCCCTCAGGCGAGGTGGGCCGTTCCTACCTGGAACGCCGCTTGCTCGGAAAGACGCAGTGGGAGACCTTCGAGTTGGGGTGGGCCCCCCGCGCCTGGGACGGCCTGGCCCGACACCTGGGGAAAAGGTTCCCGCCGAGGCTCCTCGATGAGAGCGGCGTCGTCATCGAGGGGAAGAAGGGACGTTACGACCGCTTCCGTGGGAGAGTCATCTTCCCCATCCGGGATGTGACGGGGAAACTCATCGCTTTCGGCGGCCGCCTCGTCGACGGCGACGGGGCGAAATACATCAACAGCCCCGAGAACGATCTCTACAGCAAGAGGCGATCCCTCTACCTGATCCACCGGGCCCGGCGGGCCATCGTCGAAAAGGGGCGGTCCATCCTCGTCGAGGGCTACATGGATGCCATCCGTCTCCACCTGGCGGGTTTCACCGAGGCCGTCGCCTCCCTCGGGACGGCTCTGACGGAGGAGCAGGCCTCCATTCTCGGCCGCCTGGCCGACCGCTGCTACATCTGTTACGATGCCGACCTCTCCGGACAGGAGGCGACGCTCAAGGGAATGTACCTTCTTCAACGCTCCGGACTCGATGTCCATGTCCTGACTCTTCCCACGGGCAAGGATCCCGATGAGCTGCTTTGTCAGCCGGAAGGGGCGGAGGTCTTCCGAAGCGCCCTTGACAGGGCCCTTCCCCTTCTGGCCTATCATCTCTTTCTTCGCAGAGAGGCCTTTCGTGACCGTCTCCGGCGACGTCGGGCGATTGAGGAGCTGCTTGAGGGGCTTCTCTCCCTTCCCCTTCTTGATATCGCTCCCTTTCTGCCCGATGTCGCTGCGGCCATGGCGGTGACGCCGCGTCAGCTTCAGCAGGTCCTTGACGACCGGAGAAAGGGTCTTTCTCCGCCGATCCGGAAAGAAGAGGGGCAGAAGGCGCTTTCCCATGAAGGCAAAAGGGGCCGGAATCGCGTACCTATCGGTAAAGGGGAGGAAGAAACGCTTCGGGACCCCTGGGAGGAAGTGCTCTGCTGGCTTCTCTGGAGCGATGACCGCCTTCGGACCGAGGCTGACGCCGCGACAGTTCTCCCCCTTCTGCGTGACCCTGTGGCCTCATCGGTCGCCTGCGCCCTCATGGCCGGCGAGAGCCCGGAAGAGCTGACGTTGCGATGGCTCGAAGCGGGTGAAAGGAAGGCCCAGGCCCTCTTGGCCTCCGGAGGGGATCGTTGTGAACGCCTTCCCCGGGAGGTTCCAACATGGGACCTGGCCCTTCATGGCCTGAAAGAGAGGCATTGCAAAGAGGAGTACGAGAGATTGAAGGCTCGGATGACCGCCAACAGGGCCACGGCCCAGGAAGTGGCGCGATACTACGAGCTTGCGGGAAGGCTGAAGGGAGGAAAAAACACTTAATGGCCAAGAAGAAGGTGTCGTCGAAAGGTTCCAAGACGGCAAAAAACGAAGTTGAAACGCAACGGCAACCGACGCGTGAGGAGGTGCTTTCCTACATTGACAAAATCAAGGAGCTCCTTCAGATGGGCCGGGAGAAGGGTTTTGTTACCTACGAGGAGATCGAGAAACACTTCCCCGCCGAATTCCTGACGGAAGAGACGCTGGACAACCTCTACACGGAGCTTGCCGAGCTCCAGATTCAGGTGGTCGATGAAAACCGCCGCCCCGCCGTCGCCGGCGAGGAGATCGTCCAACCGACGGGTCCCGACGAGGAAGTGGGGGACCTGGAAGACCTTCCCCTCTCCGATCCGGTCCGCATGTATCTGCGTGAGATCGGTAAAATCGATCTTCTGACGTCGGCGCAGGAGGTCTCCCTGGCCAAGCGCGTCGAAGCGGGAGATCCCCAGGCCAAGATGGACCTTGTCGAAGCCAACCTGCGTCTCGTCGTCAGCATCGCCAAAAAATATATCGGCCGGGGCATGCTCTTCCTCGACCTGATCCAGGAGGGCAACCTGGGACTTATCCGGGCCGTCGAGAAGTTCGACTACCGGAAGGGATTCAAGTTCAGCACCTATGCCACCTGGTGGATCCGGCAGGCCATCACCCGGGCCATCGCCGATCAGGCCAGGACGATCCGTATCCCCGTCCACATGGTCGAGACGATCAACAAGCTGATCCGCATCTCCCGTCAGCTTGTCCAGCGTCTGGGACGGGAACCGACGGCCGAAGAGATCGCCAAGGAGATGGAGATCAACCCCGAAAGGGTCGAGGAGATCCAGCGGATCGCCCAGGAGCCGGTTTCCCTGGAGACTCCCATTGGGGAGGAGGAGGATAGCCAGCTTGGCGACTTCCTTGAGGACAAGGATCTTCCCAGTCCCGAGGACGCAGCTGCAGGCCAGCTCCTGAGAGAACAGCTGGAGACGATGCTCGAAGACCTGACGGACAGGGAAAAACAGGTCCTGAGGCTTCGCTTCGGCCTTGAAGACGGTCACGCCTACACCCTCGAAGAGGTGGGCAAACGGTTCGGGGTCACCCGGGAGCGCATCCGCCAGATCGAGGCCAAGGCCCTTCGCAAGCTTCGCCATCCCAGCAGGAGTAAAAAGTTGCGCGATTTTCTCGACTAGTTTTCCCACCCTCGGGTACCTTCGCAGGGAAGAAAACACAGGAGGTGACAGATGATGAGAAAAGCCGTGGTCAGAGATATCCTGGATCGATTCACCCCGGCCTCCGCTGTCCTTTCTCTTTATGGAGATACCGACAGAAGCCGCCGCAGCGCTAAGGAGATCGTCATCGCTCTGAAAAACCTCAATCGCCAGGCTCTCCGTCTTGTTGAAGATTGGCCTCGAGAGGATCAGGAGAAAATGCGGAACCTGCTGGAAGGGGTTTTCCCCCGGGTCGAAGACCTGTCGACGGATCTGCCCAGGGGATGGTCCTTTTTCATCAGTCCCGAGGTGCCGGCCTTCTCTCTCCCCTTGCCCGCCTCCGTTGCAGCTGAGGCGAGCCTGAATGAGAGGCCCCGCCTTTTCCCGCTGATTCAGGCCCTCTCTCCTTTCAAAAAGACGCTGGTTATCGTCGTCGAGAATCGTTCCGTATCCTTTTACCATCGTTACGGTGCGGAGTTGGAGCTTCTTCTGCGCCATGTCGTCGAGTTTCCCTCCAGGATCAAGGCCGGCGGCCGCTACGGCATGGAGGAGCGCCGTATCGAGCGTCGTGCCGAAGAAGAGACGGGGAGGCTCCTTCGGGAGACGGCGGCCGAGGCCAAAGGCCTCTTCGGCGATCGCCTCTTCAAGAGAATCCTCGCCGCCGGCTCGAAGGAACTGACGGCACCGCTGCTGACGCTCCTTCGGGAGCAGCTTCCGATGGAGGAGGTCGACCTTCTTCCCGAATCGCCTGAAAGAGGGGAAAGCTCCCTTCAAGCGACACTCGATGAGTGGGCCCAGGCGCGATTCTGGCAGGAGGGCGAGGCTCTTGTCGCGCGGATCCTTTCCGAGGCTCCCAAGGGAGGACTTGCCGCTGCGGGAATGAGGGCGGTTCTTGCCGCGTCGAACCGGGGCGCGATCCATCAGCTTGTCCTTGAAGAGTTCGAGCCCCGCAGCGGAGTCCGCTGCACCCGCTGCGGGGCCCTTGGCCTGGACGAGGCGACCTGTCCTCTCTGCGGCCTTGAGACGAAGCCGGAGAAAGATCTCCTGGAGGCCCTGATCCAGCAGGTCCACGGTAAGGACGGGGAGACGCTCGTTCTCGGCCGTCCCTCCATCCTTCGCGAGTGGGAGGGCATCGGCGCTCTGTTGCGCTTCGTCCTTTGAATCGCTTCAAAGCAGGGACATTGATGATGCACCCTTTTTTTTGATATACTGAATGACAATTTGTGCTTGGAGGATCAAAGGATGAGGGCCGATAAGTTTCTCAAGTTGTCACGGCTCGTCAAACGCAGAACGGTGGCCCAGGAGATGATCGAAGTCGGCGCCGTTCACGTCGACGGTCGTCCGATCAAGCCTTCGTCTGAGGTCCGTATGGGTGATCTCGTGGAAGTCGCCTATCCCGGACGTATCTTGAGAGTCCTTGTCCTCTGTGACGATGAGGCGGCCCTCAAGCGGGGCACTGTGGCCTATGAACTGAAGGAGGAGCGTCGGGATGTCCGAAAAGAAGGAGCTTGCTGAGGAGGAAGAGGTGGTGTTCCGATGAGTCTCATTGTTGGGGTCCACGGCCGTGAGGTTCTGGATTCGAGGGGCAACCCGACGGTGGAGGCCGAGGTCTGGCTTGAAAGCGGCGTTACGGCCCGTGCCATCGTTCCGTCGGGGGCCTCGACGGGCAGCTTTGAAGCCGTTGAGCTTCGAGACGGCGAGCAGCGCTATCTGGGCAAGGGGGTTCTCAAGGCCGTCCGGAACGTCAACGAGATCCTCTCGCCCCGGTTGATCGGCATGGATGCCTCCGAACAGGGTCTCGTTGACGAGTCGATGATCGATGAAGACGGTACGCCGAACAAAGGGCGTCTGGGGGCCAATGCGATCCTGGCCGTTTCGATGGCTGTCGCCAGGGCGGCGGCCATCGATCACGATCGCCCTCTCTGGGCCTGGCTTGGCGGGTTGGGGCCCTTTGTCTTGCCGACGCCGATGATGAACGTCATCAACGGCGGGGCCCATGCGGACAACAACCTTGACATTCAGGAATTCATGATTGTTCCTCATGGTGCCTCTGATTTTTCCGAATCCCTCCGGATGGGTGTCGAAGTCTACCATCACCTGAAAAAGGCGCTGAAAAAGAAAGGTTACGCGACGGCCATCGGCGACGAAGGGGGGTTCGCTCCCAGTCTGGAGAGCAATCGCGAGGCCTTCGATCTGCTCCTGGAGGCCATCGTCTCCGCCGGTTATCGTCCCGGCGACGAGGTGAGCCTTGCCGTCGATGTGGCCGCAACGGAATTTTTTGAAAAAGGATGCTATCGTTTCTCCGGCGAGGGACGCTGCTTTACCGCCGAAGAACTTACGGATTATTACGAAGAGCTTTGCCGGAACTATCCGATCCTTTCCCTTGAGGACGGCATGGCCGAGGAGGACTGGACCGGCTGGAGCCATCTCACGGAGCGCCTCGGTTCGCGTGTCCAGCTTGTTGGTGACGACATCTTCGTCACCAACCCCGAGCGGTTTCTCCGCGGCATCGATAGCGGAGTGGCCAATGCCATTCTGATCAAGCTCAACCAGATCGGCACCGTCACCGAAACGCTTCAGGTCATCGACATGGCCCGCCGAAACGGCTATGGTGCCGTCATCTCCCACCGCTCCGGCGAGACGGAGGACGTCTTCCTCGCCGATCTTGCCGTGGCGACCGGGGCCGGCCAGATCAAAACGGGAGCCCTGGCGAGGACGGATCGTGTCGCCAAGTACAATCAGCTTCTCCGCATTGCCGAAGAGTTGGATGATCGTGCGCCTTTTGCCGGATTGACGCGTTTCGCCGGCCGATGCTGAAGGAATCGGCAGGGCGGTTTCGTCTGTTCGAGTTGCCCTGCCTACGACACAGGGACAGGAGCCGAGACAAGTGACCATGAAAGTTGCCGAACCTACAGTCGAACGCCTGGTTCAGTATTGTCGTCTCCTGGAACATCTTCATGAGGAGGGACGGCGTGTCGTCTCCTCTCAGGAGATCGGCGAGATGCTGGGCCTCAAAGCCAGTCAGGTCCGAAAAGATCTCTCCTACTTCGGGGAGATCGGCAAGCGGGGCGTGGGGTATCACGTGGACCGCCTTTTCGAGCATATCCGCAGCATTCTCTCGCCTCCCCGTCACTGGAAGATCGCTCTCGTCGGGGCGGGACGATTGGGTGAAGCGCTTCTCGGCTACAAGGCCTTCAGAAGCGACAAGTTCTCCATCGAAGCCATCTTCGATATCGACCGCGACAAGATCGGCTCCACCGTGGCCGGCATACCCTGCTATCATCCCGATTCGCTTCCGGAGATCCTCAAGGAAAAGGCCATCGAGGTCCTCATCCTGACGATCCCGGCTTCGGCCGCCCAGGCCGTTGTCGACCTTGCGGCCAAGGCGGGGACGCTCAAGGGTGTTCTTTCCTTCGCTCCGACGACTCTTGTCGCGCCTGAGGGCGTTCTGATTTACGGCGTCGATATCTCGGTGGAGCTTGAGAAGCTGCTCTTCTACCTCAAACACAGTGGAGCCTGATTCTCTCTCATCGGTTCACAGCCCAGGGGACACCGTGATACAATGATCTGCGGTTCCTTAAAACACCTCATTCCGGGAGGCGGTTCGTTTGCAACAGCAGGGAAGCCTTATGGGCATGTTGCTGCCCATCGTGCTCTTCGGCGTCATTTTCTACTTTCTCATTCTCAGACCTCAGAAAAAACGTCAGAAGCAGCAGCAGGACATGCTCAATTCCATCACCCGCGGTGATCAGGTGGTGACGGCCGGGGGATTCTACGGCACGGTCCGGGAAGTCAAAGACGACAGTTTCATTCTTGAAATCGCCGAAGGCGTAAAGGTCCGTATCCTCAAGGGTTCCATCTCGGGGAAGAGGACATCGGCGGAAATTCCCCAGCCGGAGCTTCCTGCGGACAGCTGATCGACTCCGTAGCGATGCTCTGACGGAGTGGATGCCGTCGCATCCGCTCCGTTTTTCTGTTCCTCCTCAGTCGGCCTCATTTTTGTCCATGAATTCAATCTGATTTTGTGCAAGGAGAAGGGGGTCCTGTCTTAATGTTCAAAAGGGAACGTTGGCGGCTGCTTCTGGTGGTTGTCGTCGTCGTCGCCGCCCTTGTCTCGGTCTTCCCCATCGAAGGGAAGATCCGTCTCGGCCTCGATCTCAAGGGAGGAGCCCACATTGTCCTTCAGGCCAAGGGAACTCCGGAGAACCCCTTGAGTGATGACAGTGTGGAGCGGTTGCTTGCCGTCTTGCGCAACCGGGTCGACCAGTACGGAGTCTCCGAACCGGTCATTCAGAGGAGCGGTTCCGACCGGGTCATCGTCGATCTTCCCGGCGTCGAAGATCCCGAGGCCGCCCTGGAGCTGATCGGCAAGACGGCCCAACTGGAGTTTCGCAGGGTTCTGGCCGTAACGCCGGAGGTTCCCCCCAGCCCTCAGCGCCCCAATTACGAGAGCGATGAGGCCTACCGGAAGGCTCAGGAGCGGTGGCGGGAGGCCAAGGCTCAGATCGATGAAATGGGTCGCGGTTTCCAGGAGCGCATCGCTGAAGAAGCCTCCCTTCTTGTCGCTCATGACGATTTCGACCGAGTCTATCTCCTTGCCGCCGTTGACGTCAGCGGCAAAGATCTCATTGATGCCAAGACGGCCTACGATAACCTGGGCCGTCCCATCGTGACCCTTAAATTCAGCGCCGAAGGGGCGAAGCTTTTCGACAAGGCTACGGCCGAGAGCGTCGGACGGCAGTTGGCCATCGTCCTTGACGAGATCGTCGTTTCGGCACCTGTCGTTCAGCAGCGCATCTCCGGTGGAGAGGCTCAGATTTCAGGAACCTTCTCCGTTTCGGAAGCCCAGAGGCTGGCCATCATGCTTCGGGCCGGCGCCTTGCCTGTCCCCGTTGAAATTCTCGAAAACCGTTCCGTCGGTCCCACTCTCGGAGCCGATACGATTCAGGCCGGGCTTCGAGCCGGACTCGTCGGAGCCTGTCTCGTCGTCGCTTTCATGTTGCTTTATTACCGCTTCCTCGGCTTGGCCGCCGATGTTTCTCTTGTCGTCACGATCCTTCTGGTCTTCGCCGGCCTCATCAGCCTCCGGGCGACGCTGACTCTGCCGGGTGTCGCCGGCATCATCCTCACCATCGGCATGGCAGTCGACGGAAACATCCTCATCTACGAACGTATCCGCGAGGAGCTCGCCGCCGGCAAGACGCGGATGGCCGCCGTCGATGCCGGTTTCCGGAAAGCCCTGACGACGATACTCGATGCCAACGTGACGACCCTCATCGCCGCTGCGGTGCTCTACTATTTTGGCAGCGGACCGATCCGGGGCTTCGCCGTCACCCTCAGTGTCGGCGTTGTCGCCAGCGTCTTTTCCGCCGTCATCGTCACGAGGGCCTTGATCGGGTTGTTCATGACCCGCCGGGCGGCGGCACGTTCCTGAGTCTCGTAAGGGGGATACGGCAATGGCCTTTTCTGAGAAAAAAATTTGCAACATCGATTTCATGCGACTTCGGCGGGTCGCCCTGGTTCTCAGCCTTTCTCTTGTTCTCGCGAGCCTGGTGCTGCTCGCCGTTCGGGGGCTCAACCTGGGCATCGATTTTACGGGCGGCTCGCTGATTCAGGTCGAGCTTGCCGAGCCGGTGACGGTCGAGAAGATACGCACTCTTCTTGAGGGCATCGGCCAAGGGGGGGCACAGATCCAGCTCTACAGTGACCGCGGCGTCATCATCCGTCTTCCGGAGGATTCCGAAGAGATCCGACGAGCCTCCCTGGCGGTTCTGAAGGAGGCCTTCCGCGACATGGAGGTCTTCCGCTTCGAAAAGGTCGGCCCCGTCGTCGGGCAACAGCTGCGCCAGGAGGCCCTCCTCGGAGTGCTTCTGGCTCTCGGGGGGATCCTCCTTTACATCACCGTCCGTTTCCGTTTCCGTTTCGCCGTGGCGAGCGTGCTGGCCCTGGCTCATGACTCCATCATCGTCCTCGGCATCTTCAGTGCTACGGGACGTGAGGTGACGCTGCCCTTCATCGCCGCCATTCTCACCATCGTCGGCTACTCGCTGAACGACACCATCGTCATCCTTGACCGGGTTCGGGAGAACTGGAAGGAGCTCAGACGACTGGGCATGGCTGATCTACTCAACCTCTCCATCAACCAGACCCTGTCGCGGACGATCAACACGTCGCTGACGACATTCCTTCCCGTCCTGGCCCTCTTTCTTTGGGGAGGCTCCGTTCTGGTCAATTTCTCTTTCGCCTTTCTCGTCGGGATCGTCGTCGGGACCTACAGCTCCGTTTTCGTTGCCGGTGCGATCCTGGTCGAGTGGCACCAGAGATCTCCTCAGCAATTCTGATTTCCTTCACTGGCATGTCACAGGAAGAGGCGGCCTCAAGGCCGCCTCTTCCTGTGACATGGAGGGCTGTCGGCGGCAGGGCGGGCAACCGGCTTGAAAATGAAAACGGGGTGGGAAATGCCGTAGGCGGCGTTTTTGTACTAGAATGGGAGAAGCCCGTTCATGGCAAGGAGGCGAACCGATAATGGAATCGGTCTTACAACTGCTCCTTGAAGGGCTCGGCTATGGAGAGGCAGCCGTGGATCTCTGCAAGGAACGTCTGCTCCCGCTTGTCGAGCGAGGCCTCTTACGTCAGGAGGAGCTGGAAGCCATTGTCGCCGATATCCGCAAAGGGCTGTGCCGCCGCCGCGATCTCCTCCTCCGCGGTGCCCGAAGGGAGTTGCAGCGGCTCTTGGCCCTCCTGCCGCTTGTCCCGGAGGATCGCTTTCACGAATTGGAGGCCAGGGTACGCGCTCTTGAAGTCGACGAAAGGAAGTGAGCCTTCCGGCATAAGGCCAAGTCCAGGAAGGGGAGGGGGATCCGCATTGTCCATGTCTCTTGGGGAAAGAGCGAAAGGTTTCTTGTCCCGCAAGCTTCTGGAAAGGATCTCTCGTCTGGCCGTTTCCGGGGATCGGCAGGGCATGGTCTCTCTTTTTGAGACCATTGCCGCCCTGGCTCCGGCCCGCTATCATCGGGAGAGCTTCAGACAGCTCGCGGAGATGGCAAGGAAGGACGACCCCTTCGTCGGCGTTTTCGAAAGAGTCTTTTCTGAGCTTTGCCTCAACTGCCGTTCGAAGTTCATCGTCAATTTTCTGGTTCATTTCATGGTCCTCGGAAGGGGTATCCGGGACCGGAAAGAACGGGAGCTGGGGATACATCTTCCCAACTTTTTCGTCGTGAGCCCGACCATGAGGTGCAACCTTCATTGCCGAGGCTGCTACGCCTCGGACTACTCCTCTTCGGGCGAGCTTTCTTTCGACCGTCTCGATCGCCTTCTCTCGGAGGCGAAAGAGCTGGGAATGTTCTTTTTTACCTTCTCCGGCGGGGAGTGCTTCCTTCGCCCCGACCTCTTGGATCTTTGGGGCAAGCATGACGACTGCTATTTCCAGGTCTACACCAACGGCACCCTCATCGACGATGCTCTTGCTGACCGCCTCGTCGAGCTCGGCAACGTCTCTCCCATGATCTCTGTGGAAGGAGACCGGGAACAGACCGATGCCAGGAGGGGGCCCGGAGCCTACGACAAGATTCTGTCTGCCTTCGAACGACTGCGGAGCCGGGGCGCGCTTTTCGGTTTCAGTGCCACCTTCACCAACGCCAGCGCGCCGAGTCTTCTCGACGACGGCTTCATCGAGGGAATGATCGACGCCGGATGTCAGGTGGGGTGGTTCTTTCAGTACATCCCTGTCGGATCCTCTCCCGAGCTCGCCTACATGGCCTCACCCGAGGAGCGTCTGGCGCTTCACCGCAAGGTGGAGGAGTGGCGAAAGCGCTATCCCCTCTTCCTGGGGGATTTCTGGAATGACGGCCCCTATGTGGACGGCTGCATGGCGGGAGGACAGCGCTATTTCCATGTTATCGCCAGCGGTGATGTGGAGCCCTGCGTCTTCTGCCATTTTTCGGTGGATAACATCAACGGGAAAAGCCTCCGTGAGGTTCTCTCGAGCGCTTTTTTCAAGGCCATCAGAGAGGCACAGCCCTATGATGATGACAATCTGCTCCGCCCCTGTCTCATCATCGATCACCCGAGAGTGTTGCGGGAGATCGTCGCGTTGACGCAGGCCAGGCCGACCCACCCCGAAGCAGGGGGCATCCTCTGCGAGCTTGCCGAGGGGCTGGATGCCTATGCTGAAAGGCTTAAGGCCCTCTACGATCCCCTCTGGGAAGAGGGGGCACGCGAGCGCTACGAGAAAAGCCTCGAGAAAGAGGACAGCCCGGAAGCACATCACCGTTATTCCCGCCGGCGGTCCGGTGCGGGAACCGCGCCCTCGGAACTCCCGAGGTGAACGAAACGGAGCGTGATCCACTGTGAAAAGCTACGCCCTCGCTGTCGCCTTGGCCATGTTGGTCGCGGCCGGTTATGCCTTTCAGAACGACGGTCAGGTGACCGTCCGCTTCCTTATCTGGGTGAGAGATGTTCCTCAGGGGCTGTGGGAAATTCTGCTTTTCGCCGCCGGCGGGGTCCTCATGTGGCTCATTTCCCTTGCCGCCCAGCTTGAGATGAAGGCTGGTCACAGGAAGGCTCTCAAGGAACTTCAAGGCCGCCTTGAAAAACTGGAAAAGGAAAACGGTGCGCTTCTGGCCGCTGTCTCTCAAAAACGGATTGAAACCCCGGAACGAGAGCTTCCCGAGGAGTCGCACTGGGACGACGTGGAGGAGTCGGATTCCGCCTTCCCTGATGGGGGGGGGATCAGCAACCGGTGATTTCTGTCATCCCCTTCTCTTCAGTGCGGATATCCCGTCCTGACGAGGCGACGCTTCGTCTGGCCGACCGTCTCGGTTGCCATCCTCTGACGGCCTTCTCCCTCCGACAGCGGGGCATCGGCGGGGGGCAGATCTCCGAGGAGGCTCGGGCGTGGCTCTGCCCGAGCCTCAATGGCGCTTTGGAGGACCTCGATATGGGACAGGGTGTCGAGGAAGCTTGGGTGGTGCTTTCGAGCCTGGGGAGGAAGAGCAGGCTTGTCGTCTACGGCGACTATGATGCCGATGGCGTCGCATCGACATCGCTTGCCGTCGAGTTCGGTCTTCTGAGAGGAGCCCGAGTGCGCTATTATATTCCCCACCGCCACAGCGAGGGATACGGCTTTCATCCTGACGCTGCGCGGAAGATCCTCCGCGAGGGTTGCGATGTTCTTGTCGTTCTCGATTGCGGAAGCCGTGACGTCGAAGCGGTCGCCCTGGCAGAAGCTTCAGGTGTCCCGGTGGTCATCTTCGATCATCACCTTGATGAGGGGGAACGATCGTCACCGTCGGCTCTCGTCAATCCCCAGATCGACGGGGACGAGGAGAGCCGGAGGCTCTGCGCGACGTCTGTCTTCTGGTGTTTCCTGGCCAAAGCCGGTCTCTCCGAGAGCTGGCTGCGGGAGCGTCTCGATCTCGTTGCTCTGGCCACTCTGGCTGATTGTGTCCCCTTGGGAGTCCTGAACAGAACCCTCGCCAGAGAGGGGATGGAGCGGATACGCCGAGGCGGGCGGCACGGCCTTGATTCCCTTCTCTCCCGTCTGTCCATCGACAGGAGAAACATCACGGCCGACAATCTTGTCATGAGGGTCATCCCCTGTCTCAATGCAGCCGGCCGCCTTGACGTGGCCGAAAAGGCCGTCAAGGTCCTTCTCGGAGGCAATCAGGAGGACGCCGAGGAACTTGTGACCCTCAACCGCCGTCGCCAGCTTCTTTCAAGCCAGGTTCATGACGAGGCTTCCTCCTCGATGGCCGACGACGCGTTTGTCCTCAGCTCCGATGAGTGGCCCGTGGGCGTGCTGAGCGGTGTGGCCAGCCGCCTCTGTCGGGAGCGGGAACGCCCCGTCGTGCTGGCGGCCCCGGTAGGGGAGATGATGCGTGGCACCTTGAGACTCCCCGGAGGCGGCAATGCCGTGAAGGTCCTTTCCGGCCTTGCCGGTTCCCTCGAGACCTGGGGAGGGCATCGGTTCGCCGCCGGATTCGCCGTCCGAAAGGGACGCTGGCCCGAGGTTCAGGAGGCTCTGGAGGAGATTTTACGCGACGTCGGTCCCGAAACGGAGATGCTTGAAGCTCTTGAGTCGGAGCCCTCGGCCTTCCGCTTCGATCTGTGGCGTGAACTGGAGTCTCTTGGCCCTTTCGGTGTCGGGAACCCGCCGCCGCTTTTTTTCTGCCCCTGGTCGGGAGAGGAGCAGGTCCTGCCTCTGGGGAAGGACGGCCGCCACGTCAAGATCGCCCGTTTGGGTCACTCCCTTCTCGCCTTCGACGGGGCGAAAGTCTTCAGGGACCTTGAGCACCGTCCCGCCGGCCTCCTCTATGGAGTCCAGGAGAACTACTGGCAGGGGAGGCGGCGTCTTCAGTTTCTTATCGAACGTGTTGTTGCCGAATAGCGCCGATATCGTGAGGGACAGGTGAGTTGATGCCGGACAAGATGAACCGAAGGCGAGCCGCCATGGAGGCCCTCGGTGCCGAAAAACCGATGGAAAGAGACAGCAAGGCCTTGCGCATCCTGCGGGACAGCTTCATCGGGCGTCTCCCCGAGGACCAGCGGGTGGCCTCGGTCAAGCTGGCCTGGCAGGAGTTCTGGAGCAAGGCTTCTCTCTACCTGGGCAGAGAGGCCCTTTCCCGCCTTGGCGAGGCTCTTGTCGTCGCTTCGACGGCACACAGCGGCCAGTTCCGGTCCTCCGGGGAACCGTACATCATCCACGTCATCCATGTGGCCGTCATTCTCGCCGACATGGAGATCGATATCGATACGCTGACGGCGGCGCTTCTCCACGATGTTCTGGAGGATACGTCCGTTACGGCCCAGAGCCTTGAGGAGCGTTTCGGCGCTGAAGTCGTCACGCTTGTCGACGGCGTGACCAAGCTGGGGAAACTTCCTTTCAAGTCCCTTGAGGACTACCAGGCTGAAAACCTGCGCAAGATGTTTCTGGTCATGGCCAAGGACATCC
Source organism: Synergistales bacterium (assembly GCA_018433595.1). Lineage (GTDB taxonomy): Bacteria > Synergistota > Synergistia > Synergistales > Aminithiophilaceae > Aminithiophilus. Next base: position 90,205 of record JAHDQY010000007.1, read on the forward strand.
GCGTCGTCCTGATCAAACTCGCCGACCGGCTTCATAACATGAGAACCCTTCAGGCTCTCCGAAGAGACAAGCAGCTCCGCATAGCCCGGGAAACGCTGGAAATCTACGCCCCCCTGGCTCACCGTCTCGGCATCTATCAGATCAAGCGGGATCTGGAGGATCTCTGTTTCAAGATACTCGACCCCGACATGTTCTACGAGATGCGCCGTCGGGTCCGCAAAAAACTCCCCGAAAGGGAGGCCATCATCAAGACGGCCATCGATGAACTCTCCGTCCGCCTCAAAGAGGCCGGTATCGACAGTTTCATCACCGGGCGGGCGAAACATTTCTACAGCATCTACGAGAAGATGCAGAGAAAAAACCTCTCTCTCGACCAGCTCTACGATCTCCTGGCCCTGCGCGTCATCGTGAACAACCTGACCGAGTGCTACACTGTTCTGGGGCTGGTCCACACGATCTGGAAGCCGATTCCGGGCCAGTTCGACGACTACATCGCCAACCCCAAGAACAACATGTACCAGTCGCTTCACACCACCGTCGTCGGCCCTTCCGGCGAGCCTCTCGAGGTGCAGATACGGACCTGGGAGATGCACTGGCTTGCCGAGTACGGCATTGCCGCCCACTGGCGCTACAAGGAGCGGCCCAAGAAACTCGATTCCCTCGACGCCAAACTCTCTTGGATCCGCCAGGTTCTGGAGACGCAAAACGAATCGTCGGAGCCGGGAGAGTTTCTGGAGCAGCTCAAAGCCGACGTCCTCTCCTCGGAGGTTTTCGTCTTCACGCCCAAAGGCGACGTCCGATCACTGCCCAAAGGGTCGGTTCCCATCGATTTCGCCTATGAGGTCCATACGGAGGTCGGCCACAAGTGTGTCGGCGCCATGGTCAACGGCCGTATCGTCCCGATGGACCACGAGCTTCAAAACGGCGACATCGTCCGCATCCTCACCTCGCCTCAGGGCAAGCCTTCCCGGGATTGGCTCAAGCTGGCCCGGAGCGGCCGGGCCCGCGCCAAGATCCGGGCCTATTTCCGCCAGCAGGAGAGGGCCGAACGGGAGACCCGCCTCGAGCGGGGAAGAGAGCTCCTTCTCAGAGAACTTCAACGCCGCGACGGCGGGATCGAAACCCTCGATCCCTTCGCAGGCAGCCTCAACTACATTGCCCGTGACCTCGGCTACGCGTCGGGCGAAGAGCTGGTTATCGCCATGGGCGGCGGTTCTCACGCTCCGGCCGGAGTTGCAGCCCGGATCTGGGATCAGAAGACACAGCCTGTACCTCCTCCTGAAGCGCCGCCTGTCGCTCTCCCCAAGAAGGAGAGCGACTCGGAGATCATCGTCGAAGGGGCCGACGGCGTGCTCGTCTTTCTGGCCAACTGCTGCCGCCCCGTTCCGGGAGATGCCATCATCGGATTTGTCACCAAGTCGCGGGGCATCACCGTGCATCGTACTGATTGCGCCAATGTCCTCTCCTCCTCGCCGGAACGTACGGTCGAGGTGAGTTGGGGGAAAAAACGCTCGGAGCGTTACACGGCCAGACTCAAGCTTGAAGCCATGGACCGCCCCGGCCTCTTTGCCGACGTCACTCAGGCCATAGCGACTCTCGATGCCGCCATGGCGGCCGTCAAGGCCAACCTCGTCGGCGCCCAGAGGGCGCGCATGACGATCGACCTTTTTGTCAGGGACGTGGAGCATCTCTATCGGGTCATGGCCCGTCTCAACGCCCTGGATAATGTCATTGAAGTCACACGGGGGTGACCGCTGGTGAGAGCCTTGATCCAACGCGTTTCCCGGGCCTCCGTCGCCGTCGAAGGTCGGACCGTCGGCGCCGTCGGCAAGGGGTTTCTTGTTTTTCTCGGTGTGACCCATGATGACGGGGAAGCCGAGGTGGAGTGGCTTGCCGAAAAAGTCGTCAACCTCCGCCTTTTCGAGGATGACGAGGGAAAGCTCAACCGCTCCCTTCTTGACGTCGGGGGAGAGATCCTCATCGTCTCTCAGTTCACCCTCTACGGCGACTGCCGCAAAGGGCGAAGACCCTCTTTCGTGGCGGCGGCGGATCCGAAAGAGGCGCGGCGTCTCTACGACCTTTTTGTCGTCCGCCTCAAGGAACGTGCCCCTTCGGTGGCTTCCGGCGTCTTTCAGGCCTACATGGCGGTGGAACTCGTCAACGATGGTCCCGTCACGCTTATCGTCGATACTCCAGCGAGGTGAAAAGATCCATGGAGATGAAGTGTTTCCCTCTCGGTCCCCTCTGGACCAACGGCTACCTGGTCTGGGATGGGGGGGGACGGTCCTTTTTTGTCGATCCCGGCGGAGACCCGAGCGAAGTGATCCGGTTTTTGGAGTCTCACTCGTTGCGCCTTGAAACGATTCTTCTGACCCACGGCCATGCGGACCATCTTTTCGGCCTCGAGGCCCTCAGAGAGAAAGCCTCTTGTGGCGTTGCTCTCCATGAGGACGATGCCTCGGCCTTGCCTGACCCTTCAATCAACCTTTCCCGCTGGATGGGGGCGGATTGTCTTTGTCGTCCCGCCGACAAGATGCTTCGAGACGGCGAGAGCTTCACCGTCGGGACCCTTGAAATACAGGTGCGCCACACGCCGGGACACAGCCTGGGGAGTGTCTGCTACCTTGTCCGCGACGGGGTGGAACGCCTTCTCCTGTCGGGCGACACGCTTTTTGCCGGGAGCATCGGAAGAAGTGACCTGCCTGGAGGTGATAGCCGGCAGCTGCTCCACTCCCTGAAGCGCCTAATCGACCTTCCCGACGACCTTCCCGTCTACCCCGGACATGGTCCGTCGACAACGATCGGCGTCGAGCGGCGGGAGAACCCCTATTGGCCCCGTGAGGCGGTCTGATCATGGCGCCTCTGACGATCCCGGAAGAGGAACGGCCTCGGGAACGTCTCTTCTCTCACGGCCCTTCGGCCCTCTCCTTGAGGGAGCTTCTGGCCATTCTGCTTCGGACGGGCTACAGTACCCGTAGCGTTTTCGATGTCGCCGAAGATCTGCTCCGTGACTTCGGCGGACTTGAGGGGCTGGTGCGCATCACGCCGACGGAGCTTCTGGCCGTCAAGGGCCTCGGCAAGGCCAAGACTGCGACTCTGCTGGCCGCTCTGGAGCTGGGGCGGCGGCTGCGGGTTCCTTCGTTGCAGGAAGGGGAAGGCCCCTCTTGGCGGACTCGAGTGGCCTGGTGGGCCTCGGAACTGGCATCGGAGACCCGGGAATATGTCGTCGCCCTCTTCCTGGATGCTAAGGGTCACCTTCTCGGCGAGGATCGTCTCTCCTACGGAGGGCTGAACGGCGCCTATGTCGATGTCAGTTACCTGCTTCGCCGTGCCGTTCGCCTGGAGGCGGCACAAGTCGTGTTGCTTCACAACCATCCTGATGGTAGTTTGGCGGGGAGTGCCGAAGACCGGGCCTTGACCGCGGCTCTGGAACGAAGGCTCGAACTGCTCGACATGAACCTTCTGGAACATTTCATTGTCGCCAAGGGCGATTTTCGGCCTCTCGTTGCAGGGGCCTGCCTCTGAAAGTGGGGGAGATCGGGTGTTTAAGCTTCTGTCAGGTCTGTTCAGCCGCGACGTTGGCATCGATCTGGGAACGGCCAACGTCGTCGTTTACGTCAAGGGGAAAGACATCACTCTCAACGAGCCCTCCGTCGTCGCCGTCCGAAAGGCCGGCAGGAGGAGCCAGCAGCAGGTTATCGCCGTAGGGCGCGAGGCCAAGGCGATGGTGGGGAAAACGCCGGGCGGCGTCATGACTGTCAGGCCTCTCCAGCATGGGGTGATCGCCGATTTCGAGATGACCGAGGCCATGATCGCTCACTTCGTCAACCGGTCCACCGGTTTGAGAGGCCCCTTTTCCCATCCTCGCGTGATCGTCTGCGTTCCCGCCTGTGTCACCGAAGTGGAACGCAAGGCGGTCGTCGATGCGGCGCTCAACGCCGGAGCCCGAGAGGCCTTCATCGTCGAAGAGCCCGTCGCGGCCGCCCTTGGAGCAGGTCTTCCCATTCAGGAACCCCGGGGCAGCATGGTCCTCGACATCGGTGGCGGGACCAGCGAGGTCGCCATCCTCTCTCTCGGTGGCATCGTGGTCTCCAACTCCCTTCGTGCCGCCGGAGACGAGATCGATGCTGCCATCGTCGCCCTCATGCGCCAGAACTACACGCTTTCCATCGGGGACCGCATGGCCGAAGAGATCAAGATGGCCATCGGCTCCGCCATGCCTCTCGGTGAAGAGACGGCGATGGAGGTCAAGGGGCGGGATCTCATGGACGGCCTTCCCAAGGCCGTTGCCGTCACCTCGGGAGAGGTAAGGGAGGCTCTTAACCCCATTGTCGTCCGCATCGAGGACATGGTCCGTGATGCCCTGGAGCAGACGCCGCCCGAGCTGGCGAGGGACATTGTCGATCAGGGGTTCGTCGTCACCGGAGGCGGCGCCCTCCTCAAGGGATTGCCGGAGCGGCTCGCGAAGACGCTGAACGTTCCCGTCATGACGGCCGAAGAGCCTCTCTTCTGTGTCGCAAGGGGCTTGGGAAAGGTCCTGGAGGAGTTGAACCGGATGAAGACCGTTCTCGTCCCCGTCAACGACAAGGTCGGTTTCTAGGTCCTTGCTTTTCTAGCTATGGCTGACAACGGCCTTCGCGATTTCCGGATTCAGGGCATCATCGCTGTGACACTGGCTCTTTTCCTTATGGGAGTTACGGCGGGAACCCCTCTCAAATCCGCCCTCGAGAGGACCGTCATTTCCGTCCTTGATTTTCCCGAACGGCCGGCTCGGCTTCTACTCGACGGGATCCTTGCGACGGGCGGCTGGGTTGAGGAGAGAGGATCCCTGCTGGAGAGGATCGATGTCCTGCAGGCCGAAAACCTGGCTCTTCGACGGCGTATCGAAGAGGGGCTTATCCCTCCGTTGTCACCTGAGAAAGGGGAAAGGACCTTGACGACCCGGGTCCTGAGCCGTTCCCCTCTCTCCTGGTGGCGGGAGATCCGGATCGACAAGGGAAGCGATGACGGCATCCGCCCCGGAGATCCCGCCATGTCCGACGGCTTCCTCATCGGTCGCGTGACCCGTGTCGAAAGCGGATTCTCGACGATCGAGCTCCTGACGTCGCCGGGGCTCCTGATCCCTGTTGTCGTCGACCAGACACGCGACCTCGGCGTCGTTGCCGGCGATGAAAAAGGACAGGTCCATCTGCTCTATCTGCCAGTAGACAGAGAGCTCGAAGTGGAAATGGGCCTGAGCACCGCTCTTGTCAGCGAACAGCTGCCGCCGGGGATTCCCGTCGGCTTTATCGCTGCGGAAGAGCCCGAAGACGGCGCTTTCCGTCCCTATCGGGTTCGCCTCGGCGCCGATCTGACCCGTCTCTACCGCATTCAGATAGGAATTTCCGGAAGAGGGGCGAGGTCGTGACGATCGCCCTGATCTGGCTTCTTCAGGACCTTTTTCAGGTTGTGGCCGCCGAAACCCTCCTTGTCCCCGATCTGTTCCTTCTGGGACTTCTGGTCTTTGGGGCATCGGAAAAGCTGTCTCCTCAGGGCCTTCTCTGGAGTGCCTTCGTAGGAGGACTTTTCTGGGACGTGCGATGGACGGGCCTTTTCGGTTTTACGGCCTTTCTGGATGTCGTCGCCGTGTGGTTCTTCGTCGAACTCTGGGGCCGCATCCCTCAGGCGGGGCGTACCCCTATCCTGCTCTCCTTCCTTGCCCTGGGCCTTCACATCTTCGTCGGCTTGGGTCACTTCCTTTCCTGGGCTGAGCTGGAACCGATGGAATCCCTTTTCGTCAACCAGCAGATCCTGGCTCTTCCCATCATCGTCTTTGTCGGGTGGCGGGGGTGTCGCGGTACCCGAGGCGATGAGTGATGAATAAGGAGATCAATCGCCGTGTCGATATGGACCTGAGGCTCTCCCTGCTGCGTTGGGCCCTTCTTCTTGCGTTGCTGCTCTTGGGAGGGACTGTTTTCACCTTTCAGGTCTTCCGGTTCGATCGGTACCTTCAGCTGGCCGTTCAGAACCGGCTGAGAACCCTTCAAATTCCTTCCCAGAGGGGGCGCCTCTTCGATTTCAACGGAGCGCCTTTGGCCCTCAACGTCAGGACCTTTGACATCAAGGGCTATCCCCTCTATCTGAGACGTGAGGGGGTCCTCCGGAAGTTGGAGCAGCTTCTGAAGCGGCATGGCATTCCCCTGACAGAGGGACAGTTGGCCGAAGCCGTCGATCGCCAGTATTGGGCGCCCTATCGGGCCGTCACGGTTGTGCCCAACCTGACTCTGGCTCAGGTGGCGGATCTTGTTACGGACCCGGAGTTCTCGCCCCACCTCTTCCCTTACCCCGTCTGGCGGCGCGTCTACCCTGCAGGCCCCCTGGCCGCTCACGTCGTCGGCTACGTCGGAGAGATCAGCAGCGAAGAACTGGACGTTCGGAAGGGACAGGGGTATCGAGGGGGAGACATCGTCGGCAAAATGGGCGTTGAAGCCGTCTACGAGGAGCGGCTGAGAGGCCGGAACGGAGAGGAGGCCATCGAGGTCGATGCCAGGGGGCGACGCCTTCGTCGTCTTGATTACCGTTCCCAGGAAGCGGGGGAAGATATTACCCTGACGCTTGATCTCGGGGCTCAGCGCCTCGCTGCGGAGATGATGGAGACGGACCGGGGAGCCGTCGTTGCCCTTGACGTTGAGACGGGAGCTGTCCGAGTCCTTTATTCGAGCCCTTCCTTCGATGCCAACCCGCTCTCCTGGGGGATGGCTCCCGGAGAATGGAGGCAGCTTCTCGAAGCTTCGGAGCGCCCCATGATGAACAGAGCCATAGCCGGAGTTTATCCGCCGGCATCAACCTTCAAGGTCGTCGTGGCCCTTGCCGCGCTGGGAGAGAAGGTGGCGACGCCTCAAACGACGACCTTCTGTCCCGGCTACTTCAGGCTTGGTGACCGCGTCTTCCGCTGCTGGAGGCGTTCGGGTCACGGACCGGAGAGCCTCATCACTGCCCTGCGTGATTCCTGTGACGTCTGGTTTTATCAGATCGGCCTTAAAATCGGCATCGACAACCTGATGGCCTGGTCGTCGCTGCTGGGAATGGGACGCCCTACGGGCATCGACCTTCTGGGTGAGGTCGCGGGTAGCCTGGCGGGACCTGAATGGAAGAAGGCCCGCTTCCGGGAATCCTGGTATCCCGGTGATACCGTCAATTACAGCATCGGCCAGGGCTTTCTCCTGGCCACGCCGCTTCAGATGGCCGTCGTCTATGCCGCCGTCGCCAACGGAGGCCATCTCGTCACGCCTCACCTGAACGTGGCCTCTTCGCCGAAACCGCTGGATCTCCACATCCTGCGGGAGACTCTCACCCCTGTAGCCAAGGGGCTTGAAACCGTCGTCAAGACGGGAACGGGCCGTCAGGCCGGCGCCTTCGGCGTCTCCCTTGCCGGAAAGACGGGAACGGCTCAGAACGCCCACGGCCCCGATCATGCCTGGTTCGTCGGTTATGCCCCACACAATGCGCCCCGTTATGTCGTCTGTGTCCTCGTCGAGGCGGGGGAGCACGGCAGCTCCAAGGCGGCCCCCATCGCCGGTCGGCTTCTGAGCTATCTCGTCGATCACGAGGCCGAGGCGCAGCGATAGCCAACTCATGGCAGAGAAAGGAGAGGGAAGGGTGTCCTCTGAAGAAGCTATTCTTCTCAGAAGCAACGGCTCCGACCTGCGCCTCATCGTCGCGGAAGGGCTTTCCCGAGAGCGGATCGAAGGGGAACTGACCCGAGTCGCGTCGGAGGCTCAGTCTCTTTTGCGGGATGCCGGTGTTATCCTCGATTTTCAAGGAAGATCCATCGATGCCTCGATGTTACGTTGCGTCCTGGAACGGCTTGTCTGGCCTTCTGGGATGAAGCTGCTTTCCTGGATGACCCTGGACGTCGCCTCCCAGGAATTCCTCCGCCGCTCCGGTTTTGTCGTCGGCCAACCCAAGAGAGAGGCCTCCAGGCGCAAGAGCTCTCCCCCCCCTTCCTGCCTTCTCTTCCGTTCCCTTCGCTCGGGCCAGCGTCTGGAACACGAGGGAGACGTCGTCGTTGTCGGCCATGTCAATGACGGCGCCGAAGTTTTCGCTTCAGGCAACATTTCCGTATGGGGAAGGCTCCAAGGCATTGTTCACGCTGGATACGAAGGGGATGATGGTGCTAGAGTTATTGTGGCCCATATGGAGGCCCTTCAGGTTCGCATCGGTCGCCGGGTCAGCTACATGGACCGGGGGGCGCCCTGGTGGGGGAGCCCTGTCCTGATCCGTGTCGACGGCGAGTCCGTTCTCGTCGAGGAGTTTGTCATTTAACACAACCGCTGGATACCGAAGGTCCGGTTCGGCGGAGAATCTCTTTTTAACCTTATGAATGGAGGGGGATCCATTGATTCAGAGGGTGATCGTTCTCACCTCCGGCAAGGGCGGCGTCGGGAAGACGACGACGACGGCCAATCTTGCCGTCGCCCTTGCCAGAGGAGGCCATAAGGTCGTTGCCATCGACGCCGATATCGGCCTCAGGAACCTTGATGTCGTCCTGGGGTTGGAAAACCGCATCGTCTATTCTCTCGTCGACGTCATCGAGGGTTCCTGTCGGCTGAAGCAGGCCCTGGTCAAGGACAAGCGCGTCGAAAACCTCTTTCTGCTTCCCGCCGCTCAGACGAGGACCAAGGATGCTGTCAAACCGGAGCAGATGAAAGCTCTTTGCGACGAACTTCGGGAAGATTTCGACTTTGTCCTTGTCGACAGTCCCGCCGGCATCGAAGGCGGTTTCCAGAACGCAGCTTCCGGGGCCGACGAAGCCCTTGTCGTCTCCACTCCCGACATGTCGGCCGTTCGTGATGCCGACCGGATCATCGGAATGCTCGAATCTCTCGGCAAAAGTCCCATCCGGCTGATTGTCAACCGGCTGCGGCCCAACATGGTCCGCGAAGGGAACATGCTCGACGTCAGCGACGTTCTCGACATCCTCGCCATCGATCTGATCGGCGTCGTCCCCGAAGACGATAACGTCGTCACCTCCACCAACAAGGGCGAGCCTTTGACGCTCAACTCCACCTCGCCGGCGGCGCGAGCCTTTGACAACATCAGTCGTCGGCTCATCGGTGAAGAGGTGCCCCTTCTTGATGTCGAATCCCTTGCGTCGACGGGCTTCATGGCCAGAATCCGCAGAGCTTTCGGGTTCAAAGGCTAGGCGGTGATTTCATGAATTTTTTTAAAAAGCTTTTTTGCCGAGAGGAAAGCCGCAAAACCGCCAAGGAGAGGCTTCAGCTTGTCCTGATCCATGACCGCGCCGACATTTCGCCGGAGGTGATGGATAGCCTGCGCCGGGATCTCATCGCCGTCATCAGCACCTACATGGAGATCGACGAAAGCAATATCGAGCTCGATCTGGAACGGGAAGACCGCTCCGTCGCCTTGGTCGCGAATATCCCCATTCGCCATGTCCGAAGGAACGCCCGCCCCGAAGAGAAAGGGCAATGACGCATCCGGGAAAGACTTTTCGGGAGCTGCTTTCGGGTCTCGATCTCCTGATGCTGTCGGCGATGATTCTCCTCTTCGCCTTGGGGTTGCTTTCCATCTACAGCGCTTCCCAGGGAGCCACCAAGATGGGGGGCTTCTACGCCGCTCGTCAGGCCATCTGGGGCGTCGTCGCTCTGGCGGCGTTTCTCGTCGTCCTGCGTATCGGATACGAACAGCTCTATCGTTGGAGTTACCTGATCTATGGAGCGGTTTTGTCCCTTCTCCTCGTCGTCCTGCTTTTCGGTTACACCGCCAAAGGCGCCCAGAGCTGGATCAGCTTCGGATCCTTCCGTCTTCAGCCGGCGGAACTCGGCAAAATCGGTCTCGTCCTGGCCCTTTCCAGAGTGGCTGTGGTTCATGCTCCCACGGATCTTCAGGGACTTGCCGTCAATCTGGCCGCCGCCTTCGGCGTCGCCTTGCCCGTCATGATGCAGCCTGATCTGGGGACGGTCATCGTCTACGGCGTGATGACCTTCTCCGCGCTCCTTGTCGCCCGGGCGCCGAGGCGATATCTGATGGCCCTGACGGGATTTGCCCTCTTTTCACTTCCGTTGGGATGGGGCTTTCTGAAGGAATATCAGCGCCAGAGACTTCTTGTTTTTCTCGATCCTTATGTGGACCCCCTCGGAGCGGGCTACAACGTCATCCAATCCCGTATCGCCGTCGGTTCCGGCGGTCTCTGGGGCAAGGGTTTTCTCGAGGGGACGCAGAGCCGGCTTCACTTTCTGCCGGAGTCACACACGGATTTCATCTTCAGCGTCTTCGCCGAAGAATTCGGTTTTGCCGGCACCGTTGTTGTCCTCTCCCTGTACGGCCTGCTTCTCTGGCGCATCGTCGCCGTCGCTTTGGCGACGAAAGATATCCGGGCCAAGGTGATGGCGGCGATGATCGCCTCGTGGATATGGTTTCAGCTTTTCGAGTGTATGGCCATGAGCGTGGGCCTGGCTCCGGTGACGGGCATCCCCATGCCGCTTTTCAGCTACGGCGGAAGCTCCCTCCTTTCCGTCGCCGTGGCCCTCGCCCTCGTCCAGAGTGTCCATCTGGCGGCTCGGAAGAGCTACCTTTGCGAGTAGAAAAGAGCCCTTGAGGCTCTCTGATAAAGGAGTTGCCCCACAATGAAAATGACAGAGTTTGCCGATCGGCGCTGGACCCTCTGGAACAGGGTAAAGCGTCCGTCGCGTTACATCGGCGGCGAATGGGGCGCCGCTCTCCCCGCCGAAGAGGTGGGGGTGATCCGCTTCTGCCTCGCCTTTCCCGATGTCTACGAGGTGGGCATGAGCTTCGTCGGTTATCAGATCCTCTATGGCCTTCTCCGGGAACTTGACGGGATCTCCGTTGAACGGGTCTATTGTCCCTGGCCCGACATGGAAGCGGCCCTTCGGTCCGGTAACGCCCCTCTGACCTCCCTTGAGGGGAGTCGCCCCCTGTCCGGATTCGACGTCGTCGGTTTCACCTTGCAATACGAGCTTGCGGCGACGGGCATCCTCACCGTTCTTGACCTCGGAGGGATCCCCCTTCGCGCCTCCGACAGGGGAGAGAAGGACCCTCTCGTCATTGCCGGTGGTCCCGGCGCCTTGGTGCCGGAGCCTGTCGCTCCCTTTTTCGATGTCTTCTGTCTCGGCGATGGCGAGGTCCTCCTCCCTGAGCTGGTCCGCCTGCTGCAAGAGATGAAAGGGAGTCCCCGCCTGGAGCGTCTGGAGGCCATCGCGGCCACGCCCGGTTTTTACGTCCCCCTTTTCGTCGATGCCGTCGCCTCGGGCGAGGGCGTTGCCTTCAGGTCCGGTTTCCCTCTCCCCGTGAGGCGCCTGATCGCAGCCGACCTCGATGAGGCCTTTTTCCCGTCGACGATGATCGTTCCTTCGACGGGTATCGTTCATGACAGATTGCCGCTGGAGGTTTTTCGAGGCTGCACCCGCGGCTGTCGTTTCTGTCAGGCCGGCATGCTCTATCGCCCCCTGAGGGAACGCCGTCCTGAGACGATCGTCGCCCAGGCCAAAGCGCTTCTTGAGAGGACCGGCTGGGAAGAAGTCGGTCTCGTCTCGTTGGCCACCTGCGACTACAGCGGCCTTCACCGGGTTATCGATGAACTTGCCCCCTTCCTGGCGGCGAAGGGAATCAGGCTCTCCCTGCCGAGCCTCCGAATGGATCGCTCTTCCGTCGAGCTCGCCTCGCTTCTCGATTCCCGTAAAGGAAGCCTCACCTTCGCTCCCGAGGCCGGTTCTCAGCGTCTACGCGACGTCATCAACAAAGGCGTCACCGACGAGGATATCGTCGAGACGCTTGAGGCCCTTTTCGACAAGGGGTGGCAGCAGGTCAAGCTCTACTTCATGATGGGATTGCCGACAGAGACCCAGGCCGACCTGGAGGGGATCATCGATATCTGTAACCTGGCGCTGCGTATCGGTCGCAGCCGCAAGGCAAAGGTCAAAGTCAGCGCCTCCGTCGCCGGATTCGTTCCCAAGGCTCATACCCCGTTTCAGTGGGAACCCCAGGCCTCCATGGAGGAGCTGTCCGAACGGGGGCGTTTTCTGCGCTCCCTCGTGAAGGACCGCTACCTCACGCTGCGTTACCACGAGCCGGAGCAGAGCTTTCTCGAGGGGGTCTTCTCTCGCGGAGACCGGCGGTTGGCCGATGTCATCGAAGAGGCCTGGCGCAGGGGAGCCCGCCTTGACGGCTGGACGGAACACTTCTCCCTTCGGACCTGGCTGGAGGCCTTCGAGGCCTGCTCCGTCGATCCTCTCCTCTATGCCCAGCGGCGTCGGGGTCTCGACGAGGGCCTGCCCTGGGACCACATCGACAGCGGTCTTTCTCGGGACTTCCTCTTGGCCGAGCGGGACCGGGCCTTCGAGGGCTTGACGACGGCCGACTGTCGCGACGGCGGCTGCAACGGTTGTGGCTGGGAGCTCCGGGGCTGTCCCTTGCTCAAGGGGGGCTTTTCCCGATGAGACGGATCCGCATTCACTACGCCAAAAGGGGGCCTCTGTGCTTTATCCCTCACGTTGAGATGCCGCCTCTCTTTTGCCGGGCCGCAAGACGAGCCGGCCTTCTTTCAAGCCTGACGGCGGGAATGTCTCCTCACCCCCGCGTCGTCCTTGGCCCCCCTCTGCCGATGGGCGTCGTCGGTCTCGACGAACCGGCCGACTTCTGGTTCGAAGAGGCTTCCGATGAGACCCTGAAACGATGGGGAGCCTTCTTCCCTGAGGGGCTCCTCCTCACTCGTGTGGAGGAGATCGGCGAAGGGTTGAACCTGAGCCGTCTCTGCCAGGCCGCCGGTCACCGGGTCTTCCTGCGTTCGCCTCTACCGGAGGGTGCCGTCAGGTCCTGCCTGGAGGCTTATTACGGCGATTCTTTAGTTTCTTTCCGACACAACGTGGAACATTTCGAGGCGACCCTGGCCGACCCGAACCGTTACGGTCCGGGGTCCCTGGTCAAGGCTCTCACCGAGGCCGATCTCATCGAGGGTTGGCCTGATCTGCTCATCGTCCGTACCGCCGTCGGCATGCTGGACGGAGAGAACGTCATCGCCCTCTGGGCCGGGAGGTGAATCCCATGTCCTCCGATCGCAAGATCATCGCCAACACCCTGGATAACGAAGAAGTGCGCGTCGCCATCATCGAAAAGGGGCGTCTTTACGACATTTTCATTGAACGCATGTGGGAGCGCCAGAGGACGGGAGAGGTTTACAAGGCCCGAGTCGACAGCGTCCTTCCGGGGATGAACTCGGCTTTCCTCAACCTCGGCGACGGACGCAACGCCTTCCTCTACCTCGATGACGCGAAGGGCAGGAAACTCAAGCCCAACGAGGAGATCATCGTCCAGGTCATGAAGACGGCCCGCAAGGGAAAGGGAGCCCGTGTCACCACCCGCCTCTCCTTTCCCGGTCGCTATCTCGTCCTTGTCCCCGACGGCAGAGAATCAGGCGTCTCAAAGCGCATCGAAGACGAGGAGGAGCGACATCGCCTCCGTCGGCTGGCCCGGGAAATCCGCCCGGAAAACTGCGGCGTCATTATCCGGACCGCGGCAGAAGGCGTCGACGCCGAAGATCTCGTCAAGGATGCGGAGGAACTCCTGGAGATCTGGAAGGAGGTGGAGCACAACGCCTCCCTCCAGAACGCTCCCTGCCTGCTCTACCGTGACTTGGGCCTTCTTGGACGGGTCCTGCGCGACGAACTGACGGAGGATGTCACGGAAATTGTCGTCGACAGCGACGAAGAGCTTGACCGCATCCACCCGTGGGTCGAGCGTTTCTGTCATGGCAGGCCTCCCGAAATGAACCTCTATCGGGGACACGCCCCGATATTTGACTTCTACGGCGTCGAAAAGGAAATGGAGGCTCTTCTCGACCGCAAGTTCTGGCTTGAATCGGGGGCCTATCTCATCATCGACCAGACCGAGGCCCTCACCGTCATCGACGTCAACACGGGCAAGTTCGTCGGCAAGACGAATCTCCGCGACACCGTCCTCAAGACCAATCTCGAAGCCGCCGACGAAATCGCACGACAGCTGAGGCTTCGGGCCATCGGGGGCATTGTCGTCATCGACTTCATCGACATGGAGTACGAAGAGGACCGGCAGAAGCTCTTGGAGCGCCTGAATGAGGCCTTCCACGGCGACCGTTACAAGGCCAGGGTCTTCGGCGTCACCCAGCTGGGACTTGTCGAGATCACCCGGAAACGGGCCCGCCTTGATCTGAGGGCCTCCCTGACCCGGGGCTGCCCGTTCTGTTCCGGCACGGGCTGGGTCCTCAAAGAAGAGACCCTTGCCGTATCGGTCAAGCGATTCCTGCGCAAAGTCGCTCTTTCAAGCCGATCCGAGGCGATCCTTCTTGAACTCTACCCTGACGTGGCTCGCCACATCGCTTCCACCTATCTCTCTTCCTGGGAGGAGGAACTTGGAAGGCGGCTCTTTTTAAGAGAGGCCGTCGATTTCCCCTGGGACAAATACCGTCTTGACAGCCAGGGTTCTCTCTCCCAGATCGAGCGTCGCATGGCTCAGCTGAAAGAGAAGGAGGCTGCCGTTGTACATCGCACAGCTGAACCTGAAGGACTTTAAAAGTTTCGGAGGGGTTCACGAACTTCCTCTCTCTCCGGGATTCACCGCCATCGTAGGGCCCAACGGAAGCGGCAAGAGCAACCTCCTCGACGGTCTCCGCTGGGTTCTAGGCGAGGGGAGTCCCGGTCGGCTTCGTGTCACCCGTCAGCAGGACCTCATCTTTCAGGGCTGTGCAACACTGGAAGCGGCCAGGGAAACCGAGGTGACCCTCCAGCTTCGCGGTGAAAAGCGGCGCGCCACTCTCAGACGACGCTTCGACGTCGAGGGAGGCGGGACGATTCTCCTCGATGGAGGGCGCGTCCGCCTCCAGGACCTGGAGCCGTTCAAGCGCCGATGGCATCTCGAAGGAGACCGCTTCGCCTTCATCGGTCAGGGCGAGGTGGCCGAAGTCATCCAGCAGCGTCCTCTCCAGCGGCGGCTTCATCTGGAAGGGCTCTTCGGTATCGACGTCTACCGCAGAAAGCGGGACGAGGCTGCGGAAAAGCTTGCCCGATCCGCTGACGAGCTGGCACGCCTGACGACCTTGGTGGCGGAGCTCGAAAGCCGCCGCCGCCAGATCGCTCCCGAGGTGGAACGGGCCCGGGAGGCCAGGGAGCTTCTCTCGGCCCTTGAGGAGGACCGGCGCCTCCTTTACTGGCTTCGGCGCGCTGAAGCCGAGGCAGACCTATCCCGGGCCCTGACTGCGGAGGAAGAGGAAGCCGAGCGGGCCGGGGCCCTTGCACTCTGGACCTCCCGTTGGGAGGGGTTCCGCCGCCGCCTTGAGGAGCGGTCGGGCGAGTTCGACGAGCGGCGTCTCCAGCAGGAGCGTCGTCGCGAAGGCCTGAACCGCCATATCGAGGCCCTCACCCGGAAAGCCTTCTCTCTGGCCACGGCTTGTCTGGAGCGCCGTCGCCGCCTGGCCGTCATCGGCTCCGAGCGGCAGGACGTCGATGAGAAGCGGATCGGGATCGCCGAAGAGGTCGCCGCCTCTCGGGAGGCTCTCGAAGAGGCCGAAAGATCCCGGGCAAGCCGTCAGGCCGCCGTGGCCGACCTCGAAACACGATGGGAAAAGATGCGCCGCCTCTTCGACGAACGCCGCCGCGAGCGGGAAACCCTCCTCTCCCGCAAGGCCGAGGTGGAAACGGCCCTGGAGGGAGGCGGTCACCGCAGAAAGGCTCTGGAGAGGGAGGCGAAGGCCGTCGAAACCTCCCTTCAGGAGAAACTCGCGCTCCGCGATCGCCTCAGATCGGGGTTGGAAGCTCTCCAATCGGATCTTGACGAAGCGAAGGGCTCTTTTGAAAGGGTTCTCGACAGCCACGGCAAGAGCTACGCCCGCTGCCAGGAGTTGGGTGCCTCGATCCAGCAGCTTCGTCGGGAGAACGCCCGCAGCCGCCAGATCCTGGAGGAACTGGCCGAAAGGGCCGAAAACGAACTCTACCCTCGGCCGGTCCGTCACGTCATTGCCGCCGCCCGTCTCGGCCGCCTCGATGCCGATCCCGTGCCCGTCCTGGAGGTCTTCTCCTGTCCCTCCCATCTGGCTTCTCCGCTCGAGGCCTTCCTCGGAGGCAGGGCCTTCTGGCTTCTCGTGGAGACCTTCGAAGAGGCCCAGCGCTGCATTGACCAGCTCAAGCGCCAGCAGGAGGGGCGAGCCACCTTCCTCCCCCTCGAACGCTGCCGCCCCCGGATGCCCTCGATCCTCTCCAGTGCCGACGGCGTCGTCGGCTGGGCCCGCGAACTCGTTACCGTCGATCCTCACTGGCAGCCGGCCTGGGATCACCTCATGGGCGATCTCCTCGTCGTCGAAACGTACCGTACCGGTTCGGACCTCGTCCGCGGCGGTCTTCGCGCCCCCGTGGTCACTCTCGAAGGCGATGTCTTTCAGCCTGGCGGCACCGTCAGCGGCGGTCACGCCCGCAAAGGGCCGGGGGCTCTCGAACTGCGCCGTCTCCGGGAAGAAGCGAAGGTTCGCCTCGAAGAGCAGATGGAGCGGTTGGCCGTCTTGGAGAAAAGCTATGGCGAAGAGGAAAAAAGGGAGCTGGCCGCCGCTGCGGAAAAAGAGGCCCTTGCCTCCCGCCTTCGAGATCTGGAGGTCCAGACCGTCGATTTCACCCGCCGCCTCGGCCTGGAGGCTCGTGAGACCGATGCCCTCAATCAGGAGTGTTCCCGTATCGCCCGGGAACTGCAGGAGCTTGACGCTCTTGCCTTCACCGGAAGAGGGGAACTGGAAGACCTGGCCCAACGTCTCAGTGATTTCGATGACCTTCCTCAGGAGGACCGTCTCGGGGCCGATGTCGGGACGGCCCGGGCCGAATTGGCCCTTGTCGTGGAGCGCTGTCGTTCGCTGGAAGCCCTCACTTCGAGAGCCGAGCGGGAAGAGAGCGGACTGAACGACCGCCTTGCCCGCCTCGACGAAGAGAGGCGGACCCTTCTTGAGGGAGAGGAGACCTCCAGGAAGGATCTCGCCGGTCTCGGCCGAGACCGCCTCCTTCTCTGGCGGGAGCGCCGGGATCTTGAACTCAGCGGCGATGAAGAGGGCCTCAGACGGAGACGTTTCATGAACCGCATCAATCGTGCCCAGTATCGGGCCCGGTCGGCCCGGGAGGCCGAGCGGCTTCAGGACGAGACGCTCCAGCAGCTCCGCCTCCGGAGGATGGATCTTGAACGTGAGCTGATCTCCCTCTGCGAACAGTGGGAGGAGAGCTCCCCCTACCCTGGAGCCGCCGCCCTTCCCGGCGACGATGTGGGCGAAGTGCGCCGCCGCGTCCGGGAGCTTGAGCGCTCCCTGCGCCGCCTCGGCGACCCCGACATGGGCGTCCTTTCGGAAGACCGCTCTCTCCTGGCCCGTCTGGAGTTTTTGGGCACCCAGATTCGGGATGTCCAGGATGCCATGGAAGAGCTTCGACAGCTTGTCGATGCCGCCGACAGGGAGGCGGGCCGCCTCTTCTCCGAAGCCCTGAGCGGTATCGATGTGGGCTTCAACGCCCTTTTCCGGAGGCTTTTCAACGGCGGCGAGGCCCACCTTGAAATGGCCGACGGACAGTCTGTCTGGGAAGCGGGAGTGGAAGTCGTCGCCCGGCCTCCCGGCAAATCGCCTCAGAACCTGCGACAGCTCTCAGGGGGCGAACAGTCCCTGTCGGCCATTGCCCTGCTTTTCTCCTCCATGGAAGTCGCCAGGGTTCCTCTGGCCGTCCTTGACGAAGTCGATGCCGCCCTCGACGAGGTCAACCTCAGACGCTTCGCCGATCTGGCCCGGGAATATGCCCAGCGGCTTCAGCTCATCGCCATGACTCATCGGCGGATCACCATGGAGAGGGCCGACGTCATGTTCGGTGTCACCCTCTCTGAGCCGGGGCTCTCCCAGATTGTCGGCGTCCGTCTCGAGGAGTGGGACTGATGGATTCCACCGTCGACGACATCCTCTACGGCATTCTGAGATTGCGCCAACCCCGTAAAGGGCCCAGGGTCAGCCTCGATTCGGTCCTTCTCGCGGCCTGGGCCAGACCACTGCGGCGGGGTAGGGTCCTCGAACTCGGTTCGGCCCAGGGAGGTGTCACCCTCATGGTTGCTCTACGACACCCCGACCTGGAGCGGCTTGAGGGACTCGAGATTCAGAAATCCCTCTACCGGATGGCCCTGGAAAACGCCGAGACCAACGGCCTTCCCGCCACCTTCCGTCTCGGGGACCTCCGGAACCATCGGGAGCTCTATGAGGCGCAATCCTTCGACCTCGTCATCGCCAACCCGCCTTACGACGACCTGGCCCGGGGACGAAAGAGTGCCGTCACCGCCGCCGCCATGGCCCGCCAGGAAACGGCCTGCCGCCTCGAAGACGTCGTCGAGGCCGCTCGCTACCTGCTCTGCGACGGAGGCCGCCTCTCTCTCGTCTTTCGCGCCGACCGTCTTGCCGAACTCCTGACTCTCCTGAAGCGCTTCCGCCTTGAACCCAAGCGTCTTCGGGCCGTCCATCACAGCCCGGAAAAGGAGGCCTCCATCGTCCTCGTCGAGGCCGTCCGTTCGGCTGCCCTCGGCCTTCGTCTGGAGAGACCTCTTTTCGTCATCGATGCAGAGGGACGGACGCCGCCCGACCTGGCTGTCGCCTATGAAGCGGGAAAAGGAGCCTGTCTCTGAAAAGGAAGGTGCAGCCGGCAGTCCCGCGTCGGGAGATGAAGCTTCCTCTCCTGATGCTCCCGAGACGAAGAGAGCCTTTCTCACGAGACCAGCCGGGGAGCCGTGAAAGGCTCTTTCTTTTTGATCTATCTTGATCTATACTTCCCCTTCGGATAAACGGCTCTATCGGGGGCTCTTGCCGCCTCCCTTTCACGAAGAGCCATCTCCATCAGTTTTCGGCCTGTCACAAGGAGGGACCCTGCGAGCATGGAAACAAGAGAGACTTTTTCCTTTCAGAGCGAAGGCAAACAGCTGCTGGACCTGATGATCCACTCCGTCTACTCCAACCGGGAGATCTTCCTCAGAGAGCTCATCTCCAACGCTTCGGACGGGCTGGACAAACTCCGTGTCGCCTCCCTTACCGAAGAGGCGCTGCGGCCGCTCTTCGTCGACCCTCACATCCGCATCGCCGTTGACCGTAAGGCCCGTCTTCTTCGCCTCTCCGACAACGGCATCGGCATGAACCGGGAGGAGCTCGTCTCCTATCTGGGGACCATCGCCAAATCGGGGACAAAGGAGTTTATCCGCCACCTGGCGGAGCGGAAGGAGCCCCTGACGCCTGAACTCATCGGCCAGTTCGGAGTGGGTTTCTACTCGTCCTTCATGGTGGCGGATTCCGTGGAGGTGCTGACGCGCAAGGCGGGCGAGGGCGAGGCCTGGCTCTGGAAATCTTCAGGCGACGGTGTCTACACCATCGAAAAGGCGAGTCGCGAGGGCTGTGGCACCACGGTGGCGCTTCACCTCAAGCCCGTCGGGGGTGGAGGCGAAGACGAGGAGAGTTTGCGCCCCTGGGAGAGCTCATCGGAAGAGGACTTTACCGACGAAGGGAGAATCTGTTCCATCGTCCGCAGATACTCGGACTTCGTCGCTTACCCGATCCGAATGGAGGTGCAAAACCTCGATGACGAGGGCAAGGAGTCGGGCACGAAAGACGAGGTGCTTAACTCCATGAAAGCCATCTGGACCCGCCCCGAATCGGAGGTTTCCGACGACGAATACAAGGAATTCTATGCCCACGTCAGCCGCGACTGGGCCGAGCCGCTGACCCGTATTGTCTACAGCGCCGAAGGGGTGACCAGCTTCCGGGCGCTTCTTTACCTTCCCTCGAAGGCGCCTTTCGACCTCTTCCTGCGTGAAGGGGAGCGGGGCATCCAGCTTTACGTGAAGCGGGTCTTCATCATGCAGGACTGCAAGGAGCTGATTCCGGAATATCTCCGCTTCCTCCGCGGCGTGGTGGATGCCGAAGATCTGCCGCTCAACCTCTCCCGGGAGATCCTCCAGCAGGATCGGCGTATCACCGTGATCCGAAGGAGTCTGACGAGAAAGGTCCTGGAGGAGCTCAAAGCCCTGAGAGGCAGGGACCGCGGGAGTTACACCGCCTTCTGGAAAGAGTTCGGCAAGGTACTCAAGGAGGGCATCTTCGCCGACGAACGGAACAGGGAAACGCTCCTCTCCCTGGCCCTCTTCTGCACCACCGAGCGGGAATGGATCACTCTCGACGAGTATCTGGAGTCTCTGAAGCCGGAACAGAAGGCCGTCTACCACCTTTCCGGAGGAAAGCTGGAAACGCTGCGCAACTCCCCTCACCTGGAGGCTTTTCAGGAACGGGGATACGAGGTGCTCCTCCTTGACGACCCCGTCGACGATTTCTGGACCGGCGTGGTGGAACGCTATCGCGACAAGCCCCTGAAATCGGTGGCGAAGGGTGCGGCCGACCTGGGCGAGCGCGAGGAGGAAGCCGAAAAATCCGATCAGGCCCGGGAAGAGCGGTTTGCCCCTCTCCTCAAGGCTCTTGCCGAGCGGCTTGCCGAGGACGTCTCGTCGGTGCGTCTCTCGAAGCGCCTCACCGCTTCTCCGGCCTGCCTCGTCGGCGAGGCCCATTCCATGACGCCCCAGATGGAACAGCTCTTCCGGGGCATGGGGCAGTCTGTGCCGAAGCTCAAACGCATCCTGGAGGTCAACCCCGGACATGCCGTTCTGGAACGGCTCCGGCGCCGTTTCGAAGCTGACGGTTCGCTGGGGGACTATCCGGAACTGCTCTACGGGCAGGCGACGCTCGCCGAGGGAGGAGCACCTGCAGACCCGGCCCGCTTCGCCCGTCTCGTGGCCGATCTGCTGGAGCGTGACCTGGAGGGAAAACGCTGAACTTGCCATGCTCGGGGCGACCGTTGCCCACCGCCGAAGGGCTATGTTTCAGAGGGGGTATCTTGAAGTGACTGACGACCGTTTCAGGATTTCTCGTGGCGGCTCCGTGCTCTCTTCCCTTTTCGAGGCTCTCCCATGGCTCTGATTCTTGTGCCCACCCCTGTCGGCAACCGGGAGGACATCACCGCCAGGGCCCTGAAGGTCCTTCAGGAGGCCGATGTCGTCGCCTGCGAGGACACGCGCCACACGGGGCTTCTGTTGCAGCACTACGGCATCAGGGCCCGCCTGATCTCCTACCATGCCCACAACGAGAGGGCCCGGACGGAGGAAATCCTGAAAAACCTGGCGGAAGGCAGGACGGTGGCCCTCGTTTCCGACGCCGGAACGCCGGCCGTCTCCGACCCCGGCAGCATCGTCGTTGAAAAGGCCCTCGCCGCGGGATTCGACGTCGACGTCCTTCCCGGTCCGACGGCCTTTGTCCCGGCCCTGATCCTTTCGGGGCTCCCCGTTCACCCCTTCACCTTCTGGGGCTTCCTCCCCTCGAAGGGTTCCGAACGGAGATCCCTCCTCCAGGGCCTGGCCGACCATCGCTGGACCCTGATCTTCTACGTCGCCCCCCATCGCCTTGTCGATGAGCTTTCCGATGCCTTCGACACCCTTGGAGATCGTCCAGCGGCCCTGGTCCGGGAGATCAGCAAGCTCCATCAGGAGGCGATCCGGGGGAGCTTGCGCTCCCTCCGCGATGATGCGGCGAGCCGAAAGCTCAAAGGAGAGATGGTTCTCGTCATTGCCGGAAGAGAGCCTGAGGCCTTCGACGATTCCCGTTGGCGGATGGAGGCGCAAAACCTTCTCAACGGGGGAAAGAGCCTCCGCGATGTTGTCAATCTCATCGCCGAGGGTTATGGTATTCCGAAAAACCGGATCAAATCGGCGTTGCTTGAATCGCGGCGTCGCGAGGAGGTTGAAGAGTAATGTCTTCCGACAGAACCTTTTATGTCACCACGCCCATCTACTACGTCAATGACGTTCCCCACATCGGCCATGCCTACACGACCATCGCCGCCGATGTCCTGGCCCTTTACCATCGCATGGCCGGCGACAGGGTCCTCTTCTGCACCGGGACCGACGAGCACGGTCAGAAAATCCAGGCTACGGCCCAGGCCAAGGGGATGACGGCCCAGGAACTTGCCGACAGGACGGTGGAGAACTTCCGTCGCCTCTGGGAGGTTCTCCACATCACTCACGACGATTTCATCCGCACCACCGAGCCGCGTCATGAGCGTGTCGTCCAGGCGATCTTCCAGAAACTCATCGATCAGGGCGACATCTACAAGGGAACCTATGAGGGGCTTTACTGCGTCCCCTGTGAGACCTACGTTCCCGAGAGCCAGATGGGGGAAGGACATACCTGTCCCGATTGCAGGCGCCCCCTCCAGCCCATGACGGAGGAGAGCTACTTCTTCCGCATCTCCCGCTATCAGGAGGCACTTCTCAAGTTCTATGAGGAGAACCCTGACGCCATCCAGCCCCGGAGCCGCTACAACGAGGTGGTCAGCTTCATCCGCAGCGGCCTCAATGACCAGTCCGTCTCCCGGACCACCCTCAAGTGGGGGATCCCCGTCCCCGGCGACGAGCGCCACGTCATCTACGTCTGGTTCGATGCCCTCATCAACTACCTCACCGTCTGCGGCTACCCCGATGACGAGGAGCGGATGGCCGCCTTCTGGCCCGCCGTCCATCACCTCGTCGGCAAGGACATCATCCGCTTCCACTGCGTCGTCTGGCCCGCCATGCTCCTGGCCCTGGGGCTGACCCCGCCCAGGAAGGTCTTCGCCCACGGCTGGTGGACCGTCGAGGGCGAGAAGATGTCCAAATCCAAGGGCAACGTCGTCGACCCCTTCGAGATGGTCGACCTCTACGGCGTCGATGCCTTCCGCTACTTCCTTCTCCGCGAGGTCGCCTTCGGCAACGACGGCGACTTCTCCGAACTCGCCATGGTCCAGCGCATCAACTCCGACCTGGCCAACGACCTGGGCAACCTCCTCAACAGGACCCTTCAGATGGTGGAGCGCTTCCAGGGGGGCCGGGTTCTGGGCGCCACGGAGAAGGAACCCCTTGACGAGGAGATCCTGGCCGCCGCCGAGGCCACGCGGCGGACCTACGATGAGGCCATGGGGGAGTTCGCCTTCGACGAGGCCCTCAAGGCCCTTTGGACCCTCATCGGCAAGGGGAACAAGTACATCGACACCACCATGCCCTGGAAGCTCGGCAAGGAGGGGCGGTCGGACCGTCTAGCCGCCGTCCTTTCCACTCTCTGCACCGTTTTGAGGCTGGCGGCCCTTCTCGTCTCTCCCGTCATGCCCGCCACGGCCCGGACCATGTGGCGCCAGCTCGGCCTTGAGGGGACGCCTGAAGAGGCGGGATTCGCGGCCGCCGACAGCCCCTTCCCGGCTGGAATCATCGTCGCCAAGGGAGATGTCCTCTTCCCCCGCATCGACATCGAAGCCTGGAAAGAGGCCAGGGCGGCCCGGGAGATCGCCAAGAGCTTCGACCCCGATCCCGGCGAACACGAAGAGGAGATCTCCATCGACGATTTCCGCAAGGTCGAGCTCCGCGTGGCCCGCATCGTCGCCGCCGAGCCCGTCCCCAAGGCCGACAAGCTCTTCAGGATCGACGTCGATCTGGGTTACGAGAGACGGACCATCGTTTCGGGCATCCGCGAATACTACAAGGCCGAAGACCTGGTGGGCAAGACGATCATCGTCGTCTGCAACCTCAAGCCCGCCAAGCTCCGGGGCGTCGAAAGCCGCGGCATGCTGCTCGCCGCCGAAAGCTGCCGCGACGATTCCCTGGCCCTCCTCACTCTCGACGGCGCCATGGCTCTGGGCAGCCGCATCCACTGAGGCTCGATCTTGCCCCTTTTCGACTCTCATTGCCATCTTGATGACGAGGTCTTTGACGACGATCGCCTTCAGGTTCTTCTGCGGGCGCGGGAGGCGGGCCTGGCCCGCCTCCTCGTCGTCGGCTCCGACGAGGCGACGAGCCTGAAGGCCCTCGACCTGGCCCGGTGTCACGTCGACAAGGGAGTCTTCTGCGCCGTCGGCTTTCATCCTCACGAAAGCCGCCTCATGGGAGATGGCATCCCCGGCTCCCTGAGAAAGGCCGCCTCCGACCCCAGAGTCGCCGCCATCGGCGAGACGGGCCTCGACTACTTCTACGATCACTCCGAACGTTCCGTTCAGCGGGAGGCCTTCGCCCGTCAGATCGCCTGGGCGATCGATGTGGAGTTGCCTCTCGTCGTTCACATCCGTGATGCCTTCGACGACGCCTTGGCCATTCTCGAATCGGAAGGGGCCTCGCGGTGCGGCGGTGTCCTCCACTGCTTTTCCGGCGATGCGGAACAGGCCCGGCGTGCCCTGGAACTAGGCTTCTACCTCTCCTTCGCCGGGCCGCTGACGTTCAGGAAAAACGACGCCCTTCGGGCCGTCGCCGCGTCGGTGCCCGTCGAGCGCCTCCTCATCGAGACCGATTCGCCCTATCTCTCGCCCCATCCGCTTCGGGGCAGGCGCAATGAACCGACAAACGTGATCCTGACCTTCAAGATTCTGGCCGAAGTGCGGGGCCTGGCCGAGGCGGAGCTGACTCACCTTCTCTGGGAGAACAGCTGCCGTCTCTTCGGCTGGTAGTCCGCCACCAAGGAGGAACCATGTTCGAATACCGTCTCGTCGCCCTCTGTCCCGAAACGGGAGCGCGGGCCGGCGAATTCGTCACGCCCCACGGCGTCATCGAGACCCCCGTCTTCATGCCCGTCGGCACCCAGGCCACCGTCAAGGCCATGACGCCCGAGGAGCTGACCGCTTTGGGCGCTCAGATTATCCTCTCCAACACCTATCACCTCTACCTCCGTCCCGGAGCGGACCTCGTCGCCGAGGCCGGAGGCCTCCATACCTTCATGGGATGGCAGGGACCGATTCTCACCGACAGCGGCGGCTTCCAGGTCTTCTCCCTCTCGGCCCTTCGACGGGTTTCCGACGAAGGCGTCCACTTCCGT
This sequence comes from Synergistales bacterium, assembly GCA_018433595.1. Classification (GTDB taxonomy): domain Bacteria; phylum Synergistota; class Synergistia; order Synergistales; family Aminithiophilaceae; genus Aminithiophilus. The sequence goes on from JAHDQY010000007.1 coordinate 115,112, forward strand.
TCCCACCGCGACGGCTCGAATCACTTCATGACGCCCGAGCTGGCCATGGCCGTCCAGGAGAAGCTGGGAAGCGACATTGCCATGTGCTTTGACGAGTGTGTTCCCTGGCCCTGCGATGCCGACGAGGCCGCCCGGGCAACGGCACGGACGACGGTCTGGGCCCGGCGTTGCCTTGAAGCTCATGGGCGCTCCGACCAGGCTCTCTTCGGCATCGTCCAGGGATCAGTTCTTGAAGAACTGCGCCTGCAATCGGCCCGGGAGCTGATCGGGCTGGACTTCCCCGGCTACGCCATCGGCGGGCTTTCCGTCGGAGAGAGTCATGATGAGATGTACCGCATCCTCGACGTCCTCAATCCCGTCCTGCCGCAGGAGAAGCCACGCTACCTCATGGGCGTCGGCTTTCCCACCAATCTCGTCGAGGGGATCGCCCGGGGCGTCGACATGTTCGACTGCGTTCTCCCCTCCAGGAACGGTCGCAACGGCACTCTCTTCACCTCCTCCGGGCGGATGAACATCAAGGGCGCCCGCTTCGAACGGGACTTAGGCCCCATCGACGAGACCTGTGACTGCTACGTCTGCCGCAACTACAGCAGGGCCTATGTCCGCCACCTCCACCGATGCGGTGAAATTCTCGGGGCCCGCCTCTGCACCTGGCATAACCTTCACTTTCTTGTCCATCTCGTCAAAAAGGCCCGCAAGGCCATCATCGGCGGGACCTTTCCAGCCTTCCGAAGGAGTTTCATGGAGAGCTTCATGGAAGGGGCCTATCTCTCGTGAGACTCCCCGTCGATCGCTGGAACCCGGAGGCGGAAATCATTGCCCGGGCCGCCCGGGCGCTGAGAGAGGGGCGTCTTGTCGCCTTCCCGACGGAGACCGTCTACGGCCTCGGTGCAGACGGCCTCGACGAGGCGGCCGTCCGCGCCATCTATCGCGCCAAGGGCCGTCCCTCCGACAACCCTCTCATCCTTCACCTGGCCGATGTCGCCGGAGCGGAAAGGGTGGCCTTCGTCGACGATCGGGCCCGCCGCCTCATGGACCTCTTCTGGCCCGGTCCCCTCACGCTCGTCCTTCCGGCCCGGTGCGGCGTCGTCCCCGCCGTCACCCGCGGCGGTCTCGAGACGGTGGCCCTGCGCATGCCCTCTCATCCCGTTGCCCTGGCCCTCATCGAGGCTGCGGGGCTTCCCGTGGCGGCTCCCAGCGCCAACCGCAGCGGAAGGCCGAGCCCCACCGAGGCGGAGGCCGTCGAAGAGGACCTGGGAGAGGCCGTCGCCATCATTCTCGACGGGGGCTCGACCGATGTCGGCGTCGAATCGACCGTCGTTGATGCCACAGGGCCGTCCCTCCTTCTTCTTCGCCCCGGAGCCCTTCCCTTGGAGAGAATCGAGGAGACCGAAGGCGTTGTCGATCTTCCCCGGAAAGGGGAGGGACGACGCTCTCCGGGGACGCGCTATCGCCACTATGCCCCGGACCGGCCTCTTCTGCTTTGGGATGAAACGTTGCAATGGGAGTCCCTGCAGGGGGCCGTCGGCTACATCGGAATCGAGGCGCCTTCACGTCCCGTAGCCGTCGAGGTCCGTTTCCGCACCGTCGAGGACTATGCCCGGGGGCTTTTCTCGGCGCTTCGCCATCTGGAGCGCTCCGGTGTCGACCTCATCGTCGCCCAGTGGCCTCGACGGGAGGGGCTTGGACTTGCCCTGAGGGACCGGCTCCTGCGGGCTTCGGGCAGGGGCTAGAAAAGAGGAGGCCCCGCCTCTTTCGAGACGGGGCCGGGAGCGGGCCGGTGGTCAGGCTTCGGTGTCGACTCGGCCGCCGATGCCGGAGACGGCGAAAAGCTGCCGGACGAGGTCTTCCTGAAGCGCCGACGTCGTGTCCAGGACCTTGGCTGCGACAGCCGTCTGGATTTCGGCGCCGATCGCCGCCGACTTCATCTGCACGATATCGCTGGTGAGCTCCATCATGGCGATCACCTCCCACCTTTTTATCGGCCTCCGCCCCCTCGACCTTTCGCGGCCGATCTCCTGTCTTCTTTCGGCCACAGTCTTCTTTCGGCCTCTTGCCAAATCGTCCCGACGTTGCTACAATCATCGCCGTCACAGACAATGTCGGGGTGGCGGAACTGGTAGACGCGCTAGATTCAGGATCTAGTGGGCGAAAGCCTGTGGGGGTTCAAATCCCCCCCTCGACACCATAGCGAGATGTCCGACTTCGTTCATAAGAAGCGGTTTTGAGGCCGTGCCATGTTTGTTGACTTGGCGCGGCTTTTTTGTTATGCTTAATTTTCGTCAAGTTCTTCCCAAAACTCACACCAAGACAGGGAGGTCATCACTCCCATGGCCGAATTCGTCTCCGTGGGCAAGCGGCGTCAGCGTCTGGCTTTCGGAAAGGTCAAAGATCTCGTCGATCTTCCCGATCTTATCGAAGTCCAGCGAAACTCCTATCGGTGGTTTTTCCAGAAAGATGTTGATCCGGACAGGCGTGACACAATCGGTCTTCAGGAGCTTTTTGCGGAGATTTTCCCCATTGCCAGCTACGATGGGTCTTTCGAGCTGGAGTTCGTCCGTTACTACATCGATCCCCCCACGACAAGCGAAGAGGAGTCGAGGCAACGGGATCTGACGTGGCAGATGCCGGTGAGGGCGACGATCCGCCTCATCAATCGCAAGACGTCGGAAATAAAAGAGGAGGAGATCTTCCTCGGCGATTTCCCCGTCATGACTGACCGAGGTACCTTCATCATCAACGGGACGGAACGGGTTGTCGTTAACCAGCTGGCCCGTTCGGCCGGCGTCTATCTCAGTGCGGATACCAGCGTTCCCGGCCAGGAATCCTTTGCCTGTAAGGTCATCCCCGACAGGGGGGCCTGGCTCGAGTTCGATCTTACCCCCGGTGAGATCCTTTCCGTGAACATCGATAACCGCAAGAAGATTCCCGTTACCATGTTCCTCAAAGCCTTTGGCGTGCCCAACAACGACGAGATCCTGAAGTTTTTCGATGCCCGGGAAATGGAGACGGATCTTATCGACGAGGAGGTGCGAGGCCGCCTCCTGGCCGAAGCCGTCATCAACGATGCCGGTGAGACGGTCATCGCCCGTAACGACCGCCTCACCAAGGAGCATGTCGAGCTGCTTCAGGAGATGGGGCGGACCCGCCTGCGCGTCTGGAGTGTCGACCCGGCGCTCGCGGCGACGCTGGAGCGGGACAACACGACCAACAGCGACGAGGCCATCCTTGATCTCTTCCGCCGTCTCCGTCCCAACGAGCCGGCCCGGATGGAGAACGCCCGTGAGTACATCCAGGGGCTCTTCAGCGATTCCCGCCGCTACAATCTGGGGCGGGTGGGGCGCTATAAGCTCAACCGTCGGCTCGGTCTTGACTTCGGTTTCGCCGAGCGTCTCCTCAGAGTCGAGGACATCGTGGCCATGATCAAGGCCATGCTGGCCCTGCGCAGCGGCAACGAGCGGCCCGATGACATCGATCATCTCGGCAATCGTCGTGTTCGCGCCGTCGGCGAGCTCCTTCAGAACCAGGTGCGGATCGGTCTTCTCCGGATGGAGCGCATCGCCAAGGAACGGATGACGACGCTTCCCAACCTCGAAAAGGCGACAGCCAAGGATCTGATCAACGTGCGGCCCATCTCGGCGGCATTGAGGGAGTTCTTCGGCTCCGGCCAGCTCTCCCAGTTCATGGACCAGACCAACCCGCTGGCCGAGGTCACCCACAGGCGCCGTCTCTCGGCCCTCGGCCCCGGCGGACTTTCCCGTGAACGGGCCGGCTTCGAGGCCCGTGACGTCCATTACACCCATTACGGCCGGGTCTGTCCCATCGAGACGCCTGAAGGTCCCAATATCGGGCTTGTGACCTCTCTGGCCACCTATTCCTGCGTCAACGAGTTCGGCTTTCTCGTCACGCCGAAGCGCAAGGTCGTCGACGGCGTCATCACCGATGAAATCGTCTACCTTTCCGCCGACGAGGAGGACGATTGTTACGTGGCCCGGGCCAACACTCCCGTGTCGCCAGAAGGAAAACTTCTCGCCGAAATCGGAGACCGACTCTACGTCCGGTACCGGGACGACATTGAAGAGATTGCGCCTGACGAGGTCCATTACCTCGACGTTTCGCCCAAGCAGATCGTCTCCGTCTCGACGGCTCTGATCCCCTTCCTGGAGCACGACGATGCCAACCGCGCTCTCATGGGCTCCAACATGCAGCGTCAGGCCGTCCCTCTCGTCCGTGCGGAGGCACCTCGCGTGGGGACGGGAATGGAGGCCCGCATCGCCAAGGATTCCGGTTCCTGCGTCGTTGCCAGACGCCCGGGAACCGTCTCCTATGCCGATTCGGAGCGGATCGAAATCTCCAGCGACGACGGCGGTGTCGATCAGTATCGACTCATCAAGTTCCGCCGCTCCAACCAGGGGACCATCATTCATCAGAAACCCATCGTCTCCAGGGGCGACCACGTCGAAAAGGACGAAGTCGTCGCCGACGGCCAATCCGTTGATGAGGCGGAACTGGCCCTGGGGCGTAATGTCCTTGTCGCCTTTGTCCCCTGGGAAGGGTACAACTACGAGGACGCCATCCTTCTCAGCGAAAAGCTTGTCAAGGAGGACTTCTACACTTCGATCCACATTGAGGAATATGAGGTCGAGGCTCGTGACACCAAGCTGGGCCCCGAGGAGATCACCCGAGACATCCCCAACGTCGGCGAGGACGCCCTCAAGGATCTCGACGAGAACGGCATCGTCCGCATCGGCGCCGAGGTGGGGGCCGGCGATATCCTCGTCGGCAAGGTCACTCCCAAAGGCGAGTCGGACCAGACGCCGGAGGAAAAGCTGTTGCGCGCCATCTTCGGAGAGAAGGCCCGCGAGGTCCGCGACACCTCTCTTCGGGTCCCCCATGGTGAGGGCGGCAAGATCGTCGCCATCAAGCGGCTCACCCGGGAGGTCAACGGCGAAGACATGAGTCCCGGTGTCAATGAGGTCGTCAAGGTCTACGTGGCTCAGCTCCGGAAGATCACTGTCGGAGACAAGATGGCTGGCCGTCACGGCAACAAGGGCGTTGTCTCGCGGATTCTCCCCGTCGAAGACATGCCTTACCTGCCCGATGGGACGCCCGTCGATATCGTTCTCAACCCCCTCGGCGTTCCCAGCCGGATGAATTTGGGTCAGGTGTTGGAGACGATCATGGGCTTCGTCGCCGTCCACAACGACTGGTACGTCTCGACGCCGGTCTTCGAGGGAGCTCAGGAGAAGGAGATCTTCGAGGAATTGGCCAAGGTCTCCGGCGGTTACCCGGGATTGACTCGGGACGGCCGCCTCACCCTCTACGACGGCCGGACCGGCGAGGCCATGGAGAACAAGGTCACCGTCGGCTACATGTACATGCTCAAGCTGATTCACCTTGTCGACGACAAGATCCATGCCAGATCGATCGGCCCCTACAGCCTCATCACCCAGCAGCCGCTGGGCGGCAAGGCCCAGTTCGGCGGCCAGCGCTTCGGCGAGATGGAAGTCTGGGCCCTCGAAGGCTACGGCGCTTCTCACATCCTGCAGGAGATGCTCACCGTCAAATCCGACGACATCCGGGGGCGTCTCAAGACTTACGAGCGCATCGTCAAGGGGCAGAACCTCACCAAACCGGGCGTTCCCGAGAGCTTCCGAGTCCTTGTCAAGGAGCTTCAGGGCCTGGGGCTGGATGTCGAGATCGGCTATGATGACGGATCCGTCGGCGAGCTGATCATCGAGGAGGACGAGTCGGAGATGCCCTTCCGGCCGAAAAGAGTCCTCTCTCCCGATGAAGAGCCCGGTGCGTCCGATAGGGAGAAGCCATTCCCCGAGAAGCCTGAGCCTCCTTTGACGGTTACGGATGAAATGCTTTTCGGTGCCGATGAAAAAGAGAACCAGGAGCCGCGAGAGGATCAAAAAGACGAATCAAAGGGGGCAGATGTCTAGATGAGCCGTCGCGAAATCACCAGCGTCCGCATCAAGCTGGCCAGCCCCGAGAGGATACAGGAAATCTCCAGCGGAGAAGTCAAGAAGCCGGAGACGATCAACTACAGAACCCTCCGGCCCGAAAAGGATGGACTTTTTTGCGAGAGAATCTTCGGCCCCACTCGAAGCTTCGAGTGCGCCTGTGGAAAGTACAAACGCAGCGGTCCCAAATTCAAGGGCATCGTCTGCGATCGCTGCGGTGTCGAGGTTACCGACAGCCGGGTCCGGCGGGAAAAGATGGGGCACATCAAGCTGGCCGCCCCCGTCGTTCACATCTGGTATCTTCGAGGGATTCCCAGCCGCCTGAGCCTGCTTCTCGGGACGGCCACGAAGGATCTGGAAAAGGTCGTCTACTTCGCTCCGATCCGTCGCCGCGAAGCGGTTTTCAAGGTCGTCATCGAGGGGCGCCGCACCGACCTGGTCCGCCGAGGGGATCTGCTGGCCGCCTGCGAGGAGCGCATCCACCGTCATTTCGACCCCAAGTTCAAGGCCGAGGAGGCTTTGCGCATCCTCTCCGTCGACGATGTTCCCCTCTCTGTGGGGGATGTCGTCTCCGCTCACCAGGTTTCCCGCTTCAAGACCGACTACGGCGATGGCGTTTTCGAGGCCGAAGCGGCCTTCCGTGTCCTTGCCGAATCGCCTGACGGCCGTTTCGCTGTCGACCAGATCATTTCCGCCTCGGAACTCGGCGAGGCGCGCGAGGCAGGCCTCGCCGTCGAGGCGGAGCGGGCCCTCGCGGGCAATCAGGAAGGCTTCCTCGTCACCGCCGTGGCGCACCTTCCCTTCGCCAAGGGAGATGTCATCTCCGTCAGTGAATACGACCTCTATCATCAGAAGTACCCGGGGCGCTTCACGGCTCAGCAGGAGACGGTCACTCTCGAAGACCCCTGCTACATCGTCGTCGACGGAGGCGATTCCCCCTTCGAGCAGAGCGACATCATTCTCGAGAAGGAGCAACGCCTCTGCTCTGCTTACGACAAGACCTTCCAGGCCGGAATCGGCGCAGAAGGCGTCAAGTCGCTTCTGGAGAAAATCAATCTGGAGGAGCTTGTCGGCAGCCTTCGCGAGGAGATCGGCGACACGACGGGCCAGAAGAAACGGAAGCTCGTGAAGCGCCTCCAGGTGGCCGAGGACTTTCGGAAGAGCGACAGCAAACCGCAGTGGATGGTTCTCGACGTCCTCCCCGTCATTCCGCCCGATCTGCGCCCCATGGTCCAGCTTGACGGCGGTCGCTTCGCCACGTCGGACCTGAACGATCTCTACCGGCGGGTCATCAACCGCAACAACCGGCTCCTCAAGCTCCAGGAGCTGCGGGCTCCGGAGATCATCGTGCGCAACGAAAAACGCATGCTCCAGGAGTCCGTTGATGCCCTCGTCGACAACGGGCGTATGGGCAAGGCCGTCCTCGGAGCCGGCAATCGGCCCCTCAAGAGCCTCACTGACCTTCTTCGGGGCAAGAAAGGCCGTTTCCGTCAGAACCTGCTCGGAAAGCGCGTCGACTATTCGGGGCGTTCCGTCATCGTCATCGGCCCCAACCTCAAGATCTATCAGTGCGGTCTGCCCAAGCAGATGGCCCTGGAGCTGTTCAAACCCTTCGTCATGCAGAAACTTGTCGAACGCGGCCAGGCGGCCAACGTCAAAAACGCCCGGCGCATCATTGAGCGCGGCCGTGACGAGGTCTGGGCGATCCTGGAAGAGATCATCAAGGGACATCCCGTTCTCCTCAACCGGGCTCCGACGCTTCACCGTCTCGGCATCCAGGCCTTCGAGCCCGTCCTCATGGAGGGGAAGGCCATCCGTCTTCACCCGCTGGTCTGCACGGCTTTCAACGCCGACTTCGACGGTGACCAGATGGCTGTTCACGTTCCCCTCTCCCTGGAAGCTCAGTCCGAGGCGCGGATGCTCATGCTTTCGGCTCACAACGTCCTCTCTCCTGCGAGCGGACGCTCCATCGTCACTCCCAGTCAGGATATCGTCCTCGGCACCTACTACCTGACGCAGCTCCTGTCGGGGTGCAAAGGGGAGGGGATGCGCTTCCGTGATCTCGACGACGCCCTCATCGCCCTCGATCACGGCGTCGTTCACATCAACGCCAAAATCCTTCTCAAGGCCGACCCCGCATGGAACGTGAAGGCCGATGAAAAGGGCTGGTTCGAGACCTCTCCGGGGCGGGTGCTCTTCAACAGCATCCTGCCTCCCTCCATGCGCTTTTTCAACGCCAGGGCGGGCAAGAAAGATCTGGCCCAGCTTCTTGACAGCGCCTACGACGCCGTCGGCGTCAAAAAGATGGTCGAGATGCTCGATGCCGTCAAGACTCTCGGCTATCGCTGGGCTGCCAAGAGCGGCATCAGCCTGGGGCTGGACTTCATCTCCGTTCCGCCCGAAAAAAATGAAATCGTCAGCGAGACGCTCGTTCGCGAAGAAGATCTTTCCGAAGAGTACCAGATGGGCGTTCTCACCCAGGACGAGTACTTCCGCGAGAAGGAGCTCCTCTGGTCCGAGGCCTCCCGGCGGATTGCCGACGCCATCGTCGCCAACATGGAGGAGACCAACCCCGTGCGCATGATGGCTGAGTCGGGAGCTCGAGGCAGCAAGAGCCAGCTGGCCCAGATGTCGGGCATCCGCGGTCTCATGGCGGATCCGTCGGGACGGATCATCGATTACCCCATCACGGCCAACTTCCGCGAGGGGCTGAACATGCTTGAATACTTCATTTCCACTCACGGAGCCCGCAAAGGACTGGCCGACACGGCTCTCCGGACGGCCAAATCGGGCTATCTGACCCGTCGCCTCGTTGACGTCGCTCAGGATCTCATCATTACGGCTCCTGACTGTGGAACCGATAAGGGGATCGTCATCGAGCCTCTCATCCAGGACGGCAAGGCTGTCATCGGCATCGCCGAAAGGATTGCGGGAAGGGTAGCTCTCAAGGATATCCGTCACCCCCTCACCTCGGAGATCCTCGTCGCTAAAGGCGAAGAGATCGATCCGGCAAAAGCCCGGGTTATTGAAGAGGCTGGGGTCAGTCGGGTCGAGGTGCGCAGTCCTCTGACCTGCGCCCTTCGCCATGGTCTCTGTCAGGCCTGCTACGGCCGGGATCTTGCCACCCGCAAGCCCGTTGCCATCGGTGAAACGGTCGGCGTCGTCGCCGCCCAATCCATCGGTGAGCCGGGGACGCAGCTGACCATGCGGACCTTCCACACCGGCGGTGTTCGTCTCACCGGTGAAGACATCACTCAGGGGCTCCCTCGGATCGAGCAGCTCTTTGAGGTCCGCAAGCCCAAGAAGGTCGCCATTCTCGCCGAGGCCTCCGGCCGGATCGCCGAGATCCGTGAGATGGAGGGCAAACGCAAGGTGATCCTTGTTGCGGACGGGCCCGATGGAGAGCAGAAGTTCAGTTACAACGTCCCCATGAACCAGAACCTTCTCGTCGAGGAGGGGAGGGAGATCGAAAAGGGAGAGCCTCTCTCCGAGGGCTACGTCGACCCGCAGCAGCTTCTGGACGTCAAGGGCCTTGAGGCCGTCCAGAAGTACCTCGTCGACAACATCCAGGAGGTCTATCGCTCTCAGGGCGTCTCCATCAACAACAAGCATATCGAAGTCATCCTTCGCAAGGTTGCCCCCGTCAACCGTGTCCGCGTCACGGAAGAGGGTGACAGCTCCTTCGTTGCCGGAGAGCTGATCTGGACGGATGAACTGGAGCGTGAAATCGAGGCTATCCGTGAGAACAACCGCCGCTGTCTCGAAGAGGCGACGAAAGCCCTCTCCGGCATGATCTTCAAGGATGCCAAGGGGCAGGGCAACATCGAGGCCGCCCTTCATTCCAAGGGGCAGGGGCTCGATTCAGGTTCCATCGCCAAAATTCTCATGCCGGGAACTCCGATCAACGAGCTTTACGTTGAAGATGGCGAAGGACCCTTGCGCGTCATCGTCGGCGAGGCCTCTTTCCGCCGCCAGCTTGAAGGTCTGGAGCTCACCGAGGCTCTCGACATGGTTGACGGGAAGCGGATCGAGGCCGGTGTCCCTCTGACGCTCGGACAGCTTTCCCTCGTCACTCAAGAGGCTCCCCGCCCTCTCTGGGTCCAGGATACGGACATCCTCAAGAGTCTTACCGATACGGGCTATCTGGCGGAAGATGTCGTTGTCGACGGAGAGGCCATCGCCCTTAAGGATCGCCTGATCACGGGTGAAACGGCGAAGCACTTACGGGAGCTCCAGGTCGAATCCGTCAAGATCTGGAAGACTCCGGAGCGGATCGCCATGGCTGATGCCATGCAGAAATATCTCATCGACAAGGTTTGGGGCAAACCGCTCACTCAGGCCATTGATGCTGCGGGCAATGCGGTCCGCCAGATTTCCCATATCGTCGACGGCAGCATTGTCCGCGGCCTTGTTGAGGGCAGTCTCACCGCCGTTCAGATCGAGGGGGAGATCGTTACCCGCGACAAGATCCTTTCTCAGACCCTGAGTGACACCGTCTACGGCAGAGTCATTCTTGAAATCGTCAAGGACGGTCAAGGACGGATCGTCGCCGAGCCGGGTCAGGAGGTCAACCACGCCCTTCTCGAAGCTCTTGCCCTGGCCGATCCCGACGAGGTCGTCATTCGTCCCATCTACGGAGCCTCGGAGACGAGACGCCTCATTCAGCGGGTCAGCTTCGTCCGTCGTCTTCGGGAGGAGCCTCAGTACAGCGCCGTTATCCACGGCATCACCAAAGCGGCCCTCAATACGGACAGTTTTCTCAGCGCCGCCTCTTTCCAGCAGACGGCGCAGGTCCTCGCCAAGGCGGCCGTTCGAGGCGATGTTGACCCGCTTGTCGGACTCAAGGAAAACGTCATTATCGGCCACCTCATCCCCGCCGGGACGGGAGCCGAGCACTACCGGATTGATCCTGTCTCGGCCGCAGTGCCCAAGGCGGAGGGGGACTCCGTTGAAAGTCTCGTCGGAGAAGAACCCCTTGAGGCCTGAGGCGGCCTGGAACCTTTCGGACTTTCCGGGATCGGCGGGGAGTCTGGGTCGGCCCCTCAGAAGAACGGGACTCTCTCCATGGTAAGCCTCGCCAATCGTTCTTGACACACCACCCGGTCATTGCTATGATGACCGGGTGCGTCTTTTTCGGCGCGAAGGTTTCTTGTGCCCTTTTGTTTCTGCTTGCGTTTTGCCGAAGCTTACAAGCCCGCGGCCTTAGGAATCGGCCAAGCGGGTTCGAAGGTAAGAGCCCTTTCAGTGGAAGGAGGTTTTGCGTGTGCCAACCATCAGTCAGTTGATCCGCAACGGGCGCAAATCCAAGAAAGTCCGGACCGCTTCGCCCGCATTGCAGGGTAATCCGGCCAAGCGTGGAGTCTGCACCCGCGTCTACACGACGACGCCCAAGAAGCCGAACTCGGCTCTCCGGAAAGTGGCCCGTATCCGTCTCACGAACGGTATCGAGGTGACGGCCTACATCCCCGGGGTGGGACACAATCTTCAGGAGCACTCCGTCGTCATGGTTCGGGGAGGTCGCGTCAAGGACCTTCCCGGCGTCCGCTACCACATCGTTCGCGGTACCCTGGACGCGGCCGGGGTCGAGAATCGCCGTCAGAGCCGTTCGAAATACGGGGCTCGACGGCCCAAGAAGCAGTCCTAGGGAGGGGAACCGTAGATGCCGCGGAAAGGTCATGTTCGTCGTCGGGAGCCCAAAACCGATGTCCGCTTCGACTCCGTCTCAATGGAAAAATTCATCAGCTGCCTCATGTACGACGGCAAGAAGAGCGTCGCCGAGAAGATCTTCTACGGCGCTCTTGAAAATGCCGGCGCCAAGCTTGGCCTGGAGCCTCGCGAGGTTTACGACAAGGCCATGGAGGCCGTCAAGCCTCTTGTTGAAGTCAAGCCTCGCCGTGTCGGTGGCGCCACCTATCAGGTCCCCATCGAAGTTGATCCCACCCGTGCCCAGGCCCTGGCCACCCGCTGGATCATCCAGTACGCACGGGCCCGCAAGGGGATTCCGATGGTGGAGCGTCTTGCCCGCGAGTTCCTCGAAGCCTGCAAGGGTGAGGGAGGCTCCGTCAAGAAGCGCGAAGACACGCATCGCATGGCTGAGGCCAACAGGGCCTTTGCCCATTATCGTTGGTAGTCGATTCAGAAGAGCCGAAACAACAGGCAGTTTCATTTCTTGGTGGTGAAAGACGATGCAAGGAATTGATCTAAAACAGATCCGCAACATCGGTATCGCGGCCCACATCGATGCGGGCAAGACGACGACGACGGAGCGGATTCTCTACTACACCGGCCGCACTTACAAGCTGGGCGAAACCCACGAGGGCGCGGCGACAATGGACTGGATGGAGCAGGAACGCGAGCGGGGAATCACCATCACCTCCGCAGCCACGACGTGCCACTGGAAAGATTGCGTCGTCAATATTATTGATACGCCCGGGCATGTGGACTTTACCGTCGAGGTGGAGCGGTCCCTTCGCGTTCTCGACGGTGTTGTCGCCGTTTTCTGCGCCGTCGGCGGCGTCGAGCCTCAGTCGGAAACGGTCTGGCGGCAGGCCGACAAGTACCACGTTCCTCGCATTGCCTTTGTCAACAAGATGGACCGCGTCGGAGCCGATTTCGCTTCCGTCGTTAACGGCATGAGGGAGCGTCTCGGTGCCCGGGCTGTCCCCGTTCAGATACCCATCGGCGCCGAGGAGGCCTTTGTCGGCATCGTCGACCTCGTCCAGAACCGGGCTGTCATCTACCCCGACAATGCCGATTTCGGACGGGAGCCCAAAATGACCGAGATTCCTCCTGAGCTTCAGGAGGAAGCCGTCCTGGTGCGGGAGGCTCTCATTGAAGCTGTCTCCGACTTCGACGAGGCCATCATGGAGGCCTTTCTTGAGGGACGGGAAGTCCCAGTCGACCGGCTCAAGGCTGCCATCCGCAAGGCCACCATCGAACTCCACATTGTCCCCGTTCTTTGTGGATCGGCTTTCAAGAACAAGGGAGTCCAGCCCATGCTTGATGCGGTCGTCGATTATCTGCCGAGCCCCGATGATCTTCCTCCTATCGTCGCTCATGACGTGGACGACCCCGAAAAGGAGATCGAACGTCACTCCAGTTACGATGAACCCTTTGCGGCGTTGGCTTTCAAGGTCATGGTCGATCCCTTCGTGGGGCGCCTCGTCTTCTGCCGGATCTATTCAGGAGCCCTCAAGGCCGGTGACTCCGTTCTCAACGTCGCCACGGGCAGGAGAGAGCGAGTGGGACGGATTTTGCGGATGCACGCCAACAAACGGGAAGAGCTCGATGAGTGTGCTGCCGGCATGATCGTCGCCTTGCCCGGCCTGAAGGCCACCCGCACCGGTGACACCCTCTGTGCCGAGAGCGCTCCTGTTCTCCTTGAGGATCTTGACTTCCCCGATCCGGTCATTCACCTCTCGGTGGAGCCCAACAGCAAGGCCGATCAGGTCAAGCTGGCCAAGGGGCTTTCGGCCCTTTCGGAAGAGGATCCCACCTTCAAGGTGCATACCGATGAGGAGACGAATCAGACCATCATTTCCGGCATGGGGGAGCTTCACCTGGAGGTCATCGTCGATCGCCTCCGCCGCGAGTTCGGCGTCGAGGTCAAGGTCGGCCGTCCCCAGGTCGCCTACCGGGAGACTATCCGCAAGCCCGCCCAGGCCGAGGGCAAATTCATCCGCCAGAGCGGTGGTCGCGGCCAGTACGGCCATGTCGTCCTCGAACTTGAACCCCTTCCTGAAGGTAAGGGTTTTGAATTCGAGAACAAGATCGTTGGCGGCGTTGTCCCCAAGGAGTACGTCCCGGCCGTTCAGAAGGGTCTCGAAGAGACCATCGGCTCCGGCATCCTCGGCGGATTTCCCGTCATCGGTGTCAAGGTCGCCCTCGTTTTCGGCAGTTATCATGAGGTGGACAGTTCCGAAATGGCCTTTAAGATCGCCGCTTCCATGGGTTTCAAGGAAGGCATGAAAAAAGCCTCCCCCATTCTGATGGAGCCGGTCATGAAGGTTGAAGTCGTCTCCCCTGAGGAGTATGTCGGTGATGTCATCGGTGACCTCTCCTCCCGGCGGGGGCGCATCGAAGGAATGGAGATGCGAGCCAACGCGCGCATCGTCAAGGCCATTGTTCCTCTGGCCGAGATGTTCGGCTACGCTACGGATCTCCGGAGCAAGAGCTCCGGTCGGGCCGCCTACACGATGCAGTTTGATCATTACGAGGAAGTGCCTCGGGACGTGGCGGAAAAAATCCTTAACGGTTAAAACAAACAGTCTGCAGAATCTCTGTTGGGAGGGAATGTCTATGGCAAAGGAGCATTTTTCGAGAAGCAAGCCTCATCTGAACATCGGAACGATCGGTCACATCGACCACGGCAAGACGACGACGACGGCGGCCATCACCTACGTGCTGTCGAAGGCGGGCTTTGCCGACTTCACGGCCTTC
>JAHDQY010000037.1 GCA_018433595.1 Synergistales bacterium
GACGCAGCCTCTGCACCCACGACACCGAAGGGCATCACGACTGCGGCCTCCCCTGCCGCTGACGATGCGCGTCGCCGTCGCCAGCGGCAAGGGAGGCACCGGCAAGACCTGCGTGACCGCCTCGCTGGCCCTTTCCGCATCGGACATTCTGGCCGTTGATCTTGACGTCGAAGAGCCCAATCTGGCGCTTCTCCTCGACTGCCCGCCTCTGGAGAGCATGCTCGTGACCCGCCCCCGTCCGCACGTTGACGAGACGCGATGCAGTGCCTGCGGTCTCTGCGCCCGCGAGTGCCGCTTCGGGGCCATCAATCTTTTCGGGAAAAAGCTCCTCTTTTCCCACGAGCTCTGCCACGGCTGCGGCCTCTGCGTTCATCTCTGCCCGACAGGAGCCCTTTTCGAGGAGGAGCGCCCCCTGGGAGAGATCCGCCGCGGCCACTGCAACGGCATCGACCTGCTCGAAGGGCGGCTCTGGACGGGGCAGATGAACCCCGTCCCCGTCATCGAATCCACCCTTGACGCCGCCGAAGCCTTCAAGGGAGATTCCCTCTGGGACGCTCCGCCGGGCACGTCCTGTTCGATGGTCGCCGCCGTCCGTCGGGCCGACGCCGTCGTTCTCGTCACGGAACCGACGCCCTTCGGCGCCTCCGACCTTGAGCTGGCCCTTCAGGTGCTTCAGAAAATGGGGAAAAAAGCCTCCGTCGTCATCAACCGCTGTGACCTCGGCGAGGCCGATATCGACGGCCTATGCAGCCGTTATGACGCCCAAATCGCCGCACGGCTCCCCTTTTCGCGGGAAGTGGCCTCCCGCTACGCCCGCGGCGAGGCGCCGGCCCGGTTCGATCCTCTCTGGCAGGAGGCCATGGAAGGCCTCTGGGCCCATTTGAGGAGGGGACTGTTATGACCCCCCGAGAGATCGTCATCGTCAGCGGCAAGGGAGGGACGGGCAAGACGACCGTGTCGGCTTCGCTCGTCGCCCTCCTCTCCGGTCAAGGGCTTTTCTGCGACACCGATGTCGACGCCCCCAACCTGGAACTGCTTCTTCAGCCCCGAGTCATTCGAGATGAACCCTTTTACGGTATGCCCGTCGCCGCCGTCGACTCCGGCTGCTGCACCGGCTGCGGTCTCTGCGCGCAGGAATGCCGCTTCAACGCCATAACCATGGTGAGGGAAACAGCCACCGTTGACAGTGACGCCTGCGAAGGCTGCGCTCTCTGCCTTCATCGCTGCCCCGTCAAAGCCATCACCATGACGGATATCGTCAAAGGCAGGATTCTGGAAAGCCGGACGTCTTATGGTCCTCTTTTCCATGGCCGCCTCAACCCCGGAGCGGCCAATTCGGGCAAGCTCGTCCAGCAGATCAAGGACAACGCCCGCCGGAGGGCCCGCGAGGAGTCGGTCCCCTGGATCATCGTCGACGGACCGCCGGGTATCGGCTGCCCGGCCCTTTCGGCCATGAGCGGCGCCGATCTCGTGCTCATCGTGACGGAAGCCTCCCGATCGGCTCAAAGCGACCTGAAGCGCCTCGTCGAGACGATAAAACCCTTCCGTCTCTCCTCGACCGTCGTCCTCAACAAGGCCGGCCTGGCGCCTCAGGAGGAACAGGCCCTCTTCGTCCTCTGCGGCGAACTGAATCTGCCCTTCTGGGGCTCGCTGCCCTTCCGCCCTGACGTCGCCCGCCTCCAGGGACGAGCCGAACCGCCTCTTGATCTGCTTCGCTCTGAGATGGAGTCTCTCCGAGAACGAATTCTCTCCTTTTTTTCCGAATGATCGCGCCGGGGCAGGCCTTTATGGCTTGCCCCGGCTACGCTCTCTCCGGCAGAAAGTCTCCTCCTTAAGGACGGACAACCGCCTTCGAATGAACTTGGTTTTTAAAAGGCCTTCCTGATAACATAAATTTTCCATTTGCATTGCTTGTCATTATGGTGTATTTTTTAGATGCCTTTTAACTTACGGGAGGTGTCTTTATCATGAAACGTTTCATGGCTTTCGGTGTCGCCCTTTTCATCTTAGCCTTTTTGGCAGTTTTACCCGCCTCCGCTGCGACTTTGGCCGAGATCCGGGAACGAGGCGTGATGTATGTCGCCATCGAAGACGAAGACTTCGGTCTCTTCCACTTCCGCGACGGAGACAAGTGCAGTGGCCTCGATTATGATCTGGCCCAGGCTATCGCCGATGCCGCCGGCGTCTCACTCAAAACCGTCCCTCTCCCCTGGGGCGACGGCGAGGCCGGCACCGTCAGCGGCGCATGGGGCAAGGGAGGCTGGCCCGTTTTCGGCGTTGACCTGATATGCACGGCAGCGACGATCACCGA
Organism: Synergistales bacterium; assembly: GCA_018433595.1. GTDB lineage: Bacteria > Synergistota > Synergistia > Synergistales > Aminithiophilaceae > Aminithiophilus. The sequence goes on from JAHDQY010000037.1 coordinate 2,312, forward strand.
CGAGAGAGCCGAAAAGGTGACTTTTTCCGAGCCCTACAGCTCTGTCGGTCAGCTTGTTTTGACCCTGAAAGAGAAAAAACTCACGACGATTGGCCAGATCAAGGGACGCAAACTCGGCTTCCAGCAGGCCACAACAAGCGAGGCAACAGCCAGAGAATCTCTCTCCGAGAACGATCTTGTTCCGTTGCCTTCCGCCATCGACGTCATGAACGCCCTGCGAAACGGTCTCATTGATGCAGCCCTTATCGATAGTCCTGTGGCCTTGGCAGAAGCAAGAAAAGATGCATCCTTTCACGTTATTAACGAACTGCTCACTGAGGAGCACTTCGGCGTCACCTTACCCAAAAATGCCGATCCCGAGTTGAAGGCCCTTGTCGATGACGTGGTCCGCTCGAAGGGGCAGGCCCTCAACGACAAGTGGTTCAAGTGATCGACGTCCCCTCCCAAAGAGCGAGGGCCTTCCTTACGTAAGGAAGGCCCTCGCTCTTTTTTTGTTTCCCGAGAGTCAATCGGCTCCCTTGACGGAAGCCTCCTTCAGCGAGGTTTCGAGAGCCGAAGCAAGTTCGTCGAGGTCTTTATCCTCGTATTCCTCGACCCTGCCGGCATCACAGAGCAGAGCCAGGGCCGGGTCGACGGGGAAACGCCCCAGAAGGGGCATGCCGAAGCGCTCCGTCAGCTTGGCCGCGTGGCTGGGGCCGAAGAGGTCGAGTGACTGGCCGCAGGCGGGGCAGCGGACGAAGCTCATGTTCTCGACGACGCCCAGGAGGGGGACGTCGAGCATCTCGGCCATGTGGCAGGCCTTTTCGACGATCAGCTCGGCCAGCCCCTGAGGGGAGGTGACGAGGACCATCCCGTCGAGAGGGAGGCTCTGCATGACCGTCAGCGGCGCGTCGGCCGTCCCCGGCGGCAGGTCGATGAGGAGGTAGTCCAGATTGCCCCACTCCACCTCGTCCCAGAACTGCTTGAGCAGGTTGGCGATGAGAGGTCCCCGCCAGACGACGGGCTTGGCCGGGTCGTCGAGAAGGAGGTTGACGGACATGACGCGGATTCCCAGCTGCGGCGAGGCCGGAGGGAGCATGCCTCCCGTCGTTCCCACCAGGGGGTCGCGGACTCCCAGCAGCTTGGGGATGGAGGGCCCCGTCACGTCGGCGTCGAGAATCCCCACCTGAAGTCCCCGGCGGGCCAGGGCGACGGCCAGCAGGGCCGTCGTCGTGCTCTTGCCGACGCCTCCCTTGCCGCTGCCGACAGCGATAAAGCTCCTCACGCCCCTTTTATCGAAGGCCTTTTCAGCCTGGTTCGGGCAGGCATCCCCTTCACCGCAGGAGGACGAAGAACAGCTCTGGCATTCGGACATGAACAACTCACTCCCCGCTTTTATCTGAGAAGAATTCTCAATAGTTTATACGCCCTTTTCCGGACACCGTCAAGAAGAGGCTCCTTTCGCAGACTTTGGTGCCACCCTGGGGCCGCTTCGTGCTATTCTTGGCCCGAAGCCGACTTCTGCACAAGATTTCACAACGGAGGTGTTTTTCTTGCAGCGACGGAACTTTTGCGCCCTCTGCCTCGCGGCGGTCTTTCTTTTCGTTCCGACATCGGCGGCACCCTCGACAGGCGTCGTCGACGCGCTGGGGCACCCCTTCGCCCTGGAAGGGAGCGTCACAAAGGTTCTCTGCTCCGGATCCGGTGCCCTGAGGCTTCTGACCTATCTCCAGGCCCAGCATCTCATCGTCGCCGTCGAGGATATCGAAAAGAGGGAAAGCCCCGTCGATCCCCGCCCCTATTTCCTGGCCAACCCGGGCTTTCGCGAACTCCCTCTTTTCGGGGAGTTTCGCGGTCAGGCCCGCGCCGAGCTGATTCTGGGGCTTCCCGAACAGCCTCAAGTGATCTTCAAGACCTACCCCGAAGCGGGCATTCCCGCTGCGGAGCTCCAGGACGCCACCGCCATCCCCGTCATCCCCCTCCACTACGGCGACCTGCTCGAAGGCCGGGAGAAGCTCTATGCCTCTCTGCGGACGATGGGACAGATCATCGGCAGAAAGAGACGGGCCGAGGAGGTCATCGCCTTTTTCGAGAATGCCCTTGACGATCTCCGCCGCCGCACGGCCGACGTTAAGGAGGAGGAGCGCCCCACCTGCTTCATCGGCGGCGTGGCCTACCGGGGCGCCCACGGTCTGACCTCGACGGAGCTGGGCTATCCCCCCTTCGTCTTCACCTCGGCCCGGGCCGTAACGGAGGCCGAAGCCCCTTCGACACGGTCGGCTCATGCCGAGATCTCCCGCGAGAAGCTGCTGGCCTGGGATCCGGAGTATCTCTTTATCGATCTTTCGACGCTCAACGCCGGAGAGCGGACGGGAGCCCTCCACGAGCTGGGGGAAACGTCTCTCTGGAGAGACCTCCGCGCCCTGCGGGAGGGAAAGGCTTTCGGCGTCCTTCCCTACAACTGGTACACCCAGAACTTCGGCTCCATTCTGGCTGATGCCTACTTCGTCGGGAAGACCCTCTTCCCCGGCCCTTTCGCCGACATCGACCCGGCCGGGAAAGCCGACGAGATCTACCGGTTCCTCATCGGGAAGGAGCTCTTCGCCGTCATCGACACCTCCTTCGGCAACCGGACCTTCCGCCCTCTGGATCTGGAGTAGGGCCGTGCACCTCGAGGAAGGGCACCTCCCCGAAGGCTATATCCGCCACCTGGACGCCAAGAGGCGCTGGAGCGCTGTCGCCGCCTCCGCCGCCTTCCTGGCCCTTCTGGCCTCCCTCTGTCTGGGAGCCGTTCCCGTCCCGCCCCTGGAGGCCCTCCGATCCCTTCTCGGGTTGGGCATCGACGCCCGCTGGGACCGCATCGTCCGCCAGATCCGCCTTCCCCAGGCCCTGGCGGCCCTGCTGGCCGGGACGGGACTCTCCCTGGCCGGAGCCGTCACCCAGTCGACGCTCCGAAACCCCCTGGCCTCCCCCTTCACCCTGGGAATCAGCCACGCCGCCGCCTTCGGCGCCGCCGCCTCCGTCTTCTTTCTGCCCCGGAGCGGTGGGACGCCGCTGTTCTTCCGCCTCTACGGCACGGCCGCCATCGCCCTGGCGACAAGCCTTGTCGCCGCGGCGGCGATTCTCGCCCTCTCCCGGCGGAGAGACTCACCGCCGGAGGGCATCGTTCTCTGCGGCATCGCCCTTGGATCGCTCTTCACGGCGGCGACGATGCTTCTTCAATATTTCGCCGACGACGTCCAGCTGGCGACGATGGTCTTCTGGACCTTCGGCGATCTTGCCCGGGCCCGGTGGCCCGAGCTGCTCTTCATGGCAGTCGCTGTAGCCCTGACGACGGTCTACTTCCTCGGCCGCCGTTGGGACCTGAACACGCTTCTCGCCGGCGAGGAAACGGCGCGCTCCCTGGGCGTTTCCGTCACCCGGGTCCGGCTGGAAGCGATGTTCGTCGCCTGCCTCGTCACCGCCATCGTCGTCTCCCTCGTCGGCGTCATCGGCTTCGTCGGCATCGTCTGCCCCCACATGGCCCGCAGGTTCACCGGCGACGACCATCGATTCCTTCTCCCCGGCGCAGCCCTGACGGGCGCCCTGCTGCTTCTCCTTGCCGACACGGCGGCCCGGACGCTTCTTTTGCCCCGGGTGCTGCCCGTCGCGATCGTGACGGCCTTTTTCGGAGCGCCCGCCTTCATCTGGCTTCTGGGAAGGAAGGCCTGCCGGTGATCCTCGACGTCGAAGGCCTTTTCTTCCGCTACGGGAGCGAGTCGGTCCTGGACGAGGTGACCTTCTCGGCCCGCCGCGGCGAAGTCCTCATGATTCTCGGCCCCAACGGAGCCGGTAAATCGACGCTGCTGCGCTGCCTCGACGGGCTTGCCCGCCCCTCCCGCGGCGTCATCCTCCTCGACGGAAAGGCGTTGGCCGCCTTCGACGGCCCCGACCTGGCCCGATCCGTGGGTTACGTCCCCCAGAGACCGGAAACAGCCGGGCTCATCGCCTTCGATGCCGTCCTTCTGGGACGGCGCCCCCATTTCGGCCGGCACCCAGCCGAGGAAGATCTGCGCCGTGTCGACGCCGTCTTCCGCACCTTGGCCATGGAGCATCTGGCCCTTCGCCCCCTTGAGGCCATGAGCGGCGGCGAGCTTCAGAAGGTGATCCTCGCCCGCGCCCTGGCCCAGGAGCCTTCTCTCCTCCTTCTCGACGAACCGACGAGCAGTCTGGACCTGAAAAACCAGGTCGAAATCCTCTCCCTTCTCCGCCGCATCGCCAGGGGACACGACATGGCCGTCGTCGCCAGCCTCCACGATCTCAACCAGGCTTTCCGTTTCGGCGACCGCTTTCTTTTCCTTAAAGAAGGACGCATCGTCGAAGCGATGGAGGACCGCTCCCGCCTCTCGGCCGAACTCGTCGAGGAGGTCTACGGTCTCCCCGTCGATGTGACCCGCCACGGAGGACTTCCCGTCGTCATCCCCCGCGGCTGAAGAAGCCACATTGCCCTCTTCGGCGGGGCCTTCTGGCCCTTTCCCTTTCGTCCCTTAAGGACCATTCTCATGATAAAGACGATATATTAAAGAATCTGTTAAAGGAGGAAGGGCCATGAACGTTTTCGGACCCGTGCCGTCGCGAAGGCTCGGCCGAAGCCTGGGGATCAACAACATCCCGCCCAAGATCTGTTCCTACGCCTGCCGCTACTGCCAGCTGGGCGACGCCCTGACGATGACGACGGAGCGCCGGGCCTTTTTCGAGCCTGAGGCGATCGCCGCGGAGGTCGAGAGAAAGCTGGCGGAGCTCAAGGAAAAGGGGGAGCGGGTCGACTATCTCGCCTTCGTCCCCGACGGCGAACCGACCCTCGACGCCCGGCTGGGCGAAACGGCCCGGCGACTCAGGACTTTCTCCATCCCTCTTGCCATCATCACCAACGCTTCGCTCCTCTCCGACGAGGCCGTCCGACGCGAGCTGGCCCTCTTCGACTGGATCTCCCTCAAGGTCGACGGGGCGACGGAAGGAATCTGGCGCGTCATCGACCGCCCCCATCGGCTTCTTTCCTTCGACGCCATCGTCGAAGGGATCAAGCGCTTCCGCGCCGCCTACGGCGGCCATCTGGAGACGGAGACCATGCTCGTCACCGGGGTGAACGACGGCGACGAGGCGCTCCTGGCCCTGGCCTCCCTGCTTGCTGAAATCGCCCCTTCCGTCTGCCGCCTCTCCTCTCCCACAAGACCTCCCGCCTGTTCCGACGTCCGTTGCTGCGACGAGGAGCGTCTTGCGGCATCGACGGCGATTCTCGGCGAACGGGGGCTGGATGCAAGGCTTCTCAACGCCTATGAAGGCAATGACTTCGTCCGGACCGGAGACGCCCGGGAGGCCCTCCTCTCCATCCTCTCCGTCCATCCCATGAGAGACGATGCGATCCGTCTTTTCCTGGCCGATGTCGAAGATGGAGACGAGCTGCTCCGTCAGGCCGTCGAATCAGGCGACATCCGGGTCACCTCCTGGAGGGGCGGGACCTTCTACGCCCGCAATCTGCGCAAGGCCGCCGGGAGGAGAGGCTGATGTCCAAGTTCTCTCGCCCCGTTCTCGAGCGGGCCGTCTACGCCCCCCTGTCGCGGCAGGAGAAGGACCCCTCGGTTCTCCTGGGAAGCCGCTTCGGCGAGGATATCGCCCTCGTCGACGCCGGAGGCGCCCTGGTGGCCTCCCATGTCGATCCCATCGTGGGCGCCGCGAAAGGCATCGGAAGGCTTGCCGTCCACGTCGCCTGCAACGATCTGGCTTCGAGCGCCGTCCGGCCCCGCTGGCTCCAGCTTCTGGTCCTCCTGCCGGGGAAGGAGCGGACAGGCGACCTCAAGACCGTCATGGACGAAGCCGTGGAGGCCGCGGCCGAGGTGGGAGCCGTCATCGTCGGCGGGCACAGCGGCTACACATCGGCTCTGAGCCGCCCTCTCGTCGCCGTGACGGCCATGGGCGTCGCCGAGGGCCGGGTCGTCTCAACGGGCGGAGCCCAAGAGGGCGACAGGATCTGTCTCACCCGCGGCGCCGGCCTGGAGGGAACGGCCATTCTCGCGACCGACTATGAAAAGGAGGCTATCCGGTTGGGCCTGACGCCGGACGAAATCGCCCAGGGACGCGGCCTGTCGGCTGTCCTCTCCGTCGTTCCCGAAGGGCTGGCCCTGGCCGCCGCCGGCGCGACGGCCATGCACGATCCGACGCGGGGAGGCGTCGTCGAGGCGCTGCTGGAAATGGCCGAGGCCTCGGGGAAAGCCTTTCGCGTCGATTGCTCCGCCCTTCCGGTGCCTCCCGTCGTGAGACGTTTCGCCGAAGCTTTCGCCTTCGATCCCCTGCGGATGATTTCTTCGGGGACTCTCGTCCTGACCCTTCCCGAAGAAAAGCTCCCCCGCGCCCGGAAGGCGGCGGAGGAGCTTCTTCTTCCCCTGGCGGTCATCGGGACCGTCGAAGCCGGCGGGGGGGTACGCCTCTGCGGCCCCGACGGGGAGACCTTTCTGGAAGAGGCCGAACCGGAACAGGACGAGCTGGCCCGCCTCCAGGAACTTCTGGGACCCCCGGGAGGCCGTTAGGCCTCATCCGCCTCACCGCGCCCGGGCTTCCAGCACGTCCCCCGGCGATCCGGCGAAGAAGAGGTAGCTCCCGGCCGGAGCGTAAACCTCGCCGTCGTCGACGAGGCTGTCATAAAGCGGGCTCTCTCCCTTGACAAGGACGAGAGCCCGCCCCCCTTTGGGAACGGAGAGATCAAGGACCGCCTCCTCTTCCATCCGCATCCACTGGTTCGCGCCGTCGGGTCCTACGACGAGGCGGTTTTCCCCCGCAGCGACGGCCGGGAAGCCGTCGGCGGGAGAAAAGACGAAACAGCTCAGCTTCGCCCGCGTTTCATCGCCTTCGCGGACCAGACGAAGCTCCATCTGATCCCGGAAGGCCGTGGCGGCAACGGAGGCGAAATCGGCGCTCTCGACGCGCAGGACGCCGCAGAAGTTGACGTAGCCCGGCAGCTCGGGATAAAGGGAGGAAGTGACTACGCAAAAATCCTCAAGGATCTGGGCCTGAGGAGAGAAGTTGCGGATCAGCCAGGTCCGGCCGTCCATCTCCGCCCCAAGCCGCCGGGGATCGGCGGGAGGATCGACCCTCTGAAACTGGACCAGGTCAACGCCGTAGAGGGGGACGTCGCTGCGGACGAAATAGCGGGTCCCGCCGTCGGAGACGAAGTAATGGGAGGCGACCCTGCCTGACTTGAAGGCGTGGAAACGCCCCTCCCGATGGGTCAGGGAGAGAAAGGGGCCCTCTTCGGAGCCGGGGCCGAGACGGAAGATGTCGAGGCTCCTTCGCTCGTCGTCGAAGGCGAAGCGGTAGACGCCGCCGTCTCCGTCGACGTAAAAACCGGCCCAATCGTCGAAGCCGGCGGGGATCGGCTCGCTCCCGGCGAACTTCTGCAGCGCCGCCTCGGATGGAAGAGGAAGTCCCTTGTCCTTCAGCAGCCCTTCCAGGACGGGTCGGATGACGGCCTCGATTTCGGCGCGGCCCGAGAGGCTGACGGCGATGACGAGGCGATGGGCGGGCACGACCACCAGGTCCGTCGAATAGCAGCCCGTCCCTCCCGTCTTGGCCACCACCTGAAGACCCGCCTTCCCGAATGTCGGGAAACCGGCATAATCCCAGCCGAAGGCGTGAAGGATCTGCGGCCTCTCAAGCCTCTCCAGGAAAGGAGTGGGCTGGAGGCGGAGCATCTCTCCCAAGGACTTTTCGGAGAGGATTCCCGCCCCCCCCGAAGTGAAGCTGTCGCCGAAGCGGCAGAGGTCTTCCGCCGTCGATGAGAGGCCGCCGGCACCGTAGACGGGAACCCATTCGGGCGGATAGCGCTTCCCCGAAAGGGGTGCATAGTAGACGGCCCCCTCGTCGCCCCGTTCGCCCAGACTGGGGCCCGTGCCGCTCATTGCAAGGGGGCGGAAGACCCGCTCCTCAAGGAAGGCGAGGAAGGGCTTGCCCGAGAGCCGTTCGACGATCCGCTCGGCCAGGGTGAAGCCGTCGTTGCAGTAGATGGACAGGGCCCCGGGATCGTGTTTGAGGTGCGACTCCTTCAAGGTCTCCAGGAGCAGCTCCTGAGGATCGTCCCCCCTGGCGTAACCGAAGGTGAAGGTCGACCCGGGAAGGCCCGAAGAGTGGTTGAAAAGCATGCGCACCGTGATCTTCCGGTAGCGTTCGTCAGCCATGACGAACTCGGGGAGATAGGCTGAAACCGCTTCGTCGAGGTCGATCTTCCCCTCATCGACGAGGAGCATGACGGCCACGGCGGCGAACATCTTGCTGGTGGAGCCGATGTTGAAGGGCGTCCCGCTCAGGACGGGAAGGCCCAACGACCGGTCGGCGACGCCGAAGCCTTCGGAATAGACGATGCGGCCGCCGTCCATGACGGCCACTGTGGCCGATCCGGCTCCCCCGGAAGTGATCGCCCGCCAGAGGCTCTCTCGGGCGGCGGCGACGGTGTTATCGTAGCCCTTCGCCGCCACGCCGGCCCAGGCCAGAGGCGCGGACAACCCCAACAGCACAACGAGAAGCGATGCGAGGAAAACCGTTTTCTTCAATCAGTCCACCTGCTTTCTTCCTGAAGTCTCACTTCTTTTCCGGCCTGCCCTTTCCTTCGCGACGCAGCCTTCCCGCCAGGTGGCAACGGTTGAGAGCAACCGCCGCAGCCGCGACGAGCGTCTCGAGGTTTTCCTCTTCGCCGTACCGTCCCCCCTCCGTCGAGGCCGAGAGGGCCAGAAACCCCAGCAGGTGCCCCCTGTCAACGAGGAAGAGAAGACGTTCCATGCCCTGAAGCAGGGCCTCTTCGGCGAGGGCCTCGCCGCCGAAGGAAACCAGAAGCGGCCTCGCCGAAGAGACGGGGCAGAAAAAGGCCGCCTCACCCACATCAAAGGGGTCGGGACAGGACAAAAGCAGCCTGCCCAAGCGCACTGCCGGGCCTTGGGGTCTCTCGCCCCAGAGGAGATAGCCCGGCGCCGACGGATCGAAGACGACTGCCGCGATGCGGCTGCTGCGGGTGATTTCACTGAAGACGTCAAGAAGGATCTCCAGAAGCGCCTCTGCGGAATCGCTTCTGAGGAGGCTGAGTGTCGCCTGGCGCAGGGCGCGGAGAGAGAATTCCCGCTCCGACAGCTCCCGAATCCGCCCCTCCCGCTCCTCGTGCAAGGCGTTGATGGCCATGGCCTTGGACGTCACGCCGCCCATCAGCTCCAGAACCAGAACCGCCTCGGAACAGACGACGTTGCCCCATCTGAGAAGGTAGAAAAAACGCCGTTCCCCGCAGAAGAGAGGTAGAACGACGGAATAGACCGCCTTCAGCGCCGTCAGGTTCGCCTCTCCCAGCGTCTCGCTGTGGGCGTCATCGACAGGTATCGGAACCGGGGAGAGGTGGCGGGCGGCGAAAAGGCCCTGGCGGGTCGGAAGAGGTCCCTCGTCGCCTGTGATCTGAAAAAGCCGCCTGCCATCGTCTCCGAGAAGGGTCAGCCGCTCGGGGACAAAGCTTTCTCTTAGCACATCGGTGAGAAAGACGGCGATCTCATCGGGAGGGAAGGGCTCGAAGATGGAGGGGAAGGCGCTTTTCGCGGCGTAAAGCATGTAAGAGAGCCCCGCCAGGGCCCGCTCCTTTCCTTCGATGGAGTCATAGCGCCGCCAGAGGCGGATCAGCCCGTCAGCGGCGGAAAGGAGGGCCGTCATCCCGTCATCGGGCTTTCTTTCGAGAAGGACGGCAACGCCCCCTTCCCCTTCTCCGAGAAGGGCAAGATGTCTCCAGTCTCCGGGAAAGAGATTTCTCCCCTCCTCATCAAGGTCAAGGCGCTTCCACCGGTCTTCGAAAGGAAGGGCACGCCGCTGAAGATAGGAGAGGGCGCCCCTGACGGAAGGCACCGTCTCGACGCCGAAGGCGTCGATGACGTAGAGCTCCTCCCCCTGAAGCTGAAAGATGACGGCACGGTCCGCCCTCTCGGCGAGGGAGCGGCCGAGAAGAGGCAGAATTCCCCCGCCCAGAAGGTACTTCACGTCTCCATAAAGCTCATCCAGTTTCATGATGCCCCCCTTTTCCGGCGACTCAATCCAGTCGGGCCTCGGCGGCGGCGGCGTGGCCGTGAAGCCCCTCGGCTCTGGCCATGGCGGCCGCCGTGGGAACCAGGTTCCGGACGCCCTCAGCCGTCATGCGCTGACGGGTGCAGACTTTGAGGAAGGTGCCGGCCCAGACGCCTCCCGTGTACCGCGACGCCCTGAGGGTCGGCAGCGTATGGTTCGGCCCAGCCACATAGTCGCCGAAGACTTCGGCCGACAGCTTGCCGACGAAGAGAGCTCCGTAGTTATGCAGCTTGGGAACGAGCTCCTCCGGATCGGCGACGGCCAGTTCGAGATGCTCCGGAGCGTAACGATCCGAAAGGGCACAGGCCTCGTCAAGGCTTTCGACGACAAGGATCTCGCCGTTGTTCTCCCAGGCCCTCCGGGCCGATTCGGCCGTCTGCAAAGCAACGAGGCGGTCTCCGACGGCGGCCTGGGCCTTCCTGGCCAGCTCCTCGCTTGTGGAAAGAAGGATCCCCCGGGCCTGGGCATCGTGCTCCGACTGGGCCAGCAGATCGACGGCGATCACTTCGGCGTCGGCGCTGCCGTCGGCGATGACGAGGACCTCGCTGGGACCGGCGACGAAATCGATCCCGACCTGGCCGTAGCACTGGCGCTTGGCCTCGGTGACATAGCTGTTTCCGGGGCCGACGATGACGTCGACGGCGGGGATCTGCTCCGTCCCCCAGGCGAAGGCGGCCACGGCCTGGGCGCCGCCGACGGCGTAGATCTCGTCGACGCTGGCGATATCCAGAGCCGTCACCGTCGTCGGGTGGATGCGGTCGGTCCCCTTCATGACGGGGGAGGCGGCGATGACGCGGCCCACGCCGGCGACGCGGGCCGGAAGGGCCAGCATGAGGGCCGTCGAGAAGAGGGGATAGCTCCCGCCGGGGACATAACAGCAGCAGGAGCTGACGGGGATAACGCGGTGGCCCAGGAAGACGCCGGGCGTCATCTCCCTCTCGGGAAGATCGGAGAGAGTCTTTTTCTGCGCTTCGGCGAACTTGCGGATATTGGCCGCCGCCAGCTCCATGTGGCCGATCAGTTCCGGAGGGACAAGGCTTCGGGCCTGGGCGATCTCCGCGGCGGTAACGCGGAAGGAAGAGCGGCCCGAACCGTCGAAACGCCGGGAAAATTCGATCAACGCCGAATCGCCGCCGTTTCTGACGGCCTCGACGATGGCATGGACGTCCCTCCGGAGCCGTCCTATCTCCTCCTGGATCTTTGGCTTTGCCTCTTTCAGGTGTCGGATGATGACTCTCCTCCTTGCCATGCGCACTGCAACCCGTCGCAGTGCCAGCCGTTTAAGGAACCATTTTACCTCATCGCGAAAAAAGGCGTCTCTCCGCGAAAGGCGGGAAGACGCCCTTTCCAAGCGATGGGCCTAGCGGCGGAAGAGCAGAGCCAGAGGGAGAAGGAGCAGAACACCCGCCCTGCCGGTGAGGGAGCAGCCGCCGCTGATGGAATCGTCGCAAGCGGTGTAAAAGGTCCACAGCGGAGAGCGGTAGGCGCCGCCGGCGCCGTCCCGCGCCTCGATCTGCCAGTGATACTTCTTCGAGGAGGCCAGCGGCATGTCGCAGAGAGTCCGCGAAAGGTTGGAGGCCACGCGCCGCATCGATGCCGCATCCTCTCCCAACCAGACGTCAAAGAGAAGTCCCGGCGTATCGGTGTTCCAATGAAGGGTCACCTTGCCGAAGGGGACGTCCTTCTCCTTGTCTGCGGGATAGACGCCGGTAACGGTGGGTGCCTCGGCGTCCACCGTCCTGAAGGAGTAGATCCTGGATTTGATTTCGACGTCATCGGAGGCGTTGACGGCTGAGACCTGCCAGTAGTAGGCGGTGGACAGCTCGACCGTCACGTCGGCCATGCACAGAGAGGGATCGGCAAGCTTCAGGCCTTTCATCGAATCCGCACCGTCGCCGAACTGGACGCGGTAGGTCAGGTCGGCGGAGGCCTCTTCCCAGATCAAGGACAATTTTCCCGCGCTGACGTCGACAGCGCCGTTTTGCGGATAGACGGCGTCAAGAGGAGCGCCGAGGGCGGGCCCGCCCGGGAAGAGCGCCAGGAGGATCAGGACGGCAATCAGGCTGTATCCGTGATATCGCAATGAAGCCACCTCTTTTCTTGGGTATCTTTGAATTTTTTTCACTTCAAGGCAGCCAGGATCTCTCCGCGGCCGACGGAGCTGATGACGAGGTTCGTCTGCCGCTTCGCCAGGGAGGCGGCCAGATCCTGAAGGGCGCCTCGATAGTCGAGCTCGATCACGCCGGTCCCGCCGGAATAGCCCGTGGCCTTGGCCGTGCTGACGCCGGCCAGGTGACGGCAGGTTTCGAGGATCTCGTTGAGCTGGCTGAAAGAGGTCACGTTGCGCACCGTGAGACGGACACCGGAAGAGGCGGCACCCGCCGCAGGCGCGGCGCCGTCGTCTGCGGCCCCTCCGCCGGTGAGTTGGGCCGCCATGGACTGGGCCGCCTCCATGAGCGCCTTTTCCAGGGCCTCTCCGGCGCTGTAGCCGACCTGCTTGCCTGATGTCCTGCCCGAGAAGACGTACCTGCCCGTGGCCGTGGAGTAGGCTTCGACGGCCACATCGGCCGTGGCGGTGAAGAGGCCGAACTCGTTCTGCCGCGGCTGAGGCAACTTGGCCCTTCCGGAGACGAAAAAGGCGACGCCGTACTGGGAACCCAGCCTGAGGATCGCCTCGACGTCGCCGTCGAGGGCGAGGCGGGCCGCCTTGCTCCTCCGGAGCTCCTCCATCTTCTTGGGATTGACGACGCTGTATCCCTGCTGAAGAAGGATCTCCATGACCCTAGCTTCGGCCGTCCCCAGGGATTGGCCGGACCCGTCGAGACTTTCCACCCCCTCGTGGATGACGACGGCGACGGTCCCCTTCTTCGGCAGAGCCCCTTCGGCCGCCCCGAAGGGGGCGGCGAAGAGGCAGGCAAGAAGCAGAAGCAGCGTGACACCCTTAGGTCTTGATCTGTGGGCCGTCATGGCGCGAGACCCTCTTAAAGCTTGTACTTGGCCCGATATTCCTGGGCCGGCTGGTAGCTGGGATTGATCTCAAGGGCCTTGTCGAGCCACTGAGAGGCCTCCTTCTTGCGACCCAGCTTGTGGGCGGCGCGGGCGGCCCAATAGGCGTCGAGATAATTCCCGTCGTAGGCTTCGAAGGCGTTCTCGAAGGCGGCATAGGCCTTGGAGAACTGGCCATTGGAATAACTGTAGTAGCCCCCCTTGTGGGAGATGAGGATGGCGTTCTTCGTCGCCCCGTCGACGGGATAGGCGTCGACGACATCGATCTGGTCGGAGGTATCGGCCGCTCCGGAGGGTGACGACGGCACCGGAGCCGGCGACGGGACGGCCGAAGCGGCGACTTCCGCGTCGCCTCCTGCGGGAGCGGAGGCGGCGGGAACCGAGGCCGTCTGGAAGGAAGGTGCCGGCTGAGGCGAGGATGGAGCCGTCTCGGAGGCCGTGTCGATCTGGCTCAGAAGCTGGCGGGAACGACTGTGGACCTGCTCTTTCTCGGCGTTGCCGAAGAAGAATTCCACCTTGTCTCCCCGTTCCAGCTCGCCCCCCTTGCCCTTCACGACGGAACACTTGGAGTAGCGCCCCTGAACCTCGTCGACCTTGAGGAGGGCCACCGTCTCCTTTTCGACGTCGAGGATGGAGCCGTCGATGCCAATGACGGGGTTGGTCTCGACATAGACGCGCATCAGCTGACCCTTTTCGGCGCCGCCCGAGCTCCCCGCGTCGATGGTGACCACCGAGGCGGAGGCGGAAAGGACGTTGTAGGCTACGGGGCTCAGCTCCCGCATGAGCCGCTGGGAGATCTTGCGGACACAGTCGTAGGTGGCCGCCGACAGTAGGCCGCCGCTCTCTCCCTGGCCCAGAACGACGCCGCCCAGATAGGCCCCCTCCAGCGAGTGATCGGCCACACCCGATTCGCGGACGGAGGTTCTCACCTCGCCGGTCTCGACGTCGACGACCCGCACGTCGAGGGAGACCTTGGCCTTCGTCTCTCCCACCGCCACGCCGACACCGGCGCCGAAAAGGGGGAGGACGCCTCCGGACGTCTCGGTGGTGAACTCCGTGATGGCTCCGGTTATGATGCCGTGAACACCTGCGAGCCGTCCCAGGGAGACGGCCGTCCCCGTATCGACAAGCCCCGACGCTGCCAGGCTCTGTTCGCGGGCGACACCCTCAAGCTGGCTTCTTTCGTAAACGGAGAACCCCCCCGTCTTGACCAGTTCCGTTGTCAGCATGTCGGTGATGCCGCGGCAGACGGCGTCGTCGACGGCGGAACCGCCGGTGGCGTTGTTCTGAAATTCCAGGACGGCGATCTTCATCTTCGCCTGGGCGGACGGCGGGGACAGAAGAAGCAGCAACAGGGAGAGCAGCAGGGTAAGGCTCTTCGCTCGTGGCACGAGGGGCACCTCCGGAAGGATAGACTTTTGTGTCTTCAATTAAAAACGCAAGATTCTTTCGGCCTTTTTTATCATTATATATCAGAAAAAGCCTTTTTTCAGATTACAAAAATGGAGGGTCACCGCCGCAAGAGGCAGGTAACCCTCCATGATTCGCCAAAGGCGGCTATCGGCGCCGGAGCAGGATCAGAGGGATCACGAGGGAGAAAAGCAGGGGCGAGAAGCCCAGATCACAGCCTCCGCCGCCGTCATCGGCTCCGGGCGCATAGGCGTTTTCCAGCCAGGACGCGTAGTCGACGCCTGAGGAAACGGCGTCACCCTGCCCCGAGGGATTGCCCGAGGGGTCGAAGGGCCCCGTCTCATGTCCCCACCAGTTGCCGCGGGCCGTCACCGTCACGGCCGAACCGTTGATGAAGGCGCCGTCGCCGTTGCCCCGGAAATTGTTGTTCCTGACCGTGAAGGTCGAGGCGTCGAAGCGGGCCGCCGAGGCGGCCACGACCTGAAAGCCGATGCCGTTGTCGTAAAAGTTGTTTCCCTCGAAGGAGGCATCTCCCGGAAGGAGGGGATAGAGGCTGTCGATGACCAGTCCCCGATCACAGCCGGAAAGGACGTTCTCCTTCACGTCGACCCGTGATCGGGAGGCTCCGAGGTAACCCAGGCGCTGGAGACGGATGCCGTAGGCGAAATTCCCCTGGACCCGGTTGCGGCCGATCGTCGTCGTCCTCTCGGCGTTGCCCAGAAAGAGAGCCGTCCCCCCTCCGGGGCCGTTGGAGGTGAAGCGGTTATCGACGACGGTGACGGTGACGGCCTCGGCGGCCGACCCCATCTCCTCGACGACGAGGCCGAAGGAGACACAGTCGATGAAATCGTTGGCCGTGATCTCGACGGCTCCGCGGACAAGGCGTCCCAGAGAGAGGCCGCCTGACAGGTCGAGAAAATCGTTGTCATCGATGATCAGGACCGTGTCGGCCCCCCGCTCGATATCGTCGCCCAGAGGCCGACCGGAGAGGCTGAGTCCGGTTGAAGAGGGACCGCCGATGCGGAAGACCGTCTTTTCGATGATCGTTTCGGCGCCGTTGAGAGACCCGGCGAAACGGATGCCGTAGCTCGTGAAGCGCTCGATGAAACAGGAGGACACGGTCACGTCGTCCCGTTGAGGGGCATCGAAGAGGAGGCCCCTCACGGCATTCTGAACGGTGAAGCCCTCGAAGGCGAGTCCGCTCCCCGCAAGGGCCAGGACCCAATCGCCGCCCCCTCCGTCGAGGACTGTCCTTGAGGCTCCTTCGGCGGAACGCAACTGCAGTCTGTCCCTGGCAATGAGGACGTTTTCCCCGTAGGTTCCCGCCCCGACGACGACCTCGTCGCCGTCGGAGGCACGGTCGACGGCGTACTGAATCGAGAAAAAGGCGTCTTTTCCTCCCGCCCTTCCGTAGCCGGGACCGTCCGTCCCCTCTTTCGAGACATGCCAAGTGGCCGCCGAAGCCGGAGCGACAGCGACAACGAGGGCGACCGCCAACGACAGAAGCGTCGACAGGAGTTTTCCCCTCATCTTCTCTCCCTCCTCGCTCGTTTACCACCTCGAAGGATTGGTGAAGATGGATTCATCCTAACACGATGGGAGAGAGGGGGGAAGCACCTGAAGCCTCCCCTGCCCGTCGCAGAAATCGAGGGACACCTGGGCCAGAAGGGCAGCGCCTCGTCAGAGAACTCCCTCGTCGAAATCGAGTGGCTTTGCCAAGGCCCTGCCCCAATGGAGCTAAAATCGGCCAGGGAACGAGTCTGTTTGGGCATGCCCCTTTCTTCCGGCTTTATGAGCCCGCAAAAGGTGCTGCATCACAAGAAGAGAGAAGAGGATCAGACTGGCAAGCCGGATGAAGCGAAGCGGATTGACAAGGGCCAGGCCGGAGCAGAAAAAGAGCAGCCTCTCGGCCTTGGCAAGCCGCCGCTGAAAGGTTCCGATGATCCCCACGGAAAGCGAGAAAACACCCGCCGAGGCGGCAATCACGGTCGGAACAAAACGGCTCCAGGAGAAGTCGATAAAGAGAAGGACCGGGTTGTAAACGAAGAGGAAGGGCAGCAGCAGGCCCGAAAGGGCCAGCCCGAGACCCGTGAGGGCGACCTTCAGCGGCTGAGCCTGAGCCAGCCCGGCGGCCGTGTAACTCGTCGGAGCCACAGGAGGAACCACGGCCGACATCGTCCCGTACGGTAAATCCCTCTCTACCAGTCGCAGAAATCGAGGGCCACCTGGGCCAGAAGGGCAGCGCCCCGCCAGAGGACGCCCTCGTCGAAGTCGAATTTGGGATGGTGATGAGGCTCGCCGGGGCCGCCTCCGAGGAAGAAGAAGGTCCCGGGGCGCTCCTGGAGATAGAGAGCCATATCCTCTCCCACCATGGTGGGGCAGGTCAGCTCGATGATGTCCTTCGCGGGAAGAACGCGGAGCGCCGACTGGCGGAAAGCCTCGGTGAAGGTGGGGTTGTTGATGACGGGAGGCGCCCCCTTGTCCCAGAAGACGATGGCGTCGCCTCCGTGAAGAGCGGCGATGCCGCGACCCACCTCCTGGACACGGCGGCCGAGAAGCTCCCGATCGTCGACGGTAAGGGCGCGGAAGGTCCCCTCCAGGTGGACCTCGTCGGGAATCACGTTGAAGGCCCGCCCCCCCTCGATTCTCCCTAAAGAGACGACGGCCGAATGGGAGGCGGGAATCTCCCGGCTCACCAGGGTCTGAAGGATGGCGATGTACTCTCCGGCCATGACGATGGGGTCGATTCCCTTGTGAGGGGCCGCCCCGTGGGTCCCCTTGCCCCGGAAGGTGATGGTGAACCGATCCATGCTGGCCATGGCCGTTCCAGGGAAATAGCCCACCTGCCCCGTGGCGAGTTCGTCGAAGAAGCGGCCGATGTGAAGGGCGCAGACGGCGTCGACACCTTCAAGGACGCCGGCGGTGATGAGGGGCGCCGCCCCCTTGGCCAGCTCCTCGCCGGGCTGGAAGAGGAGGCGGACACCGCCGTTCCATGCATCGAAATCCTCGACGAGGATCGCCGCCGCTCCGAGAAGCATGGCCATATGCCCGTCATGACCGCAGGCATGCATCGCCCCCTCGGTGCAGGCGAAAGGAAGACCCGTCTCTTCCTGCAGAGGAAGGGCATCCATGTCGGAGCGCAGCAGAAGGGTCGGTCCCGGCGTGCTGGCCTTCAGATCCGCCACGAGCCCCGGCCCGAGGCGATAGGGCGTGATTCCCAGCTCCCCGAGCTCTCTTTCCAGATAGGCCAGCGTCCCGGGCAGTTCAAGACCGACTTCGGCCAGGGCGTGAAGCTCCCGCCTCCACCGGACAAGACGAGGTTGAAGCTTTTTCGCCGCCTTCCCTGTCTGATTCATCGGCACCGCCTCCTTTTTTTGAGGGGAGAAGGGACGGGACCGCCTGCGGCCCCGTCCCTTCTCCTATCCTATCCGATTCCCGGTGAAAAGTCCCTACGCCGCCAGCCGGGCGACGGAGGGAGATCGTCGAACGTGTCAGCTCCGGGGAAAACGACCCTGAAGACGACGGCTTACCTGTCCCTTTCGGCCTCATCGGGAGGATGATTTATCGTAAAAATCGTAAAGGATTGATCTTCAAAGAAAGAACGGCTCTCAACGAAGCGGAAACCGGCCTTCTCCGCTGACGCCCGGATAACGGCCTCTTCCGTGCTGTGCCTCCACCAACCGTGTCTCCCAGGCCGCCTCTCGACAATCGCCAGCCGGCCGCCGCTTTTAAGCCCTCTCCCGATTCGGCTCAAATAGGGCGTCGGATCGGCCAGATGGTGAAAAACATTCCTCATGAACAGGAGATCGCAGCTTTTTTCCGGAAGCCAAGGGCCATCGGGATCACAGGGGAAAGGAACAAGATTCAGCAATCCCCTGCGGCGGGCCTGCCTGACCACTCGGTCCAGCAGGGCTTCATCGATATCGACGGCGAAAACCCGACCGGCCGGTCCTGCCAGTCGGGCCAGCTCCAAGGCGAAAAGACCGCCGCCGGAACCGATATCGGCGATGACGCTTCCTTCGTGGATGTCGAGGCGCTCCAGGACGGATGCGGCGTCCTTCAGGGCCCTCCGGTTGAACAGGACAGCCCGAGCCGAGGCCCAACAGCTCCGGATCAGCCCCCCTCCTTCTGGCACCACCCCCTGCCCGGCCTCTGAGCCGCCGAGGACGACACCGTCCCGATCGGTCGCGGTATTCACGACCTGTCCCTTTTCGCCAAGAGATCTCTTCATCACGCACAGACTCCTCTCCTGACGATGCTGTCCATCTTCATCCTGCCTCTCTTTCCGCCTCTCAGCGAGGCCCGTCTCGGAGGCTCTCCGGCCTCTCCGCCATCGGGACTCCATCCTCCGGAAGAGATCGCGCCCAAGGCCTCAGCCCCTCTCTCCGTCGCCGAAGAACAGGCGGTAGAGGACAGGGACGACGACGAGGGTGAGGAAAGTCCCGACGAGGAGGCCCCCCATGATGGTCAGGGCCATGCCGGCGTAGAGGGGATCCTTCATGAGAGGGATCATGCCGAGAATCGTCGTTCCCGCGGCCATGACGACGGGGCGGAGACGGCTCACCGACGCGTCGGCAAGGGCCTCCCCGATGGATTTGTCCCCGGCCCTGTCGATCTCGATTTGGTCGATGAGGACGATGGCGTTTTTGATGAGCATCCCCGAAAGCCCCAGGAACCCCAGGATGGCCATGAAGCCGAAGGCCTGTCCCGTGAGGAGGAAGGCGACTGCGACGCCGATGACGGAAAGGGGGGCCGTCAGGAAGACGATGAGGGCACGGCGGACCGAATCGAAAAGCCCGATGAGAAGGAGCATCATGCCGGCCAGACAGAGGGGGAAGATGCGCCCCAGGGGCTCGCAAGCCTCCTTCGAGGCGAGATATTCGCCGCCCCATTCGAGGGAATAGCCCGGCGGGAGCTCCAGGGCCTCGACGTCGGGGGCGATCTCCCTGCGGAGCGGCTCGGCCAACCCCCGGACGGAGTTGGCCTGGACGGTGATCGTCCTCTCGCCGCCGCGGCGACGGATCAAAGGATCCTCCCAGACCGTCTCGACGGAGGAGACGACCTGACGGAGGGGAAGATAGCCCCCCTGGAAGTCGCTCCAGACCTGGACGTTGCCGATCTCCTCGGCCGAAAATCGTTCGGCCTCGACGGGACGGGCAAGGATGGGGATCAGCTTGTCGCCTTCCCGGTAGAGCCCGACGGAGGTTCCGCCGAAGTTCCACTGCAGGGCCGAGGCCACCTCGCGGCGCCCCACACCGCCTCGGCGTCCCCGGTCCTCGGCGAGAAGGGGACGAAGGACGAAAAGGGGCTGACGCCAATCCGTTCCGATGTCGCGGGCGTCGTCGTGCCGACGCAGCAGGACCTCGCAGCGGCGGGCCAAGGACTTGAGGAGGCCCGCGTCGGGACCGCGGAGACGGATCTCCAGGGAGTAGGCCCTGGAAGGTCCCGTCATGACGCGGACCAGAGAGAACTCTCCGTCGGACAGGGTCCGGCGGAGGTGGGCTTCGACGTCGGCGATGACTTTTTCGATGGGTCCGTCCACCTCGACGAGGATCTGGCCGTAGCTGGAATTGGGGCTTTCGTAGTTGTAGTTCAGGACGTAGCGGAGCGCTCCCTCGCCGACGAAAGAGGCGAAGTTGCGCACGCCGGAAACATGGCGAAGAAAGGCCTCGACGGAGGCCACTGTCCGGTCCGTCTCCTCGATGGCCGTCCCCTGAGGCTTCCAGATGTTGAGAGAGAAATAGGGCTGCGTCGTAGGGGGGAAAAAGGACTGAGGGACGTTGCGGAAAGCGGCCAGGGCACTGAGGAGAGAGATGACGACGAGTCCCGAGAGGAGCCGGGGCCGCCTCAGACAGGCCTGGACGAAACGGCGGTAGAGGCGCAGGAAGGGGCCGTCGTGAGGATCGCCCTCGGCATCCGAAGGCGGACCGGCAAGGAAAAGGACGCCCAGCAGAGGCACGGCGGTGAGGGCCACGACCCAGCTGAGAAAGAGGGAAAGGGCCATGACCTGAAAGAGGGATCGGCTGAATTCGCCCACGTTGCCCGGCGCCAGGCCGACGGCGGCGAAGGCCAGGATCGCCACGGCCGTCGCCCCCAGAAGGGGCCATTGCGTCGCCGCCACGACGGAGCAGGCCGCCTCTTCGGGTCCCTCTCCCCTCGCCATGCGGACGAGCATGCCGTCGACGACGACGATGGCGTTATCGACGAGCATGCCCAGGGCGAGGATCAGGGCGCCCAGAGAGACCTTCTGGAGCGTCACGCCCATGAGGAACATGCCGATGAAAGTGGCCAGAAGGGTGAGCAGGAGCGAAAAGCCGATGAGAAGGCCACTTCTCCAGCCCATGAAAAGCAGCAGAAGGCCGATGACGATGGATAGAGACTGGAGAAGGTTGACGACAAACTGGCCGATGGAGGCCACGACGATCTCGTCCTGACCGTAGATCGGCTCCAGCTCCATTCCGAGGGGACGGAGCCCCTCCAGCTCGGCCAGGCGCCCTCTCACGGCCTCCCCCATGGTCACGACGTTGCCTCCGGCGACGGTCGATATCCCCAGTCCGACGGCCCTTTTGCCGTTGAAACGGAGGAGATTGCGGGGCGGGTCCTCGTAGCCCCGCGAGAGGGAGGCCACGTCGCCCAGCCGGACCAGCCCTCCGCCGCCTCCGACGAGAAGATCGCCGATGGCCCTCTCGGCTCCGAAATCTCCCGTCGGGGATATGCGGACGTAGCGCCCGCCCACGGCGATGTTGCCGCTCTGTCGGACGAGGTTCTGCGAGAGGAGAAGGTCCGAAAGGACCTTGGGCGAGAGGGCACTTCTGACGAGGCGGGAGCGGGTGAAATCGAGATAGATCCTCTCCTCCCTCGTCCCCCAGAGGCGGACCTTGCCCACGTCGCGACAGAGGAGGAGCTCCGATTTCAGCTCCTCGGCGTAATCCTCGAGCTGCCTGTAGGAGTAGCCCTCGCCGGTAACGGCGAAAAAGAGGCCGTAGACATCGCCGAAATCGTCTGTCACCAGGGAGGCCCCCGCCCCCGGAGGCAGGAGGCGCTGGGCGTCGCCCACCTTGCGGCGCAGTTCGTCCCAGACCTGGGGGAGCTCGGCGGCCCTGTAGCGGTCCTTTATGTCGACGAAGACGATCGACAGCCCCTCCTGAGAGGTCGAGCGAAAGCACTTCACCTGCTCCATGGACTGAACGGCCTCTTCGATGACGTCGGTGACCTCCTGCTCCGTCTCCTCCGGCGAGGCACCGGGATAGGCCGTGAGAATCATGGCCGTCTTGATGGAGAAGGAGGGGTGCTCGAGACGGCCCAGCCTGCCGTAGGCGAGGGCTCCCGCTCCGACGAGCAGAAGGATGAGGACGATCGTCAACGTCCGCCTGTGCAGGGAAAAGGCCGCCGGGTTGAAGGCCATCGTCCCGGCCCTACCGCGAGGCGAGGGGCCTGACGGCCATCCCGTCGACGACGAAGGCGGCCCCGGCCGTGACGATCCGCTCCCCCTCGACGAGGCCGCCTCGGACGACGAGGCGATCGGGGCCGCCGCAGGGCCCCACGTCGATGGGGCGTCGCGACACTGTCGACGTCGCCGGATCGAAGACGAAAACCGTCGGAGCTCCCCCGTCGTCGGCGACGACGGCATCGGCGGGAACGGTCAGGACGCTCGCCCTCTTCGTCTCGGCCCAGGCCAGTTCTCCTGTCATCCCCGGCAGAAGGCGCAGCTCCGGAGGCGAGGCGAGAGAAAAGGTCACGCCGTAGGTGCCCGTCGCCCTGTCCGGGGCGGCGCTCCACTCCTTCAGAAAGACGGAGAAGACCCTATCGGGGAGGGAATGGAAGGTGACGAGGGCCTCCTCTCCTCCTGTCAGGGACCTTTCGGCGACCTCGCCTTCGGGGATGTCGACCCTGACGTCGACGCGGGAGAGATCGAGAAGGGTGAGGACCGTCTGCCCCGCCGAGACCATCTGGTGGACGTCGACGTCCCGCGTCGCCACGACGCCGTCAAAGGGGGCGCGGAGGCGGCAGTCCTCTCGGCTGTGCCGGGCTCCGGCAAGACGGCTCTCGGCACCCCGCAGTGCGGCGGAGGCCCGATCGTAGGCACTCCGGGCACTGTCAAAGCTCGCCTGGGCGATGACCGCCTCGGCCAGGAGGGAACGGGCCCGCTTCAGATCGAGGCGGGCCTGATCAAGGTTAACGGCGGTCATCTCCCTCTCGGCCTCCAGCATCCTCAGGACGTCGTCGAAATCACGGCGGTCGATTTCGAGCAGCACGTCTCCCCGACGGACCGCGTCGCCAGGCTGAACGGAAACGGCCGAGAGGGGGCCGCCGACGCGGAAAGAAAGGGGAATCTCCTTCGAGGCCAGAACCGTGACAGGGTAGCGGTTGGAGCTTTCTTCCCGTGAGGAGCGGACCTCTTCGATCCCGACCGGCCTGGGCCAGGCCGGTGAGGTCTCCCCTTCCACGGGCACGGTCTGCCGATCGAGGCACAAAAAAGCGACAGCCGCCGCCGCGATCGCGGCGACGCAGAGAAAGACCATTACCCTTCTCGTCCTCTTTGCCATCTTGAATCTTCCTTTCCGGCTTGCTTCCATGCTCCACGCTACGGCGAAAGACGCTCCGACAGGCCTGCCTCCAAAAGCCTTCGCCGAGGGGAAACCTCAGGAGAGGTGTTTAGGTGCTATACATCTTAAAAACAAAGAACATCTGCCCCTCGTCGCCTTGAGCGGCGAGGAGACCTCTATGGAGGCGGCCAGCAAGGCCGCATTTCAGGGAAAGGTCCCTCTCGGGCGACAGGGACCGCAAGACGGGGAGGACCTATTCCGAAAACCTCCGGCGAGCGGAATTGCAGAGGTCCCTCACTCCCTCCGATCTTCTCCGGCAACGGCCGCAACGGAAAAAACTTCCTCTCCGGAAGAGGAGGGGCAAGAGAGAGCGGGCCCTTTGCGGAAAAGCTGGCGGCGGGCTATGGAATTGATGTAGCCGTCCGCCTCGGAAAGAAGTCCCTGTTCGCGACAGAGTCGGGGATAGACGTTGTTCCAGTTGTCTTTGTTCCCCTCGCCCCAGCAGCAGAGGGGGAACCAAACGATGCCCCAGATCCTGGCCTCCTCGTGGGACCGGGAGGCCAGGAGAAGCATCATGGAACCCGGGCCGCAGCCCAGATCGAGGGCCCTCTCCCTCGCCCCGAGAACCAGCGCCCCCAGGGCCTTTCTGTAGAAGGGGGCCTTCATGCCGAAAAGGGCTGCGAACCGATCGTAGCAGGCACCTCCGCAAAGCCCCGTGAAGACCCGTCCCTTGTCTTTCATGGTCCTTTCCTCCTCTCTGGGCACATATGGTTTAGAGTCTATACGTTTAGCTCCTATACGGTTTAACAACAAAACTCACTCCTTCTCGGTCGAAAATCTGTCCAGGGCAAGAGTCAGCCTCGAGATGAAGTCCTGCAGAAACGCTCTTTCCTCCTCCGTGGCCCCCTGCAGAAGCCCCTCGACGAGGTCGTCGAAGTCGCGGTGGGCCCTCTCATGGACGGAATAGGCCCTTTCCCCCTTGGCCGTCAGGGAGAGGACGACGCGGGCCCTGTTGGCAGGATCGCGGTCCTTGACGACCATGCCCTTCTCCTCCAGTTTTTTGACGAGTTGGGAGACGGCCCCCTTCGTTACGCCCAGCCTGTCGGCCAGGGCCGTGAGGTGAGCCTCCGGGTGTTCCCTGATGGCCTTGATCATGTGGATCTCGGCGATGAAAAGGGGCTGGTCCGTTCCGTAAGTATGGGTCTTTCGCTCCAGATCCTGGAGGCGGACGATGATGGAAAGAAGACCGTAGCTGACTTTTTTTCGGCACAGCGTCGATTTTTTCATGGCTGAAGCATATAGCAGCTATACGCTGTCGTCAAGCCCCCGATGTCGATGGTCGTGATGGCGTCCCACGCCGACGGTCCGGATGAAAAGCCGTCGGGCCCCGAGAAGGGGCCCGACGGCTCGGTCGATGGGCGGAAAAGGGGAGAAAAACCGCACCGCCGATCAGGACGTCAGCCAGGCGACGAGGTTGTTCCAGAAGCGGCCGTAACCGCTCCAGCTCAAGAACTCGGGAGGTCCCCAGTGGGGGGCGCAGTCGGAGGAGAAGGCGGCCGTCCGCCCCTTTTCGACCCGGCGCAGGGCGATGAAGGGGTCGCCGTTGATCGTGGCGGCGACAAGGGCCTCCTCGACGGCTTCGGTGCGGTTGTAGCCGAGAAAGAAGGGCCACTCTCCCTCAAGCCCCTCGAAGACGGGGTGATCGGCCGCAAGCACCTCGGGAACGACGCCCTGGGGGATCTCGACGCGGTCATCCCCGTCGAGGCAGCGCACGGGAAGAACGGAGGCGAGGGCCGTCCGCCCCCATCTCCCCTTGCCGTCGATGCCGGAGAAGGTCATGTAGCCGCCGATCATGCAAAAGCCGCCGCCGCCTGCGACCCACTCGGCCAGGAGGGCCGCCCTGTCGGGCGTCCTCCGGCTGCGGTTGAAGGTGGCCGGAGCCAAAAGAAGCGTGTTGGAGCCGATGTCGGAGAGAAGGACGACATCGTAGCGGGCGAGCTCCTCCTCCGTCGAGGGGAACCGTTCCGGGGCGAGGTGGTTGGGCAGAAAGGTCACCTCGTGACCGCCGCACTCCAGCGCGGCGATGAGGGCTCCGGCCCCCTCTTCGTATTCGTCGGTCGTGAAGCTGTCGAAGCCCTTGACGTGGATCGTGTGCTTCATCCACGATTCGCCGGCCAGAAGGATGCGTTTCTTCTTCACTGCTGTCGACCTCCCCATTTGAGAATCAGCATCGCGTAGGCCACGATGCTCTCCAGGTAGTCTTCCAGAGGCAGCCACTCGTCGGGCATGTGGCAGTTGGCCAGAGGGCCGGGTCCGACGATGACGGCGGGCATTTTCCCGATGTTGCGAAGAAGGCGGGCGTCGTTGCCGGCAGGCGATCCGTCGACGACGGCCTTTCGCCCCGTCGCGGCCTCGACGCTCTCCCTGACAACCTCGACGAAGGGATGGGCCTCCTCCATCTCGAAGGGACGCCCCTCCTGGTAGATGAAGACCCGGGGCGGGTTCTCCCGCAGCCAAGGGTCTCCCTGCGAACGGAGGGCCAGCGTCTCCTCGACCTGGCGGACCACGTCGTCCCGGTCCATCGACGGCAGGTAGTGGAGGCAGAGCTTGAAGGCGCAGTGATCGGGAACGGTCGAGCCGGCCGTCCCGCCTTCGATGACGCCGACGTTGAGCGTCGGCGGGGGCAGAAGGAGGTGGCGGTGCTCCATGAGCCAGCGGTGCTCCAGGTCATGGAGAGCCTCGATGAGCAGGATGGCCTTTTCGATGGCACTGACGCCGAGCCACTTGCTTCCCGAGTGAAGGGCCCGACCAAAGACGTCGACGCGGAAGAAGAGGAAGCCCATGTGGGCCCGGGTGACGGCCAGGGAGGTCGGCTCGCAGACGACGGCGGCATCGGCCTTCACTCCGCCCACCATCGCCGCCAGCGTCCCGTTGCCGCCGCCCTCCTCGTCGACGACGGAGAGGATCGTCACGTCACCGGGCAGTTCGAGACCGGCCTTCCGGAGAAGGCGCAGGGCCATGACGGCGGCCATGAGCCCTCCTTTCATGTCGTTGGCGCCGAGGCCGTAGATCCGCCCGTCGGCGACGCGGGGCTCGTGGGGATCGAAGGTCCAGTCGGCCCGGTCGCCGGGAGGCATGGTATCGACGTGGCCGTCGAAGAGGAGGGAAGGGCCGCCGAGGCCGCCGAAGCGGCCGATGACGTTCCATCGCCCCTCGTAGTTGTGGCCCCGATTGCCTTCGCCCCAGAGCCGCCTCCCTTCGTCGATGAGGGACTCATCGAGAGGCTGGCGGATCACCTCGGCACCGAGAGAGCGAAGCAGGCTTTCAAGGTACTCCTGGCCGGCCCGCTCCCGGCCCCCCTCGACGCCGTGTCCCAGGACCTGCGTGTCGATGGCGATCAGATCGAGGAGAGGCCGGAGAAAGCCTTCCCGATCATCGTTCACGATTCCGCAAAGACGGGATTCCACGCGTCACCCCTCCCTTCCGTAGAGGGCCAGCGTCTCGATGATGAAGTCCCAGAAGCGGGGGACATCGAGCTTCACGGCCACGTCGGCGTTGGGCGCCTTGCCGGTGACGCCGTACCAGTCGCAGCAGGTGCGGCCGTAGGTGTGCTCGCCCCGGAGTTCGATATCGACATGCATCGCCTTCGTCGTGATGAGGGTCGGATCAATGAGCCAGGCCAGCGTCGTCGGGTCGTGGAGGGGCGGCGCCTCCCAGCCGAAGACCTCCTTCTGGGTTGCGGCGAAGAACTCCATCAGCTCGGCGAAGAGCCGGGCCACGGGATTGCCGAGCTTCCGTACGCGGCCGATGACGTCGGGGCCGCAGAGGGCCTGGCGGGTCAGATCAAGCCCCATCATGACCAGGGGGCGGCCCGAGGAGAAGACCACCTGAGCCGCCTCGGGATCGGCGTAGATGTTGAACTCCGCCGCCGGCGTGAAGTTGCCCAGCTGACAGGCGCCGCCCATGAGGACGATCCGCTCGATCCGCTCGACGATGCGCGGCTCCTTTCTCATGGCCATGGCCACGTTCGTCAGAGGCCCCGTGGGAACGACGGTGATGTCGCCGTCGGAGGCCAGAAGCGTCTCGATGATGAGATCGACGGCATGGCGGCCGTCGAGGGCGACGGTGGGCTCGCCGAAGACGGGACCGTCCAGGCCGGAGACGCCGTGGATGTCGTCGGCGATGACCTGCTCCCGCACCAGGGGGCGGGACATACCCGCCGCGACGGGACAGGTCAGGCCGATGGCCGATGCCACATTGAGGGCGTTCCGCGCCGTCTTCTCCAGCGTCTGATTGCCGGCGACGACGGTGACGGCCCTGAGATCGACGGCGGGATGGACGGCGGCGATCATCATCGCCACGGCGTCATCGTGGCCGGGGTCAACGTCGAGGATGATCTTCCTGGGCGGTGCGGTCATGGGCGGATACCTCCTTGTCGATGAAAGGAACTCACTTGAGGGCGCTGCGGGCCCGCCGTTCGTTGGCCGTCTTGCGGGCCAGGGCCAGCGCCAGAACGGCGATGGTCGCCACGTAGGGGATCATGAGAATGAACTGGGGCGGCAGGCCCAGGGACTGGAGGCGGGAGCCGACGGAGTCGGTAAAGCCGAAAATGAGACAGCCGATCCAGCTCCGGATCGGGTCTCCGCCGCCGAAGAACATGGCCGCCACGCCCATGAAACCCCGCCCGTTGGTCATGTTTTCGGCGAAAAGACGGGAGTAGCCCAGGGAGAGATAGGCCCCGGCCATGCCACCGACGACACCCGAGTAGAGCATGACTTCGAACTTCTTCCTGAAAACGGGAATCCCCGCCGTCTCTGCCGCCAGGGGGTTGAGTCCGACGCTGCGCAGACGGAGCCCCCAGACGGTTCGGTAGAGGAGCCACCAGAGCAGGAAAACGAAGACGATCCCCAACGGCTCGAAGAGGGAGTAGTCGCTGAAAAGGCTTCTGAGAATCTCGTTGCCGTCGGTGAAGGCCAGGTGAATCCGGGGCAGGGGGACGATGGCCTTGTCGTAGAAGGAGCCCGACGTGCCCAGCACCTTCTGAAGGAGGAAGCGGGTCACCGCCAAGGCCAGCATGTTGATGGCCATGCCGACGACGAAGATGTCGGCCTTGTAGCGGAGATGGGCCACGGCCATGACGGCCGAAATGGCCGTCCCTACGAGGACGGCGGCGGCCAGGGCCAGAAGCCAGCTGCCGCTGAAGTAGCTGACGGTCACGGCCATGAAGGCCCCGCAGAGCATGATCCCTTCGACGCCGATGTTGAGAATGTCGGCCTGCTGGGTCAGGATGCAGGTCAGAGTGGCGTAGAGGATGGGCGTCGAGGCCCGGAGCGTAGCGTGCACGAGAGTGTAGTTGAAGACCAGCGAGAGGTCGTCGAACATGATCTAGGCCTCCTTCCCCTTGGCCCGGCGGCGGAGGAGGAAGAGCCCCTCCATGGCGGCGAGGAGGATGAACATCGCGATGATGGCATCGACGAGGGATTTGGGAATCCCCGTGAAACGCTCCATTCCGAGGGCTCCCGCCTTGAGGGCGGCCAGGAAGAAGGCCAGCAGCGGCACGAGACGGATGTCGTTTCGGGCGATGAGGGCCGCCAGCATGCCGTCGAAGGCGATGCCCGGCGAGAAGTTGTCCAGAAAGTAGCCGTAGATCCCCATGACCTCGATGGCTCCGGCGAGACCGCCCAGGGCGCCGCTTATCATCATGCCCCAGATCATGGTCGATCGGGCGCGGATGCCGACGTGCTCGGCATAGCCCGGATTGTCGCCGACGGCCCGCATCCGGTAGCCCCAGGTGCTGCGATGGACGAGCCACCAGGTGAAAAGCAGGGCGGCCAGGGCGATGAAGAGTCCCACGTTGGCCCGGCTCGGCGGCAGAATCCGGGCCAGTCTGGCCGTGGCCGTCAAAGCCTTCGTCTGAGGGACTCCCGTTCCCGCCGAGAGGGGGTAGCCGACGAGATAGGAGGTGATGTAGATGGCCACGTAGTTGGCCAGGATGGTGACACAGACCTCGTTGACCCGCCAACAGGCCTTCAGGGCTCCGGGGATGGCCGCCCAGAGGCTGCCGGCGATCATGGCGACGACCAGGCAGAGGGGGATGTGAAACACCATGGGCAGCCCTGCGGCGGCGACACCGACCCAGGCGGCGGCGATGGCGCCCAGATAGAGCTCCCCTTCGACGCCGACGTTGAAAACGGCCACCTTGGAGGAGACGGCGAAGGCCAAAGCCGTCAGGAGAAGGGGGACGAAGCGCTCCAGGGTCCCGCCGAAGTTGAAGCGGCCCCAGAAGGCTCCCTTGAGAAGCTCCCGGTAGGCCTCCAGGGGGCTGTGCCCCATGAACGCCACGACGGCGGCGCCGAAAAGGAGGGAGACGGCGATGGTGGCGACGGTGTTGAAAACGGCGCTTCTACGCACGGACGGCACCTCCCGTCATGAAAAGGCCCAATGTCTCCTCGTCGGCCTCACCGGCTTCGAGAAAGCCCGTGATCTTTCCCTCGTACATGACGGCAATCCGATCGGAGAGGGAGAGAATCTCTTCCAGATCGGCCGAGACGAGCAGGATCGCCGTCCCCTTCTCACAGGCCCTGACGAGCTCGCGGCGGATGTTCTCGATGGAGCCGACGTCGACGCCCCTCGTCGGCTGGGCCGCCAGAAGCACATCGGCGTCGGCGTCGATCTCCCGGGCGACGACGACCTTCTGGGCGTTCCCGCCGGAGAGATTGGCCACCGCCACCTCGGGCCGGGGGGGACGGATGTCGAAGGCCGCGATCAGCCTTTCGGCGAAACGCCTCAGGGCCGCCGGCACCAGCATCGGCCCCAGGGAAAGAGGCCTTTTGCGGAAGACCGTGGCAATCAGATTCTCCTCGATCGACATGGAGCGGTTAAGCCCGCGCTGATTGCGGTCCTCGGGAATGTGGGCCAAGCCTGCGGCGCGAACCTCCAGGGGCGTCCGGTTCTGGATCTCCCGCCCCTGGAGGAGAATCCGCCCCTTTTCGACGGGACGGAGACCGGCGATGGCCTCGACGAGCTCGCTCTGGCCGTTGCCGTCGATGCCGGCGACGCCCAGAACCTCGCCGCGGCGGAGTTCGAGGGAGACACCCCGCAACTTGGAAAGCTCCTTGTCACCGGGGACATAGATGTCTTCAACGGTCAGCACCGGCTCCCCCGATCCGTGGCGGTTTGAGGGCTGGACGCCGAGGAAGACGTCGCGACCCACCATGAGCCGTGCCAGCTCGGGAATGGACGTCGCCGAAGCCTCAAGGGTGGCGATATGCCGTCCCTGGCGCATGACGGTGACGCGATCGGAAAGGGCCATCACCTCCCGCAGCTTGTGGGTGATGAAGACGATCGACTTGCCGTCGGCCTTGAGGGTCCGCAGAATCTCGAAGAGCCGCGACGTCTCCTGGGGTGTGAGAACCGCCGTCGGCTCGTCGAGGATCAGGATATCGGCCCCGCGATAGAGAGCCTTTATGATCTCCACTCTCTGGGCCTCGCCCACAGAGATTTCGTTCACCTTTTTATGAAGCCGGATGTGGAGACCGTAATCGTCGACGAAACGTCGGACCCTGGCCTCGGCCTCGTCGAAATCGATACGGCCGCCCCCCTTCCGGGGCTCGAAGCCGAGGATGACGTTCTCCAGAACGGTCAGCTCCCGAACGAGCATGAACTCCTGGTGCACCATGCCGATGCCGAGAGCGATGGCCTCGGTCGGCGTCAGGGTTTCGAAGGTCCGGCCCCTGACGGTGATCCGTCCCTCTTCGGGCTCGTAGAGACCGTAGAGGGTCTTCATCATCGTCGATTTGCCCGCCCCGTTCTCGCCGATCAGGGCGTGAACTTCCCCGGACCAAAGATCGAAGCGGCCGCCGTCAACGGCCCGCACGTTGGGGAAATTCTTGACGATGGCCTCCATGGTCACGATCGGCTCGGTCAACGCAACTCACCTCTTTCGCATCCGACGGGGGGCCGCTCCCGACAGGCGGATACGGCCCCCTCCTCGAGAAAAGCTAGTTGCGCTGGAAGCCTGCGTAGGCCTCGACCTTGATCTCGCCGCTCTTGACCTTCTCCGTCAGCTCCTGAATCCTGTCGAGGATGTCCTGAGGGAACTTCTCGCCCAGGGCCTCCTTCATGACGGACATGTCCGTCAGGCCGACGCCGCCCGAGGCGATGCCCATCTCGACGACGGAATTTCCTCCGAAGGTCCCCTTGACGACGTCTTTGACGAGCTCGTAGCTGGCCACGTCGACGCGCTTGAGCATGGACGTCAGGATATGGCCGGGGTAGATGCCGTCCTGGTCGAGATCGACGCCGATGGCATACTTGCCCGTATCGCTGGCTGCCTCAAGAATGCCGTTGCCGGTGTTGGAGGCGACGTTCATCACGATATCGGCGCCCTGGTCGTACTGGGCCAGAGTCAGCTCCTTGCCTTTAAGTGGGTCGTTGAAGGTACCGGCAAAGGAGACGAGAACCTTCACCTCGGGATCGATGAACCTGGCGCCCTGCTCGTAGCCGACGAGGAAATCGTGAAGGACGGGAATGTCCATGCCGCCGACCCAGCCGATGATCTTCTTGTCGTTCACGCCGGGAATCTCCGTCCGGGTCGTGAAGAGGGCCGCCGCGGCCCCGGCCAGGAAGGAGCCCTCATTCTGGGCGAAGACGATGGACTTCACGTTGGGCGCCTTGACGGCCCCGTCGATGACGCCGAACCTGACCTCGGAAAAATCGGCGGCGTGCTTGTCGACAAGCTCGGCGATCTGGGTGCTGCAGGCGAGGACCAGATCGTAGCCCGAGGCGGCCATGGCGATGAGGTTCGACTCCCAGTCGGCGGGATTCTTCGACTCCATCACCTTCACCTCGACGCCGAAATCGGCGATGGCCCGCTCCAGCCCCTGGTAGGCCGAATCGTTGAAGGACTTGTCGCCGAGGAAGCCAGCGAGTACAAGAGCCACCTTGACCGGCTTATCGGCGGACATCGCGGGCAGGGCGAAAAGGCAGGAGGCGATGAGACAGAGGGCGACGACAACAAGAGACTTTCTCTTCATGGAAACCACTCCTTCCCGACAGAAACGTACAGAGCGTCATCAACGGACACATCTGCAAGGGACGCACCACAGCCAACCGACAGAGACTAACCCGGCAGACCACCCCCCGCAGGAGACCCGGAAGAACGCCTTACCACAAGGGTCGTGTTCATCAGGACGGGACGGCGGCGAGGCAGGGTGCCGTCCCGCATCCGCTCCAGAAGGATCCTGGCCGCCGCCCGACCCATCTCGAGCCGGGGCTGGGCGACCGTCGTCAGGGGGGGGTTGAAATAGGCGGCCAGAGCAATATCATCGAAACCGACGACGGAAACGTCGCCGGGGACGGAAAGACCCGATTCGGCCAGGGCCGTAATGGCGCCGAAGGCCATGAGATCGTTGCAGGCGAAAATGGCCGTCGGTCGCTTTTCCCGGGCCATCAGGGACCGGGCGCAATCGTAGCCCGAGGAGGGCGTGAAATCGCCCCGCTCCACCAGACCGGGATCGAAGACGACTCCCGAGGCCTCCAGAGCCTGGCGGTAACCGGTGACCCGGTCGGCGCTCGGGGAAACCTGAGAGGGTCCCGCGATACAGGCGATGCGCCGGTGGCCCAAAGCGAGGAGGTGTTCCGTCGCCTGCTGCCCGCCATGGGCGTTGTCGATCTGGATGGAATCGACGGTGATGCCGGGAATCTCCCGGTCGAGCATCACCATGGGAATGTCGAGCCCCTCGAAAAGAGCGGCATCACGCTCGGTGACGCCGACATTGACGAGGAAGATCCCGCCGACGCGGTTGGCGGCTAGCACCTCGATGACCTCTTTCTCCCGGTCCCGCCGGCCGTCGGAGTTGCAGACGATGACGGCATAGCCCCTTTCGGCGCAGGCGTCAGCCACGGCCCGGGCGATCTCCGCGAAGTAGGGATTCGTCGCGTCGGGCACGACCAGGCCCAGGAGGGTCGCCTCGCCGCGTCTCAGTCCCCGGGCGAGAATGTTGGGACGGTAACCGATCTCCTCCATGACCCGTTCGACACGGAGGCGCACCTCTTCGCTGACGTACCGGGTACCGTTGACGACGTGAGAAACCGTCGTCACCGAAACGCCGGAGCGTTCCGCCACATCTTTCATCGTCGCCATGAGGGGAAACCTCCTCCATGAAAGGTTCTTCGGACGCCACACCGGGAAAAAGGGGCGGCACCCGCCAAGCAAAGGTTTGCGCAAAGGTTTGCTTTATGCTAGTTTCTATTACGGTGCCTTGTCAAGCTGAATCGACCGTCTCAGAGGGCTCAGAGGGAAGGATGTGCATAAAAAGTGAGGAAAATCGTCGTGGTGGGGTCGATCAACATGGATCTGATCATGGGAACGCCCCGGCTGCCCGTTCTGGGAGAGACGATTCTCGGAGGGCCCTTCTCGACGGCTCCGGGGGGGAAGGGAGCCAACCAATCGGCGGCCTGCGCCCGCCTGGGCGCCGCAGCCGTCCACATCGGCCGCATCGGCGACGACGGATTCGGAAGACAGCTTCTGGAGGTTCTCAAGGCCGAGGGGATCGACACCGAAGGCGTTCTCAAGACTCCGGGGACAAGCAGCGGCGTGGCCCAGATCTGCGTCGCCGGCGGGGACAACAGCATCATCGTCGCCCCGGGGGCCAACGCCCTTCTCAGCGCCGGCGACGTGAGACAGTCGGAGCACCTCTTCCGGGAGGCCAGGGCCGCCCTCTTTCAGCTGGAGGTCCCGTTGGAGGCCGTAGCCGAGGGACTGAGGCTCGCCAAGGCCCGGGAGGTCCTGACGATTCTCAATCCCGCCCCCTGGCGGGAGCTGCCTGAAGAGATTCTCTCCCTCGTCGACGTCTTCGTCCCCAACGCCATCGAGCTGAGCCAATGCGCCAAGACGGCCAACAGGGAGACGGCCTTCGAGAGACTCCTCGGATCAGGCGTCGGCGCCGTCGTCATGACGGCCGGTTCCGACGGGGCTTACTTCGCTTCGGACCACCTCTCGGGCCACGTGGCCGCCCCCGTCGTCGAGGTCGTCGACAGCACCGGCGCCGGCGACACCTTTACGGGGGCCCTGGCTGTGGCCCTCGGCGAGGGGCGTCAGCTGGCCGAGGCGGTCCGTTTCGGCGTCTGCGCCGGAGCTCTGGCCTGCACCCGCCTGGGGGCCCTGCCCGCCATCCCGCGCCGCCCGGAAGTGGACGATCTTTACGAGAGGAGCCGGTGAGATCACCGGCTCCTCTCCTCTTCCTAGAGTTCGTACTTGACGTGTCCCTTCTCCTCGGAGAGTTTCTGCGTCGCGAAGAGCTCCTCCAGCGCCACGTCGATCTCGCCTTCGGGGATGCTGTTCTTGAAACAGTTGATCAGGTGGGACCGGAGGGAGCTGACCTTCCGGGGACGCTTCTGCGGCTGAATCTTGCGGAGGTTCTCGATGATGGCCCCCGTGTACTTCGACTTGGGCTTGCTCACCGTGGAGGCGGGGAGCTGAGAGAGATGCGTCACGCGCAGCGTCTTCATCCCCTTGCCGTTGGCGTAGTCGATGACGGCGTCGTACCCCTTGTCGTTGCTCAGGACGAAGACGCTCTCGGGCCGCTCCGGAGCGGCGCAGATGGCGCCGAGCTCGAAGCAGATGTGAAAATCGAGGCTGTTCTTGCCCTGCCTGGCGATCTTGATCCAGCGGCAGGCCTCGCCGAGCCGCTGGAGTCCGGCGACGGTCTCGAAGGGAAGGTTCTTCTGGTTGGGGCCGACAAAGATCCACAGAGAGGTCGACGTCGTGTCGACCTCGGCGACGGAATCGAGATTGATGTTCTCATAGTCCACCAGGACCAGCCTTTTCATGATCTTATCTCTCCTCTTTACCCAGGGCGGGTTCCTCTTTTTCTCGAGGACTTTCCTCTTCATCGCCGCCGACGCGACACCCGGCCTCAAGCCAGTCGACGACGGCATTGATCTCGGGCAGTTCCGCCTCATCGACGACGGAGGCGACGGCCTGACGGCGCTCCTCGGCGTCGAGACGTCTTCCGGCGTCGATGTAGCCCTCCGCACGAAGCCAGGCTTCGAGCTGATCGATGTTCTCCGATCGGAAACGGCTCAGCTCTCCGGAGCGGAGCGCGGCGACGAGGAGCGCCCCGTCACCGCCGCACTCCCGGGCCAGGTCGCCGGCGCGATCGATGTAACGGGGCGAGACGGCTCCGGAAGCCTCCAGAGCGGCTCCGTCGACGATCCTGCCCCGCCCCTGAAGCCAGGCCGCGCACCAGGCCCGGGCGATCCGGACCCGACGGCCCAGCCTGCCGAAGGCCTCCTCCCCGAGACGAAGCGGGGCGCGGCGGCCGGAGAGGAAGAGCTCCAGGGCTCCCAGGGAAGAAAGACGGCAGTCTTCCATCAGGCGATGGAGCAGCTCCAGATCGTCCCTGAGGATGTAAAAAAGATGGAGCGCCCCGAAAGAGCGCGGATCGACGGGGGCCGCCGAAAGCACGGCGCCGTAGCTCTCGGCGCTCCTCTCCCCCGGCTCTGGGACCGGGTCGGTCGCGGGAAGAAGGTAGGCCTCGGGGAGGCGCTCCTCTTCCCTTCCCCGCAGGGCCTCCAGATCGATCCGGTGGGGAGCTCGTCCCGTCGCCTCTTTCCAGAGAGCGGCCTCATAGGATCTGGCGCTGAGGTAAAAGATCTGCCGTCCTCCACGGGCCAGATCGTCGAGACAGCAGGCCACCTGGCCGAAGCGGATGGCATCGCTGTTGGTGAGGGCCTCGTCGAGGAAAAGGGGAAGCGAGAGCTTCCCCTTTTCGACCTGTGCGATCCAGGCCAGACGCATGGCCAGAAGAAGCTGCATCCGCGTCGCCGTCGAGAGTTCCGGGAGACTTCGATCGATGCCGCAAGAGCAGTCACGGACGAGGAAACCCTGGGAGAGGTCGACTCTCAGCTCGAAAGCATGACCGGTGAAACGGCCCAAAAGCTCCCGGGCCTCCCGGAGGAGCTCCGGCTCGTTCTCGGTCCGGAAATCCCCCTCGATCTCGTCCAGAAGCAGGGCCGCCAGGTCGGCGGAAAAGGCCTGGTCCCGCCTTGTCCTGAGCGAGGCCAGGGCCTCGTCGACGGCGGCCGAAGCCTCTTCGAGCCGCTTCCCTCGGAGCGCCGCCTCGGTTCTTTCGTCGATCCGGGCGATTTCCTCTCCAAGGGGCTCCGCGCTGCGGGCCAGCCTTTTCGCCTCCTCCAGATCCCTTTCGATGCCGTCGCCGTCGCCGCTTTCGACGCGGCTCAGCAGATCGGGGCGGCTCTCAAGGAGCTCCCGGAAGAGCCGCTCCCGGCTTTGGGCCTCAAGAAGCCGAGAGCGGCCCTCCCTCCAGGACTCCCGTCGCTCCAGCCGCGCCAGAAGCTCTCCCCGTTCCCCTCCGGCGAGTCCGGCCCCCTCGTAGAGCGCCTTTTCGGCAGTCCCCTCTTCATCGAGCCGATGGGTCAGACGGCGCGCCTCTTCAAGGAGGGCCTCCTTCGCCGACAGGGCTTCCCGAGCCTCCCGGCCTCTCCGCGACAGATCCTCCAGGGCCGCTTCGGCGGTCGGAAGGGCGAAGTCGCCGTCGAGGCGGCACCAGGATTCGAGGAACGAGCGGACCCCTTCGAGGGCCGATTCTCTCTCGGCCTGAAGGCGGAGGCAGTCGGCCTCGGCGGCGAGGCGTTCCCGCCGGAAACGGCCGTAATCGGAGCTCAGACGGACGAAGAGGTGAAAGCCCTGGCCCGTCAGGGAAGGATCGAATCCGATTTCTTCCGCCAGAAGCCTTTTGCGCCTTTCCGCCTCTTCCAGCTCCCCTTCGATCCGCTCCAGATCCCGGCCCATCTCCAGGCCCTGGAGAGCCCGCTCCCTCAGCTCCATCTGCCGGGCCCGTTCGGCCTCAAGGGCCTTCAGCCGCCGCCGGACCTCCTCCCGGCGCCACGCCTCGGGGCACTCGACGGCGAAGGCCTCGAAACGCTCACGGGCCGCACGGCGTCCGTCACCGGAAGACTCGAAAAGGGCCCAGCAGAGGCCGGCCAGGGCAACGGCGGCGGCGATGAGGGGAAGGCCGTCATGACTGCCGTAGACGGAGGCGACGACGGCGAGCAGTCCCAGAAGCACCGAGGCCAGGGCGGGCCGGAGGCGGGGCGAGCGGGCCTTGTCGGCGGCGAGCCACTCCCGGAGGGCGTCGACGGCTTCGAAAAGGGCGTCCAGACGCTCCTCGTCGGGAGGGGAAGGGAGCTCGGCCAGGCGGACTTCCCGGCACCTTCTCTTCTCCTGGAGGCCATGAAGCTCCGCGGCGATCTTTTCGGCCTCGCTGACGACCTCGGGGCGCAAATCCGCCCCCGCCGGATTTCCGCCCAGGGCGGCCAGAGTCTCGGCCTCCGCCGCCGCCGAAGCCTCCCTCTCCCTTTTCCGGCGCCGCAGCTCATCATCGAGCCGACGGACCGCATCGAGTCCTTTCGCGGCCCCGGCAAGAGCGGCGTCGCCGGGAACGGCTTCGGCCAGCCCCGTCGTCTCGATACGGCGTTCCGCCTCCCCGAGGCGGGCCTCGTTCAGTTCGATCGCCCGGAGCGCCGCCTCACGAGCCTTTTCGAGCGCCTCAAGGCGGCGGCCCTCGTCGCCGACGAGGCGTTCCATGCCGGAAGGGAAGCTCTCCAGAAAGGCCTCCGCCTGACGCCGTTCCCCGGCGAAGCGGAGGAGCTCCCGGGCGCGGGCAAGGGCCTCGGCCTCCTCCCCGGCGCGACGGGCCCTATCGAGGTGCGCCCTCAGCTCGGGAAGACGCGACTCGGCCCGTTCCAGTTCGGAAAAATCCCGCTGAACCTCCCGAAGGCTCCGCCGGGCCTCGATAAGGTCGCGAGCCTCGGCGGCGCCGAACCTGGGGCCGACGCGGAAGGGCTCCGCCCCCCGCAGTCCGTCGAGATCGTAGCCTCCCCGAAGGCTGCGCCGAAGCTCTCCGAAAAGGCGCTCCTCGTCGTCCGCCGCCATCAGCGACTCCATGTCGAGGCGGTAGCGGCGCAGCTCATCGCCGTCAGGAAGGGAGGGACGCTCCGCCCTTCTGCCGTCGACGGTCCACGAAACCTCCCGGCCCCTGCGGACGACCTCCCAGAGAGCCTCGCCCCGACGGAAGAGCGCCCGCAGCTCCAGATCGACGGCCGCCTCGCCGGGAAGGTCGTCGAGAAGCCGGCTCAGAGCCCGGATGAGGCTGCTCTTGCCCGAGGCGTTGGGGCCCGTCACAAGGTTGCACCCCTCGGCGACGTCGTCGAGAACGAGGGGGCCTTCGATGCCCGGAAGCCGGGTGATTTCCAGGCGGACCAGCTTCACGACCGCTCTCCCCTCTGGCCTTCGAGCTCCTCCAGAAGGCGCAGCCCGACGCGGCGCAGCTCTTCGGCCAGGGCTTCATCGTCGAGGGAGGGGCGGGGAAGCTCCGCCCAGGGATGGCGGTCGCATAGGGCCTCCAGACGCCGCCGGGCCTCATCGAGAAGGCGGCGCCCGACCCTGCTTCCGTCATCGTCGAGAGCCAGAAGCTTCCGGGCCAGCAGGCCCGGCGGGTCAACCCCCTCGGCGAGGCGCGTCAGCGCCTTCACCGGACGTGTCATCACCCGGAGGGATTCGACGAAATAGGCCGTCTTCCCCTCGCCTTCGAAAAGGACCGCCCCCTCTTCTCCCAGAAACCGGCCTGCCGCCGAGCCGAGGGAGGTCCTTCCCGTCAGGGCAAGGCGGAGCCCCACCGCCTCGGGAACGCGAAGCGATCGGGCGATGAGCCCGTCAAGCCGGCGAAGCTCCGCCAGAAGGCGGCCC
The DNA here is from genome assembly GCA_018433595.1 of Synergistales bacterium. GTDB lineage: Bacteria > Synergistota > Synergistia > Synergistales > Aminithiophilaceae > Aminithiophilus. The sequence continues at coordinate 41,141 of JAHDQY010000037.1, forward strand.
TGAGCCTCCACCGCGTCGGCGATCTCCGAGAGGTCGACGTCGAGACGCTCCCAGCGCATCGGGGCCAGAAGCCACTGTTCGACCGCGGCGATCCGTCCTCCGTCGATGGTGATCAGCCAGGGGCCGCGAGGACCCGGCTCACCGGCGTCGAGGCCACAGAGAGAGCCCAGGTAGCCCAGAGGGCGGGGAACCCTGAGGGCGTCAGGGCGGTGGACATGTCCCAGAAGCCAGCCGTCGAGGCCGCTTCTTTCCAGCTCCGCCGGCGCCGTCGGGGCGTAGGGGCTGTCGCCTCCGCCTCCGCCTCCGTCGACATCGGCGTGGAGCAGCCCCAGGGCCGGGACCTCATCGACGGGGAAGACCGCCCCCGCCAGAGGGCTCCGTCGAAAGCCCCCCGAGGGCATCGACCAGCCCCAGAGCCTCACCCTCTCGCCCCCGCCTTCCAGGAGAATCGGCTCCCATCGCCCGCCGGCGCCGAGGAGGCGAAAGGCACCGATCTCCGAGGCCAGCCGGGGAAGGACCCGTCCGTCGTGATTCCCGGCGACGGCGACGACGGCGACTCCCGCACCGGCAAGGCGTGCGACGCCCCGCGAGAGATGGCGGTAGGCCTCGAAAAAATCGTCCTCCCTCTCGACGACGTCGCCGGCCAGGGCAAGGGCGTCGACGTCGGCCTCGACGGCCGCCTCGACGGTCCGCTCCCAAGCCGCCGCCGGCCCGAGACGTGACGGATCGAGGCCCGACGGCAGGGGAGAGGGCCTTCGTCCCAGATGAATGTCTCCCAGGGCGAGCATTCTAAAAGCCATGACGACCTCCCTCCGCCTCGCCCCAGGCGCCGAGTCGATCTCTTCAGGTTGTCTGTGTCATCGGCGCCTGTCGAAGCGATCAACGTCATCTTAACCGATCGGACCTTCTTCCCCAAGAAGGGCTGCCCCCATCCGCGAAAGAGAAGAGAATCGAAATGCTGGCATCGCAAAATAAGAATCGATGAATTTTAATGATAGGTCAATTCAAATTCTTTCAATTTACCATGGAATTCTCCTCCGCCGGGAACGTATGATGAAACCCTCTTCAAAAGTCCGCCGGAAACTGTCGCGAGACCTCCTTCAGCCGAGGCGGGCGCCGCGGAGAGCCATCTTCGAGAGATCGTCGAAAACGGAGGGTTCATCATGTCAGGCAACCTGAAACTGCGCACGAAAATGCTTCTTTCCATCCTCACCGTGGCGGCCATCACCTTCGCCTCGGCCCTGGGCTACCTCTCCTTCAAGGCGCGGCATCTCCTCACCGAGGCGATCCACCGCGAGTCCCGGGAGATCGCCCTTCACCACGCCGCCTCGGCCCGAGCGGAGATCGACGTCGCCGCCGACGCCGCCCACCATCTGGCTGCCGCCTTCGCCGCGCTGCACGAGGAAGGCGGCGCCGACCGAGCCGTCTTCGACAGCCTGCTCCGGCGCATCCTCGAAGAGAACCCCCGGTTCTTCGGCGCCTTCACCGTCTGGGAGCCCGACGCCCTCGACGGCAGGGACGCCCTCTACCGCAACGCACCCGGCCACGACGGGACCGGCCGCTACGTCCCCTGGTTCAACCGGAGCGGAGGGGCCATCGCGGTCGAAGCCTGCACCGGCTATGACGATCCCCAACAGGGGGACTTCTATCTGGGGACGAAAAAGACCGGAAAGGCCCGCCTCCTGGATCCGGCGACCTGGGAAGTCGGCGGCAGGTCGGTGATGATCGCCGAATACATCGTCCCCATCCTCTCGAAGGGACGGTTTCTGGGCGTCGTCGGCATCGATTTGAGCCTCGACTCCTTCCAGGAGAGCATCGGAGCCGTCAGGCCCTTCGAGAGCGGCTTCCTCGCCCTTCTCTCAGCCAACGCCGCCTACGTGGCCTATCCCGACGCCTCACGGCTCGGCAAAACCTACTTTCATGAGGACAAGGCCGTAGAGAAGGAGATCATCGACCATGTCACGGCGGGCAGGCCTATGACCTTCAGTGCCTTCTCCCCGGCCCTGAAGACCGACGTGCTCACCCAGATCGTCCCCTTCGCTCCAGGCAAAACGGATCGGGCCTGGTCGCTCATGGTGGCCATCCCCATGGAGCAGGCCCTGGCCGGCGTCCGGGCGATCAACATCGCCGGCGCCGCCGCCGGCATCGCCGCCATGATTCTTCTCTCCTTCGTCGTCTTCCTTCTGACCCGGGCCATCGTCAGGCCCCTTCAGACCGTCGTCGCCCTGGCCGAGAGGGCCCGCGGCGGCGACCTCACCATAAGCCGTGACGATTTCTCCATCACCGCCCACGACGAGCTGGGACAGATGGCCGACGCCCTGGCCCAGATGATCGCCACCCAGCGGGAGACTCTTTCCGTCATCCTCGGCGAGGCCGAGAAAAACGGCAGGCTCGCCGAATCGCTGGCGGCCCTGGCGGAAGAGTCCAATGCCTCGACGATGGAGATCAAGCACGTCGTCGATCAGGTGGCCAATCTGGCCGAATCGAACGCCGCAGCCCTTGAGGAGACGAACGCCTCCATCGAAGAGGTGGCCTCGTCGGCCACGAGCTCCGCCCAGTCGTCGACGGCAGGGGCCGAGGCCTCCCAGGAAACCCGCAAGGCCACGGAGGAGGCCGTCTTTGTTTTCGATTCCGTCATCGCCGACGTCGCCGACGTGGGACAGCTCAGCGGCGCCTCCCAGAAGAGCATGGAAGAGCTGACCCAGGCCGTTACGGCTATCGCGGGCTTCGTAACGACCATCTCCGCCATCGCCGACCAGACGAACCTGCTGGCCCTCAACGCCGCCATCGAGGCCGCCCGGGCCGGAGAGCAGGGGCGCGGGTTCGCCGTCGTCGCCGAAGAGGTCCGCAAGCTGGCCGAGGAGTCGAACCAGGCGGCCCGCCAGGTCGACGGACTCATCGAATCCCTCAAGCGCAGCGCCGACGTCTCTTCGGCCGGAGCCCGCCAGGCCGGGGAGAAATTGGCGGCGACGGAGCAGAAGGCCCTGGAGGCCCAGC